>NZ_DASVTL010000073.1:0-44342 GCF_036387595.1 Sphingomonas sp.
CGTCACGATCCCTTCGAAATGGCCGTATTCGTCGTGGATCAGCGCCATCGGCACGTCGGCGGCCCTTAGCGCCATCAGCGCGTCCATCGCGTCGATGCGGTCGATCACCACCGGCGCCTTGCGCATCAGCTTCGTGAGATCGAGCGGCTCGCCGCGGAACAGGGCCGCGGCGATGTCGCGTGCCTGGACGACGCCGCGCACCGCGTCGATCGACCCTTCGCCCACCGGCAATCTCGTGTGCATGCTGGCGAGCAACGTGTCGCGGATCGCGTCCGGCCCCAGCGTGGAATCGAGCCAGTCGACATCCGTGCGTGGCGTCATCACCTCGCGCACCGGCCGGTCGGCCAGCCGCACGACGCCCGATATGATCGAGCGTTCATGCTCCTCGATCACCCCGGACTTGGAGGCTTCGGCGACGATCATGTGCAATTCTTCCGCCGTGACATTGTCCTCGCTCTCGCGATCCAGTCGCAGCAGGTGGAAGATCAGCGCGCTGGTCGAATCGAGCAGCCACACGATCGGTGCGGTCCCGATCGCCAGCCAGCGCATCGGCGCCGCCATGACGACCGCGATCGGCTCGGGCTTGCGCAGCGCGAATTGCTTGGGGACGAGTTCGCCGATGATGAGCGAGGCATAGGTCGTCAGCCCGATGACGATCGTCAGCGCCAGCGTGCGCGCGGTCTCCGGCTCCAGGCCGAGCCGTTCCAGCCGGGCGGCGGTCGGCGTGCCGAGACTCGATCCCGAATAAGCACCGGCGACGATGCCGATCAGCGTGATGCCGATCTGCACGGTGGAGAGGAACTTGCCCGGATCGGCGGCGAGGACGAGCGCGGCGCGCGCGCCCTTGCGCCCGGTGCGCGCCATCGCCTCCAGCCGCGCCTTGCGTGCGGAGACGATCGCCAGCTCGCTCATCGCGAACACGCCGTTCAGCGCGACCAGCGCAAGGATGATCGCGACGTCGATCCAGGGAAAGGGGGGGAGCGGGGCCATCGGCGCGGCCTTCTTTGCCGCACATTCCGACGTTCCACAACGGCTAACCCTGTAATCCAGGGTTCAGATCGCAGGTGGAACAAGCGCCGGGAGGCCCGAGTTATCGGGTGAATCGCCCCGCGTTTTGGGGTGGACCGCCCCGGGTTGTGGGGTGAACCGCCCCCAGTTGCGGGGCGAACCGCAAGGAGTATAGCGATGAAGACCTCGAAACTGATGGCGATGGCCGCACTGAGTGCGCTGGTGACGACGGGCGCCTGCACCACCGATCCCCAGACCGGCAAGCAAAGCATCTCCAAGACCGCGCTCGGCGGCATCGGCGGCGCGCTGGGCGGCTATCTGCTCGGCGATCTCGTCGGCGGGCGTCGCGATCGCACCGAAAAGCTGGTTGGTGCCGGCATCGGCGGCCTCGCGGGCGCCGGGATCGGCGCGTACATGGACCGGCAGGAACGCGATCTGCGCGCACGCACCGCAGGCACCGACGTGCAGGTGATCCGCCGCGGCGACGATCTGGTGCTCAACATCCCCTCAGGGATTACCTTCGCCTATGACAGCGCCGACGTCGCACCCGAATTCCGCCGCACCCTCGATCAGGTCGCGCAGACCCTGGGCCAGTATAACCAGACCTATATCGACGTCTACGGCCACACCGATTCGACCGGCAGCGACGCCTATAATCAGGAATTGTCCAACCGCCGCGCGCTGTCGGTGGCGGACTATCTCTCCACGAACGGCGTCCAGTCCGCCCGGATCGCGACCCGCGGCTACGGCGAAACCCAGCCGATCGCCTCCAACGACACCGACGCAGGCCGCGCGGCCAACCGCCGGGTGGAGATCAAGATCGTGCCCGTGACCCAGAACGATGTCCGGGGGAATTAGAGCCCTTAGCGACCGAGTTGATACGCGATAGCGCCTCTCCTGAAGGGCAGGACTATCGCACATCTCCTTTGGAAGTTTATGCGCCTCGAGTAGCGAACGCCGCCCCGGCGAAGGCCGGGGTCCAGGCGCACAGGTCGTGCGACGACAGGACCAACCTTGCCATCCAAGTATGCCAGCCTGGGCCCCGGCCTTCGCCGGGGAGGCGGTGATCCTGCATCCTCGCAACAGGCCACATGCGACTTTCTTCCCCAGAAGAGAGGGGAGAGCAAACCTGGCCGGACTGAAATTCAGAACAGGCCAACGCCCGTTCGTGCTGAACTGTGCTGAATGGCTTCAACCCGTTCGTCCGGAGAGGCTGGCCGGAAAGTCTTCCGTTCGCCCTGAGGAGGCATTGAGCGAAGTCGAAATGCCGTCTCGAAGGGCAGGTGAGTCCCACCGTCCTTCGAGACGAACTTTCGCCTTTAAATGCAGCTTTCCGGGCGGCACGGTTCACCGCCGCCCGGCGAAGAATCCCTTGAGCAAATCCCCGGCCGCCACCTCGCCGATCCCCGCATACACCTCCGGCCGGTGGTGGCACGTCGGCTGTGCGAACAGCCGCGGCCCGTGCTCCACCGCACCGCCCTTCGCATCCGCGGCCCCGTAATAGAGCCGCGCGATGCGGGCATGCGCGATTGCCCCTGCGCACATCGCGCACGGCTCCAGCGTCACCCAAAGGTCGCAATCCTGCAGCCGATCGCGCGCCAGCATCCGCGCGGCCTCGCGAATCACCCGCATCTCGGCATGGGCGGTGGGATCGTGAAGCGCACGCGGGGCATTGCCGAGCGCGACCAGCACTCGTCCCTCGCGGACGATCGCCGCGCCGACCGGCACTTCGCCCGCATCGGCGGCGGCGCGGGCGGCGGCGAGTGCCTGGGCCATCGGTTCGGGCAGGCGGAACACCCTGTCCGCCTGCCCGCCCGCTACGCCAGGGTCAATCAGTTGGCGTTGCCCGGCTTGTCGATGTCCATCGTCGGCACCGTCACCGTCTTTTCCTCGGTGCCCATGCGGACCTTGGCCACGTCGGCCTTGAACGTGGGCGCCTGGACCACGCCAGGGCGGGTCTGGTCGATGTTGATGATGCCGAAGAACATCAGCGCCACCAGGATGACGGCGGCCAGGCCGACCAGAACGAGCAGCGCACGCATGGGACTTATCCTCTCGAATAAACGGTTCGTAAGCGTAACAACGCGGCCGTGCCGCGCGAGTTTCACATGGGCCGCGGCAACGCCAGACTTCGAGCGGAAGGTTGACGGGAACCGCCAGCCCGGCTATCCGCGCGGCCTTTCCGGGCCTCTCGCCTGAAACCAGGATTAGCAATCATGTCGCGCATCTGCGAACTGACCGGCAAGGGCCGGCAGGTGGGACACAACGTATCCCACGCCAACAACAAGACCAAGCGTACCTTCCTGCCCAATTTGCAGAACGTCACGCTGATCTCCGATTCGCTGGAGCGCAGCATCCGCCTGCGCGTCTCGACGCACGGCCTGCGCTCGGTCGAGCATAATGGCGGGCTGGACAATTGGCTGGTCAAGACGTCGGACACCGCGCTTTCGCTGCGTGCCCGCCGCCTCAAGCGCGACATCGTCAAGAAGCTGGGCGTGAAGAAGATCGGGGCCGAAAAGCCCGAGGTCGCCGCCACCGCCTGACCCCCTGAAAGGGTGGCCGCTCGAAAAGCCCGTCCGCTCAACGCGGGCGGGTTTTTGGCGTTGGCCGGGGCAGCGCGAGCCGGAATTTGAGCAGCAGCGAACGCTGGATCGCCATCTGGTTGTCGTCGGACACCAGCCACAGGATCGCGTCGCCGCCCTCGCGGGTCACTGCCAGCCCTTCGAAATTGTCGTGGATCAGGGGCGCGGCGAGCGTCGCGATCAGCCGCCCGCGCGCCACCTTGCCCGCCGCGACGTCGGCCGCGCGGACGATCGACAGGCGATTGGACCAGCGAAACGGCAGGGCGAAATCGCGGTCGAGCACGATCAGATCGCCGTTCGGCAACGCCGCCGCATCCGCCGGATCGTAGCGTCCGGCCGGCACATAGGCAAAGCGGGCCTGGCGCACGTTCCTGCCGGTCGGATCGCCGAAGAACATGCGAGCGTCGCGGGTGCGCAGCCGCATCGCCTTGCTGCCTGACCAGGCGCGGGGTGGTACGTGCGACGACTCGCTGATTGCGACGAAGCGGCCGTCAGGCATCAGCGCCAGCGATTCGGGGCCGCCGTTCTGCGACCATTTTCTGATGGCAGCGGGCCTTGCCTGCGCTTCGCCGCGGGTCCACGCGGGGTCGTAACGCCAGATCGCGTTGGTGTTCTCGAACGCCACCCACACCCGCCGCGTGGCCGGATCGACCGCCATCGCCTCGCTGTCGCGATCGCGCTTGTCCCAGCCGGTGCGCGGACCCGCGGGCAGGTTGGAGAAGGCAAGCGCATGCGGCTGCCAGTCCGCGCCCATTTGGAAACGCACGATATTGCCGCCGTCGCTGAGCAGGGTGAACCGGTCGCCGTCTACGCTAAGTGCGGAAAAGCCGCCGAACGCCGGATCGCGGCTGGTAAGCGACACCCCGCCCAGAAAGACGAGCCCGCCCACCCGGCGGCGTCCCGGATCGCGCGGATCGAGCGCGACGCGGGTCGCATCCATCTGTGCCCGGCTGCCCAGCAGGCGCAATCGCTCCTCCACCGACCAGCCGGGGACGATGGCCAGCACGAGCAAGGCGACGGACAACATGGTCAAGGGAACGCGCACGACACCGCCATGCCCACCCGCGACGGCAGGGGGAAGCCTGAACCCGCGATAACGAGTGCATTCAGGGTCGGCTCAACGCGACTCGTCCAAAAGGCTTTCATCGAGGCAGGGTCCGACACCCCGCCGATACGGGAGACGAATCATGTTGAAGCAGCTTTCGCTGACCGCCGCCGCCCTCGCCATGGGCGCGACCGCTTTGGTCCCCGCGACTGCGAGCGCGCAGCGTTATGACCACGGCCGCTACGAGCGCGCTTACGGCAATGCCTATCAGGACGGCTACAACCGTCGCGACGGCTACGAGCAGCGCGGCTACAACAATCGCACCTATCGCGGCGATCGAGGCTATTACCGCAACCGCAATCAGCGCTGCAACAGCGGCACGACCGGCACCATCGTCGGCGCGATCGCGGGCGGCCTGCTCGGCCGGTCGATCGACAGCCGCGGCGACCGGGCGACCGGCACGATCCTGGGCGGTGCCGCGGGTGCGCTCGCCGGCCGCGCGGTAGGCCGGTCGAACAATCCCAGGGGGTGCTGACCGCCGCTGCAAGCCGCAAAGCGGCAAGCAGCGCCCGGCACGGCCGGCGGGTCGGCGCAAGCCGAACCCGGCCGACGAAAAGCGGCGGCTTCGCCGTCGCTCTTCCCGCCGCCGTTCACGATTTCCAAAGCTACCGCCACTAGGCGGTGCGTACAGCTCCCGCGTAGCGTATCGGGAGCGGGGGGCCGGTTGCGTAACGACCGGCCCCTTTGTTCTGCCGGGCGCAGGCGCGGCCACGCCCGCGCCGCTGCAGCCGCGAAGCGGCAGCAGCGCCCGGCACGGCCGGCGAACCAGCGAAGCGCAGTTCGTCCGACGACCAGCGGCGGCTCTGCCGTCGCTCCTTCTTCCACTTCACCATCCCGACGCCCCGGTTGACGATCCACCAATGTTCCACCAATGTTCTCACCCGGCAAAGGAGAGATCGTGATGAAGGGAAGCTGTTGTTGCGGTGAGATACGGTTCGAATTGCTGGCCGAGCCGTCGATGATGGCCACGTGTCATTGCTCACGCTGCCGCAAGGTGGGGGCAAGCACCTTCGTCTTCGTCCGCAAGCAGGATTTGCAATGGATCGCAGGGCAGGACGCCGTGGTTCGCTACGAACCGGTCGCGCCCTATACCTATGCGCGATGCTTCTGCCGTATTTGCGGAACCGCGCTCGGCGAAATTCTGTCCGAAAGCGACACCTTCCCGATCGCCGCCAACGCGCTGGATGACGATCCCGGTGTCCGCAACCGGTTTCACGAGTTCGTGCGCGAGAAGCCGGATTGGTATGCGATCTGCGATGACGCCCGGCAGTTCGAGGGACACCCTGTGCGGGGGTGATCCCGGGGAGCGGGGAGGAGCGACGGCAAAGCCGCCGCTTTCGTCGGCCGAGTCCCGCGTTGCGGTCTCGCCGGCCGTGCCGGGCGCTGCGCGACCCGCGTTCGCGGGCGCGCACCGGCAGCGTCGTAGCGCTGCCTGCGCCCGTCAGTACATGTGCTGCCCGCCGTTGATGCTCAGCGTCGACCCGGTAACGAACCCGCCCTCCTCCGAGCACAGGAACGCCACCCCGCGCGCGATCTCGCTGGCCTGGCCCAGCCGCCCGACCGGGATTTTCGCCACGATCTTCTCCAGCACGTCCGCCGGCACCGCGGCGACCATGTCGGTGTCGATATAGCCCGGCGCGATCGCGTTCACCGTCACGCCCGCACGCGCGCCCTCCTGCGCCAGCGCCTTGGTGAAGCCGTGGATGCCCGATTTCGCGGCGGCATAGTTCACCTGGCCATATTGCCCGGCCTGGCCGTTGATCGAGCCGATGTTGACGATCCGGCCCCATTTGCGATGCCGCATGCCGGGAAACACCGCCTTGGCCATGTTGAAACACCCGCCCAGATTGGTGTCCATGACCTCCTTCCACATCTGATACGTCATCTTCAGGATGGTGCCGTCGCGCGTGATCCCCGCATTGTTGACGACGATGTCGACCGGCCCCAGCTCCGCGGCGACCTTGGCCACCCCCTCCTGGCATGCGTCGTAATCGGCCACGTCCCATCGGTAGGCCGCAATGCCCGTCCGGGCGGTGAAGTCCGCGGCACGCTGTTCGTTGCCGGCGTAATTCGCCGCCACCGTGATGCCCATGTCGTGCAGGGCGGTGCTGATCGCCTCGCCGATACCGCGGGTTCCGCCCGTCACGATCGCTACGCGTGTCATATCGGCCATCCTCTCTCGTTGTTTTCTCGCAAGCTAAGGAAACGCTACCCAGCCCGCAAGTTCCCGTCGCAGGATCGCGGTGAGCATCGCGATGCTCCCCGGCTCGGCGTTCAGGCACGGCAGATAGGCGAAGTCGGTCCCACCCGCGTCCACGAAAGACTCGCGTCCGCGGATCGCCAGTTCCTCCAGCGTCTCCAGGCAGTCCGCCGAAAAGCCCGGCGCGACGATCGCGACCTTGCGCCTGCCCGCCTTCGCCAGCGCGACCAGCGTCTCGTCGGTCGCTGGGCCAAGCCACTTGGCGGGGCCGAACCGCGATTGAAACGCGATCGTCACCTCGCGCCCCAGCGCCTCGCCCAGCAGCCGCGCGGTCTTCTGGCAGTGGCAATGATAGGGATCGCCGAGTTCCAGCGTCCGCTTGGGCATGCCGTGGAAACTGACGACGAGCGCGTCGGGCACGAAATCGAGCTGCGCCAGCCCGGTTTCGACCGATTCCTTGAGCGCACCGATATAGGCCGGATCGTCATGATAGGGCGGCAGGGTGCGGATCGCGGGTTGCCAGCGCTGCTTGGCGAGATGCGCGAATGCCTTGTCGTTGGCGGTCGCGGTCGTCGCGGCGCAATATTGCGGATACAGCGGCGCCAGCAGGATGCGCTCGCACCCCGCATCCTTCATCGCCTGCAACCGCTCCGCGATCGCCGGACGGCCATAGCGCATCGCCCAATCGACCAGCACGGTATCGCCGAACGCGTCCTTCAGCGCTGCCGCCTGCGCGCGCGTGATCGCGGCCAGCGGCGATCCGTCCGCGCGCCAGACCTGTTGGTAGGCATGCGCCGACTTCCTGGGCCGCGTCGTCAGGATGATGCCGCGCAGGATCGGCTGCCAGGCGATCGCTGGCAGCTCGACGACACGCCGGTCGGAGAGGAACTCGCCCAGATAGCGCCGCACCGATCGGGTGTCGGGGCCGTCGGGGGTGCCCAAGTTCATCAGCAGCACGCCGACCCTGGGCTTGGGGATGACGGGATGGTTATCGGGGGTCATGCACCGGTCCTTAGCGGAAGCGTGCGCGCGCGAAAGCCGGTCGCGGCGAAAAGCGCGTTGGCGACCGCGGGTGCGACCGCGGGTACGCCCAGTTCGCTCACCCCGCCGGGTGCTTCGTCGCTGCCGATCAGCTCGACCGTCAGATCGGGCGTGTCGGCAAGCCGCGGGATCGCCAGTCCGCCGAAGCCGCGCACCTCGGCCAGCGCGCCGGCAAAGCCGGTGGAGGCGCCCAGCGCATGCGCCAGTCCGAAGATCAGCCCGCCCTCGATCTGCTGGCGCACCAGATCGGGGTTGACTGGCCGTCCGCAATCGACCGCGGCGACCAGCCGGTCGACGAGGATGCGCCCGCCAACGACATGCGCTTCGGCAAGCACCGCGATATAGCTGCCGCGAAACGCATAAGCGGCAATCCCCTGCCCGCTCCCCGCCACCCCGCCGTCCCACCCACCGAGCGCCGCGGCGGTGGACAGGCAACGCGCGAGCCGCGGTTCGCCGCCCAGCATGCCGATGCGGAACGACAAAGGTTCGTTGCCCCCGGCGCGCGCGATCTCGTCCAGGAAACATTCGGTGAAGAAGGCGGTATAGCCATGCGCGCCGCCGCGCAGATGGCCGGTGGCCACGCCGATGTCGGTCGGGTGGTGGTGGATAGTCACCGCCGGAATCCGATAAGGCGGCAGCGCCCCCGCAACGGCATAGCGATCCCCCGCCCCGCCCGCCGCGAGCGCAGCCTCGGCGACCGCACCGGGGATCAGCCGTCGTGCCAGCGCCTTGCCCGTGTCAGGTGCGGCTATCGCCGCGTGCCAACCCAGGATCGCACCATTCGCGCCCAGCCGTGCCCGCATCCGGGCGCGCGCAGGTGGACGATAACGATCGTGGAGGACCGCTTCGCCACGCGACCAGATCAGGCTGACCGGGCGCATCAGCTTGACCGCGAGCAGCGCCGCCTGCGCCGCCGCGTCATGTTCCAGCGCGGCACCGAACGATCCGCCGATCGGCATCGGATGCAGGATGACCGCCTCGACGCTCACCCCCGCCGCGGCCGCGGCCGCCGCCCGCGCCGCAGCGGGCGCCTGCGTCGCCAGCCACAATTCCAGCCGTCCGTCGCGAAAGGAAGCGGTCGCACTCGGCGTCTCGATCGCGGCGTGCACGCCTACTCCCGCGTCGTAGCGGGCGACGATCTCCCGCCCCCCCGTCGTCGCCCCACCTGTCGTGGCCGCGCCGGTCGACACCATCGACACGCCATCCAGCGCCAACGCCGCATCCAGCGCGGCATCCATGGAGGCGGTCGTCGGCAGCGGCCCGTGCGATTCGAAACGCGGGTGCATCGCATCGAGCGCGCGTTGCGCCGCCCAGCCGGTCGTCGCCACCGCCGCCGCCCAGCCATCGTTGGTCACGACCGCGACGACGCCCGGTACGCGGTCCGCCGCCGCACGGTCCGCCGCGATCAGGCGCGATCCTGGCGGTCCGCCGCGCACTGCCGCATGGACCATGTCGGGCAGCCGCACGTCGCCCGCGAAATTCGCCGAACCATCGACCTTGGACGGTGCGTCGATCCGCGCGACGGAACTGCCCATCAGCCGCCCGGCACCGCCGACACCGATCGGCAGCGGTTCGGGCACCGTGCCGGCCGCGGCCTCGTCGGCCAGTTCGGCAAAGCGCAGCCGGTTCGCACCGTGGAGAATGAAGCCGTCGCGCGCGGTGCACGCCTGCGCGGTCACGCCCCAGCGTGCCGCCGCGACTTGCGTCAGCAATGCGCGCGCCGCCGCACCCGCTTCCCGGCACGCGGCCTCGAACATCCGCACCGATGTCGATCCGCCGGTCAGCATTGCCCCCTCGCGCCGAACCCAGTCATCCCGAAACCCGGCGGGAATGCGGTCGAGCACGCCCTCCAGCAATTCGCTCAGCGCCAGGCGGTTGGCATAGAGCGGGTTCATCGGCGCAGGCTCGACCCCGACGGTGCGCCAATCGGCACCCAGTTCGTCCGCGACGATCTGCGGCAGCACGGTCCAGCTCCCCTGGCCATGCTCGGCCTGCGGCACCGCGACCGTCACATGCCCGTCGCTCCCGATCTTGAGCCACGCGCCGAAACCATGCTCGCCAGGATTGAGGACGAGGTTCGGCGCATGGCTGCGCGGCCACAGGCTCCAGGCGACGACCAGCCCGACGCCAGCGCCACCGCCGATCAGGATTTTCCGCCGGGTGGGGCGCATCTGAGTCCTCGGTACGTTCAAATACTCCGTTCGCCCTGAGCGCAGTCGAAGCCTGCCCTGAGCGGTTAGCCGAAGGGGGCAAGCCCCAAGCCAAGGTGCTTCGACTTCGCTCAGCACGAACGGAAGAGAGCGGCGCCTACCCCTCCGCCGCCGCCAGCGCCCGATATCGCGCGCGCAGCGTAACCTTGTCGATCTTCTCGGTGCCCAGCCGCGGCAGCGGGCCGTCGGCGATCCAGATCCGCTGCGGCACCTTGAAGCCTGCGATATGCTCGGCCAGGAACGCGCGCAACGT
Source organism: Sphingomonas sp. (assembly GCF_036387595.1). Classification (GTDB taxonomy): domain Bacteria; phylum Pseudomonadota; class Alphaproteobacteria; order Sphingomonadales; family Sphingomonadaceae; genus Sphingomonas. The sequence continues at coordinate 10,400 of NZ_DASVTL010000073.1, forward strand.
CTCCGGCGCCACCGCTTCGCGCAGCGCGACGATCGCGCCCGGCACTTCGCCCAGCCGCTCGTCGGGCAGGCCGAACACCGCCGCCTCGGCGACCAGCGGATGCGCGTAGAGCGCGTCCTCCACCTCCTGGCAGCTGATGTTCTCGCCGCCGCGGATGATGATGTCCTTCTTGCGGTCGACGATGAACAGATACCCCGCGTCGTCCAGATAACCGATGTCGCCGGTCCGGAAATATCCCTCCGCGGTCATCGCCGCGGCCGTGGCATCCGGGTTCCCCCAATAGCCCTGGAAATTGCAGACCGATCGGATGGCGACCTCGCCGCGCACGCCCTGCCCCAGCACAACTCCCGCATCGTCGAGGATCGCCAGATCGACCAGCGGCAGCGTCGGTCGCCCCGCCGAATTGGGCTTGGCGGTGTAGTTGCTCCGCCAGTTGCCGGTGCCGACGCCGTTGGTCTCAGTCAGGCCATAGCCGATCAGCGGCGCGCCCTCCATTTCCTCGGCGATGCGGCGGACATGCTCCACCGGGCGCGGTGCACCGCCCGCGGCGATGTCGGCCATCGTCGACAGGTCGTATTTCGCGCGGTTCGGATGGGTCAGCATCTCGAAACTCATCAGCGGCACCCCGACGAAATAGGTCACCCCCTCCGCCGCGATCAGCCGCATCGCCTCCTCGGCATCCCATTTGGGCATCATCACCAGTTTCCTGCCCATCGCGAAGCTCTGCAGCATCACCGGCACCTCGGCGGTGACATGGAACAGCGGCACGGTCAGCAGGGTGCACGGCTGGCCCTGCGGCGGATTGCCCGCCCGCGCGGCGATTCCCAGCATCGTCAGCGCGGAGGCCAGATAGTTGAACACCGCCTGCGTCACCGCGCGGTGATCGCTGACCGCCCCCTTGCACTGCCCGGTCGAGCCCGACGTGAAGAGGATCGTCGCCAGATCGTCCCCCGCCACCACCGGCAGCGCGACGTCCGCCGCACCGGCGGTCAGCGGCGCCAGAGCGTGCGCCAGCGGCAGCGTGTCGTCGATCGCGATCACCCGCGCCGCCAGGCCGTCCAGCCGCTTCACCCGCGGCGCATCGGCCAGGATCAGATCGCAACCGACGTCGCGAATCGCGGTCGCCAGTTCCTCCGCCTGCCACCAGCCGTTCAGCAGCGTGGCCACCCCGCCTGCCATGGCGATGCCCATGTACAGCGCGATCCACGCCGGCGAATTGCGCATGGCGATGCCGACGCGGTCGCCCTTGGCGACCCCTTGTGCGACCAGCGCCCGCGCCACCCCTTGCGCCTGCTCATACACCTCCGCAAACGTCAGCCGCTCGTCGCCGGAAACGAGGAAGGTCGCATCGGCATGCTGCGCACAATAATGCGCGAAATAGGCGGGCAGCGACGGCGGCGCGGTGGCGATCACGGGCAGCGTCACGCCATAACGCTCGATCGTGCCCAGCCGCAGCGGGCCGTCCGGCCCGGTCACTTCGGCGAGGACGGCGTCCATGATGCCGTCGAGTTCGGTCCGCATCGCTCTCTCCGCTTGGCCTTCGTGCCCGCTCCCCTTATGCAGGCGCGACGCCTGGGGGGAAAGCCTTGATCCTGACCACACTTGCCGCAGCAGTTCCCGCGGTCGGCCCGATCGTCGGCCCGATGGCCGGGGTGGCGCCCGGCCATATCCGCTTCGCCGATTTGGGGCTCGATCCCAACGTCTTCTCGATCGGCTTCTTCACGCTGCGCTGGTACAGCCTGGCCTATATCGCGGGCATCCTGATCGGCTGGTGGTATCTGCTCAAGCTGATCGCGCAGCCGGGTGCGCCGATGGCCCGGCGCCATGCCGACGACCTCGTCTTCTACGCGACGCTCGGCATCATCCTGGGCGGCCGGATCGGCTATGTCCTCTTCTACGCCCCCGACATGATCCTCCACCCGCTGCGCATCGTGCGGCTGTGGGATGGCGGCATGTCGTTCCACGGCGGCGTGATCGGCACGTCGATCGGCCTCATCCTCTTTGCGCGCAAGCACCAGCTCAACTGGCTGCGCGTCCATGATTACATCGCCTGTTGCGTCCCCTTCGGGCTGTTCTTCGGCCGCCTCGCCAATTTCGTGAACGGCGAGCTTTGGGGCAAGCCGACCGACGTCGCCTGGGCCATCGTCTTCGAACGCACCGTCGCCTTCGACCAGATCGAGCCGGCCCGCCACCCCAGCCAGCTCTACGAAGCCGGGCTGGAGGGGATCGTCCTCTTCGCGATCCTGTGGTTCGCCTTCTGGCGTACCAAGGCGCGCTACGATCCGGGCAAGCTCGTCGGGCTGTTTCTCATCGGCTACGGCGTCGCACGCTTCATCGCCGAATTCTTCCGCGAACCCGATGCGCAATTCCAGGGCACCTTCGTCGAGGCGACCGGCATCCACATGGGCCAATGGCTGTGCGTGCCGATGATCGGGGGCGGCGCCTATCTGATGGCCACCGCCGCGCGGCGCCGCACCCGCGTCGAGCCGATCGCGGGGCCGGCGAGCGTGGCGTGAGGAAATCCTCCCCGGTACGGGGAGGGGGACCGCTCGGCGGCAGCCGAGTGGTGGAGGGGCAGCCACAAGCGCAAACCCGGGAGGCTGCCCCTCCACCATTCGCTTCGCGAACGGTCCCCCTCCCCGAACGAGTTCGGGGAGGATAAGGAAAGGCGTGACCTCCTCCCTCCCCGACCGCCTCGCCCGCGCGATCACGCTCGCCGGGCCGATGCCGGTGTCGCAGTTCATGGCCGCCGCCAACGCGCATTATTATGCGACCCGCGATCCGCTGGGCGCGAGCGGAGATTTCACCACCGCGCCCGAGATCAGCCAGATGTTCGGCGAGTTGATCGGCCTGTGGTGCGCCGACCTGTGGGACCGCGCGGGCCGCCCCGACACCGCCTGGGTCGAACTCGGCCCCGGCCGCGGCACGCTGGCGGCGGACGCGCGCCGCGCGATGGCGAAGGCGGGCTTCAGCCCCGCGATCCACTTCGTCGAGACCAGCCCGCTGCTGCGCGCGGCGCAGGCAGACCGGGTGCCGGACGCGACCTGGCACGACACGATCGACACGCTTGCCGATGACGTCGCGCTGATCGTCGTCGCCAACGAATTCTTCGACGCCCTGCCGATCCGCCAGCTCGTCCGCCGCACCCAGTGGCATGAACGGCTGGTCGCGTGTCAGGACACCTTGTTCCTGCCGGTCGCCGGGCCACCCGTCCCCGACGCGATCATCCCCGAACCCTTGCGCGACGCACCCGCCGGGTCGCTGCTCGAAGTCTCACCCGCGGCCGTCGCGGTCATGCGCGGGCTGGCGAGCCGGATCGCGCGCCAGGGCGGCGGGTGCCTCGTCGTCGATTACGGGCATGAGGGGCCACTGCTCGGCGAGACGTTGCAGGCGGTACGCGGCCACGGCTTCGCCAATCCGTTCGAGACGCCGGGCGAGGTCGATCTGTCGGCGCACGTCGATTTCACGACGCTGGCCGCCGCCGCGCAGGTGTCGGGCGCGGTCGCCTGGGGGCCGGTGCCGCAGGGCGAGCTGCTCGTCGCGCTCGGCATCGACGCCCGCGTCGCGGCGCTGTTCAAGGCGGCGCCCGATCGCGGCGAAGCGCTCGCGGCCGATCGCGCCCGGCTCGTCACCGACATGGGGCTTCTGTTCAAGGCATTCGCCATCACCGCGCCGACATGGCCGCAACCGGCAGGCTTCGCATGACCGTCATCTTTCGCCCCGCCACCCCGTCGGACGCCGCCACGCTGGCCGAAATCGGTGCCGCGACCTTCGTCGAGACGTTCGGTCACCTCTATCGCCCCGCCGATCTCGCCGCCTTCCTCACCGCGCACACCGCCGAGAACTGGGCGGAAGAACTCGCCGATGCGCGCTACGCCGTCGTGCTGGGCGAAGACGCCGGAACGCCCGCCGCTTATGCCAAGCTAGGCCCCGCCAAACTCCCCTTCACCCCACCCGAAAACGCCATCGAGCTGCGCCAATTCTACGTCCGCGCGCCATATCACGGCAGCGGCGTCGCTGCGGAAATGATGGCCTGGGCGATCCGCGAGGCGCGCACCCGCGGCGCAGCGGCGATGTATTTGTCGGTGTTCGTCGACAATCCGCGCGCGCGCCGCTTCTACGAACGCCACGGCTTCACGCGTATCGGCCGCTATGCCTTCATGGTCGGCGAACAGGCGGACGAGGACGACGTGATGATGTTGACGCTGTGACGCCCGATGTCATCCGCTCGACCGCGCTCGAAGGCGTCGCGCACGGGTTCCTCGGGCGCCGCGGGGGCGTATCGACCGGCATCGTGGCCGGGCTGAACGTCGGCCTCGGATCGGGGGACGATCCGGCCGCCATCGCCGAAAACCGCGCGCGTGCCTGCGCCGCGGTGCTGCCCGGCGCGGCGCTCGTCACCTGCTATCAAATCCACTCCAACGATGTCGTCACCGTCGCGCAAGCCCCGGACGATCGCCCCCCCGGCGACGCGCTCGTCACCGATCGCCCGGGGTTCGCACTCGGCATCCTCACCGCCGATTGCGCGCCGGTGCTGTTCGCCGATACCACCGCCGGCGTCGTCGGCGCTGCCCATGCCGGATGGAAGGGCGCGCTCGCCGGCGTCACCGACGCGACGATCGCCGCGATGGAGGCGCTGGGTGCCGATCGCGCCCGGATCGTCGCCGCGATCGGCCCGTGCATCGCGCGCGCCAGCTATGAGGTCGACGACGCCTTCCTGATCCGCTTTGCGCGGGCCGATCCCGAGAACGACCGCTTCTTCGCACCCGCCCGCGATGGCCACCACCGTTTCGACCTCGAAGCCTATGTCGCCCACCGCCTCGCCGCCGCCGGCATCCGCCGCGTCGATGCGCTCGGTCTCGACACCTATGCCGACGAAGCCCGCTTCTACAGCTTCCGCCGCGCCACCCACCGCGGCGAGCCCGACTACGGCCGCCAGATCGCGCTCATCGGCATTGCTGGCTGACGACCCGAGTCTTCGTGGTCATAGAACCATGGTCCACCCCGGCGCAGGCCGGGGCCCAGTTGCACTGATCCCGCGGTCTGCCTGTTCCCCTCCTCGATCGCTGGCCGCGGCTGGGCCCCGGCCTTCGCCGGGGTGGTACGTGTCCGGCGGGGATCAGTCCCCCTTCACCAGGCAGGTTCGGGGTCGGGCTTATCAGCCGCACCGACGGAGATTCCTCCAAATCCCCACCTCAAGTAACCTGTACCGATCCGTTCGTCCTGAGGAGCCGCTGAGCGAAGTCGAAGCGGCGTCTCGAAGGACAGGTGAGACCCACCGTCCTTTGAGCCGGGCCTTCGCCTGCGCTTGAGGCCACCTCAGGACGAACGGAAGTGAATCAATCCAACCTCGTCATACTCTAGAGTTGTTCGCGACCAAGTTGATACGCCATAGCCCCTCCCCTTCAGGGGAGGGGTTGGGGTGGGGGGTTTCCGCAGGCTATATCGCTCGTGGAGAGCCCCCACCCCCAGCCCCTCCCCTGAAGGGGAGAGCAAACCTGCTCGCGAACGACTCCAGCCGCGGACCAGCCCGAAATCATCGACGTCCTCTGTCCTACAGCACCCGAAACTGCGAGACGCACGGCCATGCTTCCCCATATCTTCTCGCACATCACCGCTTTCGAAGGGGACGGTTCGCAAGGGAAGCGATTCGCTCGCGACGTAGCGTGTGGTTCGTCCGGTTTGGAACCGCGGGTATGGTGAGCGCATGGCGCACACCGCCGGCCGCGTTGCCGACTCCCGCTCAACCGGCGGATGGGCTACGCCTCGCGCAGGGAGACCATGTATGAACGACCCGGAAACCGAAGCCGATCTCACCGGCGGCACGCCGCAGGAACGCGCGACAACGCCCAGGACGATCGCGGGACGCAAACTCAAGCCGTCGACGATGATGATGGGCCACGGTTACGATCCGGCGCTGTCGGAGGGTTCGCTGAAACCGCCGATCTTCCTCACCTCGACCTTCGTCTTCCCCAATGCCGCGGCGGGCAAGCGGCATTTCGAAGGCGTCACCGGCAAGCGCCCCGGCGGCGCCGAGGGCCTCGTCTATTCGCGCTTCAACGGGCCGAACCAGGAGATTCTGGAGGATCGCCTCGGCATCTGGGAAGGTGCCGAGGACGCGCTCGCCTTTTCCAGCGGCATGTCCGCGATTGCGACGCTCTTCCTGGCGCTCGTCAAACCGGGCGACACGATCGTCCATTCCGGCCCGCTCTATGCGGCGACCGAAACGCTGATCGGCCGCGTGCTCGGCAAGTTCGGGGTCAAGTGGCTCGATTTTCCCGCCGGCGCCACCCGCGCGGAAATCGACGCGGTGATGCGCGAGGCCGCGACCGGCAACGTCGCGCTGATCTATCTCGAATCGCCTGCCAATCCGACAAACGCGCTGGTCGATGTCGAAGCGGTCGCCGCCAGCCGCGACGCGACATTCACCGATGACAAACCCCCGATCGCGATCGACAACACCTTCCTCGGGCCGCTCTGGCACCGTCCGCTGGAACATGGCGCCAACATCGTCGTCTATTCGCTGACTAAATATGCGGGCGGCCATTCCGATCTCGTCGCCGGCGGCGTGCTGGGATCGAAGGCGCACATCAACGTCATCCGCTCGATGCGCAACACGATCGGCACGATCACCGATCCGCACACCGCCTGGATGCTGTTGCGCAGCCTGGAGACGCTGGAACTCAGGATGACCCGCGCGGGCGAGAACGCGCTGAAGGTCTGCACCTGGCTGCGCGATCATCCCAAGGTGGAGCGCGTCGGCTATCTCGGCTTTCTCGCGGACGAACCCGGCATGGAGCGTCAGGCGGACATCTACCGCCGCCACTGCGTCGGTGCCGGCTCGACCTTCTCGCTCTTCCTGAACGGCGGCGAGGCGGAATCGTTCGCCTTCCTCGACGCGCTGACCATCGCCAAGCTGGCAGTGTCGCTCGGCGGCACCGAGACGCTGGCCAGCCACCCCGCCTCGATGACCCACCTGTCGGTGCCCGATGCCCGCAAGCAGGCGCTGGGGATCACCGACAATCTGGTGCGCATCTCGATCGGGGTCGAGGATGCCGACGATCTGATCGCCGATTTCGAACAGGCGCTGGCGGCGATCTGATGCCGGTCTTCACCAACATTCCCCATGACGATTTCGTCGCCCATGTCCGCACCCTGGCGGCCGCGCTCGCCGCCGATCGCGACTGGCAGCCGACGTTCCTGATCGGCATCGGCCGCGGCGGGCTGGTGCCGGCGGTATTCCTCAGCCACGCGACAGGGACGCCGACGCTCAGCTGCGACCTGTCGGCACAGGTGAAGGATTTCGCCGACGATGTGCTCGTCCGCCTCGCCGCGCGGACTCGGGCGGGCGAACGGCTGCTCTTTATCGACGACATCAACGATTCCGGCCATACGATCGGCACGCTGCGCGCCACGCTGGCCGACGCGGGCGCGGTAGAGGGCAGCATCCGCATCGCCACGCTGATCGACAACATTGGCTCCGCCCAACGCGTCGATTACACCGCCCGCACGATCGACCGCCGGATGACGAAGGACTGGTTCGTCTTCCCGTGGGAGGCCATCGCGCCCACCGCCGCGCTTGAGGAGGACGCCGCCGAAATGCCCGAACGGATCGCCTGACATAGCCCCTCCCCTTCAGGGGAGGGGTTGGGGTGGGGCCTGTCCGCTCGTCGCGCCGTCAGTGAAAGACCCCGCGGCAACGGGGTTTCCTTTCACTTCTCGGCGGGGACGGCCGGCGTGGCGCCGGGCACCTCGGGCGGCACCGGCACCAGTTCGTACACGTCGAGCAGCGCACCCCTGCCGCCACGCGTCAGCACCAGCCGCCAGCGGAACGGCGACACCCGCTCCACGACGCCCGCCACGTCCTGCGCCGGATCGTCGCCATAGCCCGGCGCGCCCTCGGCCCCGGCGGCGCGCAGGCTGCCCAGGAACACCTGCCGCGTGGCGGTGTCCGCGTGGAGCCAGCCGCCGGGCAGGTTGCTCCCGGTCTGCTTGGTGAACGACACCCCCTTGTCGCCGCCATCGACGTAGCAGAAGTCGGGCGGAAAGGTCGCGAAGCCCGCTCGCCCGCCGAAGCGTATCAGGCGGCAGCGATAGGGGCCGGGGGGTGGCGCGGGCAGTTCGAGTGCGGCGGTCGGCTCCACCAGCTTGGTCTCCGCGCGCAGTTTGGCCTGCATGCGCCGCGGAACGGCGGCGACGGCGCGCGCCCAGGTTGCGGGCAGTTCGGCGATCCGCTGCTGGTCGGCGGCCGACGCGATGGCGCGCCAGCCGATCGGCGGCGCGGGCGGGGCTTCGACGATCCCGACCGGACCGGCCGTGCGCGTGGTGCACGCGCCCAGCGCACAGGGCAGCAGGGCGAACGCGAGCGCGGCGCGAAACATGGGGTATCTCCCGGCACTGAATGATTGCGCCAGCTCGGCGCCGCCGCGCTAAATATGTGTAAACGGCAAAGGTTAAAGAAACGTAAAGCTCACCCGTCGCTGACCCGCTCGATATCCGCGCCGACCGCGGACAGCTTCTCCTCCAACCGTTCGTACCCGCGGTCTAGGTGATAGACGCGCGCCACCGACGTCTCCCCCTCCGCCGCCAGACCGGCGAGGATCAGGCTCATCGACGCGCGCAGATCGGTCGCCATCACCGGCGCCCCAACCAGCCGGTCGACGCCCTTGACCAGCGCGGTACGGCCGTGGACCTGGATGTCCGCGCCCATCCGCGCCAGTTCGGGGACGTGCATGTAACGGTTCTCGAAGATCGTCTCGGTCAGCACGCTGGCCCCGTTCGCCTTGCACAGCATCGCCATGAACTGCGCCTGCATGTCGGTGGCGAAGCCGGGAAAGGGTGCGGTCGAGAGCGTCAAGGGTCCGAGCGGCCCCGAGGCCTCGATCCGGATGCCGTCCTTGTGCGGGGTGACGGTCACGCCCGCGTCGATCAGCGCATCGAGCGTGGCGCGCATGTCGTCCTCCGCGACGCCGATCAGGTCCAGGCTGCCGCCGGTGATCGCGGCAGCGCAGGCATAGCTGCCCGCCTCGATCCGGTCGGGCATCACCGCATAGGTCGCACCGTGGAGCCGATCGACGCCCTCGATCTCCAGCGTGTCGGTACCGACGCCCTCGATCCGCGCACCCATCGCGATCAGGCAGCGGCACAGGTCGACGATCTCCGGCTCACGCGCCGCATTCTCGATGATGGACGAACCTTTGGCAGTAACCGCGGCCATGACGACGTTCTCGGTCGCCCCCACCGACACGACCGGAAAGCGATAGCGCCCGCCGCCAAGACGGCCGCCGGGCGCGCTGGCCTTCACATAGCCCGCCGCCAGTTCGATCGTCGCGCCGATCGCTTCCAATGCCTTGAGGTGCAGGTCGATCGGCCGGTTGCCGATCGCGCAGCCGCCCGGCAGCGACACCCGCGCCTCGCCGCTGCGCGCCAGGATTGGCCCGAGCACCAGGATCGACGCGCGCATCTTGCGAACGATGTCGTAAGGCGCCTCGGTCGAGGTCAGATTGCCGGCGCGGATCGTCATGACCCGGCCGAAATCCTCGGGCCGGGTGCCCTGTACCGCCGTCGAGGCGCCAAGCTGGTTGAGCAGGTGGCCAAAGCCGTCGACATCCGCCAGCCGCGGCAGGTTGCGCAGCGTCACCGGCTCGTCGGTGAGCAGCGCACATGGCATCAGGGTGAGCGCGGCATTCTTGGCGCCCGATATCGGCAAGCGGCCGGACAGGCGATTGCCGCCGCGGATGAGGATACGGTCCATCGGTCTGGTCCTACCGCGAGCGGCGCAAGGTGCAAGAGGAGGCGGAAGGTAGGGGGCAACTTAGTTCGACGGCACCGTCAATGCGTCTCGCGCCAGCGCGCTTACGCCTTCTCCAGCGTGCATTGCAGCGGGTGCTGGTTGGCGCGGGCGAAGTCCATCACCTGGCCCACCTTGGTTTCCGCAACCTCGTAGCTGAACGTGCCGCAGACGCCGACGCCCTTCTGGTGGACGTGGAGCATCACGCGGGTCGCCTCTTCCATGTTCATCCGAAAGAACCGCTGCAGGCACAGCACGACGAACTCCATCGGCGTGTAATCGTCGTTGAGCATCAGCACGCGGTACGGCGTAGGCTGCTTGGTCTTGGAACGGGTGCGCGTGGCAAGGCCCGTACCGGTGCCCGTGCCTTCATCCTCGCGATCGCCGGTGCGGCGGTCGGCCATGCCGATTGGCGTCTGGGTCGGGATCGGGGTTCGCAGGTTCATGGTGTCCCGCAAAATAGGACATCGCGCGGGTCGAGGAAAGGGCCAGGAACCGCCGACCATGCGAAAAGAGCGGCCACCCCGTCGGGCGACCGCTCTTCCTCCCCGGCTGACGCCGCCGCGATGTGTGGCTTACGCCGCGATCTTCATCTTGTCGGCCGCGATCGCCATGCGGTTCGAGATCGGCTGGACGACCTCGCCCGCCAGCTTGAGCATCGTCTCGGTCGAACGCGAGGTTTCGGCGACCATCGCGTCGAATGCCGAGCGCATATAATCGCTCTGCAGCTTCATGAACTCGGTCGGCGACTTTACCGATGCCAGCGTCTTCATCGCGGTCGTCGCATCTTCGATCGACTTGCGCGCGAATTCCGCGGCTTCCTGGCCGAGCGCCTCGATGCCCTTGGCAGCGATCTTCGACGATTCGACGATCGCCTCGACGTTGCCCTTGCCAAAGGAGTTCATCTCTTCGACCATCTTGGCGCTCTTGGCCATCGCACCCTTGGCGCGGTCGTTGACGTCGGCGAACATCGCCTGCGCCTTGTCGGTGGTGGTGTTCGCGACGTTCTCGATCGTGGTAGCCATCGTGCTTTCCTTGTGGGTATCCGCCGGAACCGCGGCGATCGGTGTCTCGAGAGACTGAGTTTCAAAGGATGAAGTTTCTACAGGAGCAGGACTCGCGGCCATCACTGGCGCGTCGGCGACCGCAGGCATTGGTACGTCTGCCGACGTGGCGGGCACGACGGCCTTGGGTGCACGCACCGGCTTCACGCGCTTGGCAGGGGGCGTCGCCGCCAGCATAGTCGGGATCGATTCGCCGCCCTCAGCGCGCGTGCCGATGATGTCGTCCGCCATGATCCACTCCTCTTGCTGCACTGCAACATAGTGGAACTTCCGCGCGGGTCAAGACGTTTGTGCAGTGCAGCAATCGTCAGTTTGCGGCCTAACGTCCTCGCACATAGTCGCCCGGCGCATCACCCAGCGTCGCACGTCCACCGCCGGGGATACGAGCACCGGTCGCGGCCACCTTTTGCGCGTCGATGCGGTTCAGCCAGGATATCCAGTCCGGCCACCAGCTGCCCTTGGTCTCGGTCGCCCCAGCAACGAAGTCCGCCAGGGATGGCGGATCGGATTCGTTGGTCCAATATTGATATTTGCCCGCCGCCGGCGGGTTCACCACGCCCGCGATATGCCCGGAACCTGCCAGTACGAAGCGCACCGGCCCCGACAGGCGATGGGTAAGGTGCCAGACGCTCTCCGCCGGCGCGATGTGATCCTCACGCCCCGCCTGGACATAGGCGGGGGTGTGCACCTTTGACAGATCGAGCGCGGTGCCGTCGACGCTCAGCCGTCCGGGCTCGACCAGCAGATTGTCGCGATACAGGTCGCGCAGATACGACAGATGCCATTTCGCGGGCAGATTGGTCGTGTCGCCGTTCCAATGAAGCAGGTCGAAGGCAGTATAGTCCTTACCCAGCAGGTAGTTGTTGGTGACATAGTTCCAGATCAGATCGCGCCCGCGCAGCAGGTTGAACGTCAGCGCCATGTAGCGCCCGTCGAGGAACCCTTCCGGGGACAGCTTCTCGATCGCGCTCAGCTGATCGTCGTCGATGAAGTGCGCCAGTTCGCCGGGTGCCTGGAAATCCACCTGCGCGGTGAAGAAGGTGGCGCTTGCCACCCGGTCCCCCTCGCCGCGCGCGGCCATCAGCGCCAGCGTCGCAGCCAAGGTCGTACCCGCCACGCAATAGCCGATCGTGTGAACGGCGGGCACGTCGAGCAGGTCGCGCACCGTGTCGATCGCGTCGCGCTGTGCGGCGACGTAATCGTCCCAGATCACGTCCTTCATGCTGGCATCGGCGGACTTCCACGACACCATGAACACGCTCAAGCCCTGCGCCACCGCCCAGCGGATGAAGCTCTTCTCCGGCGTCAGATCCAGGATGTAGAAACGGTTGATCCACGGCGGGAAGATGACCAGTGGCACCGCATTCATCTGATCGGTGGTCGGCGTGTATTGGATCAACTCATAGAGCGGCGTGCGCTTCACGACCTTGCCCGGCGTCGTCGCCAGATTGCGCCCGACCTCGAACGCGTCCGGCGCCGTGTGGGTCAACTGGCCCTTCTCGAAATCGGCGAGCAGATGCTTGAAGCCAGTCATCAGGCTCTCGCCCTTGGTCTCGACCGCGCGTGCCATGACCTGCGGATTGGTCATCGGGAAGTTGGACGGGCTCATCGCATCCAGGAACCCGCGCGCGGCGAAGCGCATCTGTTCCTTCTGCTTCTCGCTGACGCCCTCCACCGCATCGACACCGCGCAGCAGATGGTCCGACAGCGTGAGATAACTGCGACGCAGGAAATCGAACCACGGGTTTTCGTGCCATTCCGGCGCGTTGAAGCGCTTGTCCCTGGCCTGCGCCTCGGGCTCAGCGCTTTTGGGGCTGAGCATCTGCTGCCACAAGTTGAGGCCATCGAGCCAGAACTTGCCCATCCGCTCGACCGTCCCAGGGTCGGTGAAGCCGGGAATGACCGGCATCTGTGGCGTCTCGGCGCCGTCACGCTCGGATGGGTCGGACATGGGCATAACCTCGGCTTTTGCGGAGCACCCTAGCCGCGCGTGGCCGCACGCGAAAGCGAAGCATTCGTAAGATCGCAGGCGAATATAATGATCTGCGTCTAAACGCTGCCCCCTCCCATTCCGTCACCGCGGCGCAGGCCGGGGTCCATCGTGCGGCGGGCGCAGTGTAAAGGGGCTCCAGGCTCTTCGTATGCTGAACAATGGGCCCCGGCCTGCGCCGGGGTGGCGGAAGGCGGTGCAGATCGTGCCCACAACCGCTTTCCCCCTTGGACCGCAGCCGGTACAGCACCCCTCCGAAAGGGGCGAACCCATGTCCGACGACGATTTCTACCGCATCAAGCGCCTGCCCCCCTATGTCATCGCCGAAGTCAATGCGATGCGGGCCGCGGCGCGTGGCGGTGGCGAAGACATCATCGACCTGGGCATGGGCAATCCCGATCTGCCGCCGCCGCCGCACGTCATCGAGAAGCTGGTGGAGGTCGTGCGCAAGCCCGACGCGCACGGCTATTCGCAATCCAAGGGTATTCCTGGGCTGCGGCGTGCGCAGGCGAATTACTACGGCCGCCGCTTCGGGGTCGATCTCGATCCCGAGCGCGAGGTCGTGGTGACGATGGGGTCGAAGGAGGGGCTGGCGAGCCTGGCCACCGCGATCACCGCGCCGGGCGACGTCGTCCTGGCCCCCAATCCCAGCTATCCGATCCACACTTTCGGCTTCATCATCGCCGGCGCGACGATCCGCGCAGTGCCGACGACGCCCGACGAAGCGTATTTCGCATCGCTGGAGCGCGCGATGGCGTTCACCGTGCCGCGGCCGTCGGTGCTGGTGGTCAATTACCCGTCCAATCCAACGGCCGAAGCGGTCGATCTCGCCTTCTACGAACGCCTCGTCGCCTGGGCGCGCGAGAACAAGGTGTGGATCGTCTCCGACCTCGCCTATTCGGAACTCTATTACGACGGCAATCCGACGCCCTCGATCCTCCAGGTGAAGGGCGCCAAGGACGTCGCGATCGAATTCACCTCGCTCAGCAAGACCTACAGCATGGCAGGCTGGCGCATCGGTTTCGCAGTCGGCAACGCAAAGCTGATCGCCGCGATGACGCGGGTGAAGTCATACCTGGATTACGGCGCCTTCACCCCGATTCAGGCGGCGGCCTGCGCCGCGCTGAACGGGCCTCAGGACATCGTCGAGACGAACCGCGCCCTCTATCACAAGCGCCGCGACGTGCTGGTGGAGAGTTTCGCGCGCTCGGGGTGGGACATCCCCTCGCCCGCGGCGAGCATGTTCGCCTGGGCGCCCCTGCCCCCCGCGGTCGCGCATCTCGGCAGCCTCGAATTTTCCAAGCAGCTGTTGACCCACGCCAAGGTCGCGGTCGCCCCTGGCGTCGGTTACGGCGAGAACGGCGAAGGCTATGTCCGCATCGCGCTGGTCGAAAACGAACAGCGGCTACGCCAGGCCGCGCGCAACGTGAAACGGTATCTGCAGTCCATGGGGGTGAATACGCCGGCACAAGGTGCGGGATACTGACCTACCGGCCGCCGGATACGGCGGGGATGAAGATCGGATGCGGATTCGGCGTTCTGCTGGCCGCGCTCTTGCTCATAAACGCGTTCCTCACAACATTCGGACGTTGCGAGGGCCGCTCTGACGATCCGGCATGCCAAGGCGGCGATGATTATTCGAGCTGGTCGATAATCCTGCTCGGGCTCGGCGTGGCACTCACGATACGGGGGATCGTGTCGCGCTGGCGACGTTAAGGCGTATCCGGTGACCCGCCCCGGGTTTGCCTGTTTGACGACCACCCGTCATCATACAGCGCGAGCGTCATCGCCCAAGTCTTCCTCCGACCGCTCCGAACTGCGCTCCAGCGCGGCCTTGATCATTGCGGTCATCGGGTCGGCCAGCGCCAGCCCCATGATCCCGAACAGCGCGCTCGCCAGGATCTGCGCGCCCAGCGTCAGCGCGGGCGGCAGGTCGACGGTCTTGCGCGCGACGATCGGCAGCAGCACGTAACCGTCGAAGGTCTGCACCACCAGATAGGTGCCGATCGCCCAGATGCCTGCATCGCTGCCGGCCGAAAAGCCCACCGCGATCATCAGCGCGCCGCTGACGAAAGCGCCGATGTTGGGGATGAAGGCGAGCAGCCCGGTCAGCACGCCCAGGATCATCGCCATCGGCACCCCGCCGATCATCAGCGCGAACCAGGTCAGCACACCCTCTGCCACCATGCCGAGCAGCCGCCCGGCGAGCAGGCGGCGCAGCGTCTTGCTCATCCGGTCGACGACCAGCGCGAACTCGGGTCGTTTGTCGGTCGGCACCATCCATTCGATGCCGCGGCCATAGGTGCGCGGCTCCATCGCCACGAACAACCCGATGACCGCGATCATGAACATGCTGGTGAGCGCGCCGATCGCGGTGCCCACCCACGATGTCAGCCGCCCGACCGATCCCATCGCCTGGCGCACCATGCCGCCGACGTCCGACGCTCCGGGCATCAGCCCCTGCCCCGACAGCCACGCCGCCGCACGCGCGGCCTGTATCTCCAGCGTGGAGCGCAATTGCGTGACCTGCTGCGTCACCTGCACGCCGGTCAGATAGAAGGTGCCGATCAGGAACAACATGACCAGCAAGACGACGATCAGCAGTCGCCACCCGCGCCCGATCGGCAGCACCCGCCCCAGCAAACGCACCCCCCCGTCCAGCAGCGAGGCGAAGACGAGTCCCGCGAAGATCAGCAGCAGCGGCTGGACCAGCAGCACCGCCACCGCCATCGTCGCCGCCAGTCCCAGCCAGATCGCCGCGCGGCTCAGTTCGCGGCGGACGAACGGGTCGCGCATTTCGGCAGGCGCTGCGTCCTGCTCGACCGGCTTGGGGCTACCGACCATCGCTGATTCCCGTCCGCTCGGGATGGAGCGACGTTCCGGCACGCCCCCCCCGCAAGCTGCCCGGCCACGTCAGCGGGTTCCACCAGACCGCGTCGCCGTCCATGCTGAAGGTCACGAACTCGGCACGCCCGCCCAGATTCTCGAACGGCACGGGCCCGCCAAGCCCGTCTTCCGTCAGCGAGAAGCGGCTGTCGGCGGAACGATCGCGGTTGTCGCCCATCAGGAAGACGTGATCGGCGGGAATGCGGATTTCGGGATAGTCGTCGCCCTGGCTCTGGCCCAGTTCGACCGTGTCGTAGCGGCGGCCGTTGGGCAGGGTTTCGGTGACCAGCGGCAGGCGGCACACCATGCGGCCGTCCGGCGTCGTCCGGCGTGCGCCGTAATAATCGGCGCCGCACGGGCTGTTGGTATCGACCGGTATGTCGAGCGAATGGACCGGCCCGCGCGTGAGCGCCACGCCGTTCAGCCACACCCGGCCGCCGCGCACCGCCAGCCGATCGCCGGGGAGGCCGATCACCCGCTTGATGTAATCGTTGCGCGTGCCCGGCGGCGTGACGATCACCACGTCGCCGCGCTCGGGCAGCGATCCGAGCAGCCGGCCCTTCCAGCGCGGCAGACCGACGATCCAGCTGTCCTGCGGCTGGCGCAACACCAGGCTGCGGAAGATCGCGGCCGGATCGGGGATCGTCGGCGACACGAACGACCAGCCATAGGCCCATTTGGACACCACCAGCCGGTCGCCGATGCGCAGCCCCGGCAGCATCGACTCGCTGGGGATATAGAAGGGCTTGGCGATGAAGCTGTGAAAGCCGAGCACGATCACGATCAGCCAGAAGATGCCCTTGATCTCCGCCCACCAATCGGTGCGCTTTCGCGGCACCTCGTGCGGAGCATCGGCAGCGGCGCTGTCGGGAAACTGATGAGCGTCCAACGCCGCGTCCTTCATAGAATCCGGTCCGGGATCGCCTCGATCACCACAAAGGCCTGCGCCCAGGGATGATCGTCGGTCATGGTGAGATGTACGCGGGCGACGTGGCCTTGCGGGGTCAACGCGTCAAGCCTCGCCTTGGCCCCACCCGTCAGCGACAGCGTCGGCGCGCCCGATGCCGCGTTGACGACCCCGATGTCGCGCATGAACACGCCGCGCTTGAAGCCGGTGCCCACCGCCTTGGAAAACGCCTCCTTGGCGGCGAAGCGCTTGGCCAGCGTCCCCGCCTTGGTGAACGGTCGCCGATCGGCCTTGGCACGCTCGACGTCGGTGAACACACGCTGCTCGAACCGCCCGCCAAAGCGCGCCAGCGAAGCCGCGATCCGCTCGATATTGCAAAGGTCCGAACCGAGTCCGAGGATCACCGGGTTCCTCCCCGGCACGGGGAGGGGGACCGTGCGAAGCATGGTGGAGGGGGGCCTCCACGGGCGAGACGCATGTGGCAAACCCCCTCCACCCCGCGCTTGCGCGCGCGGTCCCCCTCGCCGTGCCGGGGAGGAATGGGCTTTGCACAGATCACCGCGCCGCATCCATCGCATCGCGCATCCGCCGCACCGCCGCGCCCAGCCCGGTGAACAACGCCTCGCCGATCAGGAAATGGCCGATGTTCAACTCGCGCACCTGCGGGATCGCCGCTATGGCCGCGACATTGTCGAAGGTCAGCCCATGCCCGGCATGAACCTCTATGCCGTTCTTCGCCGCCAGCGCCGCCGCATCCGCCAGCCGCCGCAGTTCGTCGGCCTGCGCGTCCCCCGACAGTTCGGCATAGCGGCCCGTGTGCAGTTCGACCACCGGCGCCCCGAGCCGGATCGCGGCATCGATCTGCGCCGCATCAGGCTCGATGAACAGGCTCACGCGGATGTTCGCGCCCTTCAGTTCGCGGACCATCGGCGCGAGGTGGTTGTTCCCCCCGGCCGCGTCCAGCCCGCCCTCGGTCGTGCGTTCCTCGCGCTTCTCCGGCACGATGCACGCAGCATGCGGACGGTGGCGCAGCGCGATGGCGAGCATTTCCTCGGTCGCCGCCATCTCCAGATTAAGCGGGATCGTCAGTTCGGCCGACAGCCGCGCGATATCCTCGTCGGTGATATGCCGCCGATCCTCGCGCAGATGCGCCGTGATCCCGTCCGCCCCCGCCTCGGCCGCCAGCAAGGCCGCGCGCACCGGATCGGGATAGCCAACCCCGCGCGCATTGCGCACAGTGGCGACGTGATCGATGTTGACGCCCAGGCGCAGGTTCCGGCTCATGCGCAGGCCGCAGCAGAGAGCAGGTCATGGGCAAGTCCCTTGCCCTGCCATACCTCGCCAAACTCCTGCTTCTCTCGGGCAGTAAACAGGATGATGATGCGATCGCGGTCGGGCAGGATGATATTGCGCACCTGATACCGGCCGATCGCGCCACGCCGCTCGACGATCCGCACCGGCTTGGGACATCCCTTGATCGGCGCATCGAATACCCATTGCGCCAGCGCCATGTAGCCGAGCTTGGCGTCTCCCGCCCACATCGCATCCCGCGCGCCGGGCGATAGCAGCCGTCCCGCGAGCAACGCCCGGTCGATCGCAAGCAGGTCCGCCCCCGTGCCGATCAGCCCACCCGCTGCGCCATAACGTTCGAGCGATGTCTCATAGCCCGGCGGCAGCGGCCCGGCCAGCGCGGGCAGCGCCGTGGCGGGCTGACCGGCATAGGCGGTGCCGTCGAGTGCCAAGGGAGCCGCAATCCTAGCGGCGAACAACGCCGGCAGCGGCGTGCCGCTCACCCGCTGGAGCATCGCGCCCAACACGATGGAATCGCAGTTGTTGTATCGCCAGTCGCCACCCGGCGCGCTCCGCCCGGCCACGCACCACTCGAGACCGGTAGCTCCATCCGAATAGAACGATGGGTTGCCGTTCTTATCGACGGGTGAATCATTCGGGTTGCGCAGGCCGGCGCGGTGCTGGAGCAGTTGACGGATCGTCGGTGCGGGCGCCCCCTTCAAAGCGGGCAGATACCGATCGGCGGGGGTGTCCAATGCGATTTCCCCCGCATCGACCTGCTGCATGATGAGAATCGCCAGCACCTGCTTGCTCACCGAGGCCCACGGCCAGCGCAGTTGATCGGTGGCGCGCGGGTGACAAAGGACAACGTCGCCGGTTTGGACCGCCGGCAGGCGCTGCGCGGGGTCTGCCACAGCACGGCGTCGGCACTCGCCACCATAGCGAAGCCTTCGAAGCCGTTGGCAGCAAGAACGTCGGCCACCTGTCCGCCGCCCGGCGGAACCGGCGCGTTCGCGGGCGCGAGCAGCAGCGCGGCTGCCATCAGCATCAACTTGCCGATCACGCCGCCCGGCTCCCCGGCTTCACCGCAGGCACCGCCGCCAGTTCGGGCGGCAGCCCGTCGGCGGCATAGGTCGGCACGTCCAGCCGGATCAGCGGGAAGAATTGCACCCCCAGCTCGGCCATGCCGTTCGACCGATCGACCAGCGCCGCCGCGGCCACCGTCTCGCCGCCGGCCCGCGCGATCGCAGCGATCGCCTCGCGGCTCGACAGGCCCGTCGTTACCACGTCCTCCATCATCAGCACGCGGCAGCCCGGTGCCAGCCGGAACCCGCGGCGCAGTTCGAACGTGCCTTCGGGCCGCTCCAGGAACATCGCCTGGACACCCAGCGCGCGCGCCATCTCATGCCCCGCGATCACCCCCCCCATCGCCGGCGAGACCACCGCCTGGATGCGCGCCCGGATGTCGCCGGGCAGCATCGCCACCAGCGCCTGCGCCAGCCGGCTCCCCCGCGCCGGGTCCATCAGCACCCGAGCGCATTGCAGATAGCGCGATGATCGCAGCCCCGACGACAGGATGAAATGGCCCTCCAGCAGCGCATCGGCGGCACGGAATTCGGCCAGCACATCGGCTTCGGTCATCGCGGCTTGGGTCATCGCCTTCCTCTACGGATCGCACCGCCGGTGCGCAACGTGTCGGAACTTCCCCAAAAATGTTGGATCGTGCCATTGAGACGGGGGGCAGCGGCGCGTATAGGCCCCGTAAAGCCCGTAAAGGCAGTGCCGACCAAGGGGCCTTGCAACCCCGTTCATCCACGCCCGACACGCCGGGCGAAGCCCACGCGACAGGAACACGAAGGTGACACGCATGCGCAATCTGGGGTTGAGAATCGCGGTCGCCGCGGGCCTGGCGCTCGCCAGCGTCGCGGGCGCGCAGGCCGCTGCGCCGGTTCCCCCGGCGGCGGTCGTTCCCGCTCCCCAGGCGGCGGCGGCTCCGGCGGGCGTGTCGAATATCGCGCCCACCACGTCCGCCGCGACGCCGCCTGCCGATGCCGCCTCGCCCACGCTCGCGATGGACGGCGCACCGGCGATGGTGCCGCAGGCGGGGATCGGCCAGCCGGTCGACGGCCGCTACGGCATTCAGCCGCAGGTGACGAGGAACGGCGTGTTCGCGCATTGGATGCACGATGCCATTCTGGTACCGGTCATCACCGCGATCAGCCTGTTCGTGCTTGCCCTGCTGTTCTGGGTGGTGTTCCGCTATCGCCGCGCCGCCAATCCGATCCCGTCGAAGACCTCGCACAACACGCTGATCGAGGTGCTCTGGACGCTGCTCCCGGTCGTGATCCTCGTCCTCATCGCGGTGCCGTCGATCGGGCTGCTGCAAGCGCAGTTCAAGCCCGCACCCTCGGGCGCCGTGACGCTCAAGGCCATCGGCAACCAATGGTATTGGACGTATCAATACCCCGATCACGGCGGGTTCGAGGTCACCGCGAACATGCTCAAGGAGCGCGGGGAGGTTCAGGCAGGCACCCGCTTCCGCACCGACGCGGACGGCCCGCCGCTGCTCGCCGCCGACAATCGCATCGTCCTGCCGGTCGGCGTTCCGATCCGCCTGATCGCCACCGCCAACGACGTCATCCACAGCTGGGGCGTGCCCGCCTTCTGGATGAAGCTGGATGCGATTCCGGGACGCCTGAACGAGACGAGCTTCACGATCGACAAGCCCGGCCTGTATTTCGGCCAATGTTCGGAACTGTGCGGCGCGCGTCACGCCTACATGCCGATCGCGGTCGAGGCCGTGCCCCCGGCGCAGTTCGCGGCCTGGGTGCGCGCGAAGGGCGGCACGATGCCGACGCCGGGCCAGGCTTCCGACAAGGTGATCCCGCAGCCGGGCGCCGCCGGTTCGGCCGCCAAGCTGGACGAAGCCGCCACCACCAACACCATGACCGGGCCGACCGAGAACGCGACGACGATCGCGCCCGCCACAACCCAGGGTGCCTCCGGCAACGGCGGCGGCACCGGCAACGCTGGACAGTGATATGACCGACACCGCACTCCACCCGTCCACCCTGGGCTTCGTCGCGCACGATGCGCACGACCATGCGCATGACGCGGATCACAAACCGGGCTTCTTCGCCCGCTGGTTCATGTCGACGAACCACAAGGACATCGGCACGCTGTACCTGATCTTCGCGATCGTCGCGGGGGTCATCGGCGGTGCGATATCCGGGCTGATGCGCGCCGAACTGGCGCATCCGGGCATCCAGTATCTTCAGGGCTGGGCCGGGATGATGCAGGGCGGCGCGGCCAGCCTCGACGAATCGCTCCATCTGTGGAACGTGCTCATCACCGCGCACGGCCTCATCATGGTGTTCTTCATGGTGATGCCCGCGATGATCGGCGGCTTCGGCAACTGGTTCGTACCGATCATGATCGGCGCGCCGGACATGGCGTTCCCGCGGATGAACAACGTCAGCTTCTGGCTGCTCATCCCCGCCTTCACCCTGCTGCTCGCCTCACCGTTCTTCGGCGGCGCCGGCACCGGCTGGACGATCTATGCCCCGCTCTCGACCTATGGCGAACCTTCGCCCTCGGTCGACATGGCGATCCTGTCGCTCCATCTCGCGGGCGCCTCGTCGATCCTGGGCGCGATCAACTTCATCACCACCATCTTCAACATGCGCGCGCCGGGGATGACCCTGCACAAGATGCCGCTGTTCGTGTGGTCGGTGCTGGTCACCGCCTTCCTGCTGCTGCTCGCGCTGCCGGTGCTGGCGGCGGCAATCACGATGTTGCTGACCGATCGTAATTTCGGCACGACCTTCTTCGATCCGGCCGGTGGCGGCGATCCGGTGCTGTTCCAGCATCTGTTCTGGTTCTTCGGCCATCCCGAAGTGTACATCATGATCCTGCCGGGTTTCGGCATCGTCAGCCAGATCATCTCCACCTTCAGCCGCAAGCCCGTGTTCGGCTATCTCGGCATGGCCTATGCGATGGTCGCGATCGGCGTCGTCGGCTTCGTGGTGTGGGCGCACCACATGTTCACCACCGGCCTCAGCGTAAATACCAAGATGTATTTCACCGCCGCAACGATGGTGATCGCGGTGCCGACCGGCATCAAGATCTTCTCCTGGATCGCAACGATGTGGGGCGGCTCACTCAGCTTCAAGACGCCGATGGTCTGGGCGATCGGCTTCATCTTCATGTTCACCGTCGGTGGCGTCACCGGCGTCGTGCTCGCCAATGGCGGCATCGACGATTACATGCATGACACCTATTACGTGGTGGCGCATTTCCACTATGTTCTCAGCCTGGGCGCCGTTTTCTCGCTCTTTGCCGGCTTCTATTACTGGTTCCCCAAGATGTCCGGGAAGATGTACAATGAAATGCTCGGCCACGTGCACTTCTGGGTCTTCTTCGCCGGCGTGAACCTGCTGTTCTTCCCGATGCACTTCCTCGGGCTTCAGGGCATGCCGCGCCGTATCCCGGATTACACGCCGCAATTCGAACATTGGAACACGATCGCGACCGTCGGCTATATGGTCATGGGCGTCAGCATGGTGGTGTTCTTCATCAATCTCATCTGGTCGCTGGCGGCCGGCAAGCCCGCAGGCGACAGCCCGTGGGGCGAAGGCGCGACGACGCTGGAATGGACCCTGTCCTCGCCCCCGCCGTATCACCAGTTCGAGACGCTGCCTGTGATCGAGGATGACCGCCACCATTGAGCCGGTCAGGCTCGTCGTGAAAAAGTCCCGGCAGCGACGCCGGGGCTTTTTTTGATTCGGCAGCGTAGTTTGCGTCAGCGCCGGATGAAGATGTTCAGCGCGGCGATGTGGTTCACCCGTGTCCGCGCCCCGGGTTGGTTCACCACCTGGTTCATATAGCCCGCCTCGACGGTAGATCTGCCTCCCACCGGTATCTCCACCCCGGCAAAGCTGCGCACCTGGTCGAACCCCGAGCGCACACCCCAATCCGTGTCGTTGAGCGCCGCGAACCCTTCCACGGAACCGATCAGCGCCACGCCGCCCGGCCGTGCCACGGCCATTTCCCCCCGGATCATCTGGCGCAGCCGCAGACCCATCTGGTCACCGTCGGAGCGCCATCGCTGCTCAAACCGCGAGCGCGCCTGGACCTCGAACCGCGCGCCGATGGGGCGCGTCCACAGCAATTGCTGGAAACTACGCTCCTCGTTGCGGTCGCGGCCACCTTCGATCGGTAGGATGACATGGACATAGCCCTGATGAACGGTCACGCGCTTGGAGAGCTTCCAGCCGATCGCCGGGCGCAGGAGCAGCGCCTCCAGCCGCGACGCTTCGCTGCCGAATCGAGGCTGCGCCTCCAGGAAATAGACGACCTTGTCGGAGATCGAACCAAACAGCGTGGCATTCACCCAGACCTGGTGATCCTCGCTGGTCTGCGCAGTGACAGGCGCCGCGACGCTGGCTGTCACCACGGCCAGTCCGACGGCTATGGCGCGCCTGCTGATGCGGCGGCGTGACGAGCGGTCGGATGAAGGGGGACGAGTCATGCCTGACCCAATAGCCGCAAAAACCTTTCAGGGTAGTAGACGCGCCCACCACGCGAAGCATCGCTTCCCACGGCACCCCCATGCGAGTAAGCCGCGTGCGACCGATGACTCCTGCCACCCCCCTCCTCCCACCCGCCGAATGGCGCGACTTCCTGGCACTTACCAAGCCGCGGGTGATGACACTCGTCGTCTTCACCGGACTGTGCGGAATGCTCGCGGCCCCCGCCGTCGACAGGCACATCATCAATCCGGTGCTCGGCTTCACCGCGATCCTGTGCATCGCGCTCGGTGCGGGCGCGGCGGGGGCGCTCAACCAATGGTATGAGGCCGATATCGACGCGGCGATGCGGCGCACCCGCGGCCGGCCGCTGCCCGACGGGCGGATGGAGCGTCAGTCGGCGCTGCACTTCGGCGTCGGCTTGAGCGTGTTCTCGGTGATCCTGATGGGTCTCGCGATCAATCTGACCGCGGCGGCGATCCTGCTCGTCTCGATCCTTTTCTACGTCCTCGTCTATACCGTGTGGCTGAAGCGCCGGACGCCGCAGAACATCGTGATCGGCGGCGCGGCGGGGGCGTTCCCGCCGCTGATCGGCTGGGCGGCGGCGACGGGCGACGTCGCGCCGCTGCCGCTGCTGCTGTTCGCGCTCATCTTCCTCTGGACGCCGCCGCATTTTTGGGCGCTCGCGCTCTTCGTCGAGACCGATTACGCCAATGCCGGCGTGCCGATGCTCCCCGTCGTCGCGGGTGAACGCGTCACCCGCACGCAGATCGGCCTGTACACCGTTCCGATGGCGATCTGCGCGGTCGCCCCCTGGCCGCTGGGGCTTGCCGGCCCCATCTATGGCTGGGTGGCGGTGGCGACGACCGCGGTTTTCGCCGCGTTGGCACTGGTCGTCGCGACCCGCACCACCTCGGCCAGCGATGCGATGATCCCGGAGAAGCGCTTGTTCAGATATTCCATCCTCTATCTTTTCGTCGTCTTTGGCGCGCTCGTCGCCGACCGGTGGGTCGCATGACGCCCCCCCAGGATGACGCTCCTTTGTCCAGCCAGGACGAAATCCGCCGCCGTCAACAGGCGCGCGCCACTGTCATGGCGATCATCATGGGCGCGTTGGTGATCCTGATCTTCGCCATCTCGATCGTGAAGATCCGCGCCGGGATGCCGCACCCGTGACCCAGTCCCTCGCCACCCGGCAGGTCCGCACCGCGTTGCTGGCGGTGGTCTTCATCTGCTTCATGACCGGCCTGGCCTGGGCCAGCGTACCGCTCTACCGCATGTTCTGCCAGGTGACCGGCCTCAACGGCACCACCCAGCGCGGTGAGCGTGCGCCGGGCGCAGTCAACGCGCAGGTCCGCGTCGATTTCGACGCCAACGTCAGCGCCAGGCTGCCATGGGTCTTCAAGCCCGAAAATTCGCACGAAGTCGTCGACGTCGGCGCGCGCGACATGGTGTTCTTCACCGCGACCAACCGCTCGACCCGGCCGGTCACGGGCACCGCGACGTTCAACGTCACCCCGGCACAGGCGGGCAAATATTTTACCAAGATCGAATGCTTCTGCTTCACCCAGCAGACGCTGCAACCCGGTGAGACGCAGCGGATGCCGGTGATCTTCTTCGTGGACCCGAAGATGCTCGCCGACACCGACGCCAAGGACATCGAGACGATCACGCTCAGCTACACGTTTTACCCGGTGGATTCCGGCAAGGCGGCAAGCTAGAGCAGGGCGAAGACCGTAAAAGACCGACGTACAAGGGAAGCGACGATGGCCGGCGCCAAGAACCACGATTATCATATCCTGCCCCCCAGCATCTGGCCGCTGTTCGGATCGCTGTCGTCGCTGGTGATGGCGGCGGGCGGCATCATGTGGATGCACGGCGCGCACAAGGCGGCCGAGAACGCCAACGGCGGCGGCTGGATATTCTTCGCCGGTCTCGCGGGCGTGCTGTTCACGATGTACTCCTGGTGGGCCGATGTCGTGCGCGAGGCGCATCACGGGGACCATACGCCCGTCGTCCAGCTGCATTTCCGCTACGGCATGATCCTCTTCATCGCTTCGGAGGTGATGTTCTTCGTCGGCTGGTTTTGGGCTTTCTTCGATTTTTCGCTCTTCCCCACCGCGATGACCTTCGTCGATGGTCAGGTGGAACGCGCCGCCGAAGGGGCCGCGGCGGTCGCGGCCAGCTGGCCGCCCAAGGGGATCGAGGTCATCAACGCCTTCGAACTCCCGCTGCTCAACACCCTGATCCTGCTCACCAGCGGCACCACCGTCACCTGGGCGCACCACGCGCTGATCCACGGTCAGCGCGGCGGCGAGAAGACCGGGCTGTGGGGCATGGTCGGCGTGGGCAACCGCGACGGCGTGCTCAAGGGGCTGTGGCTGACGGTGCTGCTCGGCGTGCTGTTCAGCGCGATCCAGGCGTTCGAATACGCCCACGCGCCGTTCCCGTTCAAGGGCATCAACTACGGCGCGGCGTTCTTCATGGCGACCGGCTTCCACGGTTTCCACGTCCTGATCGGCACGATCTTCCTGATCGTCTGCCTGATCCGCGCCTATAGGGGCGACTTCACGCCCCGCCAGCATTTCGGGTTCGAAGCCGCCGCCTGGTATTGGCACTTCGTCGACGTGGTGTGGTTGTTCCTCTTCGTCACCGTCTATGTCTGGGGCGGCTGGGGCGCACCGGTCGAGGGCGGGTGAGCACATCCTTCACGGCCCCGCGTCCTGTCGACGCGGCGCTGAAAGGACTGTGCCCCAGGTGCGGAGCGCCCACCCTGTTCGCCGGCACCGCGCGCTTCGCCGATAACTGCCCGCGCTGCGGACTGGACTTCTCCAGCTTCAACGTCGGCGACGGCCCCGCCGCATTCCTCACCCTGATCCTTGGCGCGATCGTCGTCGCGCTCGCGATCACGCTCGAACTGACACTCCACCCGCCGCTGTGGCTCCACATGCTGATCTGGATTCCCTTCACCGCCGCCGGCGTGATCGGGTCACTGCGGCTGGCGAAGGGCGCGCTGATGGCGGTTGAATATCGCAACGCCGTGGCCGAGGGGCGCATCCTTTGAAGCGCGTGCCGGTGGTGGCGACGATCGTGGTCGTCCTCGCGGTCTGCGCGATGATCGGGCTGGGCTGCTGGCAATTATTCGACCGGTTGCCGCGCAAGGAAGCCTTTCTCGCCCAGCTCGCCGCCAATCCGACCAAGCCCGCCATCCCCTTTCCCGCGGTGGCCGACGAGCGGCTGCTCTTCCGCCGCGCCACCGCCACATGCCCGCCCCCCGCCGCCATCCGCCGCGCCGGCGCCGGTGCATCCGGATTCCGCCTGATCGCGACCTGCGCTAGCGGACTGCAGGTCCAGCTCGGCACCACCCGCGATCCCGCCAAGGACGCCGCCTGGGGTGGTGACGCGGTTACCGGCTACATCGCCCACGCCCCCGATGCCCGCCCGCTGATCGCCGGGCTGTTCGACTTGGCGCCCACCCCCCTCATGCTGGTCGCCGACACCCCGCCGCCGGGGCTGACCGCCAATGCCCGCCCGGATCTGTCCGCCATCCCCAACAGCCACCTGGCTTACGGCATCCAGTGGTTCTTCTTCGCCGGTGTCGCAGGCGTGATCTACGTGCTGGCGCTCAGGCGGCGGCACGGCTAACGGCGGCGCCATGCGCTACGTCAGCACCCGCGGCAACGCCCCCATCCTCGACTTCCGCGACGCCACGCTGACCGGCCTCGCCGCCGACGGCGGGCTGTACGTCCCCGAACATTGGCCGATGCTGTCGCCCGAGACGATCGCAGGGCTGGCGGGCCTCTCCTACGTCGATACCGCGGTCACCGTGATGGCGCCCTTTGTCGAGGGCGTGCTGACCCCGGCCGAACTGCGCGGCCTGTGCGATACCGCCTACGCCCGCTTCGCGCATGTCGCGGTCACCCCGCTGGTCCAGCTCGATTCGGACCAATGGCTGCTCGAACTTTTCCATGGCCCCACCCTTGCCTTCAAGGACGTGGCACTCCAGCTGCTCGGCCAGTTCTTCGAACGCTTCCTGACCGGCACGACCAAGCGCCTGACCATCGTCGGCGCGACCAGCGGTGACACCGGCTCGGCGGCGATTGACGCGGTTGCGGGGCGCAGCGGCATCGACATCTTCATGCTCCACCCGGCAGGCCGCGTCTCCGACGTCCAGCGCCGCCAGATGACGACGGTGCTCAGCCCCAACGTCCACAATATCGCGATCGACGGCGACTTCGACACCGCCCAGGCGCTGGTGAAGGCGATGTTCAACGATCGCGTCTTTGCGGATCGCTTCGCGCTGTCGGCGGTCAATTCGATCAACTGGGCGCGGCTGATGGCGCAGGTGGTCTATTATTTCTACGCCGCCGTCCGCTTGGGCGCCCCCGGTCGCCCGGTCGCCTTCTCGGTCCCCACCGGCAATTTCGGCGACGTTTTCGCGGGCTATGTCGCGGCAAAGATGGGCCTGCCGATCGCCCGGCTGATCGTCGCCACCAACGTCAACGACATCCTCCACCGCGCGCTGTCGTCGGGCGATTATTCCAAAGGCACGGTGCAGCAGACCCCGACCCCGTCGATGGACATCCAGGTCAGCAGCAATTTCGAACGCCTGCTCCACGATCTCGGCGGGCGGGATGGCGCCGCGCTCGGCCGCCAGATGGCGGGGTTCGAGGCGTCGGGCGCGATGCGGCTGACCAATGCACAGGGACAGGGCTGCGCACCCCTGCTGGTCAGCGACAGCGTCAGCGTGGACGACATGGCGCTGGCCATGCGCTGGGCGAGCGAATCGACCGGCGAGATCCTCGATCCCCACACCGCAATCGCGCTCGCCGCCGCCCGCCGCGCCACGGTCGACCGCGGAACGCCGATCGTGACCCTCGCCACCGCGCACCCGGCCAAGTTCCGCGACGCGGTGGAGCGCGCCACCGGCTTCCGCCCCGCGCTACCCGCGCGCCTCGGCGACCTGTTCGACCGCGAGGAACGCTACGCCACGCTGCCCGCCACCTACGAAGCGGTCACCGCCTACATCGCCGAGCGCGCCAGCCCGTCGGCATGAACCGCCGTTTGCCGCCCTCGCCCTTCCGCGGCTACGCCGCTCCCTCCCTCTCCCATCGGGAGAGGGAGAGACGCGCAGCGTCGAAGGGTGAGTGTAGCGTGACAAGAGTTTCTGGAGTCTTTGACAACAGAGTCTGGAGCACTTCGCTTCTTCGCAAGCTGCCGCTCAGAGGTCAATGAGAAGCCCCTTAGCGGCGGACCTCGCACCCGACACCCCAAGTCACCTTCGCCTTCCTGCCACCCCAGAGCATCGGCGTGCCCGCCGGGACGGCCAGCTCGCATTGCTTGATGATGATGGTGACGGGGAAGCTGTTCTCGATGCGCAGTATCGGGGCCGTCGTCGTCGAACGGGCGACCAGCTTGGCGATCGTCCAGGTCTGAGCCGACTTGGCATTGATCCAGACGTGCGCCGATCGCGGCTCCTCGCTCGTGAGCGTTCCGGCGTCGCCGCTGCCCCAAAACCGAAAGTTGCGGCCATTGCGCCGCGCGACGAGGGCATCGAGCCGGGTGCCGGTGCTCTTGAGGTCGAACCCAGCATCGGCATTGTCTTCGGCGGTCACGTTCGTGATCAACACGCCGGTGTAGCGCTCGATCGCCATGCCATCACCATTGAGGTAAACGCCCGCCTGCTTGCCCATGCGGAAGCCGGACACACGCCCGTTGCGGATCGTGATGTTGCCCCCGGAGACGCCGCAGCCTGATCGCCCGAACCCGATCCCGGTCGGCAGGTCCGCGCCGACATTGAATGCATCGCCGTGGCTGATGTCGAAGTCCTCGACCGTTACCTCACGCGCCGCGCAGAAGCTGATCCCGTCGCGCGCGGCGTTGGTGATCTTTACGCCCCGCACCGTCACACCAACGCTGGGCGCGGTGTTGCTGCCCTCAATGGCCCGATACCAGCCGTCGTACCAGACAGGTCCGATCGCCTTGCCGCTCGCTGCCTTGACCGCATAGCTGCCGCGCTTGGCCGTGCCGCGCTTCGCCGCCAATCCGGCGAACGGGTCCGCCTGGGGACACGCCGCGCTGCCATAGACGTAAACCAGCGTCTCGCCGCAGCGGGTGAGGACCGTACCTTTCGGCACGCCCAGCCGAGCCGCCATCGCGACGACCTTGATACGTCCGTCGCGTTTGACGTCGGGCAGCGGCGCTTCGGCGGTCACGGTTTGAGCAAAGGCGGGAGCGACCAGCCAGAGGATGATCGCGACACTTCCGAGGCGATAAATCATGCCGCAATGTCCTATGAGTTGGGAAGGTTGGTGAGGGAGTTCGTCAGCACGGTCCCGACGCCGCCGACGCGCGCCTCGCCGAACGCGCTGAGATGCGCCCCGTCGATCGTCGTCTTCTTGTTCGTGCCGTCGCTGAAGTAGACCGCCGGGTTGGCCGCATCGTGGTAATAGTCGGCTTTCAGGTCGATCACCTCGACGATGCCGCGTGTGCCGACGAGCGCCGCGAGGCTGTCGTTGTAGACCGATCGCCTGGTGCCAGCCCCGTCGGCGTATTCGACGTTGGGCGTTTGGTCGGGCGGGGCGAGCCAGTTGTTGGTGGCTGACGAGGTGCGCAGGCCGATCGCGACGATATGAATGCGCGCGGTCGGGTTCGCGGCCCTGATCATGTCGCAGAGTGCGGTCAGGCTCGAAAACGCCGTTGCAGCAGCCACGCTGTTGATGTCGTTGTAGCCGAGGTCGATGTAGAAGTCGGTGTAGCTGGCAGCCTGCGCCAGGCGCCAGGTCGAGCCTGCGACCCAGTAGCTGAGCCGGTCCCCGTCGATCGCATACTTCGTAAGCGGCCGCTGAGCATTCTTTGCGGACTGGAAGGCGTAGCCGCCGCGAACAAGCCCGCGACCGGATGGCTCGTTGCCTTTGCCGTTCGCCCGGCTGTCGGCGATGTACATGACGGCCGGTGCGGTATGCTGGAACTCGATCTTGAGCGGCCGGCACAGCGCGTTTGTCGAGGAGCCGCCGTTGGCGGACAGCGATCCGATCTGACCGAACGACGTGGTGCCTCCAGAGAAGCTCGACTCGCCGCTGTCACCCACGCTGCCAGCGATGTACGAAACGGGGATCAGCGTGCCGATCGCGCCGTCGATCTCGGTCATGAGCGCGAACGAGCCGCCCATCGGCCACGTCGTCTGGCCGAAGTCGGCTGGCAGAAAGGGATCGAGGACGACGTCACCGGGTGCCGGGACCACCGACTCCTGTCCGCCGACCTTTGCGCGGAAGACGCCGAGCGAAGTCCCGGTCGAACTCAGGAGCTGGACCTGGACGCCGTAGGCGGTGACGCCCGCCCAGCTGACCTCGACCTCTTGCCAGCTACTGTTGATGTAGTGGCCGTTCATCGTAATCCTGCACGGGCCGGTGTTGCCCGCGACGAAAATCGGACTGATCGTGCGGGTGCGCCGCTTGGTCGCCGCCATCGCGCTGACCCCGTCCGGCGTCGATCCGGCGTTCGCGGCCTGACGGTAGGTTGCGGGGGCACCCGCAATGTCGTCGTTGAGGATCGTGCCGGTCGCACTCGTCGTCGCGTCTGCCGCGTACCCCGCGGGCGTCGAGATCATCACCGTGAAGGTCTCGTTCCCCTCCACCACCGCGTCCCCGTTCACGCTGACCTGGAACGTACCGCTTGCCGCACCGTCCGCGAGGTTGACCGCGCCACCCGTAGGATAGACACCGCCGGTGAAGTCGTCGGCGCTGGTGGTCCCGGCGGTGAAGGACCAAGGCACCGCAACCGCACCTGCGATCGTTGAGCGCGTGACGGTGTAGGTGTAGACGGTCGCGCCGCTTGCGCCCTCAGCCGCCGATTGCGCGGCCGAAAGGGTGACGGTCGGCGTCGTGGCCGGCGGCGTGGGCGTGGCGGCCGCGCTGCGGCCGGTGATCAGCACGGCGTATCGCTGCGCCTGGTCGCCCAGCTCCTCGAAGACCACTGCCTTCTGGGTCACGCCAGCGGCGATCGCCGCGGCTGCATTGATCGTGGTCCCGACAAGCGAGAGGTTGCCGTTCGTCCCTACGCCCAGCGAGAGGGTGGACGCGGCCCCCAGCGCCCTGGAGATCGTGTAGACGCCGCCGAAAGAGCCAGGTGTAACGCTTTCGGCGCGTGCAAATAGAAGGCTGGCGATGGTCATGGTTGCTCCTGATGTTCGGGCGTCACACCCATTGTTCGATCCCGATTTCCCAGCGCGTCTGGCGATGGTTGCGCCGTTCGAAGGCGCGCCAGCGCTTGAACAGGCCGTAGTGGATGCGGCTGCGCAGACCCGCGGTCGCGCTCGCGTCCTCGATGACGAGGCCGGGGAGCGTCTCTCCCAGCCCCAGCCCGATCAGCTCCAGCCGGTCGGCCTCGTCGCGCGTGAGATCGCCGAACGTCCAGCTGAAGAGCACCTTGCGCACACCCTCGACGGTCGAGAATCCGCCGGACGGCAGCGCGGTGGCGGTGCCGGTGTCGATCGGCTGGCGTCCCGCGCCCCATTCCTGACCCAGCTCGGCCACGAAGGACTTGCCCACGACCAGCACACCGGCGGTCAGCGACGGCGCGGCGCCAGGCTGGTTCACCGAGACCGCCAGGTAACGGACCGCGAGCGGCGCGCCGTGCCACAAAGCATGGGTCAGCGCCGGTGCGTGCCCCGCCACGTCGGGGACGCGCAGCGTCGAGGCAGCCAGGATCTGTGTCTCAGCGGCGTCGGCAACCCCGCCGGTGATCGACCAGATCGCGTCTGCGGCGGGCGGACGGACGTAGCCGAGGAAGATCGTGTCGATGGTACGCACCGCACCCAGGTCGATCGTGAGCGTGGCGGCGCTTCCGACCACGGTGTCGGCCCACACTTCCTTGGGATCGCGCGTCGCCAGGTTCGCCGCGCCGCTGCCGCGCGAGGCGACGATGGCCGCGATCGGCAACGGCTGGACGATCAATAAGAGGCTCATGAGAGGCTTCTTAGCGGGCGCAAAACGGTGACATTACTGGTGCCGCTCGCCCGGTCGATCTCCGCCTCCAGCACGAAGACGTCGATGCCCGCGTCATAGCCGAGCTGGTCGATCGCGATGGTGACGACGCTGCCAAGCGCGCCGATCCAGTCGGTTCCCACGAACTGGTGGACGTCGATCGCGAAAGGTCCGCGACCGAAGAACGTCAGTTGCCGGTTCGCCTCGGCCTCAGCCGCAGCCTTGGTGGCGATGCCCGTCAGCCGCTCGGTCGTGAGCGCGGTCGCTCCCCAGCGCGCGACCGCAGCGGCATCCGCGCGAACCGCATAGTCCGCCGGCGCCTGGAGCCACTGCGCAAAGAGAGGATCGACCGCGCTCATGCCCCCAGGGCCGACCAGTCGATGGTGCTCGCCGCAATGATAGCGCCCAGCGAAGCGTTCTGCTCGATCGCATCCTTGGCGCCCAGGCGTAGCGCCTCGATCGTCGAACCGGTCACCGTCCACGCATCCGCGCGCGCTACAACTTCGGCCGCAAGGGCGGCGACGGTCATGCCGCGCGCCGGTGCCTCGGCAGAGAGGAACGGCGTGACGACGCTGTTGTCCTCGATCCACGCGCGAGCCTCGGCTTCCTTGCGCTGATAGGTCTTCGCCTGACCGGCGCCGGCGGTCAGGAAGCGCATGCGGACACTCTCTGCTTCGACATCTACCTTGGCCGAGAGCGCGACGCGCAGCGCGGCGAGGTCTAGCACCGGCCTGGCAACTACGGCCAGCGGCACGACAACCAAAGCTGCGCTTTCTGGCAGTTGCTGGAACGCCGACGTACCCACGCTACCGCTGCCGCGATAGAGTTCGGCGCCGCTTTCAATGTCGTACACGATCCAATATTCCACAGTCTTCCTCCTCAGACGGCGACCCAAGTCACGCGCAGGTAAATGTCGGTCAGGGTGTAGGTCGCGCTGACGTCGCGATAGTAATAGTCGCCGTCGTCGATGATGCCGCTGTCAGCGCTGCCGCGGACGACCGAAGCGGTGAAGACCGCGTTGAAGTCCGTCGTGGCCAGGACCGGGTCCGAACTGTTGGCACGCGGCGCATAGCCGTTGCCTTGCGCATCGCTGGCGCCCAGCACCAAGCCGCCATCGGCTACGAAGTTGGTGTAGAGCGGCTCGCCGTTGTAGGTGGTGACGTTCTGCTGTCCCGCATTGGTGGTCAGCGCGACGGCCATCTCATAGATAAACCGACCTACGGGCGGCAGGACGCCGAGAGCGAGGCTCCACGGGACTGAGACTGTCTGCCCGAGCGCGGGTGTGATGCTCCCGCTGAAAGACGAAGTTGCGACGCGCGACATCGAGGCGCGGTCGAACTTGCGCGCGACGATCGTGCCGTTAACGGTAAGATTGCCGTCGATCTCGCCGTCGCCGCCCAGCGCCCATTTTGCGCCGATCGCGGAGCTCGAAAACAGCGAGAAGTATGCGCGGCCGCCCGGCGACACCGCTTCGAGCGTGAGCCGCGCCGCCGCCGTCTGCGCG
>NZ_DASVTL010000074.1:0-191108 GCF_036387595.1 Sphingomonas sp.
GACCCAGCGCCTTGGCCAGCGCCCTGGCCAGCGCCTTGGGAGGAACTGGAAGCCCTTGGTGCCGGGCGGGCGCCGGATGATTTCGATGGTCCAGTGGCCGGTAGGGGCAAGCGCGCGCAGCAGCTGGTCACCGCGATAGACTCGGTCGGCGAGGATGTGGTCGAGATCGGGAAAGCGCTGACGCAGCTTGGTCGGCAGTGGCACGGCGCCGTGGCAGTCCTGCACGTTGGCGGGGTGGACGTGGACGGCGAGCAGGTTGCCTCGCGTACTCGGTGACGATGTGCCGTTTGCGCCCCTTCACCCTTTTGGCCGCATCCTTTCCAGTGACCTTTCGCCCGAGCACCCGCCGCAATAGAACTCCCCGGTCCCACCGCGATCTGCGCCACGCACGGCAAAAAGGCCGCGCGGGCTCGTCGCCCCCGCGGCTCTGGCCGATTCGCCGCCGAAGTCGGCTTACTTGATCTTGGCTTCCTTGAAGTCGACATGCTTGCGCACGACGGGGTCGTACTTCTTGAACGACAGCTTCTCGGTCTTCGTGCGCGGGTTCTTCTTCGTCACGTAGAAGAATCCAGTGTCGGCGGAGCTGACGAGCTTGATCTTGACGGTAGTCGGCTTGGCCATGAGCCCGGTCCTTGCGTTCTTCGAATAGCTAAAGCGACGGCAGGGAGCCTGCCGTCGCTATCAGCGGTGGCGCATGGCGCAGCAGGGCTGGCAAGTCAACCGACGCCTGGCCTCAACCCTGTCCTTAACCGCGTCTTCATTCCGATACGCGCAGCATGTGCGCAGGGGATCGGGAGAGTCGGCATGGCGGAGCAGGTGGACATGGATTCGGTGCGTGCGGACCTTGCGGCGCGGATCTCGGCGCTGGACGTCCGCGCGCCTCATGCCCGCGCATGCGAGTTGGCGCCGGAGGTGGATGCGATTCGCGTCATCGCCCACCGCAACGGCATGAACCCCGCGGTCACCGTCGCCCATTTCCTCGATTTCGCGCTCGCCCGCGGTGAGCACGGACCGCTGCTCCACGGCTGGCTGTCGGTGCTGCGCGACGCGGTGACCAACGAACGCCAGGATGTCGCCGCCTGCGACGCCTTCGCTGCGGCCTGCGCGGTGCGGATCGCGCATTGATCTGCGGCCAGGCGCTGCCCGGCCGGGCCGCGCTGGCGCCGCGGCGGAAAGTTCGATGGACGCGCTGATGGCCGCACTGGTCGCTGCCGCCGCGGCGCAGGTGGGAGATCGCACCGCATGGCTGGCCGCGATCCTTGCGGATCGCTGGCGCAGGCCGGGACTGGTCATCATCACCGCCGCGCTCGGCCTGCTGGCC
The DNA here is from genome assembly GCF_036387595.1 of Sphingomonas sp. Taxonomy (GTDB): domain Bacteria; phylum Pseudomonadota; class Alphaproteobacteria; order Sphingomonadales; family Sphingomonadaceae; genus Sphingomonas. Next base: position 1,322 of record NZ_DASVTL010000074.1, read on the forward strand.
GCCAGCGGCATCGCGGCGGCGGGCGGTGCGCTGATCGCGCCGACGATCGCCCCGCAAGCCCGCCAGCTGCTGCTGGCGCTGGCCCTGCTGCTCCAGGGTGCGGGCAGCTTTTTTCCGGCCAAGATGCCCGATCGCCTCACCGGCTGGCGCATCGGCGCGGGTGCGACGACTTTCCTCGGCATGACGATCCTGGCGTTCGGTGACGGCATCCAGTTCATCGTCGCCGCTTTGGCCGCGCGCACGACCGTCCCCGCCCTCGCCGCGATCGGCGCCACCCTCGGCTCGCTCGCAATCATCGCACCCGCCGCGCTGCTCGGCGAAGCCGCCTGGCTCCGCCTGCCGCTGCACCGGGCACGCATGGTCATCGGCGCGGCGTTCCTGATCCTCGGCGCCACCCTTGCACTCGGCGCCCTGGGCCTCGTCTAGAACATCGACTCCAGCACATCTGCGGGGACTGGGAGCGATGCGGCTTGCCCATGCGTTGCGCAACCCATGCACGCCTTCGCCGCGCTCCTCGATTCGCTGATCTACACCCGCTCGCGCAACGCCAAGCTGAAGCTGATCGGCGATTACCTGCGCGCCCCGTCCGATCCGGACCGCGGTTGGGCGATGGCGGCGCTGACCGGGGATCTCGATCTGCCCGGCGTCAAGCCCGCGCTGATCCGCGCGCTGATCGAATCGCGGGTCGATCCGATCCTGTTCCGGATGAGCCGTGACTATGTCGGCGATACCGCCGAGACGGTCGCGCTGCTCTGGCCCGAGCCCGATCCGCCGGTGCCCGCCGAACCCCTGTCGCTGGCGCAGGTGGTCGATGCGCTCGCCCATCTCTCGCGGTCCGATGCGCCGGCGGCGCTGGCGGCGATGCTCGACCGCCTCGATGCCGAGGAGCGGTTCGCACTGTTGAAAATGGCCACCGGTGGCTTGCGGATCGGCGTATCCGCACGCCTCGCCAAGACCGCGCTTGCAAGCGCCTTCGGGATAGACGTCGATGCGGTCGAGGAGGTCTGGCATGGCCTTGAGCCCCCCTATGCCGATCTGTTCGCCTGGGCGGAGGGGACCGGTGCGCAGCCGACGGCGGCCGATGTTCCGGTCTTCCGCCCCTTCATGCTCGCGCATCCACTCGAAGACCTGCGCGTCGATCTCGCGGACTATGCCGCCGAGTGGAAATGGGACGGTATCCGGGTCCAGATCGTCCATGTCGCCGGCGTCACGCGCCTCTACAGCCGCACCGGTGACGACGTGACAGCCGCCTTCCCCGACGTGGCGCAGGCATTCGCCACTCCCGGCGTGGTCGATGGCGAACTGCTGGTGAAGGGCGAGGCGCAGGGTGGCGCGCTGGACGAGGGCGGCGGCGCGGCCAGCTTCAACGCGCTACAGCAGCGCCTCGGACGCAAGCAGGTGTCGGCGAAGATGCTGGCGGAGGCGCCCGCCTTCGTCCGCCTCTACGACATCCTCTTCGACGGCACGCAAGACCTTCGCGCGCTCTCCTGGACCGAACGCCGCGCCCGGCTCGAAGCCTTCGCGCCGGCGCTCGACCCCGATCGCTTCGATCTCAGCCAGGTGATCGAGGCCGCGGATTTCACCGCGCTGGAGGCGCTGCGCGCCGGCGCCCGCGATGCCGCGATCGAGGGCGTCATGCTCAAGCGGCGCGACAGCGCCTATGTCACCGGCCGCCGCGCCGCTTTGTGGTACAAATGGAAGCGCGATCCGCTGACCGCCGATTGCGTGATGATGTACGCCCAGCGCGGCAACGGCCGCAGGTCGAGCTGGTACAGCGACTATACCTTCGGCTGCTGGACCGAGGACGGAGACCTTTTGCCCGTCGGCAAGGCGTATCAGGGTATCACCGATCAGGAGATAGCCCAGCTGGATTCGTTCGTCCGCAAGAACACCCTCGCGCGCTTCGGCCCGGTGCGCGAGGTCGAGAAGACGCTGGTGCTGGAGATCGCCTTCGATTCGATCCACGAATCCAAGCGCCACAAATCGGGCGTCGCCATGCGCTTCCCCAGAATCGCGCGGATCAGGACCGACAAGCCTGCCGCGGAGGCGGACCGGATCGAAGTGCTGAAGCGGATGATGACTTAGGACTTATCGGACAGTGCAGCGATGAACGCCTCGGCGTCGATTCCCGACTGCCGCACGATGCTCCCCAGCGTGCCGCGCTTGACCTCCTTGTGCAGCGGCACAACGCACCCGAGTCCGCCTCGCTGCATCACGACGTGGCTGCCGGCTTCTCACCCGCTCGAAACCAAGCCGCTCCAGCGCCTTGATGATGTCGGCGCCGGAAAGGACGGGATAATCAGGCATGTTCGGCAACGGTAAAGGTCGTCACGAGCGGCGTTCCGCTCACCTTGAGCGGAAACACCTCGAGATAGAGTTCGACGGCTTCGCGCAGGTTGGCAATCGCTTCCTCCACCGTTTCCCCTTCGCTAGCGGTTCCGGTTTCCGGATTTAGCGCGGTAAAGCCGCCTTCGGGCGCGGATATCAGAATGGCTGTCACCTGCATGCGTCGTCTCCCGCGAAAGAAGTCGCACACGATCTATCGGATCGACAGGGCTTCGTCATCAAATACCCAGCCAGGCCAGAGGAGCCGGCAGAGCAAGTGCCGTATAATCGACTTGCAACACCCGCCGGCGGCTGTACCCCAACGCAGCGGACGAGGCATGGACGATCGGTGTAGCGTAAGCCCAGACGTCGCCGCGCGATGCAAGGCAAGTCCGTTCCCCAAACCGATTGATGACCTGCGCCAAATCGGCTTCTGCGACCCGCCCCAGCCGGTGCGACCCCGGTGCGATCAGCAGCGGCGCGTTATGCTCGGGAACGTCGTCCAGATGGATACGCAGCGTAACCATATCTTCGATGATGGCGAACGGCGGTTCGACGTGCTGAATGCCCGCTTTGATGGACCACGGCCCGAAGTTCGGCATGTCGCGTCGTTCGCGAACTGCGATGGTACGATCCTGGTGCCACCCCAGCGCCCAATTCGTGCCGGGCGTCTTGTCGAAAAGAATGGCCCGTACTGGCCGGGCATCCGATCCGAGAATATCGGCGACAATGCGCCCCACGTGACTTGAAGACGCCAGCAGCTGCCCAAGCCCGGCGACGCCATGCAAACGAATCCCGGGACGTTCGTGGACGAAAGGCGCCAGAGCAGCTTCAAATTGACCCAGCATGCCAAGGGCGGCGCCATCGTGTCGCGCCGCCCCGTGTAGATCGAACCGAAGCGGCTCGTCCAAACTACAGCTTCTCCGTCAATTCCGGCACGATCTTGAACAGGTCGCCGACCAGGCCGATGTCTGCCACCTGGAAGATCGGGGCGTCCTCGTCCTTGTTGATCGCGATGATGACCTTGGAATCCTTCATCCCAGCCAGATGCTGGATCGCGCCTGAGATACCGACCGCGACATAGACCTCCGGCGCGACGATCTTGCCGGTCTGGCCGACCTGATAGTCGTTGGGCGCGTAACCTGCATCCACCGCGGCGCGGCTCGCGCCGACGCCCGCGCCCAGCTTGTCCGCGAGCGGGTCGATCAGTTCGTGGAACTTCTCGCCCGAACCCAGCGCGCGTCCGCCCGACACGATGATCTTGGCGCTGGTCAGTTCGGGCCGGGTGTTCGCCGCGATCTCCGAACCAGCAAAGGTCGACAGGCCCGCGTCGCCCGTCGATGCCACCGCCTCGATCGTGCCCGAACCACCCTCGGTCGCCGCCTTGTCGAACGCGGTGCCGCGCACGGTGATGACCTTCTTGGCATCCGACGACCGCACGGTGGCGATCGCGTTGCCGGCATAGATCGGCCGGGTGAACGTGTCCTCGCTCTCCACCGACAGGATATCGCTGATCTGCATCACGTCGAGCAGCGCGGCGACGCGCGGTGCGATGTTCTTGCCGTTGCTGGTCGCAGGAAACAACACCGCGTCGTGGTGGCCCATCAGTTCGACGACCAGCGGCGCGACGTTTTCGGCAAGCGCATGCGCATAAGCCGCATCGTCGGCGACGTGCACCTTGCCGACGCCGGCGATCTTCGCCGCGGCTTGCGCGACCGCATCGACGCCTGCGCCCGCAACCAGCAGGTGGACCTCGCCCAGCTTCGCCGCGGCGGTGACCGCCGAAAGGGTTGCATCCTTGACGGACGCGCCGTCGTGCTCGACCCAGACCAATGTCTTCATGACTTGGAAATCCCCATCGCGGACAGCTTCATCACCAGTTCGTCGACATCGGCGACCTTGATGCCCGCCGATCTCTTGCCCGGCTCGACGACCTTCAGCGTCGCGATCCGCGGGCTTACGTCGACGCCGAAGTCGGCGGGCGTCTTCTGCGCCATCGGCTTGGACTTCGCCTTCATGATATTGGGCAGCGAGGCATAGCGCGGCTCGTTCAGCCGCAGATCGGTGGTGATGATCGCAGGCAGTTTCAGCGTGTCGGTCTCCGATCCGCCATCGACCTCGCGGGTGACGTTCACCGATCCGTCGCCGATCTCGACCTTCGAGGCGAACGTGCCCTGCGCCCAGCCGAGCAGCCCGGCGAGCATCTGCCCGGTCTGGTTGTTGTCGTCGTCGATCGCCTGTTTGCCCAGGATCACCAAGTCGGGCTTCTCCTCCTCGACGATCCTGGCGAGGATTTTGGCGACGCCGAGCGGCTCGACCCGCGTCTCGCTGACCACCAGGATCGCGCGGTCGGCCCCCATCGCCAGCGCGGTGCGCAAAGTCTCCTGCGCCTTCTGCTCGCCGATCGACACGACCACGATCTCGGTGACGCCCTTGTCCTTCAGGCGGATCGCTTCCTCGACCGCGATCTCGTCGAACGGGTTCATGCTCATCTTGACGTTGGCCAGATCGACCCCCGTCCCGTCCGCCTTCACTCTAGGCTTCACATTATAGTCAAGCACGCGCTTGACCGGCACGACTACCTTCATTCCATCCACTCCTGTGGTCGCTGATCCCGTCCTGGGGAGGAAACGGGGCCGTCTCTAGTGCGAGAGTTCGAGGCGCCGTTCGATACGATCGAGGCGCCGGCTGACATTGTCGATGGCGACCTGTTGCGCAGCGTCGGCGGCCGACAAATGCGCGAGATGTTGCATCATCGACGCCAGCGCGCCCCCGAGATTGGCGATACGCCCGATGATCTCGTCCTGCTTGCGTTCAAAGCGATCGAGCGTTGCCTGGAAACGCTTCAGATGCTCCAGCATCAGGTTTTCGACTTCACCGGTCATGTTGCCTCCCTCACGCCGCCTTCTGCACCTCGGCCACGATCTTCTTCGCCGCGTCGCCAAGGTCGTTCGCGGGCACGATCGCCAGCCCGGAATTCGCCAGGATTTCCTTGCCCTTCTCGACATTGGTGCCTTCGAGCCGAACCACAAGGGGAACGCTCAGATTCACTTCCTTGGCGGCCGCGACGATGCCGTCGGCGATGATGTCGCACTTCATGATGCCGCCGAAGATGTTGACCAGGATGCCCTTCACGTTGGGGTCCGCCAGGATGATCTTGAACGCGGCCGTCACCTTTTCCTTGTTCGCGCCGCCGCCGACGTCGAGGAAATTGGCCGGGAACATGCCGTTCAGCTTGATGATGTCCATCGTCGCCATCGCGAGACCCGCGCCGTTGACCATGCAGCCGATGTCGCCGTCGAGCTTGATATAGGCCAGATCGTAGCGCGAAGCCTCGATCTCGGCGGGATCTTCCTCGGTCTCGTCGCGCAGTTCGACCAGATCCTTGTGGCGGAACATTGCATTGCCGTCGAACGCGACCTTGGCGTCGAGCACCATCAGCTTGCCGTCTTCGGTGACGGCCAGCGGATTGATCTCGATCTGCTCGGCATCGGTACCGACGAAGGCGTCGTACAGCTTGGAGGCGACGTTGGTCGCCTGTTTGGCGAGGTCGCCGGTCAGTTCCAGCGCCGCCGCCACCGCGCGGCCGTGATGCGGCATGAAGCCGGTCGCGGTGTCGATGTCGATGCTGTGGATCTTCTCAGGGGTGTCGTGCGCCACCGTCTCGATATCCATGCCGCCCTCGGTCGATGCGACCATCGACACCCGGCCGGTCGCCCGGTTGACCAGCAGCGCCAGGTAGAATTCCTTGGCGATATCGACGCCATCGGTGACGTACAGCCGGTTGACCTGCTTGCCGGCATCGCCGGTCTGGATCGTCACCAGCGTGTTGCCGAGCATGTCCTGCGCCGCGGCGCGCACCTCATCGGCGCTCCTGGCGAGACGCACGCCGCCCTTGGCATCGGGACCGAGTTCGACGAACTTGCCCTTGCCGCGCCCGCCCGCGTGGATCTGCGCCTTCACGACGTACAGGGGTCCGGGCAGCTTGCCTGCCGCCGCCACGGCTTCCTCGACGGTCAGCGCCGCATAGCCTGCGGGAACGGGCACGCCGAACTTGGCGAGGACGTCCTTGGCCTGATATTCGTGGATGTTCATGCGCGCGTGCCTCGCTCGAAGATCGGATAGGTCATGGCCTAAAGCATAGGATCGGAGGCGAATCCACCCTATATGCCGGTTCGATGAGCTGGCCGCTGGGCATCCTGGTGTTTATCGCCACCGTGATCGCGATGGAGGCGTTCGCCTATGCGGCGCACCGCTGGATCATGCACGGGCCGGGCTGGTTCCTCCACGCAAGCCACCACGCGCCGCGCCACGGCAATTGGGAGTGGAACGACCTTTATGCGGCGATCTTCGCGGTGCCGTCGATCGTGCTGCTGCTCGGCGGGGTACAGCTCGGCTGGTGGGCGGGATGTACGTGGATCGGCGCGGGGATTGCAGCATATGGCGCGATATATTTCGGCTTCCACGACGTGATCGTCCATCGCCGCTTGCCGACCCGATACCTGCCGAAATCGGCCTATATGAAGCGCATCGTCCAGGCGCACCGGCTGCATCACGTCGTCGAAACGAAGGATGGCAACGTCAGCTTCGGCTTTCTCGTGGCACCGCCTCCGGAGGCGCTGAAGGCCGAACTCAAGCGCCGCGGGCGGGCGGGGGTGCGGCGAGGAACCGCGGCGGACAGCGGCGTAGAATCATTGCGCGCGTAGGATGTCGTTAAGCATTCCGGGTCTATGTTCCGGTCATGACCCAGCCTGCCTTCGATTCGTCCTTGCAAGCCACGGACGACCCTCGTCAGACACTGCGCAGATCTGTCAAGATGCGCGCCCACCTTCGCGACCGCGGCCAGACGCGCTTCGAGATCGATGTCGTCGACCTGTCGAAGGCGGGTTTTCGCGCGGAGACCAGTTTCACGCTATGGCCGGGCACGGTGGTATGGCTGACGCTGCCCGGCCTGGCGCCGCTGGAGGCCGTCGTCGCGTGGCGCGACAAGTTCAAATACGGCTGCGCTTTCTCCAAGCCGCTGCACCCGGCGGTGTTCGATCATATCGTAGCTTTGTCGCAGCGCTGACGCTGCGACAAAGCAAGATCGGCCGGCAGGCAAGACGGCGATAACAGCTCTGACACCGACCAGCAACGCCGGCAAAGCCGCCGTCGGGCTGGTTCGGCCGAAGCCGACCCGCCGGCCGTGCCGGGTGCTGCTGCGCTTCGCTTGCATCGGCGCGGGCGCCGCCGCGCCTGCACCCGTCATCAATCGAACAAGCTGCTCACGCTCGTCTCATCCGCGATCCGCTTGATCGCCTCACCCAGCAGGGGCGCGATCGGGAGGTGGCGGATCTTGGCGCACGTGCCGATCGAATCGTGATTGCCGATCGAATCGGTAATGACCAGCTCGGTCAGCTTCGATCCTTCGACCCGCGCCACCGCGCCGCCCGACAACACGCCGTGGGTGACATAGGCGACGACGCCTTCCGCCCCTGCCTCGCACAAGGCGGCCGCGGCGTTGCACAGGGTGCCGGCCGAATCGACGATGTCGTCGACCAGGATGCAGAACCGCCCCTCTACCTCGCCGATGATGTTCATCACCTCGGATTCGCCCGCACGCTCGCGGCGCTTGTCGACGATCGCGAGCGGCGCGTTGTCGAGCCGCTTGGCGAGCTGGCGCGCGCGCACGACACCGCCGACGTCGGGCGACACCACCATCATGTTGCGCCCCTTGAAGCGGGCATGGATGTCCGCCGACATCACCGGGGCCGCGTAGAGATTGTCGGTGGGGATATCGAAGAACCCCTGGATCTGCCCCGCATGGAGATCGACCGACAACACCCGGTCCGCGCCCGCGACGGTGATGAGGTTGGCGACGAGCTTGGCGGAGATCGGCGTTCGCGGGCCGGGCTTGCGGTCCTGCCGCGCATAGCCGAGGTAGGGGATGACCGCGGTTATCCGCCGCGCCGACGCACGCTTGAGCGCGTCGATGATGATGAGCAATTCCATCAGATTGTCGTTCGCCGGATAGCCGGTCGACTGGATCACGAACACGTCCTCGCCGCGCACGTTCTCCTGGATTTCGACGAAGATCTCCTCGTCGGCGAACCGGCGCACCAGTGCCTCGGTCAGCGGCGTCTCCAGATAATCCGAGATCGCCTGCGCCAGCGGCAGGTTGGAATTGCCGGTGATGAGTTTCATGGACGCGCCCCTTTGCCGGGCATGCTCTTACCCGGAGAGGCGCCGAACGCAACCGGGGCGGTTGTGGCCATAACGCTCGATCGGGTAGGACAGCGGCAGAGGAGTGCCGTCATGCGCCATGTTCCCATTGCCGAGTTTCAAGACAATGCCGTAGCGCTGCTCGCCGCGGCCGAAGCCGGCGAGGAGATCGTCATCACTCGCGAAGGTTATGATGTCCTGCACCTCGGCCTAACGCATGCTGCGCGCCGTGCGCGCAAGGCGGCGGCATTGAACAACCTTCACAGGATCGGCCAGGAAGTTCGGGCAAAATATGGTCCGACGTCGGCCGCGGAGATCCGGGAGTGGATCGAGGAAGGCCGGCGGTGATCGTCGTTGTCGACGCCTCCTCGATCGGGGCGTTCCTTATCCCGGACGAAGCGGGCACATTGGCCGACTTCGCGCTCATGACATGTCTGGCCAATGAGATTTATGCGCCGCCTCACCTGCCGGTCGAACTGGCGAGCCTCATCGGCACCGCCCGAAAACGCAATCGCCTGGACGCCGAGCAAAGCCGTCGGGCGTGCGCGGATGCCGTCACATTGATGACCACGATCACGCTGGTCGACGGTGCACCGCTCGATGCGGTCGTGGATTATGCGATCGAGCATCTTCTGAGTGCCTATGACGCGGCTTACGCGCTGGTCTGCGAACGCTTCGCGGCTCCGCTGTTGACCGGGGACGGAAGACTTGCCCGCGCGGCGATCGCGCGCGGGATTGCGATCCTCACCCCATGACGCTCACCCGCTTCGCGCCCTCGCCAACCGGCACGCTCCACGTCGGCAACATCCGGGCCGCGCTCCACAATTGGCTGTGGGCCAGAAAGACCGGCGGGCGCTTCGTGCTGCGTATCGACGATACCGATGCGCAGCGCAGCGAGGAGCGGTTCGTCGATGCGATCCGCTGCGATCTCGCCTGGCTTGGTCTGGCGCCTGATGCCGAGGTGCGGCAGTCCGAGCGGTTCGCGCTGTACGAGGCGCGCTTCGATGCGCTGTTGCGGGCGGGGCGCATCTATCCGGCCTATGAGAGCGCGCAGGAACTCGATCTCAAGCGCAAGATCCTGCTCGGGCGCGGTCTGCCGCCGATCTACGATCGCGCCGCGCTGGCGTTGAGCAACGCCGATCGCGCCGCGCTGGAGGCCGACGGCGTGCGCCCGCACTGGCGCTTCAAGCTCGACCGTGACGCGCCGATCGCCTGGAACGACCTGATCCGCGGGCCTCAGAATTTCGATCCCGCGGCGATGAGCGACCCCGTCGTCCGCCGCGCCGACGGATCGTGGCTCTACATGCTCCCCTCCGCGATCGACGACATTGACCTCGGCGTCAGCCATGTCGTGCGCGGTGAGGACCATGTATCCAACACCGCGCTGCAATTGCAGATGTTCGCCGCGATGGACGCCGCCCCGCCCGCCTTTGCGCATGCCGCTCTGCTGACCGGTGCCGAGGGCAAATTGTCGAAGCGGCTGGGCGCGCTGGGGGTCGATCATTTTCGCGAAATCGGCATCGAGCCGCCTGCGATCCGCGCCTTTCTCGCGCGGTTGGGCACCAGTGCGCCGGTGGAGGCCGTGGACGACGCCGCGCTGATCGCGGGCTTCGACTTCGCGCGTTTCGGCCGGGCGCCTGCGCGCTTCGACGAGGGGGAACTTGCGCACCTGAACGCCCGCGTCGTCCATGCGCTGGATCATGCCGACGTCGCCGATCGGCTGCCCGCCGGGATGGGCCGGGCGGAATGGGAGGCGGTGCGCCCGAATCTCACGACCGTCGCCGGGGCCGCCGAATGGTGGCAGGTCATCGAAGGGCCGATCGCCCCGCCGCCAGCGGCCGACGACGCCGGATTCCTGGCCATGGCCGCTCAGCTCGCCGCCACGATCGACTGGTCCGCCGATCCCTGGCACGCGCTGACCGCGGCGCTGAAGGAAGCGACCGGGCGCAAGGGCAAGCCGCTGTTCCTGCCGCTGCGCCGCGCGCTCACCGGCCGCGATCATGGCCCCGACATGGCGGCGCTGCTCCCGCTGATCGGTCGCGACCGCGCGATCGCGCGGCTGGGTGCCGCGGGTCTGGTCTAGCGACGGCGACGCCCCTACATTCGGCGTCATGGGTTTCTTCAGCCGCTTCTCACCCGTCCGGGCCTACCGCGACCTGCGCCTGTTCCTCTCGCACCGCCGGCCGCACGAACTGGGTTTCCTGGTGCTCGCGATGGCGATCACAGGCTTCTTCGTCTACGCCTTCGCCAACGATAGCTCGATCGAGCCGGTGTATCGCCGCGACATCGTGTATTTCGAGCAATGGACGCTCGATCGCACCGACGAACAGATCCGCGCGCAGCAGAAGATCGACGAGCCGATCCGCCAGAAGGCGCTGGCCGAACAGAAGAAGGCCGACGACGAGCGGCGCGCGGCGTTCCGGCGGCTGGACAAGAAGCTCGAAGGCTGGGGACTCTGAACGACGACGCGCGCTGGATGGGCGCGGCACTCGCGCTTGCCGAACGCACGCGCGGCCGCACCGCACCCAATCCCAACGTCGGCTGCGTCATCGTCAAGGACGGCCGCGTCGCCGGCCGCGGCTGGACCCAGCCCGGCGGCCGCCCGCATGCCGAGGCGATGGCGCTGGCCCAGGCCGGCGCGGACGCCCGCGGCGCCACCGTCTACACCAGCCTCGAACCCTGCGCGCATGTCTCGCCCCGCGGCCCCGCCTGCGCCGACCTGCTGATCGCCGCCGGCGTCGCGCGCGTCGTCGCCGCGCTGCCCGATCCCGACCCGCGCACCGGCGGCAGCGGGTTGCAGCGGCTGTCGGCGGCCGGCGTAGCGATAGCGGCGGGCGTCGGAGCCGCCGCCGCCCGCCGCGCGATGGCCGGTTTCCTGACCCGTCAGGCGCACGGCCGCCCCCATGTTACCTTGAAGCTCGCCACCTCGCTCGACGGCTGCATCGCGCTGGCGAACGGGGAGAGCCGCTGGATCACCGGCGAAGAGGCACGCGCCCACGCCCATCTTGAACGCAGCCGGCACGAGGCGATCCTCGTCGGCCGCGGCACGTTCGACGCCGACGCCCCCCGGCTCGACGTTCGCCTGCCCGGGCTGGAGGACCGCAGCCCGATGCGTATCGTGCTGTCCAGTCACCCTCACCCTTCCCACTCGGCTGCGCCGAGCGGGCCCCTTCCCTCTCCCGGCGGGAGAGGGAAGGAGCCGCACGACGCGCGGCGGAAGGGTGAGGGTGACTGGCTCTATCTCGCGAATCCCGCCCAGATCGCCGGCCTCACCAACGTCGATCACCTCCTGATCGAGGGCGGCGCACGCACCGCCGCTTCCTTCCTGGCCGCCGATCTGGTCGATCGTCTGCTGCTCTACCGTGCGCCTGTCCTCGTCGGCGGCGGTGTAGCCAGTCTGGCCGATCTGGGCCTGACAGCGTTGACACAAGCGCATGGCCGCTGGCAGCGAACCGACATGCGCCTGCTTGGCAGCGACACCCTCGAGGTCTACGAGCGCGTTTTGAGCGAGGGTTGAATGTTCACCGGAATCGTCAGCGACATCGGCCGGGTCGCGCGCATAGAGGCGCGCGGCGACACCCGGGTCATGATCGAGACCGCCTATGACATGGGCGACGTCGATCTCGGCGCCTCGATCGCCTGCTCGGGCGTCTGTCTGACCGTCGTCGACAAATCCGCCGCGGGCGTACCCGGCTGGTTTGCGGTCGACGTGTCGGGAGAGACGATCGCGCGCACCGCGCCGCAATGGCATGAGGGCACCCGCATCAACCTGGAACGCGCAATGAAGCTGGGCGACGAACTCGGCGGCCACATCGTCACCGGTCATGTCGACGGCGTCGCCGAGGTGCTCGGCGTCTGTGCGGAGGGCGATTCGAAGCGCATCGGCTTTCGCGTGGTGCCCGCGCTCGCACCGTTCCTGGCGCCCAAGGGCTCGATCACCGTCGACGGCGTGTCGCTGACGGTCAATGCGGTCGAGGATCACGCCGACGGCACCGACTTCGCCGTCAACGTCATCCCGCATACGCAAGCCGCGACGACGCTCGGCGCGCTCGAACCCGGCGGCCGCGTCAACATCGAGATCGACGTCCTCGCCCGCTACCTCCAACGGATGGAGCATTACCGTGCAAAAGCCTGAGCTTGCAAGATTGCGCCACGGTTTCCTCTCCAGTCCGGAGGAGATCATCGACGAGGCCAAGAACGGCCGGATGTTCATCCTGGTCGACGATGAGGACCGCGAGAACGAGGGCGACCTGGTCATCCCCGCGCAGATGGCGACGCCGGAGAAGATCAACTTCATGGCCCGTCACGGTCGCGGGCTGATCTGTCTTGCGATGTCCAAGCGCCGGGTCGACGAACTCGGCCTGGGGTTGATGAGCCGCCACAACGGCACCCGCCATGAAACCGCCTTCACCGTCTCGATCGAGGCGCGCGACGGGGTGACGACCGGCATCTCCGCCGCCGATCGCGCGCGCACCATCGCGGTCGCGATCGATTCTTCGAAGGGCGCGGATGAGATCGTGACGCCGGGCCACGTCTTTCCGCTGGTCGCGCGCGACGGCGGCGTGCTGGTCCGCGCCGGGCATACCGAGGCCGCGGTCGACGTGTCGCGCCTCGCCGGGCTGAACCCGTCGGGCGTGATCTGCGAGATCATGAACGAGGACGGCACGATGAGCCGCCTCGACGATCTCGTCTCCTTCGCGCAATTGCACGGTCTCAAGATCGGCACGATCCGCGATCTGATCGCCTATCGCCGCCGCCACGACCACAATGTCGAAAAGATCGCCGAGGCCAAGTTCACCAGCCGCCACGGCGGCGAATGGACCGCGATCACTTATCGCAACAAGGCGATCGGTGCGGAGACGCTGGCGCTGGTGAAGGGGCGGATCGACCCGTCCAAGCCGACGGTGGTGCGCATGCATCCGCTCAACCTGTTCGGCGACACCTTCGGCGAACTGGGCGAACGCGCCGGGCTGCTCGCCAATGCGATGGAGGCGATCGCGCGGGAGGGGTCGGGCGTCGTCGTCGTGCTCACCCGCCAAGGCCCCGACCTGCTCTCGCGCATCGTCCGCCAGAAGGGGCAGGGCGCCCCGGCGGACGGCGACGACATGAACGAGGTCCGCGATTACGGCGTCGGCGCGCAGATCCTGGCCGAACTCGGCATCCACGACATGATCCTGCTCACCAATTCGCATCACACCCTGGTCGCTCTCGACGGTTACGGCCTGTCGATCGTGGGCGAGCGACCGATCGCATGGGAGGCCGATTCCTGATGGCTCATCTGCTCATCGTGGAGGCGCGCTTCTACGACCATCTGAACGACCTGCTGCTGGCGGGCGCGCGTGCCGCGATCGAGGCGGCGGGGCATAGCCACGAGACGATCACGGTTCCGGGCGCGCTAGAGGTTCCCGGCGCGATCGCGCTGGCCGCCGAATCGTTCGACGCCTTCGTCGCGCTCGGCGTCGTGATCCGCGGCGAGACCTATCATTTCGAGATCGTCGCGGGCGAAAGCGCGCGTGGGATCATGGCGCTGACGATGGACGGGCTGGCGATCGGCAACGGCATCCTGACCACCGAAAACGAAGCCCAGGCCCTGACCCGCGCGCGGCCGGACGAGAAGGACAAGGGCGGCGATGCGGCCAAGGCGGCGCTGGCGATGCTGGCACTGCGCGAACGGTTCGCCTGACGTCGCATGACCACCCGGCCGCCGTCGCCGCGCTACCGCGTCGTCGAACGCGGCCGGCGGCTGGAGGTGATCGACACCCGCGACGGAGAGCCGGTCCGCCCGCGCGCGCCGGGTGGGCTGCCAATATCCAGCCGAAACCCCGGTGGGGCTTTCGCCCGCCTGCTGAGTCGCGGCGAGCGAACGCCCGATGGCCGCTACGTCCTGCGCACCCGCGGCGAGTTCGATGCGCGCGGCCCGCGGGGGATCGCTCTTGCCGAGGGCGGCGCGCGGTTGCTGGCCCTCGTGCTTGGCGGTGTCGCGATACTGGCGGCGGCGGTACTGGCGGCGTTCGCTTGGCTCGGGTTCGGCGGGCTCGTCGTCACCGGGGTGGCGATCGGCATGGCCATGCAGCACGGCCGCCCCGCCTTCACCCGCGTCCTAGACCGGCTCGGCGAGACGATCTAAATCGCTCTCGACCGCCCGGCCTAGACCATGATGTATCAGCCTCACCCACCCGTTCGTCCTGAGTAGCCATCGAGTAGCTGCGCAGCAGCGTATCGAGAGGGCGTATCGAAGGACAGGTGATCGAATACCAACGGTGCTTCGATACGAGTCCTCGATACGCCGCTTGCGCGGCTACTCGGCCTCTAATCAGCACGAACGGGTAGAGGTGACGTCATCATGCCCTGGGCGCTACGCCGCTTCGCGCTCCAGCGCCGGATAATCGACATACCCCTCCGCCCCCTGGCTGTACCAGGTCCGCGGATTGTCCGCGGCCAGCGGCGCGCCCTCGCGCAGCCGCGCGGGCAGGTCGGGGTTCGCGATGAACGTCCGCCCAAAGCTGATCGCATCCGCCACGCCTGAATCCAGGTCCGCCTGCGCGGCCTCGACACTGGTGTAATCCGAATTCAGGACCAGCGCGCCGGGGAATGCCGCGCGGATCGCCGGGCTCAACTTGGGCACGTCGGTGCGCCCGAAAGTGCCCGCGGGGCCGGGTTCGCGCAGTTCCAGGAAGGCGATGCCGATATCGGCCAGCGCCTTGGCGGCGGGGACGAACACCGCATGCGGGTTCGAATCGTCCACCCCTTGCGATTCGCCGTTCGGCGACAGTCGCACGCCCGCCCGATCCGCGCCCGCCACCGCCGCGACCCGCTCGGCCACTTCGCGCAGCAGGCGGATGCGGTTTTCGGGCGTGCCGCCATAAGCGTCGTCGCGGTGGTTGGCGCCGTCGCGCAGGAACTGGTCGATCAGATAGCCATTGGCGGCGTGGATCTGCACCCCGTCGAAGCCGGCGGCAATCGCGTTGCGGGTCGCCAGCGCATAATCGTCGAGCAGCCGCGGCATCTCGTCCAGCGCCAGCGGCCGGGCGGTCTCGAAATCCTGCTTGCCGTCATAGGTATGCGCCTGGCCCTGGGTCGCGGTGGCGGAGGAGGACACCGGCTGGCCTCCGATCACGCTCGAATGCACCTGCCGCCCCATGTGCCACAATTGCGCGACGATCCGCCCGCCCGCGTCATGCACCGCGTGCGTCACCGGCTTCCACGCCTCGACCTGCGCATCGTTCCACAGGCCCGGCGCATAGGGCCAGCCCAGCCCCTCGCGGCTGATTCCGGTCGCCTCCGAGATGATGAGTCCCGCGCTCGCCCGCTGGCGATAATATTCGATCATCAGCGCGGTCGGCACCGCGTTCCGATCGGCACGGCCGCGGGTCAGCGGCGCCATCCACACGCGGTTGGGCGTGGCAAGGGCGCCGGCTTGCAGCGGCGAGAATAGGTCGGCCATGCGAACTCCTGTCAGGTCTGTCGGCAGCGCAGATAGGGCGCTACACGGCCGCATGCACCTGCCCGCTCTCCCAAGAAAATCTGCGCGGCTGCAAATCGGCGTGCAGGGCGGTCCGCGCGTGGCGTTCGCGGCACTGATCGTCGCCAATGTCGCGCTCGCCTTCGGCCCCTGGTTCGTGCGCGTGGCCGATGTCGGCCCGGTCGCATCGGCCTTCTGGCGGATCGCGCTTGCGGCCCCTCTGCTCGCTGCGCTGGCGCTGGCGGGTGGCGTGCGGCCAGGGCGGATGCCGGGCGGGCTTTGGCTGCTGCTTGGCGTCGGCGGCATCGCCTTCGCCGCGGATCTGGCGAGCTGGCATCTGGGCATCCTGCGCACCACGCTGGCCAATGCCACGTTGTTCGGCAATTGCGCCACGCTGATGTTCCCGATCTACGGATTTCTGGTCGCACGCGCATGGCCGACGCGGGGGCAGGGGTTTGCGCTGGCGCTGGCCGCGGCGGGCGCGATGCTACTGCTCGGCCGATCGTATCAGCTCGACCCGCGCAACCTGGTCGGCGACCTGCTCTGCCTGCTCGCCGGCGTGCTCTATACCGCCTATTTCATCGTCATGGCCCGCGCCCGCGAAAGCATGGCGCCGCTGTCCTCGCTCGCGCTGTCGACGATCGCCAGCATCGTGCCGCTGTATCTGGCCACCCTGCTGCTGGGCGAGGGACTGCTGCCGGGGAGCTGGACGCCGCTGATCGGCCTGGCGCTGGTCAGCCAGGTGCTGGGTCAGGGCTGCATGATCTACGCGCTCGGCGCGCTGCCGCCGCTGGTGATCGGCATCGCCCTGCTCATCCAGCCGGTCGTCGCGGGTACGGTCGGCTGGATGGTGTATGGCGAGCGGCTGGGCCTGCCCGACCTGCTCGGCGCGGCGATGGTCGCGGTCGCGCTGGTACTCGTCCGCCGCACGCCCCCGCTTGCGCCGCCGCTTGCACCGCGGCCGCCGGAACCGCATCTTGAAGGCCGAGGAGCCGTTGATGACCAATGACCTGACGCTCGACGAACTGCGTGCGCTGCTTGCGCCCGCGATCGCGGCCAATGCGGCGTTCGATGGCTGGGGCGATGCCGCGCGCGACATGGCGTCCGAGGGCGCCGGTGTCGATCGTGACGTCGCGCGGCTGGCCTTCCCCGGCGGCGCGGTCGACATGATCGACGCGTGGTTTGCCGCGATCGACGTGCGCATGGCTGCCGCCCTGCCGCCCGAGACGCTGGCCGCGATGAAAATTCGCGAACGGATCACCGCATTGGTCGAGGCACGTCTCGACGCGGTCGTGCCCGATCGTGAGGCTCTGCGCCGGGCGCTCGCGGTGCTGGCGCTGCCGACCAACATCGCGCGCGCCGCAAGGCTGGCGTGGCGCACCGTCGATGCGATGTGGCGCCAGGCGGGCGACACCGCCACCGACTATAACCACTACACCAAGCGCGCGACCCTGCTTGGCGTGTACGGCGCGACCGTCAGCGTCTTCCTCGACGACGAGAGCGATGGGCAGGCGGACACCCGCGCCTTCCTCGCCCGCCGCATCGACGGGCTGATGCGTTTCGAGAAGGCCAAGGCAGGCCTCCTGCGCCGCGCGCAGAACGGCCCCAGCCTGTCGCGCTTCATCGGCCGGCTGCGCTATCCGGTGGCATAGCCGCGCGCGGCAGGAGCGCGAGCGCCGCCGCCGTGATGCGCGGCCGCCAGGCGACACGCGTGCGCCAGGCTTCCGGAATGCCGCTCGCGCCGTATAGCGCGCCCGCAAGCTGGCCCGTTATCGCGGCGGTGGTATCGGCATCGTCGCCCAGGTTCGCGGCCAGCAGCACCGCGTCGCGGTAGCAATCGGTGCGATCGACGCACCACAAAGCGGCCTCCAGGCTGTGTGCCACATAGTCCGACGAGGCGATCATGGCGCGGTCCTTGCCGCGCCAGGAACCGCGCAGGATGGCAGCGACGACCCCCGATCCGACACCTTCGCCGGCGCGCACCGCCATCTCGCGCGTCGCACCGGTGATCGCCGCACGCAGGATCATGGCATAGCCTTCGCATGCGTCCATGCACATCGGCGCTGCATGGGTGGTGGCGCTCTGGTCGCGCGCCACCGCGCGCACCGCGTCGTCACGCCGATGTCGAAGCACTCGCCCGTCGGACTATAGGCGCCGTCGCGCCACCAGGATACGAACCGGCGCATGAGGTCGCCTGCATCGAACCCGCCGCCTGCCAGACTGTCGGCCAGCGCCAGCGCCATTGCGGTGTCGTCCGTCCACACCCCCGGCGCCAGCGCGAACGGGCCGCCGCCGATCATGTCCGTCATCGGCGGATAGCTGTCGCGCGGGCAGAATTCGATCGTGGTTCCGATTGCGTCACCGACCGCCAGTCCGAGCAGCGCGCCGATCGCGCGATCCTCCAGACTGCCCGGTACGGGCCCGGACGTGGCTCCTGTCATGGTCCCCCCCCTGCGATGCGGATCGTCATGCCACGCCATCATGGCTTTCGTCATTGATAATCAATCGCAAGGTGCTATCTGCAGTGCATGGCCAGCATCGTCAGTCTCGAATCCTTCCCGCGTCGCCAGCCGGCAACGGTCGCTGCGATAGATTGGACGCGGCTCGCGGTGCCAGAGGCGCGTCGGCTGCGCGAATTGGGCTTTGATGAGGGCGTTTCGGTGGAGGTGTTGCACCGTGCGACGCTTGGCGCCGGGCCGATCGCCTGCCGCATCGGCCGGATGACGGTGGCGTTGCGCCGAGCCGTCGCCGCGTCGATCCGCGTCGCGCCGCTCGCCGGATAGAATAAACGCAACCATGCACGCCCAGCCGCTGGTCGCGCTGGTCGGCAATCCCAATGCCGGCAAGAGCGCGCTGTTCAATGCACTGACCGGCGCGCGCCAGAAGGTCGGCAATTACCCCGGCGTGACGGTCGAGCGCCATTCCGGCCGCCTGGTTCTCGATGACGGCCGCCCGGTCGAACTGGTCGACCTTCCCGGCGCCTACAGTCTCGATCCCTCCAGCCCCGACGAACGCGTCACCCGCGACGTCGTGACCGGCACGCAGGCCGGCGAGCGCCGCCCGGACGCGCTGATCGTGGTCGTCGATGCCGCCAATCTCGACAACCATCTGCGCTTCACCCTTCAGCTCGTGGCCCTCGGGCTTCCGGTGATCGTCGCGCTCAACATGGTCGATCTCGCCGAGCGTGATGGGCTGGTTCTCGATCCGCGGGTTCTCGAACGTGAATTGGGCGTGCCCGTCGTGCCGACCGTGGCGGTGCGCCGCCGCGGACTGGACGAATTGCGCGCGCGCCTGTCGTCGCAGCTGACCGGCGCAGCCCCTGAAGCTGCCAACGAGATCCCCGAGGACATGGCGGTGCTCCAGCGCCGCGCGCGCGCCATCGCGGGCGCTGCGACCGTATCGGAAACCCCGCGCCGCCGCTGGACCCACGCGCTCGACGCGGTGGCGCTGCACCCGGTGGTCGGCCCGCTGCTGCTGCTGGCGCTGCTGTTCGTCATGTTCCAGGCGGTCTTCGCCTGGTCGGAAGCGCCGATCGGCTGGATCGAAGCGGGGTTCGCCGCGCTCGAAGGCGTCGCACGCGAAGAGCTGCCCGCGGGCTTCGTCCGCTCGCTCGTCACCGACGGGCTGATCGCCGGGGTCGGTGCGGTGATCGTGTTCCTGCCGCAGATCCTGATCCTGTTCCTCTTCATCCTGGTGCTCGAAGCCTCGGGCTATATGGTCCGCGCCGCCTTTCTGATGGACCGGCTGATGGCCCCCGTCGGCCTGTCGGGCCGCGCGTTCATCCCCTTGCTCTCCTCCTTCGCCTGCGCGGTGCCCGGCATCATGGCGACCCGCACGATCGACGACGAGCGCGACCGGCTGACGACGATCCTGATCGCGCCGCTGATGACCTGTTCGGCGCGCTGGCCGGTGTACCTCATCATCGTCGGGGCGTTCATTCCCGACCGCGACGTCGCGCCGCTCGTCGGCCTGCGGGGCCTCGTCCTGTTCGCGCTCGTGCTTATCGGCGCAGCCAGCGCCTACGGGGTCGCCTGGGTCTTTCGCCGCACGATCACCAAGGGCGAGTCTTCGGGCTTCATGATGGAGATGCCCAAATACCAATGGCCGCGCCCAGGCGATGTCGCGATCGGGCTGTGGCAGCGCGCGCTGATCTTCCTCAAGCGCGCCAGCACGATCATCGCGCTCACCACGATCGTGCTCTGGCTATTGCTGAGCTATCCCAAGCCACCCGCCGGAAGCCCGATCAGCCAGGTCGATTATTCGATCGCCGGGCGAATCGCGAACGGGCTGGAAGTCGTCGTCGCGCCGATCGGCTTCAATGGCGACATCGCGCTGGCGCTGATCCCCGCGATGGCGGCGCGCGAGTTGGCGGTGGCCGCGATCGGCACCGTCTATGCGATCGACGATCCAGAGGCCGCAGGTGGGCAGAAGGCGATCACGGAGAACCTGCGCCGCCGCTGGAGCCTGCCGACCGCGCTCGCCTTCCTGATGTGGTTCGTCTTCGCGCCGCAATGCATCTCGACGATCGCGGTCACCCGGCGCGAAACCAACGGTTGGAAATGGCCGCTGTTCATGCTCGCCTACCTCTTCGCGCTCGCCTATGTGATGGCTGGAATCACGTATTGGCTCGCCGTCGCGCTGGGCCTGTAGAACGGAGAGAGTCATGGCAGGCAGCGTCAACAAGGTCATCCTGGTCGGCAATCTGGGCAAGGATCCCGAGAGCCGGTCGTTCCAGAACGGCGGCAAGGTCGTCGAACTGCGCATCGCGACGTCGGAATCGTGGAAGGACCGCAACTCGGGCGAGCGCAAGGAAAAGACCGAGTGGCACACCGTCAAAGTGTTCAACGAAGGTCTCGCCAACGTCGCGGAAAAGTATCTCCGCAAAGGATCGAAGGTCTATATCGAGGGCGCGCTCACCACACGTAAGTGGCAGGATCCGCAGGGCAACGACCGCTATTCGACCGAGGTGACGCTGCAAGGCTTCAACAGCGTGCTTACGATGCTCGACGGCGCCGGTGGCGGCCAGGGTGGCGGAAGCGGCGGCGGCAGGGGTGGTGACGAGGATTGGGCCGGCGGCGGAGGCAATGATTACGGCCGTGGTTCAGGCGGCAGCAGCGCGGGCGGGCGCGGCGCCGCGGCGGGAGGGAACGCGGGCGCGCGCGGCGGGTTCAGCCAGAGCGGCGGCTTCGCCGACGACCTTGATGACGACGTACCCTTCTGATCCCTTGAACATCCCCTTCTCCTCTTCACCCGGCCTGCCCGCGGATGTCGAGACCATCGCACGGGTCTCGGCTGCCTATGACGTCGCCGGCGCGGCGGATCGCGGCACCTTCGACGACTTGACGGAATTCCTCGCGGCGCTGTGCGAGGTGCCGATCGCGCTCGTCACGGTCATGGACGATCAGATCCAGCGTTTCCTGGCGCGGGTCGGCACCGAACTCACCCAATCCCCGCGTGAAATATCCTTCTGCACTCATGCGATCGACGGTCCGGGGCTGATGGAGGTCGCCGACGCCTCGGTCGACGCGCGGTTCGCCGACAATCCGCTGGTGACCGGTCCCTTGCACCTGCGCTTCTACGCGGGCGTGCCCCTGATATCAGCAGAGGGCGTGGCATTCGGGACGATCTGCGTCTTCGATACGGAGGCGCGCACCGGGCTGACCCCCTTGCAGCGTCAGGGGATGGAGGTCGTGGCCCGCGCCGCACTCGCCCGGCTGGATTCCGAACGCGGCGGGCGCGAGGAATCCGTTGCTGCCGCGCGCCGCCGCCACAAGCTGGAAGACAGCGAGCGACGCTTCCGCACGCTAGCCGACACGATGCCGCAGATGGTGTGGTCCACGCTGCCCGACGGCTTCCACGATTATTACAACGCACGCTGGTACGAATATACCGGGATGCCGGAAGGTACGACCGATGGAGAGGCCTGGAACGGCGTGTTCCATGCCGACGATCAGGAGCGTGCCAGGGCCTTGTGGCGGCGCTCGCTGGAAACCGGCGAACCGTATCAGATCGAATATCGCCTGCGCCACGCCGACGGCACCTATCGCTGGGTGCTCGGCCGCGCGCTGCCGGTGCGTGACGGCCATGGCACGATCACCCGCTGGTTCGGCACCTGCACCGACATCCACGCGCAAAAGCTTGCGCTCGAAGAACGCGAAGTCATCAGCCAGGAACTGAGTCACCGGATCAAGAACATCTTTGCGGTGGTTGCCGGACTGATCTCATTCGCCGCGCGCGGGCGGCCGGAATTCGCGTCCGCTGCTGCCGATCTGCGACAGAGGATCACCGCGCTCGGCCGCGCGCACGATTTCGTTCGGCCGCACAGCGCGCACTCCCGCCCGACGCCGCGGCAGGACAGTCTCCACGGCCTGCTGGGAGAATTGTTCGAAGCGTATCAGCGCCCCGGTCAGCCGCGCATCGTCATCGAAGGCGCCGAGATTGCCGTGGACGATCGCGCCGCCACCCCGATCGCGCTGCTCTTTCACGAACTTGCGACCAACGCGACGAAATATGGCGCCTTGTCGGTCGAGAATGGCTCGATCGCGGTGCGGATCTCCGTCGAGGGCGATGCCGCGACGATGGTGTGGACCGAACACGGCGGCCCCAGGATAGCGGCGGCGCCGGTCGGCTCAGGCTTTGGTAGCCAGTTGATCGAATTGAGCGCGGTGCGTCAACTCGGCGGCACCGTCTCACGCGACTGGACGCCCGGCGGCCTGGTGGCGACGATCACGACGCCGCTTTCGTCCTTCAGCCGGGCATAACGTCCGGCGAAGTTCTCAGCGAAGCACCACCACATCGCCGTTGGTAGGCGCGACGCCTTCGCCAGCCAGCCGGGCCGCGGCCAGGATCGCCGCGTCGCTGAATGGCTTGCGAATATAACCGAGCGCGCCGCCGCCATCACCGATCTGGGTTGGATTGGCGGTGACGAAGACGCAACGAACACCATAGTCGCGCGCCATCCGCGCAGCGATATCGGGGCCGGTCGGCCCGTCGCGCAAATTCACGTCGACGAAGGCGATCCCGCATTCGGGCGCTGCCGCCAGCGCGGTCTCGCGATCGGCGGCGATCGCCGTGACGGTATAGCCCGCCTCGGTCAGGATACGTTCCAGATCGAGGGCTACGAAGATCTCGTCCTCGACGATAAGTGCGGTCTTGGTCATGGCGCGATAACGAACCCGGTTCCGGCAAACTTGTTCCAGATCAACTTCGCGAAAGCAGAAAAACCGCGTGTTCGGCAAGCGCATTGGCTGCCGCGCGCGACCGTCTGCGGTCGCCGGACAGAAACCAGGCATCCTCGACCAGGATGTCGCGCTCGTTCAGGAACGCGCGAAAATCGTCGATCGTCAGGTGATGGATATTGGGCGTGTCGTACCAGCGTTCGGGCAAGGTCCGCGTCACCGGCATCCGTCCACCCCAGAGCAGCGACAGCCGCACGCTCCAATGCGCGAAATTGGGAAAGCTGACGAACGCCTTGCGCCCGATACGCAGCAGCTGGTCGAGCACCGCATCGGGCGCGCGCGCGGTCTGCAGCGTCTGGCTCAGGATCGCATAGTCGAAGCTGGCATCGGGATAGCCCGCCAGGTCGACATCGGCATCCCCCTGGATCACCGACAATCCGCGCGCCACCGCAGCGGCGACATTGTCCGCGTCGATCTCCAGCCCGCGTGCGTCCACCTGCTTGCGCGCGCGCAGTTCCGCCATCAGCGCCCCGTCGCCGCAGCCGACGTCGAGAACGCGCGATCCGGCCGCGACATGGTCCGCGATGATCGCCAGGTCGGCACGCAGCCCGCTCACGCACCACCCCGCAGGAAGCCATCGACAACGCGGTTGAGTTCGGGCGATTCCAGAAGGAACGCGTCGTGGCCATAAGGGCTGCGCAGTTCGACGAAACTCGCCGCCGCGCCGCCTGCGTTCAGCGCATGAACGATCGCGCGCGATTCCGCGGTCGGATAGAGCCAGTCGGTATCGAAACTGACCAGGCAGAAGCGCGTGCCGGTGCCGCGGAATGCGTTGGCCAGCCGGCCGCCATGCTCCTCGGCCAGGTCGAAATAGTCCATCGCCCGCGTGATGTAGAGATAGGAATTGGCGTCGAAACGATCGACGAACGCGATCCCCTGATGCCGCAGATAGCTTTCGACCTGGAAATCGGCGTCGAAGCCAAACGATTTCGCACCATCGGGGGCGTCGGGCCGCCCTTGCAGCCGCCGCCCGAATTTCTCGGTCAGCCCGGCTTCGGACAGATAGGTGATGTGCGCCGCCATCCGCGCGACCGCCAGCCCCGCGGCAGGAGGATCGTCCTGGCCGTAATAGTCGCCGCCGCGCCACTTGGGATCGGCCATGACCGCCTGCCGCCCGACTTCGTGGAAGGCGATGTTCTGCGCGGTGTGGCGCGCGGTCGATGCGATCACCACTGCCGCGCGTACCCGCTGCGGATAGGTCGCGGCCCAGGACAGCGCCTGCATCCCCCCCATCGACCCGCCGACCACCGCCGCCAGCGCGGGCACGCCCAGATGATCGAGCAACAGCGCCTGCGCCCGCACCATGTCGCGGATCGTGATGACCGGAAACGCCATGCCCCACGCACGGCCGCTCGCCGCGTCGATGCTTGCCGGTCCCGACGATCCCATGCAGCTGCCGAGCACGTTGGCGCAGATGACGAAATGGCGCGCTGGATCGATCGGCTTGCCCTCGCCCACCATCCGCGTCCACCAGCCCGGCTTGCCGGTGCGCGGATGCGCGGAGGCGACATGTTGATCGCCGGTCAGCGCATGGCAGATCAGGATCGCGTTCGACGCATCGGCGTCCAGCACGCCGTAGGTCTCATACGCCACATCGACCCGATCGAGCCGCCCGCCCCCGTCGAGCGCGAGCGGGCCGAGCGTGACATGGCGCCCGAGGCCGAAGCGCTGGTCGAATTGCATGGGGTCGGCCCTAAGCGGTGCTTGGGCACGTCGCAATGCCCTGTCCTCACCCTTCCCACGGCCTGCGGCCGCGGGCCTCTTCCCTCTCCCGGCGGGAGAGGGAGGGAGCGCCGAAGGCGCGGAAGGGTGAGGGCGGCGGCCCTCGGGGCAGATCATCAGCATGTCCGCGTTGGCAATCGCCCCCTTCCCCCGCTACACCCCGCCCCATGACAGCCCCCGCGCCAAAGCCCTGGATTCAGGCGATCGCCCCCTATGTCCCCGGCCGTTCGACGACCGACGACGGGCGCGTCGTCGCCAAGCTGTCGTCGAACGAAAACCCGCTCGGCACCAGCGCGGCCGCGGTCGCCGCCTTCGACGCCGCCGATCGCACGCTGGCGCGCTATCCCGATGCGAGTGCCGCGGACATGCGCGCCGCGATCGGTGCCGCCCACGGCCTCGACCCCGACCGGATCATCTACGGCACCGGTTCGGACGAACTGCTCCACCTGGCGGCCGGCGCCTATGCCGGGGTCGGCGACGAGGTGATCCACGTCCGCTACGGCTTTGCGGTCTACGACATCGCCACCCGGCGCGTCGGCGCCACCCCCATCGTGGTGCCGGCCCGCGATTACGCGACCGATGTCGACGCGATCCTGGCGGCGGTGACGGAGCGTACCCGCGTCGTCTTCGTCGCCAATCCCAACAACCCCACGGGCACGTTCGCCCCCCGCGCGGAAATCGCGCGGCTGCACGCCGGATTGCCGCGCGACGTGCTGCTCGTCCTCGATCAGGCCTATGCCGAATATCTCGAGCCGCACGAAGACGACGCCGGCCTCGCGCTGGCGATGACCGAGGCCAATGTGCTCGTCACCCGCACCTTCTCCAAAATCCACGGGCTGGCGGCGGAACGGATCGGCTGGGGCTATGCGCACCCGCAAGTGATCGACGCGCTCCACCGCATCCGCGCACCCTTCAACGTCACCACGGCGGGCCAGGCCGCCGCCATCGCCGCGATCGGCGACACCGCGTTCGTCGACGCAACCCGTGCGCACAACACACGCTGGCGGGCGTGGTTCGAGGGCGAGGTCGCCGCGCTCGGCAACGCCGGCTTGCGCGCTATCCCATCCAAGGCGAACTTCGTGTTGATCGTCTTCGAAGGCAAGCTGACCGCCGAGGCCGCCTACAAGGGCCTGATGGACGCCGGCTATATCGTCCGCTGGCTCCCCGGACAGGGCCTGCCGCAGGCCTTGCGCATCACCATCGGCACCGAGGAGGAGACCCGCGGCGTCGCCGCCGCCCTGCGCGCCTTGGCCGCCTGATGCTGCCCTTCGCGCGCGTCGCGGTGATCGGGCTGGGGCTGATCGGCTCGTCGGTCGCGCGTGCGGTGCGGGAGACGATGCCGACGGTGCGGCTGTCGGGCCATGACGCCGATCCGGCGGTGCGCGACACCGCCCTGCGCCTCGAATTGTGCGACGATATCGCCGACACCGCCGGCGCCGCGGTGATCGACGCCGACCTCGTCGTCCTGTGCGTCCCCGTCGGCGCGATCGGTGCGGTCGCCGCCGGCTTCGCCGCCGATTTGCCCGCCGAGGCGATCGTCACCGATGTCGGCAGCTGCAAGGCCGAGGTCGCCCGCGCGCTCGCCGCCGCGCTGCCCGGCGTCTCGGTCGTCCCCGCGCACCCGGTCGCGGGCACCGAGCGCAGTGGCCCCGAAGCCGGTTTCGCCACCCTCTTCCGCCACCGCTGGTGCATCCTCACGCCCGTAGCGGGCACCCCGGAGGTCGCGGTCGCGCGCGTGGCGGAATTCTGGCGCCGGCTGGGTGCCGAGGTGGAGCGGATGGACCCCGATCATCACGACCGCGTGCTGGCGATCACCAGCCATTTGCCGCACCTCATCGCCTACACCATCGTCGGCACCGCCAGCGACCTGGAGGAAGTGACGCAGAGCGAGGTCATCAAATACAGTGCCGGCGGCTTCCGCGACTTCACCCGCATCGCCGCGTCCGACCCGACGATGTGGCGCGACGTGTTCCTGACCAACCGCGAGGCGGTGCTGGAGATGCTCCAGCGCTTCTCCGAGGATCTGAGCCACCTCCAGCGCGCGATCCGCTGGGGCAAGGGCGACGAACTCTTCGACCTCTTCACCCGAACCCGCGCGGTCCGCCGCTCGATCGTGGAGCAGGGCCAGGACGATGCGAGGGAAGATTTCGGGCGGTCGCACTGAGGCGACTGGAACGCGCGCTGACAGCGAACGCGTGCCGGTGTCAGAACCGTTCGGTTTTGACACCACCACTGATACGATCGATTTCGCTGAGCAGACCCTTACGGTTCATTAGCGGCCCATTCGCGATGCTGTTCCGCCATGCTTTCTCGCGCCCACTCATCAAGCGAGAAGAAAATGGCTGCTACCGGCCATGTCGGGTCGGGTTCCTCGCCGCAGCTCCATGTGAGGTGGACTTCAGCTAACTGCCCGTTTGGTATTTGGAATAGGGCGTCATCTGTATCGAAGCGACGTGCAACGAGGGTGGCGGTCGTGCCCCGCAAAACGTGTTGAGGGCCTACCTCCCGCGCTAGCTGGCGTTCCCATGCTGAACAATATTCGACCTTCTTCTGTTCAGGCCAGTCCAAGTCGGTGATCGCGACCCAGGGTTCTAGCCAGTCCATACCAATTCTCCTTCAACGCTGGAGATTAGCTTGGTGAGCAGCACCCAGCCACCCTCGCCGTCTCGTGGTGTCAAAACCGGTCGGTTTCGACACCGGCATCCCACCCATGCTTTTCGGCGGCTCCCAAGGTGTCACACCCCAAGGTCAGAGCCGCCGCTGCCGATGACGCTGGCGGCGTCTTCTCAGCGGCTCCCGGCAAAAGCGTACATCGCCTCTGTCCTACAAAGCTCAACCCCGGCATGGTGGCGAAGGGTCACGCCCATGCTCTTTGAACATCGATGCAGAAAAGAACCGGCGCGCCCATCCGCGGCGCGTCCTGCGCCACCCGCCGCGCGGCGATTCACCTGGGTAGGATTCGACTTTCCAGTGACCTTCCGCGACCGCAGTCTACCCGCGCGGTCAGGACTGCCCCCTCGCAGGCGCATCCAGCACGTTGATCGCGCGGTGCACCCGCGCCTCGATCTCCGCGCGGGGCAGCCCGGGCAGAATCGCTTCGCCGAAGCGGAACGTCACCACGCCCGCGCGCTTGGCACCGCGCTTGGGCAACAGCCGCCCGCTGTCCACCGCGATCGGCACCGTCGGCAACGCCAGCATGCGGTATAGCCCCGCAAAGCCGGGTTTGAGCGGTGGCTGCTCGCCCGGCGTCACCCGCGTCCCTTCGGGAAAGATCAGGATCGAGCGCCCCTGTGCCTTTGCCGCATTCGCCTCGCGCAGCATCCGCCGGAGTGCGCCCGACGACCCTTCGCGGTCGACGACCAGCGCGCCATAACTGCGCGCCGCCCAGCCCCAGGCCGGGATGCGCGCCAGTTCCTCCTTGATCGCCATCGCCGGCCCGTCGAGCATCCATTGCAGTTCCAGCGTCTCGAACATCGCCTGGTGCTTGCTCGCATACAGCGCCGGCCCGGCGGGCCGCTCGCCCTCGATGCGGATGCGGATGCCCAGGAATATACGCGCCGCCCAGTGATGGAAGCGCGTCCACACCACGGCATGCGCCATCACCACGCGCTGGCCGAACAGCGCGGAGATCGGCACCGTCGTCACGATCGGCACCGAACCGGCGTAGAAGACGATGCGAAAAAGGGTGGTGCGAATCCAGTCGATCATCCGCCGATCCCGAACCACAAAGCCACGCGCCGCAACAGCCATTTGTCATATTCGTTGACGAGCGTGCCCAGCCGGGGCGTGCCCCCCACCCCGTCGCCCAGCACGATCACGCCGGGGCCGAGCGCGGCGGTCAACTCCATCCTTGCGCGCGGCAGATGCCAATCGGAAGTCACCAGGCGGACGCTGCGAAAGCGGTGGCGGCGTACCCAGGCGGCGGTCTCCTCGGCATTGGAGCGCGTATCGACTGCCTCGCGGCCCAGATCGACGCAGCATGCGAATACGCGCGCCGGCACGCGGTACGTGCGTGCCAGATCGGCCGGCCGCACGCCCGCGCCGACGCCGGTAACCAGCATCCGCCGCGCCTGCCTGGCTCGCAGCAGTGCCAGGCCACGGTCTATCCGCCCCGCCCCCCCGGTGGGCACGACGATCGCGTCGGTCGTGTTCGGCTTCAACGCGCCCGGCAGCGCGAGCATGAACGCCGCAAAACCCAGCGCCCAGCCGATCCCCAGCATCGCCAGCAGCCGGACGATCACCGGATGCCCCTCACAGGGTCGCACTCAGGGCACGCGTCACCGACACGCGCGCCGCCACCATACCCAGCATGACGAAGCAGAACGGCAGGGTGGCCACCAGGCCCCAATCGACCGGCGTCAGCGCGACCTGCCCCAACAGGTCAGACCCCAGCGCCGAAACCCGCGCGCCGAGGATCGCCGCCACGACCAGCGCCGCCACGCCCCCGCAAGCACCGCCGATCGCCGCGTCGATCGCGATCCGCCGTTGAAAAAGCCGGGCGACCTGAACGTCGGTCGATCCCAGCATGTGCATGACCTCGATGGTCGCACGGTGCGCCTCCAGCCCGGCGCGCACGGCCAGCACGACGACGACCGCGGTGGCGCTCGCCATCAGCACGACGACGGCCGCGGCCAGCCATGTCAGCGTGCGCATGAAGCCGCCGACCGGCGACATCCACGCCGCCTGCGCATCGACCCGCGCCGAGGGGCTGCGCGCACGCACCAGCGCCTCGACGCTCGCGCGAGCGCCACCGTCTGCCAGCTCCACGTCGATCATCGCGGGCACCGGCAGGTCGGGATCGGCGCCCTCGCTGCCCAGCCACGGACTGAGCAGCCGCGTCATGGTCGCGCGATCGACCGGTGCGGCACGCTGCACCTGCGGGCGCGTCCGCAGTTCCGCAGCGATTCCGGCGGCGGTCGCGTCGCGCGTCGCGGCATCGCCCGCGACGATCTGCACCGTCAGCTTGCCGGCCAGCCCGCGATCGAGCGACCGCGCCGCGCCTGCGGTGGCCAGCCCCAATGCGGCCGCCAGCATCGTCAGGAACACCATGATCGCCATCACCCACGTCATCGCGCGGACCCCGCCGGCTTCGTCGAGCACGCGGCGATCGGCGGGCGCGGCCCTCATCGCGCGCCCGCGGTTTCGGCGCGTGCGGGGGGATAGCGCAGCGCACCCGTCGGATCGAGCAGCCGGCCGTGATCGAGCCGCATCATCTGGGCGTGCGGAATGCTGCCGATCAGGTGCAGGTCGTGGGTCGCGACCACCACCGTGGTGCCCAGCCGGTTGAGCGTATCGAACAGGTGGAGCAGCCGTTCGGCCATGTCGGGATCGACGTTGCCGGTCGGCTCGTCGGCGACCAGGATTTCGGGCCGCGCGATCACCGCGCGCGCGATCGCCACCCGCTGCTGCTCGCCGCCCGACAGGGTTGCCGGCCGCGCATCGGCCCGCTGCGACAGCCCGACCCAGGCGAGCATCTCGCGCACCGGCTGGACGATGTCTGCCTCGGCCACCCCCGCCACGCGCAGCGGAAGCGCGACATTGTCGGCCACCGACAGATGCGGCACCAACCGAAAGTCCTGGAACACCACCCCGATCCGCCGCCGAAAGCCGGGGAGGCGTTCGCGCGGCAGCAGCACCATGTCCTCGCCGAACAGCCGGACGACCCCACGGCTCGGTCGCTGCGCCAGATAGAGCAGTTTCAGCAGCGACGTCTTGCCCGCGCCGCTTGCCCCGGTGAGGAAATAGAAGGCGCCGCTCCCCAGCGTGAAGCTGACGTCGGACAGAGTCTCGTCCCCGGTGCCGTAGCGCAGGCCGACATTCTCGAACTGGACGATGCTCGCCATGGCCGACCCGCTTCGCACAGGAAGCGTGCCCGCGACAAGCATCGCCGCATTGGCCATCCCGCTTGCAACCGCATGCGCCGCCGTGCTTAGTCGCGGTCGGCGCTGCATCGTGCGACGACCGGCGTGAAGCGAAGACGTGATCCTGGCCCGATGATCCCTGCTCGATGATCCTAGAATGCCCCGAATGCAGCACGCGCTACCTCGTGCCCGACAGCGCCATCGGGATGGAGGGGCGAACGGTGCGTTGCGCCACGTGCCGGCACAGCTGGTTCCAGGCGCCGGTCCCCATCGAACTGCCTGCCACGCAAGGTCGACCTCAGAACCCGGCCGAAGAGCCGGACAGCGTGCCGGATGCCGATGCTGACGACGGGTTCGACGATACCGCCGCCGAACCTGCCCCCACCCGATCTTCCTCGCCGGCCTCCGTACCGCCTCCCCCGCTCCCGGCCTTTCCGCCGACCGCCGACCCGGCCGAATACGATGCCTTCGCACACCAGCCGCCTTTCCGCCCGCGCCGAAACCTGGCGCGGCGCCGGACCTGGGCGGCGGTCGTCGCCGGGCTGCTGATGCTCGCCGCAGTCGCGGCCATCCTGTGGCTTGGCGCGCCGGGGTTGGCCTCCCGCATCGGTCTGTCGAGCAACACCGAATCACCGCTGCGGCTGAAGGACAATCCGATCGAACGCCGCGAACTGGAGAACGGCTCCGAACTGTTCGCGGTCAGCGGCCAGGTGACGAACCCGTCCTCCTCGCGCCAGCGGGTGCCCGACATCCGGGCCGAACTGCGCGACGCCCAGGGTCGCCTGGTCTATGGCTGGACGATCACGCCCGAACGCCGGATGCTGGCGCCCGGCGGCAGCATCGACTTCAATTCCGCCAAGCTCGACGTGCCCTCCAATTCCAAACGCCTGGAACTCAGCTTCGCCGGCGAAGACGCGCGCTAGACCAGTCGATGATCGCGCACCTGAAAGGCCGCCTCGAGTCGACGGGCATCGACCATGCGGTGATCGACGTCGGCGGCATCGGCTATCTGGTCGGCGCCTCGTCGCGAACCCTGGCTGCACTCGGAGCCATCGGCGAAGCGGCGATGCTCCATACCGAGATGCTGGTGGCCGAGGATTCGATCCGCCTCGTCGGCTTCGCGCACGCGGCCGAACGCGACTGGTTCCGGCTGCTCACCGGCGTGCAGGGCGTCGGCGCGCGGGTGGCGCTGGCGATCCTCTCGACGCTGGAACCGGCTGATCTGTCGCGCGCGGTGGCGAGCGGGGACAAGGCGATGGTCGCGCGCGCCAATGGCGTCGGGCCGAAGCTGGCGGCGCGCATCGTGCTGGAACTCAAGGACCGCGTCGGCGGCATCGCACTGCCCACCGCCAGCGGCCTTCCCGCCCCTTCGGGCGCTGGCGCCGACGCGGTGTCCGCCCTGCTCAACCTCGGCTTCCGCCCCGCCGACGCCGCGACGGCGGTCGCCGCGGCAGAGGAGGAACTGGGCGCCGCCGCCACGCTCGACGCGCTGGTGCGCCTCGCGCTGAGGAAAGCGGCGAAATAAGAGAGACTTCAGGCCGGCAGCTTGACGTCAAACCGCCGTGCCGCCCACCGTCAGCCCCTCGACCAGCAATGTCGGCTGGCCGACGCCCGCGGGCACGCTCTGCCCGCCCTTGCCGCACACGCCGATGCCCTCGTCGAGCGCGAAGTCGTCGCCGATGCCGGTCACCTTGGTCAGCACCGTCGGCCCGTCGCCGATCAGCGTCGCGCCCTTGATCGGCGCGCCGATGCGGCCGTCCTCGATCCGGTATGCCTCGGTGCAGCTGAAGACGAACTTGCCCGACACGATATCCACCTGCCCGCCACCAAAGCTCTTGGCGAAGATGCCGCGCTTCACCCGGCTCAGCAGCTCGGCGGGGTCATCGCGCCCGGCCTTCATGAAGGTATTGGTCATCCGCGGCATCGGCGCGTGCGCGAAGCTCTCGCGGCGGCCGTTGCCGGTCGCGGCGACGCCCATCAGCCGGGCGTTGAGCCGGTCCTGCATATAGCCCTTGAGGATACCGTCCTCGATCAGGATCGTCTCGGAGGTCGGCGTGCCCTCGTCGTCGATGCTCAGCGATCCGCGGCGGTCCTGGATCGAACCGTCGTCGACGATCGTGATGCCGGGCGCCGCCACCCGCTCGCCGATCCGGCCCGAGAAGGCGCTGGTGCCCTTGCGGTTGAAATCGCCCTCCAGGCCGTGGCCGATCGCCTCGTGGAGCAGCACGCCGGGCCAGCCGGGGCCGAGCAGCACCGTCATCTCGCCCGCCGGCGCCGCGACCGATTCCAGGTTCACCAGTCCTTGCGCCAGCGCCTCGTCGATGCCGCGGTTCCACACCGCGGCGTCCATCAGCCGGTCGTAGAGATAGCGCCCGCCGATACCGAAATTGCCCGTCTCGCGCCGCCCGTTCTGTTCGACCACGACCGAGATGTTGAGCCGCACCAGCGGTCGCACGTCGGTCGCCACAAAGCCGTCGGGGCGGACGATCTCGACGACGCTCCACGTGCCCGAGAGGCCCACCGACACCTGCACGACGCGCGGATCGCGCGCCCGCGCCGCGGCGTCGATCGTCTGGCACAAATTCACCTTCTCGGCGAAGGGCACCAGGTCGAGCGGGTCGGCATCGGTATAGAGGTGGCGGTTGTTGCCCTGCGGCGGCGCGGCCTTGGGCGTGGTGCTCGGGTCGATCAGCGCCATCGTCTCGGCGGCGCGCGTGATCGCCGCTTCGCTCAGTTCGTTGGCATGCGCGAAGGCGGTCGTCTCCCCCGAAACCGCGCGCAGGCCGAATCCGGCATTGGTATCGTAGCTCGCGGTCTTCAGCCGCCCGTCGTCGAAGCCGAACGCCTCGGCCTTGCGATATTGCAGATAGAGTTCGCCGTCGTCGGCCCTGGCCAGCGCCTGTGCGGTCAGGCGCTGCGCCGCCGCCGGGTCCAGCGTGTAGCGGTAGAGGAACGAGCGGGGGTCTGCATGGATCGTCATGCAAGCGGATATAGGCGCCTCAGCGGCCCGCGCCATCCCCGTGATCGCGCAAGTCGGACTGATCCACACCGTCGGCGGCACCACCGATCAGCACGAAGCGCCGGTCGCAATAGCCGCAATCGACATAGCCGGCCTCGGCCATCTGCAACCACACCCGGGGATGCCCCAGCGCGGCGCCGCCGGGGATGTCGGTCGCCCCGTCGCAGGCGACGCGGGCGTGGGTGACGCGGATGACTTCGGGTGGCGGCTGCATGGGAGAGCGATAGCAAGCGCGCCTTCCGTCTTCAATCCTCCGCGCGAGCGGGGAGGGGGACCATGCGAAGCATGGTGGAGGGGGTTTTCCGCGAGGGTGATCGCCTGCGGCGAACCCCCTCCACCACGCCGCAATGCGTCGCGGTCCCCCTCCCCGTGCCGGGGAGGAATAGGTTGCGCCCGGACGCCAGCGGCCTATTTCCCCGCCATGACCCAGGCAGCCATCCAGATCGACTCCGTCAGCAAGACCTATGCCGGCGGCAAGCAGGCGCTCGACGGCGTGACGTTCGACGTGCCGCAGGGTTCGATCTTCGGGCTGCTCGGGCCGAACGGCGCGGGGAAATCGACGCTCATCAACATTCTCGCCGGGCTGGTGAACAAGACCGGCGGCACCGCGTCGATCTGGGGCTTCGACATCGACGCGCACCCCCGCAATGCAAAGGCGGCGATCGGCATCGTCAATCAGGAAATCCTTTTCGATCCGTTCTTCACGCCGATCGAGACGCTGGAGATCCAGGCCGGACTCTACGGCGTGGCGAAGAAGGACCGTCGCAGCCTCGAACTGCTGCGCGCGGTGCATCTGGAGGACAAGGCCAATGCCTATGCCCGCACGCTGTCGGGCGGCATGAAGCGGCGGCTGATGGTGGCCAAAGCGATGGTCCATACGCCCCCGGTGCTGGTCCTCGACGAGCCGACCGCGGGCGTCGATATCGAACTGCGCCAGCAATTATGGTCCTACGTCAAGGAACTAAACGCCGGTGGGGTGACGGTCGTGCTGACCACCCATTATCTCGAAGAAGCCGAAACCCTGTGCGATCGCATCGCGATCATCAACCACGGCCGCCTGATCGCCAACGAACCAACCCGCGAACTGGTCGGCAAGGCGCAGGAAAAGGTCGTCGCGGTCACCGTCGACCGCGACGTAGCCGCGGTCCCCGAGAACGTGTGTTTCCAGAAGATCGTGCTGAAGGGCGATCGCACCCTGGAGATTACCTATGCCAAGGACCGGGTGAACGCCGGCGAAGTGCTGGCCGCGGTGCAAGGCTCGGGTTTCGGCATCGTCGACGTCTCGACGCGCGAGGCCGATCTGGAGGATGTCTTCCTGAGCCTCACCCGCGCCGCGAACGCGACGGCCTAGGGGCGCGGCGGCCTAGGCGCGCGGCCTGCGCGCATAGCGGTGGGCGAACTCCTCGTCGGACATGACGAGATAGCGGATCATGTCGATCAGCGCCCAAGGCCCGCTGATGAGGACGCCGATGATGGTCAGGCTCAGCACCAGCATCAGGATGCCCGATCCGGTCCGCCCGAGGTAGAAGCGGTGCACCCCCAGCGTGCCGATGAAGAACGCCAGCAACGCCGCGACCAGCTTGTTGCGGTCGCTGCTCGCCGCGCGCGCGGCCGGCACCGCATCCTGCCGCACCGGCATCGCGCCGGGGACCGGATAGATGCTGCGCGCCCGCGTCTCATCGGATTCGAAATCGACCTGCAGCCCGATCGCGGGTTCGCCGCGGTTCGCCCAATCCTCCGGCCGGAAGGTGTAGCGCCGCCCGTCGTCGCCCGCGACCAGCCCGTCGCCGGTCCGCGTATCGACCCCCAGAATCTGTCCCCGCATCATCCCGTCCCCGCTATCCTGGCCGCTTCTTGGCAAGCGCAAGTTGGCGAGGCAACGGCGAAGTCGCGCAACGCGGGCTGTCGCGCACCGCCGGACCTGTGCAATGGAGCGGCGATGAACTCCGACGTCCTCATCATCGGCTCCGGCGCCGCGGGTCTCACCGCCGCGCTCAACCTCGCCGACCGCTTCCGCGTCACCGTGCTGGCTAAGGGTGCGCTCAACGAAGGCTCGACCGCCTGGGCGCAGGGTGGGATTGCGGCGGTGCTGGAGGCGGGCGACACGTTCGAGAATCACGTCGAGGACACGATGGTCGCCGGCGCGGGGCTGAACGATCGCGCGATCGTCGAATTCGTCGTCGAGGGCGCCCCCGCCGCGATCGAGCGGCTGACGAAGCTCGGCGTCCCCTTCGCGACCGAGGGAGACGCGCTCCACCTGACCCGCGAAGGCGGGCATTCGCACCGCCGCATCGTCCACGTCGCCGACGCGACCGGCTGGGCGGTGCAGGAGGCGTTGCAAAAGGCGGCCGAGGCGCATCCCAACATCACGCTCGTCCCCGATCAGGTCGCGATCGACCTGGCGACCGCGCGCCACGAGGAGCGATACTCCGGCGCGGGCAACGTCTGGGGCGTCTATGCGGTCGATCGCACATCGGGCCGGGTGTCGCTCTACACCGCGCGCGCGACGATCCTGGCGACCGGTGGCGCGGGGCGGACCTATCTGTTCTCCACGGCACCACGCGGCGCCACCGGAGACGGCATCGCGATGGCGTGGCGCGCAGGCGCGCGCGTCTCGAACATGGAATTCATGCAATTCCACCCGACCTGCCTCTATCATCTGGAGGTCAAGAACTTCCTGATTACCGAGGCGGTGCGCGGCGAGGGCGGGCATTTGCGCAACCCGAAGACCGGCCACCGCTTCATGCCCGATCTCGATCCCCGCGCCGAACTGGCGCCGCGCGACGTGGTGGCGCGCGCCATCGACGCCGAGATCAAGCGCGACGGCCTGGATTACGTCCACCTCGACATCAGCCACATGCCCGCCGATTTCATCCGCGGCCACTTTCCCAACATCCACGAAAAACTGCTGGGGCTGGGCATCGACATGACCCGCGGCCCCATCCCGGTGGTGCCCGCCCAGCATTATACCTGTGGCGGCGTCATGGTGGACCGCGACGGGCGCACCGATCTGCCCGGCCTGTATGCGGCGGGCGAATGCACCCAATCGGGGCTGCACGGCGCCAACCGGCTGGCGTCCAACTCCTTGCTCGAATGCTTCGTCTTCGGCGAGGCCGCGGCGCGCAGCATCGCTGAACGCTGGGACGATCTGCCCCCCGTCCCTCCGATCCGCGACTGGGACGAAAGCCGCGTCACCGATTCGGACGAAGAGGTCGTCATCAAGCAGAACTGGACCGAGATTCGCCGGTTCATGTGGAATTACGTCGGCATCGTCCGCACGACCAAGCGCCTCCAGCGCGCCGCACACCGCATCCGCCTCCTCACCAGCGAGGTCGAGGATTATTACGGCCATTTCCGCGTCACCCCGGACCTGATCGAACTGCGCAACCTCCTCCAGACCGCCGATCTGATCGTCCGCTCCGCGCTCCACCGCAAGGAAAGCCGCGGGCTTCATTTCACGCTCGATTACCCCGAGACGCGCCCGGAAGCGGTCGACACGATCCTCGTTCCCTGACCGCGACTCGATCGGTCGCGGATCGCGGGCACTTCGTCGCACCGCAGCATGGCGGCGGTTTCGCCCCGACGAACCGGGCCTATGCTTGGCGCATAACAATTCAGGCGACGTTTCAACCGCATGCGCTTCACCGGCCGTTCCTGCCTTCTCGGCCTGACCCTAGCGCTTGCCGCCTGCATCCCTTCACGCCCGAGCGGTTCGGGGCGCACCCCCGAGCGTGTCGACCAGGTCGTCGTCTCGATCCCGCTGCCGCCGGTGACCGCCAAGCCCGTCCGCCCCGCGCCCGCCCCCCTGGAAGCGGCGGTGGATCGGCTGTGGCGCGGCTTCGACGGGATCAGCGGCATCGCGGTGCGCGCGGTCGATGAGGGCTGGTCGGTCGAGCGCGGGGGCCGCCGCCGCCTGCCCCAGCAATCGGTCAGCAAATTGTGGGTCGCGATCACCCTGCTCGACCTGCGCGATTCCGGACGTGCCAAGCTCGACGAGCCGATCACCGTCCGCCCCGAAGACCTTACCCTTTTCCACCAGCCGATCGCGTATCTGGTCAAGGGCGAGGGGTTCCAGACGACGGTGGGCGGCCTGCTCGATCGTGCGCTGACCCATTCGGACAATACCGCCAACGACCGGTTGCTCACCTATGTCGGCGGCCCGTCGGCGGTGCGCGCGATGATCGCGGCCAAGCGGCTGGGCGACATCCGCTTCGGTCCGGGTGAGCGGCTGCTCCAGTCGAAGACGGCGGGACTGATCTGGCAGCCGTCGTTCGCGATCGGCAATGGGTTCGAGATCGCGCGCTCTCGGCTCGATCCAGCCGCCCGCGCCGCCGCGCTCGACGCCTATATCGCCGATCCGCCCGACGGCGCGGCACCCGTGGCGATCGCCGATGCCCTCGCCCGGCTGGCGCGCGGTGAGCTGTTGTCGGAAACCTCGACCCGCTATCTGCTCGACACGATGGGCCGCTCAGTCACCGGCCGCGCCCGCCTGCGCGCCGCGCTTCCCGCCGGCTGGAAGATCGCGCACAAGACCGGCACCGGCCAGGACCTGGGCAGCCGCAACGCCGGCTTCAACGACGTCGGCCTGCTCACCGCGCCCGATGGCCGCCGCTACACGATCGCGGTGATGATCGGCGACACCCGCCGCCCGACCCGCGAACGCCAGCAGTTGATCCAGGGCGTCGCCGCTGCCGTGGCGGCGTATGGCGTAGGGGGGACGGACAGCGCGGCGGCGAACTGAGCGTCAGCGTGGCGCCGCTGTCCGCAACGCCACGCTCGGGATCCAGTCCGATCTCCAGATCGCGTTCACCCAGCGTGAACTTCACCGCCCCCAGGAAGCCGCGAAGCACTCGTAATCCCCGCCGCGCCTTTTCCTTGGCCGCGTCTACCATGCTGAGCGCGAAAAGCAGGTTGCGGACGGCGGCAGCAGCAACTCGGGCAACGACTTGCCCTCATGCGCTTCGACGAACGCCGTCCGGAAATTCAACGCGTCGGCCATAGCCCTGATACGGACCAGCAGCACGGTCTTGCCGACGCCGCGAAGTCCGACAAGGATCAGACTTTGGGTCGCACGGCGAAGCGCCACACGCTGCAGCGCTACGTCGGCCTGATCGAGCAAGAGGGCACGCCCCGCCAGTTCGGACGGCGGTTACCTGCGCCTGGCGCAAAGGGGTTGTGAACGGGATCCATGCCGGGTTTATCCATTTTTACCTGGATCGGAGCAAAATTGGATAAACTCGTTCAATGGCGTGTAAACCGGTATGAGCGCTGCTAGACCCGCGCCACGATGCCCCATCTCTATCTCGTCGACGGCTCCGGCTATATCTTCCGCGCCTATCATCGCCTGCCGCCGCTCACCAACAAGCATGGCGAGCCGGTCGGCGCGGTCTATGGCTATACCACGATGCTGTGGAAGCTGGCCGACGAGCTGCACGCCGCAGATGGCCCGACGCATATGGCGGTCATCCTCGACAAATCGTCGCAGACCTTCCGCAACGATCTCTACGACCAGTACAAGGCGCACCGGCCGCCGCCGCCGCCCGATCTCGTCCCGCAATTCCCGATGATCCGCGACGCCACCCGCGCCTTTTCGCTGCCGTGCATCGAGACCGAGGGGCTGGAGGCCGACGACATCATCGCCTGCTATGCCAAGGCCGCGCTGGCGCAGGGGTGGCAGGTGACGATCGTCAGTTCCGACAAGGACTTGATGCAGTTGATCGAGCCCGGTCTCGACCTGTACGACACGATGAACAACCGCCGCCTCGGCGCGGATCATGTCGCGGAAAAGTTCTTCGGCATCGCGCCGGCGCAATTGGGCGACGTGCTGGCGCTGATGGGGGACAGCGTCGACAACGTCCCCGGCGTCCCCGGCGTCGGGCCGAAGACCGCGGCCAAGCTGATCCTCGAACACGGCGACCTCGAAGCGGTGCTCGCCGCCGCGCCCGCGATGAAGCCGGGCAAATTGCGTGACAATCTGATCGAGCACGCGGGGATGGCGCGGCTCAGCCGCGAACTGGTCGAACTGAAATGCGACGTCGCGCTGCCCGAGCCGCTCGACGAGCTGGAGATGCAGGGCATCCCCGACGCGCCGCTACGCGCGTTCCTGGAACATCACGGCTTCCGCTCGCTGCTGACCAAGCTGGGGCAGGTCGCCGATGCGCCCGTGCCCGCGCCCGCCAGCGTGCCGTTCGAGGAAGATCCGCCGTGCGAGCATGATGCCTATGAGACATTGGTCGATGTCGAAGCGCTCGACCGCTGGATCGCGGCGGCGCATCATCAGGGCTGGATCGCGATCGACACCGAGACGACCGGGGTCGATGCCACCCGCGCCGAACTGGTCGGCATCAGCCTGGCGCTCGCCGCCAACCGCGCCTGCTATCTGCCGCTGGCGCATGGCGGCACCGACCTGCTCGCCGAGACGCCGGTGCAGATCGACCGCGCCACCGCGCTCGCCCGGCTGAAGCCGCTGTTCGAAGACCCGTCGGTGCTCAAGATCGGCCACAATCTGAAATACGACATGGTCGTGCTCGGCCGGGCCGGGCTGGCGGTCGCGCCGCACGACGACACGATCGTGATGAGCTTCGATCTCGATGCCGGGCTCCACGGCCACGGCATGGACGAACTCGCCGCCACCCACCTCTCGCACAGCTGCATCGCGTTCAAGGACGTGGTCGGCACCGGCAAGACGCAGCGCGGTTTCCACGAAATCGACCTGAAGGCCGCGACCCGCTACGCCGCCGAGGATGCCGACGTGACGCTGCGGCTGTGGAAACGCTTCAAGGCGCGACTGCCGAACGAACAGGCGACGCGCGTCTACGAGATGGTCGATCGCCCGCTCGTGCCCGTCATCGCCGCGATGGAGACGCATGGGATCAAGGTGGACGCCGGGAAGCTGGCCGCGCTCTCCGCCGATTTCACCACCCGCATCGCCGCGCTGGATATCGAGATTCACGCGCTCGCCGGCGGCCCGTTCACGATCGGCAGCCCCAAGCAATTGGGCGACGTGCTGTTCGAGCGGCTGGGAATCAAGGGCGGGCGCAAGGGCAAGTCCGGCGTCTATTCCACCGACGTCACCGAACTGGAACGGATCGCGGCGGATAAGGACTCGCCCGGCGCGGTGATCGCGGCGCGGGTGCTCGACTGGCGCCAGCTGACCAAGCTCAAGAACACCTATACCGATGCGTTACAGCAGCAGATCAATCCGGCGACCGGCCGCGTCCACACGTCGTACAGCCTGACCGGCGCACAGACCGGGCGGCTGTCCTCGACCGATCCCAATCTGCAGAACATCCCTATCCGCACCGAGATCGGTCGCCAGATCCGCGACGCCTTCGTCGCCGAACCCGGCAGGGTGATCCTCTCGGCCGATTATTCGCAGATCGAACTGCGCCTGGCCGCACACATGGCCGACGTGCCGCAGCTGCGCGAGGCCTTTGCGCAGGGGCACGACATCCACAGCCTGACCGCGCAGGAGCTGTTCGGCGAGGTCAACCGCAACACCCGCGGCCGCGCCAAGACGATCAACTTCGCGATCCTCTACGGCATCAGCCGCTGGGGGCTGGCCGGGCGGCTCGATGTCAGCGCCGACGAGGCGCAGGCGATGATCGACCGCTATTTCGAACGCTTCCCCGGCATCAACCGCTACATCGCCGAGACGCTGGAGGAGGTGCGCGCGCGCGGCTTCACCACGACGCTGTTCGGGCGCAAGACCCATTTCCCGCGGCTGAAATCCAAGGTCCAGCACGAGCGCCAGGGGGCAGAGCGCGCCGCGATCAACGCGCCGATCCAGGGCACCTGCGCCGACATCATCAAGCGCGCGATGGTGCGAATGACGCCTGCCTTGGTCGAAGCGGGGCTGCCGGACGTGCGCATGCTGCTCCAGGTCCATGACGAACTCGTCTTCGAACTGCCGGAGGGCGATGTCGATGCTGCG
Source organism: Sphingomonas sp. (assembly GCF_036387595.1). Lineage (GTDB taxonomy): Bacteria > Pseudomonadota > Alphaproteobacteria > Sphingomonadales > Sphingomonadaceae > Sphingomonas. The sequence goes on from NZ_DASVTL010000074.1 coordinate 43,083, forward strand.
CGGCCGGTGATCGAACGCGTGATGGCGACGGCCGCCGAACCTGTCGTCACGCTTACCGTTCCACTCGGGGTCGAGATCGGCACGGGTGCAAGCTGGGGCGCGGCGCATTGAATTCGACTTCCGGTCCACCCTCACCCTTCCGGCGCTACGCGCCTCCCTCCCTCTCCCGGCGGGAGAGGGAAGGGGCCCGCTCGCCGCAGGCGAGTGGGAAGGGTGAGGGTGATCGCACCGTAATCGCACCGTGACCGCATCCACCCAGGACATCGACCAGCTCGCCAAGGGCGGGCGCACCAACATCGCCGGCTTCGCGCTGCGGCTGCTCGCGCGCATCCCGTTCCTCTTCATCGCAGGACGCATCTACGGGCCGGACCTCGTCGGCCGCTTCGCGCTCGCGGTCGTCGTCGTCGAACTCGCTGCGCTGGTGGCCACGCTCGGGCTCAAGCGCGGGCTGGCGCAGGCGCTGTCCAAGGCCGATCGCCCGCACGTCTGCGTGGTCTGGGATGCGATGGCGGTCGCCTTCTTCGCCGCGCTGGCGGCCAGCGCCTTCCTCTCCGCCTTCCCGCAGATCATGTATCCGAACTCGCCCATCACCGGGCTGGACCGCTGGCTGCCGATCATCATCGTCGCCAGCGCCTGGAGCGACGTGGCGCTCGCCGCGCTCGCCTATCGCCGCAACGTGAAGGCCGCGGTGACCGCGCGCGCGGTGGTCGAGCCATGGACGATCTCGATCGCGGCCTGGGTCTTCTCCTATTTCACGATCCGCGACGGCCTGGTTCTCTCCTATGTCGCGTCGATGATCGCGGCGCTGATCGCCAGCATGGTGCCGTTCGTGCGCAGCTACGGCCTGCCTTATGGCTGGTCGCCGCATTTGCGCCCGCTGCTGGCGCTGGCGCGAACCAACGTGCCGCTGGCGGGGGCGGACGCGCTGGAATGGGGCACGCGCAACGTCGATCGCTTCATTCTGGGCGTGCTGTTCGAGCCGCGGATCGTCGGCATCTATTACATGGCGCAGCAGGTCGCGTCGCTGCCACAGAAGCTCAAGACCAGCTTCGACCCGATCCTGGGACCGGTCATCACCGAAGCCCTGGCGCGTGATGACAGGCCCGCGATCGCCAACCAGGTGCGTCAGGTCGCCTTCTGGATCATCGCCGCGCAACTGGGCCTCGCGCTGATGGGGTCGATTCCCGGCGAAGCGGTGATGGGCGTCGTCGGGCCGCAGTTCGTCGCAGGGACCGCGGCACTCGCCTTCCTGCTCACCGCAGAGGCGCTGGCCTCGACCGGTGCGGTGTCGGAAACCGCGCTCGTTTATATGGCACGCCACCGCAATCTGATGATTTCCGGCGCGATGCTGACGTTCCAGGTCGTGCTGTCGTTCGTGCTGGTGCTGGCGATTCGGCAACTCGGCTGGCCGCGCGAGTGGCAGGCGGCGGGGCCGGCGTTCGCGCTGATGCTGTCGCTCGGGCTGACGTCGGTGCTCAAGGCCCGGCTGCTCGCGGGCCTGCTCGCCACCTCGGTCTCGCCGCTGCGCTGGCCGATCGTTTGGGCAGTGCTCGCCGCGATCGTCGTGGGCGGTGCCTTCACCGCCCTGCCCAGGCGTCTGGAATGGGTCGAGCTGGTAATCGGCGTGCCCGCGATCGCCGCGGTCTATTGCCTGATCCTGTGGCGCTACGCCTTCGGCCCCGCCGACCGGGCGCTGTTCGTCAAGGCGCCCACCACCGCCGCCCTGCCGCAGGAAGGCAGCGCGACCGCCTAGCTCAGTGCCGGAAGTGGCGCATGCCGGTGAACACCATGGCCAGCCCCGCCGCATCGGCCGCGGCGATAACCTCGGCATCGCGGATTGACCCGCCGGGCTGGATCACCGCCGTCGCGCCGGCCTCCACCGCCGCCATCAGCCCGTCGGCAAAGGGGAAGAACGCGTCCGACGCCACCGCCGAGCCGATGGTCCGCACCGCGTCCCACCCCGCTTTCTCCGCAGCGTCACGCGCCTTCCACGCCGCGATCCGCGCCGATTCCAGCCGGTTCATCTGCCCCGCACCGACGCCCGCGGTCGCGCCGTCCTTCGCATAGACGATGGCGTTCGACTTCACATGCTTGGCGACCACCCAGGCGAAGCGCAGGTCGGCCATTTCGCGCTCGGTCGGGCTGCGCTTCGTCACCACGGTCAGTTCACCCAAAGCGCCATCGTCGCGCGACTGGACCAGCAAGCCGCCGGCAATCGACTTGATCGCCAGGCCGGTGCGCGCCGCATCGGGCAGCGCGCCGGTCAAGAGCAGGCGTACGTTCTTCTTCGTCGCGAACACCGCCCGCGCCTCTGCGTCGGCATCGGGGGCAACGACGAGTTCGGTGAAGATCGCAGCGATCGCCTCTGCCGTCGGACCATCCAGGGATTGGTTCAGCGCCACGATCCCGCCGAACGCCGACACGCTGTCGCACGCGAATGCCGCGCGATAGGCTTCGATCAGCGTCGGCGCGCTCGCCACGCCGCACGGGTTGGCGTGCTTGACGATCACCACCGTCGGCGCCGCATCGCGGAACTCGGCCAGCAACTCCAGCGCGGCATCGGCGTCGTTCAGATTGTTGTAGCTCAGCGCCTTGCCCTGAACCTGGGTTGCCTGTGCGATGCCGCGCGCCGCCGGCCCCTGCGGCAAATACAGCGCCGCGGCCTGATGCGGATTCTCGCCGTATCGCAAGGTCTCACCGCGGGTGAACGCCAGCGGCAGCGTCGCGGGGAACCGCTCGCCCTGATCGGCGAAGGCGAACCATTGTGCGATCGCCGAATCGTAGGATGCGGTCGCCGCGAATGCCTTGGCGGCGAGCCGCTTGCGCACCTCCAGTGTCGTCGATCCCGCGGCCACCAGCGGATAATCGGCCGGGTCGGTGAGACACGCGACATAGGCGTGGTTCTTGGCCGCCGATCGCACCATCGACGGCCCGCCGATGTCGATGTTCTCGACCACCTCGGCGCGCCCCGCACCCTTCGCCACGGTCGCGGCGAAGGGATAGAGATTGACGACCACCAGGTCGATTGCGCCGATCCCGTGCGCCGCCATCGCGGCGGTATGACCCGCATCATCGCGCACGCTCAACAGCCCGCCATGGATCATCGGGTGCAGCGTCTTGACCCGCCCGTCCATCATTTCGGCGAAGCCGGTGACCTCGGCGACGTCGCGCACCGCCAGCCCCGCCTCGCGCAGCACCTTGGCGGTGCCGCCGGTGGAGATCAGCTCCGCGCCCTGCGCCGCCAATCCACGCGCGAGTTCGACGACACCGGTCTTGTCGGACACGGAAAGCAGGGCGCGGCGGATGGCGATGTCGGTCATGGCCGTGCCGCTTAGCCGCGCGGCATACGTCCTACAATGCCCGCTTGAACGCCCAGCTCACGCTTGCCCCGCCGGCAGGCGCCTCGCCGGACACAACCAGCTGCTGCGTCGCCACCGCACGGCCCTGACCGTCGATCCACACGCTGTCCTCGACCGCCAACGTGCCGCCGCGCACCCGGAACTGCCACATCGCGCCCCCTCCCGATCCCTGGCCAGGCAGGCGCAGGATCGCGGCCAGCCCGTCGGCGGTCGGCGATGTCCGTACGCCCGCGCCCAGGTGGAACCGGACCGCGAATGGTGTCGTGCCCGGCCGCCGCTTGCGCCCGCGCGGCAACAGCGCATCCTCACCGCGCAATTCGCGGCCGTCACCGGTCAGCATCAGCTGGCGGCGGTGGACCAGGCCCCAGCGGCGGACATAGCCGTCGTGGCTCGCCTCGATCCGGCTTGCCGCATCCGATTCCTGCCGCCCCAGTTCGACCTCGCCGACCCCGCGTCCCAGCGTGCCGTCGGCGTGGATCGCGGTGGAATTGCTGTCGCCGACGACCAGGGTGGAATGCGCCGCCGTGGTCCGCAAACCTTGCGCGAGTTCGCTCGGCAGCGACGCCGCGGCCACCGCTGCGCCACCGCAATTCACGACGATCCTGTGCGCGCCGTCGGAAAATTCGAACGCCAGCGTCGATGCGCACCCGCCCTCGACCACGCGTGCGACCGGCGGCGGCGCGGCATCCATGACCAGCGCTGCGGTGCCGGTCGCCAGCCGCTGATACCCCCAGTCGCGCGCCTGGCGCAGCGGCCGGGTCCGCACCCCGCTCGCCTCGATCACCGCGGCGATATGCTCGGCCGTGTCCGGCCCTGCCCCCTGCCAGCTCGACAGCGCGCGGTCGCCATGCGTCGTGCCGAGCAGCGCGCCGACCATCCGCACCAGCGTCTCCGCCACGCCCTCGGGCAGTTCCAGCCGGCGCGCAGCATACACCTCGCGCAGCATCGCCAGCAGCTGGATCGAATCGAGCAGCATCGCCGGCGAACGCGACACCGACCCCCCGTCATCGAACAGCGACGTGCCCAGCGCACGCGCCAGTCCGGCCTCGCCGAACGCCTGACGCGGCTCGCCGCCGGGGATCAGCAGCCCCGCCGCCGCCACGCCGCACCACGCGGCGATCCGCCGCGCGCCCGGCGGCACCTTGTCCGCGCCGCGATCCAGATGCCTGGCCCCGCGCGCCAGCACGTTGAGCACCCGCGAGCGATACACCAGGTCGGCCGAAGACAGGATCAGCGGCGCATGCGCGGTCCAGAATAGGATGCGCCGTCCCCACAGGTCGGGCCTCCACGCCAGCGGATCGACGGTGTCGCCATGCGCGTCCAGCCAGCGCGCCATCAGCGCCTCGGCCACCGGCGCCCCTTGCGCCCGCGTCGCCACCGTCGACAGGTCGCGCAGCCAGGCAAAGCCGTGGAGATGCTCGACGAACGCCGCCGACGCATCGGGCCGTTTCAAGTCGAGCGACGCGATCGCGCAGACTTCGCCGCGATAAGCGAGGTCACCGTCGAGCAGTGCGCGCCCGCGGGCGACGTCGCCGATCACCGGATCGTCGGGCACCGCGATCAGCTTCAGGGGGTAACGACCCTTCAGCCGCAACCCGTGGATCGGCGTACGCCACGTCAGCCGCTGGAAGCGCTCGGACAGCCGCTCGGCGAGCGACAGGCCGGTCGCACCGCCGACCCGCATCAGCCGCCTGCCCTCCGCGATGCCGTCCAGCGCCTCCACCGGGGCCGCGCGATCCTCGCCGCCGCCCTCCGCCCGAACCTCGCTCATTCGCCCCTCAATGCCGCGATGTTGGCGGCATAAGCCGGGGCGCCGCCGCGGAATACCGCCGTGCCTGCGACGAGCGCATCCGCCCCCGCCGCGATGCAGCGCGCCGCCGTCGCCGCATCGACCCCGCCGTCGACCTCCAGGTCGATCGCCCGCCCGCTCGCGTCGATCATCTTGCGCACCGCCGCGATCTTCTTCAGCTGCCCCTCGATGAACCCCTGGCCGCCGAAGCCGGGGTTCACGCTCATCACCAGCACCAGATCGGCCAGGTCGAGCAGATAGTCGAGCGCCTTGGCCGGGGTTCCCGGACACAGCACCACGCCCGCGCGCAGCCCGAGCGATTTGATGTGTTGCAGCGAGCGGTGGATGTGCGGCCCCGCCTCGATATGCACGCTGATGCAATCCGCCCCCGCTTCGGCGAAGGCATCCAGATACGCGTCGACCGGGGCGATCATCAGATGGACGTCGAACGGCTTGGCCGTGCATCCGCGCACCGATTTCATCACCGCCGGACCGAAGGAGATGTTGGGCACGAAATGGCCGTCCATCACATCGACATGAATCCAGTCCGCGCCCGCCGCGTCGATGGCGCGCACCTCCTCGCCCAACCGCGCAAAATCGGCGGAAAGGATCGAAGGCGCGATACGAACGGGTTGCTGCATGGGCGAGACTCTGGCGTGATGGATTGCGTCGACCATCCCCTTCCCCTTCGTGCTGAGCGACGTCGAAGCACATGAGACTCATGCCGTTCGACGTCGCTCAGGGCGAACGGAGGTAACGGTTCAACCCGGTATGGCGGTTCTCTACCAGCCTTGCCTCGGGCTACAAGGCGCGGCGGAACTTCGCGACGAAGAAGCCGTCGCATCCGCCCTGGTCGGCCAGCATGTCGGGCAATGTCCTCAGCCACCCGCGCTCGGTGGTGCCGAACGGCATCGCCGCGGGTTCCAGGGCAAAGCGCGAATCGCCCGCCAGGAAGGTTTCGGCCTGATCCTCGCCCTCCTCGCGCTCCAGCGAACAGGTGGCATAAACCAGCGCGCCGCCGGGCTTCACCCAATCCGCTGCCCGCGCCAGAATCCGGCGCTGCACCTCCGCCATCCCGGCGATCACCGCCGGCCGCACGCGGTGGAGCACGTCGGGATGGCGCCGGAATATTCCCGTGGCGCTGCACGGCGCATCGACCAGCACCGCATCGGTCGGCGCGGCGGGCTGCCACTCCAGCACGTCGGCGCGCACGACATTCGCGTCCAAAGCGTTGCGCTTCAGATTGTCGCGAAGTCGCGCCAGACGACTTTGCGAACTGTCCACCGCGGTCACCTGCCACCCGGCAGCGGCCAGTTGCAGGGTCTTGCCGCCGGGCGCCGCACACAGGTCCAGTACGGTTCCCAAGCCCTCGCCAAGGAGGCGCGCGGGTAGCGACGCGGCGATATCCTGCACCCACCAGCCGCCATCGGCGTAGCCGCGCATGTCGGGCACATGATCGGCGTCATGCAGCCGCAGGTGGCCGGGCAGCAGGGTCTCGCCCTCGGGCACCGCGACATCGCCGTCGGCCAGCGTCAGGTCCAGCGGCGGCGGCGCGGCGATGGCACGCGCCGCCGCTTCGATCATCGCCTCACCCCATGCCGCACGCCAGCGCTCCTCGGTCGCGGGCGGCAGTGTCGGCACCTGGGGCAGCGTGGCGCCGCCGCGCATCAGCGTGCCGAACACGCCGTGGACCAGTTTGCGCGGCCCGCCGTCGACCAGCGGCAATACCGTGGAGATCGCGGCATGCGGCGGCGTGCCCAGCGCCAGCACCTGGACCAGCGCGATCCGGAGCGCGAACCGCGCCTTCGCATCGTCCGGCAGTCGCTGCTTGGTGGCCGAATCGATCAGGGCATCCAGATCGGGAATACGCCGCAGCGCCTCGGCGGCTATGGCATGCGCAAGGCCGCGGTCGGGTCCGCCCGGAATCGCCCGCGTCGCGGCCGGCAACGCTGCCTCCAGCGCCTCGCCCCGCCGCAACACCGCATCCAGCAGCCGGAGCGCCGCGCGTCGCGCGGCCGTGCCCAGCGGGTCGGGACCACGCGGATTCAACGGCGAACCGCAAGGTTGGGGCGTGTCACTTGGAAAATCTCCCTGAAAGCCCATCTGGGTCAAGAGCCCATGTGGGTCACGCGCTCTACCGGCGCAATCGAGGAGTGACCAGCGATGGGCCAGCGCCCCCCCCATGTGAAGCCGCCCGCGCATCTCTCGGCCAATCCGCCGGTCCCCAAACCCGCGCCCGCCCCCGCCACCACCGACCCGATGGGCAAGGATCCCACCCGCTACGGCGACTGGGAACTGAAGGGCATCGCCATAGACTTCTGAGCGGCTGTTTGCGGAAACGAAGGAGCGCGCGTTTCAAGACGATGCCGGCCCCCTCCCGCCGCGACCCGGAACGTGGTCGGCAGTTGAACCTCTCGACCAGGTAAAATCATCATTCACCCCGGCGCAGGCCGGGTCCATGGTTTAGCGAACCGAGAGCTTGGAGCCTCCTGTAACCGCGCGCCGCATGGCTGACCCCGGCCCACGCAGAGCGACGTGCGCCATGTCCGAGCGGGGCAATTCTCGAACCGATCCGGGTCTATCCACCTTGCCGCCGCCGGGGTGACCACAGCCCGCAGCGCCCCTTGCAATGTTGGAAATCCTGCGCGACGCTGCAGCACGCTGTTTCTCAGACCTGCCGGAATGTCGGAGCCGTCGTGCATCGCGGCGCGCTCGTACAGCCACGACCTTGGCAAACCTCGCACCGAGCTACCGCTCCGCAGGGATTCGCGTTACCTTCGTTACCTTTGGGAAGAGTTCACGCCTTCACCCCCGCCCCGCGCACCGCCTCTGCGCCAGGATCGAGCGGCCAGCGCGCCCGCGCCGCCACGTCGAGCGGATCGGTCAGCCCCGCCGCGAATCGCTCCACCCCGGCCCAGGCGATCATGGCGGCATTATCGGTGCACAGCCACGATGGCGGCGCCACGAAGCGCAGACCCCGGCTCGCCGCCAGCGCCTCCAGCGCGCCCCGCACGGCACCGTTCGCCGCCACCCCGCCCGCGACCACCAGCGCGGTGACCCCCTCGACCCGCATCAGCGCGCGTGTCGTGCGGTCGATCAGGCAATCGACCACCGCCTGCTGGAACGATGCCGCAATGTCCTCCGCCGCATGATGCCCGGCCGCCCGCGCCACCGCGCTCTTGAGGCCTGCAAAGGAGAAATGCGGCTCGGCCGATCCCATCAGCGGCCGCGGCAATGAAACCGCCTTGGCGTCACCCAGAAGCGCCGCCCGTTCCACCGCCGGCCCGCCCGGAAAACCCAGCCCCAACAGCTTGGCGGTCTTATCGAACGCTTCGCCCGCGGCATCGTCGATCGTCGTCGCCAGCCGGCGATAGCGCGCCACCCCCTCGACCAGCAGCAGCTGACAATGCCCCCCCGAAACCAGCAGCAGCAGATAGGGAAACGCCAGGTCCGGGTCCGAAAGCCTGGGAGAGAGCGCATGGCCCTCCAAATGGTTGACCGCGATGAGCGGCTTGCCCGCCGCATGCGCCAGCGCCTTGCCGGTCACCAGGCCCACCATCACGCCGCCGATCAACCCCGGCCCCGCGGTCGCAGCGACCGCATCGACATCGGCCAGTCGCACGCCCGCATCGGCCAGCGCGGCTTCGACGAGCGGTGCCAGCACCTCGACATGCGCGCGCGCCGCGATCTCGGGCACCACGCCGCCATAGGGCCGATGCGCCGCCTCCTGCCCCGCCAGCCGGTGCGACAGCACCCGGCGGTCGCCGGTGACGACCGCCGCGGCGGTTTCGTCGCATGAGGATTCCAGACCCAATATCAGCATGGCATGGCTTTAGCGGCTCGCCGCCGCCTTGTCCCACCACCTTGTCGAAGTGCTGTAGGTTCGCCAAAGGGCCGCGATGCAGTTCAGGCTCGGCACCCGCGGTTCGGCACTCGCCCTCGTCCAGGCGCGGATGACCCGCGACGCTTTGTGCGCCGCCCACGGCTGGTCGCCCGATCGGGTCGAGATCGTCCCCATCCGCACCACCGGCGACCGGGTGCAGGATCGCGCGCTCGCCGACATCGGCGGCAAGGCGCTGTGGACCAAGGAACTGGACCGTGCGTTGCTCGACGGCGCCGTCGACGCCTGCGTCCACTCGATGAAGGATGTCGAGACGATCCGCCCGGCCGCGATCGCCATCGCCGCCATGCTGCCCCGCGCCGACGTCCGCGATCGCCTCATCGGCGCCGCCGCGATCGGCGACCTGCGCCACGGCGCGGTCGTCGGCAGCAGCAGCCCGCGCCGCCGTGCCCAGTTGCTGCGGATGCGCCCCGACCTGCGCATCGTTCTTTTCCGCGGCAACGTCGGCACCCGTCTGGCCAAGTTGGCGGCGGGGGAGGTCGATGCGACCCTGCTGGCCGCGGCGGGACTCGACCGGCTCGATCATGGCGACATCGGCCATGCGCTCCCCACCGACGTCATGCTGCCGGCCCCCGCTCAGGGCGCAGTCGGTATCGAGGTCCGCGCCGCCGATGTCGGGGCGCAGGCGCTGGTTGCGGCGATCGATCACCGCGAGACCAGCCTGTGCGTTCTTGCCGAACGTGCCCTGCTGGCGGGCCTGGGTGGCGACTGCCACACGCCCGTCGCCGCCATGGCGTCGCTCGCCGGCGAAACCCTGCGGCTTCGTGCAGAGCTGCTCGCCGAAGACGGCAGCGCGCATGTCGAAGGCAGCATCGAAGGCATTGCCGGCGACGATTGCGGTCGCGAACTCGCGGCCGACCTGCTCGGGCGCGCGCCGCCGGCAATCCGCCGGCTGTTCGCCCCGCCCCCTCAGCCGTGACCCGCCCCCTTGCGGTGCTGCGCCCCGAACCGGGCAACGCCGCGACCGTCGCCCGCATCGAAGCGCTCGGTCTGACCGCGATCCGGCTGCCGCTGTTCGCTATCCGAACCCTTGCGTGGACCGCGCCCGACCCGTCCGGCTTCGACGCATTGCTCCTGACCAGCGCCAACGCCGTCCGCCACGCCGGGCCCCAGCTGGAAAGCCTGCGCCACCTGCCCGTCATGGCCGTCGGCGCGGCTACAGCCAGCGCCGCCCGCGCCGCGGGGTTACGTATCGCAGCGGTCGGCACCGCCGACGCCGCCGCGGCCGTCCGGGCAAGCACGGGCAAGCGCCTCCTCCATCTTGCGGGCCGCGACCGTGCCGCAACCGGCGTAGCGGCGATCACAGTCTATGCCGCCGATCCCGTGCCGGTTCCCTCCTGTGCGATGCTTGCGGGCTCCGTCGTCCTCGTCCACTCGGCGCGCGCCGCCGCACGGCTCGCGGACCTCGTTGCGCGCGACGGCGTGACCGACCTGCGGATCGCCGCCTTGAGCGCTGCGGTTCGCGCTGCGGGGCCCCACTGTCCCGGAGCGGTTGCAGGCTGGCCGGACGATGCCACCCTCGTCGCGCTCGCCGCACGCCTCGCCGATTGACCCACGCCCCCGACCCGCGGATAAGTAGGCCGATGAGCGATTTCCCGCCGATCCAGACATCGCCGCGCGATGGGCCGCCTAATGGGCCGCGCCACGGGATGCGGTCCGGCACCGTGGCGATCCTCGTGCTGCTTGCTTTCGCCGCCGGTCTCGCGCTCGCGCTCTACGCCGTGCGGCGCGTCGCCTGGTTCGCGCCTGCGGCCACGGTCTCGGCACCACCGGCGCAGAAGTCGATGCCGGTTTCGGCCGTTGCCGCACCGGCGCAAGTGGATGCGGTCGCGCTCGCCACCCGTGAGGCCGTTCTCGCGGGGCAGCTCGCCGTCCTCGAAGCCCGCACCGCGGCGGTCGCGGCCGATGCTCAGGCCGCCGGCACCCAGGCGAGCCGCGCGGAGGCCTTGCTCGTCGCCTTCGCCGCGCGCCGTGCGCTCGATCGCGGCCTTGGCCTAGGCTATCTCGACGCGCAGCTCCGCGCCCGCTTCGGCGCAACCGAGCCGCGCGCGGTTGCCTATGTGCTTCAGGCCGCGCGCCAGCCGCTGACGCTCGGCGACCTGCGCGAAGGGCTTGCGACCATCGGACCCGACATCGCCAGCGGCGCCAGGGAGGGCTGGTTCGCGGGCGTCCGGCGGGAGTTCGGCTCGCTGGTGATCCTGCGCAAGGGCAGCAGCCCCTCACCCCTGCCCCAGGACCGGCTGGAACGCGCCCGCCGCCTGCTGGAAGGCGGGCAGGTGGAGGCGGCGCGCGCGGAAGTCGCCCGACTACCCGGCGCGTCGCAGGCCGGGAACTGGATGGCCGCGGCCAAACGCTACGTCACCGCACGCCACGCTCTCGATATCCTGGAGAGCGCCGCGATCCAGGGCGCCACCGTGCAACCCGCCGCGCCTGCGATCACCACCTATCCCTGAAGCCGGGCGATCAGCGCCATCGCGCCGTGCGGCGCGCGGACCTTGGCGCCGTTGATGAAGAAGACAAAGGTGTCGCGTGCCCGCTCGGGCGCTGCCGCATCCTCGACATAGGGCAGCCCGCCCGGCCGTCCCCCGGCGTCCCAGGTCCGTGCCGCATCGGCCCAGCGATCGAGCGCTTCGGGCGCATAGCCCGCATCGAACCGCTCCTCCCCCGCCTCGAATCGCGCATAGACGAAATCGCCCGTGACGTCGGCGATTGACGGATAATCCGCCGAATCGGCGAAGACGATTGCCACCCCCGCCCCGCGGCACATCGCCACGAACGCCGGGTCGGCGAAGCTCTCATGCCGGACATGCACCGCATGCCGGAGCGCGACGCCGTCCTGCGTGGCCGGCAGGAGGGCCAGGAAAGCACGGAAATCGTCGGCGTCGAACCGCTTGGTCGGCATGAATTGCCACAGGATCGGTCCCAACATATCGCCCAGTTCGACGATCCCCTGCCCGCAGAAGCGCGCGATCGAGTCACCCGCCTCGGCCAGCACCTTGCGGTTGGTGCAATAGCGCGACGCCTTCAGCGTGAAGACGAACCCGGCGGGCACCTGGGCGCGCCAGCTTGCAAAGGTCGCCGGCTTGAACCCCGAATAATAGGTGCCGTTGACCTCGATCGCGCTCAGCCGCCCGGCGGCGTATTCCAGCTCGCGCTTGTGCGGCCATTTCTCGGGAAAGAACGTGCCGCGCCACGGTTCATAAGTCCAGCCGCCGATCCCGATCCTGATGGTCATCGGTGCCACGGTAGCGCGGACATGGCGGTTCTGGAAGCCACCCGCCAAAAGTCCCCTGCCGCCGCACGACGGCTTGCGCGCCATCGCGCATCCGTCTGATAATCAGCAATCCCATGTGAGCGCGCGGTCAGCCGGAACTGTTCGACGGTTTTCGAGGACTTCCAACATTATGGAAGTCGCTGGAGCGGGCGAAGGGATTCGAACCCTCGACCCCAACCTTGGCAAGGTTGTGCTCTACCCCTGAGCTACGCCCGCTCTGGCGCTATGCCCGGACGGGTCCGGGCGGGTGGAGGCGGGGCCACTAGCATCGGCCTTCGGACGCCGCAAGCCCCGATGCGCGAACCTCGTCCGGCGGATTCGGGGCTGGCGACTCGCTGAATAGAACATTACAGGAACATGTAATGCGCGACTCGACCGCCCTCATCGCCCGATTACGGCATGTCGCCAGCGACACGGGCGTGCGGCAAGGTGACTCTCGGGCCGAGGATGGGTGGCTGACGCAAGGATTGGCGCGGGCGCAGCTGCATGAAATCCACGCCGCTCATGTCGAAGAGGGGGCTAGTGTGGCAGGGTTCGGTGTCGCATTGGCACTGGTGGCGCGGGCAACCCCGATCCTGTGGCTGCGCACCGAGGCGGCCGAACGCCGGGGCGGGCGGCTGCACGCGACCGGACTCGTCGAACTTGGGGTTGCCGTCGATGCGCTAGTGCTCGGCGTCGTTGCCGATGAAGACGCGTTGCTACGTGCCGCCTCGGATAGTGCGCGCTGCGCCGGATTGGGCACGTTGATCGTCGAGGCCTGGGGGCGGTGCCCTGGCATCGACCTTACTTCGACACGACGGCTGATGCTGGCGGCCGAGGTGTCAGGGGTTACCGTCCTGCTGCTCAGGGTCGACGCCAGCCCGGTGCCGACTGCCGCGGCGACGCGCTGGGGCGTGGCCGCTGCGGCATCGACCCCTTTGGAGGCCCACGCGCCAGGTGCGCCTGCCTTCGACATCGAATTGCAGCGCCGACGCGGCGGCCCATCCGGCCGGCGCTGGCGCGTGGAGTGGAACCGTGATGCGTGCCGATTCGACGATTCCCAAAGCCCAGCAGTCCAGGCTGCCGGCACGCCGTTATCTGGCGCTCGTCTTCCCGTGGCTTCCGGTGGAACGGCTGCGCAACGTCCGCCCGCATCTGTTCGCCGGGCGTGACGCAGTGCCGGTCGTCTTCGTCGAGCGTGCCGGCAATGCGGTCCGACTCGCCAGCCTGGATGCGACTGCTGCTGCAATGGGGCTGGTCCCCGGTCTGACCCTTGCAGATGCGCGTGCGCGTGTGCCGGAACTGGAGGTGTTCGAGACCGACGCGCATGCCGATCTGGACTGGCTGGAGAAGCTCGCCGATTCCTGTGCTCGCTATACGCCATCGGTGGCGGTCGATCCGCCACAGGGGCTGGTGCTCGATATCGCGGGGTGCACTCATGCCTTCGACGGCGAGCGGCGGCTGGCTGCCGATGTCGAGGCGCGCATGGCCCGACGGGGCGTGGTTGCGCGGCATGCCTTCGGCGACTCGCCCGACGCCGCACGCGCACTGGCGCGCTTCGCAGGCGCGCCGGCACCTGACGAGCAACGCGCGCTCAAGCGCCTGCCGGTCGCCGCCCTGGGACTCGACGCAGACGCCACCGAGGCGCTCGTCCGCGCCGGGTTGAAAACGGTGGGCGACGTCGCGCAGCGGCCGCTCGCCGGGATAGCCGCGCGCTTCGGCGGCGAGGCCGCGACGATGGTCCGTCGCCTGTTCGGCCAGGCCGAAAGCCCGCTGATCCCCCGCCGGGTCGAGGCGCCTATTACCGTCGAACGCCGCTTCGCCGAACCGATTGCGCGCACCGAACACGTGCTGGCGGTGCTCGCCGAACTGACTGCGGAGGCCGGCGAACGCCTCGAACGTCGCCATGAGGGTGGTCGTCGCTTCGAAGCCCGGCTGTTCCGCGCCGATGGCCTCGTCCAACGCCTGCGAGTCGAGACCGGCCGGCCGACCCGCGATCCCGCCATGCTCGGGCGGCTGTTCCGCGAGCGGATCGACGCGCTCGCCGATCCGCTCGATCCGGGCTTCGGCTACGACATGATCCGCCTCGACATCGTCGCGGCCGAGCGGATCGACGCATCGCAGTTGAAGCTGGAGGGTGGCGAAACTTCGATGCCCGAAGTGGATGCGCTGGTCGATCGTCTCGCCACTCGCCTGGGCCGCAATCGCGTCCGCCGCTTCGGCCCGCGCGACAGCCATATCCCTGAACAGGCCGAGTTGATGCTGTCCGCGACCGATGCGGCGCCGCCTGGCGATTGGCCCATGCCCGAAGCCGGCGAGCCGCCGCTGCGACCGATCTACCTCTTCGATCCGCCCCAGCGCATCGACGCGGTGCTCTCCGAGGTTCCCGACGGCCCGCCGATGCGCTTCCGCTGGCGCCGCGACCTTCACGAAGTCGCGCGATCCGAAGGACCGGAACGGATCGCAGGCGAATGGTGGCGCCGCCACGACGGCGTCATCCCGACGCGCGATTATTACCGCGTCGAGGACCGCCGCGGGCGCCGCTTCTGGATATTCCGGCACGGTCTGTATGACGAGGTCGATACGCCGCGCTGGTACGTCCACGGGCTTTTTGCGTGAGCCGCACGCGTGGCCCGGTTAGATGAGCGACCCCGCTTTCGCCGAACTCGTCGCGGCCTCCAACTTTTCGTTCCTCGACGGCGCGAGTCATGCCGCCGACATGGTTGCGCGTGCCGTCGAACTGGGGCTGGCGGGGATTGGCATCGCCGATCGGAACACCGTCGCTGGCGTCGTGCGTGCACACCAGGCGCTGAAGAAGGCACGGCAAGGCCTGCTCGGCGCGCAATTACCGCCGCTGGACTTCAAACTGGCGGTCGGCGCGCGGCTGGTCTTTGCCGACGGCACGCCGGACATCGTGGCCTTTCCTTCGCACCGCGCCGCATGGGGAATGCTCACCCGGTTGCTGACGGTGGGCAATCGGCGCGCGATCAAGGGTGGGTGCATCCTAGGCTTCGACGATCTCGTCGCGCACCACCGCGGCCTGCTGCTGATCGTCATGCCGCAATCCTCGGCGCGCACGGCAACGCCGGTAAAGGACGGGGACATGCCGCCACGGCGGGCCGATCCCAGCTTGCAGGCCACACTTGCCGCGCTCAAGCCGCTGGCCCGGGAGTCGCTTTGGTTGGGCGTGTCGATGCCGCATGCCGGCCGCGACCGACGGCAGCTGACGCTGCGCGCGCGTATCGCCGGCGACCTCGGCGTGCCGCTGCTGGCGACGACCGATGCGCTCTATGCCGATCGCCAAGATCGCGACCTGCACGATATCGTCACCTGCATTCGCGAAGGCGTCACCATCCAGGGCGCCGGACGCCTCCTCGCTGCCAATGGCGAGCGGCACATCCACGGTGCCGACGAGATGACGCGGCTGTTTCGCGATTTTCCCGAGGCGGTGACCAACAGCCTCGATCTGCTGCGCCGGATCGGCTTCGATCTGGACCAATTGCGCTACGAATATCCGCATGAGCCGGTGCCAGCGGGATGGGATTCGCAGGATTGGCTGGAGCACCTCGTCTGGAGGGTCGCACTCGACCGCTATGAGGACCGCGTTCCGGACAAGATGCTGAACCTGCTTCGCGAGGAATTCTCGCTCATCCGGGAAAAGGCGTATGCCTATTATTTCCTGACCGTGCACGACGTGGTCCGCCACGCCCGCTCGCTCGACCCGCCGATCCTATGCCAGGGACGGGGTTCGGCAGCCAACTCGGTGGTCTGCTATCTGCTCGGCGTCACCTCGGTCGATCCGATGAAATACGACCTGCTGTTCTCGCGCTTCGTCTCGGCCGAGCGCGACGAGCCACCCGATATCGACGTCGACTTCGAGCACGAGCGGCGCGAGGAGGTGATGCAATATATCTACACCCGCTATGGCCGTGACCGCGCCGCGATCGCCGCCACCGTCATCCATTATCGGCCGCGCTCGACCGTGCGCGAAGTCGGCCGCGCGCTCGGGCTGACCGAGGATGTGACGCAGCGGCTGACCAGCACCGTCTGGGGCAGTTTCGCGCATCGTTTCGAAGATAAGAGGTTCGCCGAAACCGGCTTCGACATCGCCAATCCCGAAATTGCACGGTTACGCGACATGGTCGGCCGCCTGCTCGAATTCCCGCGGCACCTGTCGCAGCACGTCGGCGGCTTCGTCCTGACGCAGGGACGGCTGGACGAGATGGTGCCGATCCACAACGGCGCGATGCCCGATCGCACCTTCATCGAATGGGACAAGGACGACATCGACGCGCTCGGCCTCATGAAGGTCGATATCCTCGCGCTCGGCATGCTGACGTGCATCGGCAAGGCGTTCGACCTGATGCGCCGGCACGGTCTCGGCGATCACCAGCTCGATACGATCGCCACCGCCGAAGACCCGCGGGTCTATGACATGCTGTGCAAGGGCGACAGCATCGGCGTCTTCCAGGTCGAGAGCCGGGCGCAGATCAACATGCTGCCGCGCCTGAAACCTCGCGAACTCTACGATCTGGTCGTGCAGGTTGCGATCGTCCGGCCCGGCCCGATCGAGGGCGACATGGTCCATCCATATCTGCGCCGCCGTTCTGGCAAGGAAGCGGTCGAATTCCCCTCTCCGGACCCGCGACATGGCCCGCCCGACGAACTCCGGCAACTGCTTCGCTTCACCTATGGCGTGCCCTTGTTCCAGGAACAGGCGATGAAGCTGGCGATCGTCGCCGCGGGGTTCACGCCCGGCGAGGCAAATCAGCTCAGGCGGGCGATGGCGACCTTTCGCCACGTGGGCGGCATGGAGAATTTCCAGGCCAAGCTGGTCGGCGGAATGATTCGGCGCGGCTATCAGCGCGATTTCGCCGAGCGCTGCTATCGCCAGATCGAGGGCTTTGGCTCCTACGGCTTTCCGGAGAGCCATGCTCTGTCCTTCGCGCGCCTTGTATATGTTTCGTCGTGGATCAAATGCTTCCACCCCGCCGTTTTCGCCTGCGCGATCCTAAATTCGCAGCCGATGGGCTTCTACGCGCCTGCCCAGCTCGTGCGCGATGCCGCCGAACACGGCGTGCGCATCCTTCCGGCGGATGTGAACCACAGTGCCTGGGACAACATTCTTATTCGCTTTCCTGCACGCGAATTGGCTTTACGGCTGGGTTTTCGCCAGATCGACGGCTTCCGCGAAGATTGGGCTAAGGCGCTCGTCACGGGAGCGCCTTTCGCCAGCATCGAGGACGCTGCACGCCGCGCCGACCTTCCACAACGCGCGCTCTCGCTGCTCGCCGATGCCGACGCCTTCCGCTCCCTCACAATGGACCGGCGGGAGGCCGGGTGGGAGGTGCGGCGCACCCCGCCCCGCCAGCTAGCGCTGTTCGCCGCCGCCGATGCACCAGAACTCGGCATGGAGGCGAGCGCGAACCTTCCCGCCATGCCGCTGTCCGAACACGTCGCCGCCGATTATCAGACGACCCGGCTTTCGCTCAAAGGTCATCCCATGGCCTTCCTGCGCGATCTTTTCGCGCGTGAGGGGATGCTTTCCAGCGCCCAGGCCGCGCGTGCCAAGAACGGTCGTCGCGCCAAGGTCGCGGGCATCGTCCTGGTCCGTCAGCGGCCGGGGAAGGGCAATGCAATCTTTGTCACGATCGAGGACGAGACCGGCATCACCAACGGCTTGCTATGGGCGCGCGATTTCGAGGCCAACCGGCGCGACGTCATGGCGGCAAGGCTGCTGGTGCTCGAAGGCACGATCCAGCGCAGCGAGGAGGGCGTCGTCCACCTGATGACCACCCGAGTCCAGGATCGCAGCCACGAACTGTCGCGCCTGTCGCAGGACCGCACCATCGAACCCGAAGTCGCCCGCGCCGACGTCTTCATCCACCCCAAACCGGCCCGCGCGCCCGATCCGCGTCACGGCCACCCGCGCGATGCCCATCCGCTCAGGAGCCTGTTGCCCAAGTCGCGGGACTTCCATTGACGTGCCCGCCGCCCCAGATAGGAAACGTAAGACGTAAGGGAGCACGACTTGGCTACGCTGGGAATGACCGCCGACCAGAAGACCGCAGTGGAGGCGTTCCGCCGCGACGTCGTCGAACCGTCGATGACGAGCCTGGTCATCATCGACTTCTGGGCCGAATGGTGCGGGCCGTGCAAGGCGCTGACCCCGATCCTGGAAAAGGTCGCGGCAGCCTATGTCGACAAGGGCGTGGTGCTGGCCAAGGTCGATACCGACAAGAACCAGTTCATCGCCACGCAGTTCCAGATCAAGTCCATCCCCACGATCTATGCGATGTTCCAGGGTCAGCTGGTCGCCGATCTGACGCCTGCGCGCACGGAATCGCAGCTGCGCGTGATGATCGACCAATTGCTCAAGCAGTTGCCGATCCAGTCCCCCGCAGCAGAAGCGGAGGCCGAACTGGAGCCGCTGATCGCGATGGGCGAGGAGGTGTTGGCCCAAGGCGACCCGGAGCGAGCACTTTCGATATTCGATCAGCTTTTCGACATGGCGCCGGAGCATCCTGCGGTGCTTTCGGGACGTATTCGCGCGCTGGTCGCCGCGAACCTGACCGAGGAAGCCGAAGCGGCGATCGCGGCACTTCCTGCCGATCTCAAGGATGCCGGAATCGATCGCGCCAAGGCGGCGCTGGATCTCGCCAGAAGCGCGCCGGCGATCGACGATTATGGCACGCTGGCGGCCGAAGTCGCGGCGAACCCGGAAGATCACGAGAAGCGCTTCACCCTGGCCAACGCCCAGATGGCCGCCGGAGAGCGCGATGCCGCCGCCGACAATTTCCTGGCCCTGATCGCCGCCGACCGCGAATGGAACGACGGTGCGGCGCGAACGCAATTGCTCAAGCTGTTCGAAGTCGTCGGACTGATGGACCCCTGGGTATCGACCCAGCGCCGCCGCCTGTCCGCGATCCTGTTCGGATGACCGATCCGGGCAAAATCGTTCGTCTTTCGGTCTTCCCCCTTCCGGGCGCCTTGCTCTTTCCGGGGATGCACCTGCCGCTCCACATCTTCGAGCCCCGCTACCGCGCCATGGTATCGGATGCGATGGCGCGCGACCGCCGGATCGGCATGATCCAGCCGCGACCCGGTCCAAGCGAAAACAAGGGGAATCCACCCGCCCTATTCGATCTCGGCTGCGTCGGCCGGATCGCGGAGGTCGAGGCGATGGATGACGGCCGCTACAATCTGGTGCTCGAAGGCGTGGCGCTGTTCCGTATCATCCGCGAACTCGACGTGACCACCCAGTTTCGCCAGGTCGAGGCCGAGCTGCTGCCTGCCACCGAGGACGAAACCCTGTCGCTCGGTGCACGCGCCGCGCTGGAGATGGAATCGCGGCGCTTTGCGGAGGCGCAGGGATATGCCGTCGATTGGGACGCGGTCGCACGGCTCGACGACGAGGCGCTGGTCAACGGCATCGCCCAGATCGCACCGTTTGATACCGCAGCCAAGCAGGCGCTGCTGGAGGCACCGGGAATCGAGGTTCGCGCCGATCTGATCGTTCAACTGATGCAATTCTTCGGCCGCCACGACGGCGAGGAGCGGGTGACGCTGCAATGATCGACCCGTGGCTGCTCGAGCGATTGGTCTGCCCGGTTACTCGGCAGCCTTTGCGCTATGACGATATAGCGCAGGAATTGGTCAGCGAAGCCGCCCGACTTGCCTACCCGATCCGCGACGGCGTGCCGGTGATGCTGGTGAAGGAAGCACGCCCGCTGACGCCATGAATTGGCATGAAACTCGGCAGCAAGGCCCGAAGGGCATGATACCGAAGCTCCAGTGGCCTGGTCAGATCCTCATGCCCTGCAACAATTTGGGCAGGTCGCCGGCTTCACCACGCGCTTCGGCCATGAAGCGTGCCTTGAGCGCCGGGAAGGCGTTGACCGCCGAGATGCCGAAGCGGCGAACCGCGCTTGCCGCTTTGCCAGGTACGCCGAACAGCCGGGTCAGCGTATCGGTCGCCATCGCCACCATCAGCGTGTCGGCGCCGCGCCAGCGCTGGTAGCGTGCGAGCAGCGCTGCATCGCCGAGATCGAGGCCGAGGCGCTTGCCCTCGACCAGCACCTCAGCAAGCGTGGCGACGTCGCGAAAGCCCAGGTTCAGCCCCTGCCCGGCGATCGGATGGATCCCGTGTCCCGCGTCGCCCACCAGCACCAGCCGCTCGGCCGTGACTCGCGCCGCATGGTGGAAGCCGAGCGGATAGCTGGCGCGGGGCGACGGCGCCGAGAGCGCGCCCAGGAAGCCGCCCATGCGTTTCTCCGCTTCGGCCAGAACCCCGCGGTCGCCCAGCTTCATCATGCCGGCGGCATCCCCCGCCGCCACAGTCCACACGATCGCGGATCGGTGGCCGTGGTCATCATCGGTCAGGGGAAGCAGCGCGAACGGTCCTGCGGGGTAGAATATTTCGAATGCGGCGCCGTGATGTGGGCGTTCGTGGTGGAAGGCGCCGACGATAGCCTCGTGATCGTAGCGCCAGCGCGCGACCGCGATCCCCGCGGCGTCGCGCGTCGGCGAATTTCGCCCTTCGGCGGCGACGAGCAAGGGTGCCGAAACGATGGTGCCATCGTCGAGCGTCGCGATGACCCCGGCGGCGCTGCGGGCCACGTGGGTCGCACGCGTCTTCATGCGCAGATCCACGTGGCGCGCCTCGCTGGCCGCCTCAAAAAGGGCGCGGCGGAGGATGCGGTTTTCGTACATCGTGCCCAGCGCGCCGTCGTCGGCGTCGGGCACGAAGTCGAGCCGACCGGGTTCCAGCCCGTCGCTGACCCGGATTGCGGCGATCGCGCAGCCATCGCCCGCCAGCCGCGCACCCACCCCGATCGCATCCAGCATCCGGCCGCTCGCACTCGCCACCGCCGACGCGCGGCCATCGAAGGCAGGGGCGAGCGTGATAGCGGGATCGGCCGGGTCGATCACCACCGACGCGATGCCATGCGCGTCGAGCGCCAGGCTGAGCGTCGTGCCGACGAGTCCGCCGCCGAGGATGATGACGTCGGGGCGAAGTGTTGCGCTATCCATATGTCCTCCTATCCCTGCGCCGCGGATGTGCCAATGATGCCGATGCCTTGACGCCGCCCCGTCGTAGGAGGATGATTCCGGCAAACTCCCGAAGCATGAAGGACGAACGATGGCGAGCCGAGCGCAGCCGGCCCTGTGGCGCGAGACGGTGAAGGCAGGGGCCGTGCGCAGCGGCGCGGTCATTGCAGCAATCGCCATCTTCGCGGTCACGCTGGCGCTGGTGCTGGCGCTCGCCAGCTACCGGCCCAGCGACCCGGCCATCAATACCGCGTCCGGCGGCGAAGTCCGCAATCTGATCGGCCCACCCGGTGCCTGGATCGCCGATCTGTTGCTGACCTTGTTCGGCCCGGCGGTCGCGCTGGTGCTGCCGGTCGGTCCGATCGTGGCGATGCGGTTGTGGCGCGATCTGCCGGCGGGACGATGGTTGCGGATGGTGTTGCGTGCGATGATCGGAGTCGCGCTGATGGCGAGCGCCCTCGCCTTCGTGTCGGACGGCGCGGTGCTGGCTCTGCCCGCCAGTTGGGGCGGGGTTATCGGGCTGACGGTTGCGGGTGGCGTACGCTGGGCGCTGGCGTTTGCGCAGGATGCGACGATCGCCACCTGGGGTGCGCGGGCGATCGGGGTGATCGTCGCGGTGGCCGGCGCGATCGTCTGGAGCCGCAGCCTGGAGCTGGAACTGCCGCAACGCGATTGGCGACGGCGGCGCGGCATCCGCGCAGAGGACATGGGTGCCGAGGACGAGGAGCCACTGACGCTTACCCGCAAGCCGGTGGAGCCGCGCGCCGCGGTAGCACCCGATCCGCGGCCCGCCCCCGTCATTGCGGATCGACAGGTCGCGCCATCGGCCGCCAAGCCCAAGCCGCAGGCGCGGCTGGACCTGCGCGACAATTACACCCTGCCCTCGATCGATCTGCTGGCGCTGCCGCCTGAGGGGCCGAAGAACGTGATCGACAAGGCGGCGCTGGAACGCAACGCCCGCCTCCTGGAGAACGTGCTCGACGATTTCCACGTCAAGGGCGCGATCACCGAGGTCCGCCCCGGCCCGGTCGTGACGATGTACGAACTGGAACCCGCCCCCGGCATCAAGGCCAGCCGCGTCGTCGCGCTGGCCGACGATATTGCGCGCAACATGAGCGCGATCTCCGCGCGCGTCGCGGTGATCCCCGGGCGCAACGTCATCGGCATCGAATTGCCCAACCAGCGCCGCGAACCGGTGACGCTGCACGAACTGGTCGCCAGCCAGACCTTCGAGGATCAGGCCGCGCAGCTGCCGATCATCCTGGGCAAGAACATCGCGGGCGATCCGGTGATCGCCGATCTCGCGCCGATGCCGCATCTGCTGGTCGCGGGCACCACCGGATCGGGCAAGTCGGTGGGGCTGAACTGCATGATCCTCAGCCTGCTCTACCGGCTGACCCCGGACCAGTGCCGGATGATAATGATCGACCCCAAGATGCTCGAACTGAGCATGTACGACGATATCCCGCACCTGCTCTCCCCCGTCGTCACCGATCCGGCCAAGGCGGTGCGCGCGCTGAAATGGGCGGTCGAGACGATGGAGGACCGCTATCGCCAGATGTCGTCGGTGGGCGTGCGCAGCCTGGCGAGCTTCAACGACAAGGTCCGCGCCGCCAAGGTCAAGGGCCAGCCGCTCGGCCGCAAGGTGCAGACCGGCTACAACCCCGACACCGGCCAGCCGATCTACGAGGAAGAAAAGCTCGAATACGACGTGCTGCCGCAGATCGTCGTCATTGTCGACGAACTCGCCGACCTGATGATGACCGCGGGCAAGGAGGTGGAATTCCTGATCCAGCGGCTGGCGCAGAAGGCGCGCGCGGCGGGCATCCACCTCATCATGGCGACACAGCGTCCCTCGGTCGACGTCATTACCGGCGTCATCAAGGCGAACCTGCCGACGCGGATCAGCTTCCACGTCACCTCCAAGATCGATTCGCGCACCATCCTGGGCGAACAGGGCGCCGAACAGCTGCTGGGCAAGGGCGACATGCTTTACATGCCCGGCGGCAAGGGCATCATCCGCGTCCACGGACCCTTCGTCTCCGATGACGAGGTCCACGCCGTCGCCGACCATTGGCGCAGCCAGGGCCGGCCCGATTATATCCAGTCGGTCACCGAAGAGCCGGAAGACGGCTTCGCCCTGGAGGGTGCGCCGACCGGCGAGGATTCGGCGGAGGACCAGCAATATCGCGCCGCAATCCAGCTGGTGTGCGAATCGCAGAAGGCCTCGACCTCCTGGCTCCAGCGGCAGTTGCGCATCGGCTACAACTCGGCCGCCCGCTTGATCGAGCGGATGGAGAAGGACGGCATCGTCGGCCGTCCCGATCATGTCGGCCGACGCGAAGTGCTGCGCGATGCCGAGGGGCATGCGATCTGACGGGTTCAGCACGGGTTCAACGCCGCGCGGCCAAGCGGTCGGCTCAGGAGATCATGATGTTCGGTTCGCGTGCCCTTTTGCTTGCCCCCATAGCGCTTGCCGCCGCCCCGCTCGCAGCCCAGGCGACCGGCGATCTGGCGGCCGTGCAGACGCATTTGCGCAGTGTCGAGACGATGACGGCCAGTTTCAGCCAGTCGGATCGGGACGGCAAGGTGTTGACTGGTACGCTGACTCTCAAGAAGCCGGGGCGCATCCGCTTTCAATATGAGAAGGGCGTGCCGATCCTGATCGTCGGCGATGGCAAGGCTCTTTGGTTCCTGGATTATTCGGTGGGGCAGAAGCAGCGCTGGCCGATCGCCAATTCGCCGCTGGGCGTGCTGCTCGATCCCAATCGCGACATGACGCGGTTCGCCAGCGTGGTGCCGGGTGGCGATCCGCGGATCGTGTCGGTCGAGGCGCGCGATCCCAAGCACCCCGAATATGGGCGGATCACCCTGGTCTTTGCGCGTCAGGCGTCGGCACCGGCGGGGCTGATGCTGCAGGGATGGGTGGCGCTCGACAGCCAGGGCAATCGCACCACCATCAGGCTGACCAACCAGCGCTTCAACGCGGCGGTTGCCGACAACGTCTTTCGCTTCAACGAACCGCGTGCTGCGGCGCGGCGAAATTAGGCGCATTCGTCCTATCATTCATCCACGCGACAGGTTCCGGCCGCTATGGCGATCCGTGCGGATGTGAGGCGTTCGGGATTTTCCCCCTGTTGCCCGGACCAACCCCATGTCCTGCCTGCGTGACGAACGCCAGGTCGGCCCTCGCTCCATGCCCCCGGAGCGGGGGCCTTTCTGCGCAGGGCGGCTTGGCGGCGCTAAGACTCGCCCAAGCACGGCCGGCGCGGCAAAGCCCCGTCCGACGCCGCGGCTTTGCCGCGGCGGGCAAAATAGCATAACCGGCTCCCTGTGAAGATCGCCTCGTGGAACATCAATTCGGTCCGTTTCCGGATCGGCATCGTCGAACGCTTTCTGCGCGAGGTCGAACCCGACGTCCTCTGTCTTCAGGAAACCAAGGTCGTCGACGAGGACTTTCCGGCGGACGCCTTTCGTGCGCTGGGGTACGACCATGTCGTGATCCACGGCCAGCGGATGTATCACGGCGTCGCGATCCTCAGCCGCATACCATTGATCGAGGACGATCGTTTCGACTGGCAGGCCAATCGCGAGGCGAGGCATGTCGGCGTCGCCTTGCCCAACGGCGTGCGGCTTGAGAACGTCTATGTGCCCGCCGGCGGCGACGTGCCGGATCGCACGGTGAACCCCAAATTCGGGCAGAAGCTCGATTTCGTCGAGCGGATGACGCGCTGGTCCGAGACGCTCGCCTGCCCCGCCATCCTGGTCGGCGACCTGAACATCGCCCCCCTGCCCTGCGACGTGTGGAGCCACAAGGCGTTGCTCAAGGTCGTCAGCCATACGCCGGTAGAGGTCGACGCGCTCGAGCGGTTGCAGGCGTCGGGCGGCTGGGTAGATCTGGGGCGGCACTTCCATCCGGCGCCAGCGCGGCTGCACACCTGGTGGAGCTATCGGTCGCCGGACTGGACGAAGAACGATCGCGGACGGCGGCTGGATCACCAATGGGCGACCCGCGACGTGGCGGCGGCGGCGACCGCGCATATCGTCTTCGAGGATTGCCGAAGCTGGCTCGCGCCGTCGGACCATGTGCCGATCATGACCGAGTTCGCCTTTTGACCGGATCGCGAGCGTGAGCGACCCGCGCGCCGCCGCTCGCGCGATCGACGCCCTGCGCCGCGGGTGGCCGATCGCGGTCGGCGGATATACCCTGCTGGCGGTCGAGACCGGGGATGAGGCGCGCCTCGCCGCGTTCGATCCGGAATCGCGTGCCGACGTGCTGATATCCTGGGGCCGTGCGGTGACGCTGAAGCTGGCAAACCAGCGCGCCGCCGCCGATCCCGACGCGCCGGTGCTGGTCGAGCGGGCGCCGTGGATCGACTTCGCCGCCGCGACCGCGCTGGCGGACCCGCAGCTTGACCTGGCCACGCCGATGAAGGGGCCGTTCCGCGCCCTGCCCCTTGCCGACCCCATAGCGGCGGCCGCCGCGCTGCGGCTGGCGCGGATCGCCGGGTTGCTGCCGGCGTTCTTCATCGGTGGCGATGGGAGCGAGGCCGAGGTTTCGATCGTGGCGGCCGACATCGCGGCCCATGAGGACGCCGGGCGGCTGGCGCTGGCGACCCGCGCTCGGCTCCCCGTCGAAGGCGCGGAGGATGCGGAGATCGTCGCCTTCCGATCGCCCGAGAGCGCCGACGAACACGTGGCGCTGCTGATCGGACAGCCCGATGGCCGACCGCCGCTGGTGCGGCTGCACAGCGAATGCCTGACCGGCGACGTGCTGGGCAGCCTGAAATGCGATTGCGGGCCGCAGCTGCACGCCGCGATCCGGGCCATTGCCGCGTCGGGATGGGGCATATTGCTGTACCTGCGGCAGGAGGGGCGCGGGATCGGGCTGGTCAACAAGCTGCGCGCCTATGCGTTGCAGGATCAGGGGTTCGACACGGTGGACGCGAACACCCGGCTGGGCTTTGCGGTGGATGCGCGCGACTTCGGGGTGGCGGCGCGGATGCTGACCCTGCTGGGGCAGAACCACGTTCGATTGCTGACCAACAACCCCGCCAAGGTTGCGGGGCTGGAGGCGGCGGGCGTGCGCGTGACCGAACGGGTGCCCCATGCCCTGCCCGCCAACGTTCACAACGCGGGCTATCTGGCGACCAAGCGGGATCGGACGGGCCACCAGTTCTAGGGCGCCGCGATTCCCGCGATCGGCCATACCCGCCGTTCCAAACCGGACGAACCACACGCTACGTCGCGGAGGAAACGGCCCTCCCGAAAACCTGCGCAATCGAAACCCGTGCTTCCAAGAGGATAGAGGTGCGAAATAAGCATGATGCCCGGACGATGGCAGGTCCGCCGGTTGTAGGACAGCGGCGAATCCGTCAGCCGAGCAGCGCCGCGACCTCTTCGAAATCGTGGGCGATCGCATCGACGCCGAGTGCCCTCAGCCGATCGGGGTGGCCGGTGCCGCAATGGGTGCCCGCGCACAGCCCGATGACATAGGCACCCGAGGCGACCGCGCCGGTGGCGCCGACCGGCGAATCCTCCAGAATGGCGCAGCGGGCGATGTCGACCCCGAGCGCGTCGGCGGCGTGGAGGTAGAGATCGGGGGCAGGCTTGCCGCGGACGACATGTTCGCTGCCGCTGTAGATGTGGGTGCCGAACGCGTCACTCAGCCCCAGATGCGCGAGGTGGGTCGAAATCCAGCGGGTCGAACTGGACGACACGACCGCGCGCGGCAGGGCTGGCGGGAGCGCGCGGACGAAGGCGCGCGCGCCGGCGACCTCGGCGATGCCCTCCGCCATGACGCGTGCGTCCTCGGCCTCGCGTGCCGCGTGGAAGGAGGGCGGTATCGGCCCGCCGATCCACCGTTCGATCGCGGCGCGGAAGTCCGGCCCGGACAGGCCCATGAACTGCGCCATCGACTGTTCGGGGGTGGTCGGATGACCCTCGGCGCTCAGCCAGTCGGCGATCTGGCGGTTGCCGATATATTCGCTTTCGATCAGCACGCCGTCGAAGTCGAAGAGCAGGGCATCGAACTTCATGCAGCGTCTCCCTGGCCACGCGCCCCGAACAGCGCGCTGCCCACCCGGACGTGGGTGGCGCCGATGGTCACCGCGGTCTCGAAATCGTCCGACATGCCCATGCTGAGACCGGCGAGGCCGTGGTCGCGCGCGATTCTGGCGAGCAGCGCGAAATAGGGAGCGGATTCAACGCTTGCGGGAGGCACGCACATCAGCCCGACGATCGGCAGGTCGCGCGCCGAGGCGAGCAGTGCGGGGAGATCGGAAATCGCGCAACCGCCCTTCTGCGGCTCCTCGCCGATGTCGACCTGGACGAAGCAGTCCGGGCGGCGGCCGGTGCGCTCCATGGCGCGGGCGAGCGCGGTGACGAGCGAGGGGCGATCGACCGAGTGGATGACGTCGAACAGCGCGACCGCATCCTCGGCCTTGTTCGATTGCAGCTGACCGACGAGGTGGAGGCGCACGCCATCGTAGCGTCCGCGAAGCGCGGGCCATTTGGCGGCTGCTTCCTGGACCCGGTTCTCGCCGAAGTGGCGCTGGCCCGCGTCGAGCAGGGGCGCGATCGCGTCGGCGGCATGGGTCTTGGACACCGCGACGAGGGTGATCGCTTCGGGCTTGCGGTTCGCCAGCCGGGCAGCGTGGGCGATGCGCGCCTGCACGCCGGCGAGATTGGGATCGGTCATCGAGGCGCTATAGGGGGGCGGATGCGCGCCCGGAACCCCGTCCCTAAAGCCTGGCTGATGACCGACGAGCGGCTGGGCGACGATCTGTGGGCGGCGCTGGCCCGTGTGCCGCCGGGGAGTGGCGTGGTGTTCCGGCACCTGGCGACGCCGCGGGGGGAGCGGCTGGCGCTGTTCCGGCGGGTGCGCAGCGTCGCGGTGGCGCGGCGGCTGGTGCTGGTGGTGGCGGGGGAGCGGCTGCCGTGGCGCGCGCATCATGGCGGGCCGCGGCCGGCGACCGCGCCGGCGCATGACCGGCGCGAGGCGGTGGCGGGGGTGCGGCGGGGGGCCAGGGCGCTGTTCGTGTCGCCGGTGTTCGCGACGCGGACGCATCCGGGCGCGCGGGGACTGGGGATCATGCGGGCGCGGCAGATCGGGCTGGGGTTGCCGCTGGTCGCGGTGGCGCTGGGGGGGATGGATGCGCGACGGTGGCGGGGGCTGCGGGGGTTTTGGGGGTGGGCGGGGATCGATGCGTGGGTGTGAGGTTCGCCGGCCGGACGGTCAGCCGAGCCGATAAAGGCCTGCTCCATGCGGCGCGATGGTTTGCCCGAAACGACCCGATGTCGGCGCGAGCATCTTCCCGCTCCACAGGTCGCGCACGGGCGTGCTGCCGCTGAAGCCGAGATCGCTGAGCGGCAGGCCGACCGCCTTGGCGGCGGCCGTGGTGTTGAACAGCGCGACGTAACGGCCCGTGCCCGACGGCGGCCGGGCCGACCAGATTCGCGTACCGTCTTCGACGAAATGCGGGCGATTGTCGGTGCTGGCCTGATTGACCGCAATCACCGCGCGGTTGGTGAGCAAGGCGAGGGTCGCGTCGTCCAGATGGCGCAAATCGCCGCCCATGATGAGGGGCGAACGGGCGATCGACCACAAGGTCATGACCGTGCGCTGTTCGTGGGGCGTGAACTTGGTATCGCGCTCCCCGAGCGCGAGCCGGCCGAGGGGCAGCATGTCCGCGTCCGGCCAGGCGCCCGGACGGCGCCACACGTTCCAATTCTCCAGACGGACGAACTGCGCCTCCAGCAGCGGCCATTCGTCCCAGAAATCGTCGCTGATCCGCCACATCTGCGCATGCCGGCGGACATGATCGCCGCGTGCGACGGGGGTTTCGCCCGGCGAAAGGCTGAGCATCATCGGCCGACCCGATGCCAGAATCGCCTTATGCGCACCCTCGATCTCGGGCGCATGCGCATCATAGGGGCGGCTCATGTCGTCCATCTTGATGAAATCGACGCCCCAGGACGCGTAGAGCGCAAAGACGCTGTCGTAATAGGCCTGAGCCCCCGGCCGGGTCATGTCGACGCCGTACATATCGGGGTTCCATGGGCACAGGCTGGTGGTGTCCGCCACGTCGGCGGCGCGAAAGCGGGTGCCCAGGATAGGAAGGTTGCGCTTGACCGCCAGGCGCGGAATGCCGCGCATCAGGTGGATACCGAACTTCAGGCCCATTGCGTGAACGTCCGCGGCCAAGGGCGCGAATCCCTTGCCGCCGGTGCTCGACGGAAAGCGATTGGGCGCGGGGATCAGCCGGCCGTAGCCATCCATCGCGGGTTTGGGATCGCGATTGTAGGTATAGCTCGACGCCTCCGGCTCATACCATTGGATGTCGATCGTGAAGACGTCATAGCCGAAAGGCAGCAGCTTGCGGCGCATGATGGCCGCTGTTTCACGCGCCTGCGCCTCGGTGATCGTCGTCGCGAAACTGTTCCAGCTGTTCCAGCCCATCGGCGGTGTCGGCGCGAGAAGGCGATCGGGTTTGCCGGTATCGACGGCTGCCGCCTTGCCGGGCAGGAGCGACGCGACGGTTCCTGCGGTCGCCGCGGTCAACAGGTCTCGTCTATTGACGGTCATCCATATCTCCTGCGGGCTTGGCCGTGCGGTTCGATCGTAACCGACCGGCGATGACCATGCTATTGCTTAGAGTGGTCTGATGGCGGCGGGAGGTCGGGCCGTTTCCTGGCAGCGTCGCGGCGAAGCCGCGCCGTCGGTCGTGGCTGGGCCACGCCGGCCGGGCTTGGGCTGCGCGTTGCGCATCGGCGCGGACGTAGCCGCGCCTGCCCTTCGCCTAGAACCGGAACGCCGTCCCTACATACACCGCCCGGCTGTCGCGGCGGTCGTCGGCGAGGCGGGCCAGGCGTTCGCGGTCGGTGCGATAGCGCATGCCGGCGGTGACATCGAGATTGCGAGTGAGCGCGTAGGAGCCGCCGACATCGACCGAATAGGTCCGCACGTTCTCGATCATCACCGGGGTAATGCCCTCCAGCGGACGGTCAGCTGCTGCCTTCACGCGTGCGCCGAAGCGCTTGCCGGTATAACTGACGCCGAGGTCGAAGGCTTCGCGGCTGCCCGGCTGGATACCGGCGTCGACTCGCTTGACGTCGCCCGATACCGCAAACCGCTTCCAGCCGACCGCGACGCCCAGGTTGTAGGCGATCGGCGCAAGCCCGACCGAAAGCGACGGCGCCGCGGCGATGCGCTGTGCATCCAGCGCGCGGGTGGTGCGCGCCCGGACCGCGACGGTGATCGCGCGGCCGCCCGAGCGGGTCTGTGCCGGCGTGAAGCGAAAGCCATCCTCGGTCAGGCCGCTGCGCGCAAAAACCGCGGCAAGGCGGGGATCGGCGGCGGCGGGGGTGAAGGTGCTGCCCAGGCGGGCAATAGGGGCGGCGCGCGTGGCGATGCGCTGCCGCTCGGTGGCGCCGGATGCGGGCGCGACGGCGAGCGCGCAGGCGGCCAAAGCCCCCACGGCAACACCAGCCAAGACCCGCCGCTTGTCCACCCGCAATCCCCGTTCCGCCTCGACCATTCGAGTCCGTCCCAACGCGCCTAGCATGAATCAGATTAGCGCAAACACCATAGCCGCACGATTAATCACAGGTGTTGCACAAGGTCCACAATCCGCCCTGCTACCCCCCCTGCCACCCCTGCCGCTTGCGGGGGGGGTGGCGGCCCTGTAGAGGCATGATCGCCCCCGTATGCTTCAATCAGGATGCCCCGCATGAACCGTCCGTCGCCGGCCAAGCTGCCGATTCTCATCGCCGCCGGCCTCGCTCTGTCGCTGAGTGCCTGCGGGGGCAAGAGCGGCAATCGCACCGATCTCGCCGCGTCGAAGGTGACCACGATCGGCGTCAACAGCTATCTTTGGCGGGCGAGCCTGGACGCGCTGTCGGTGATGCCGCTGCTCCAGACCGATTCCAATGGCGGGGTGATCGTCACCGACTGGTACGTCAATCCGCAGTCGCCGGGCGAGCGGATCAAGGTGACGGTGTCGATCCTCGATCAGGATCTGCGCGCCGATGCGGTTCGCGTCGCGGCGCTGCGCCAGGTGAACCAGGGCGGGCAGTGGGTCGCGGCGCCGGTGATGGCGGCGACGACGCAGAAGCTGGAGGACATCATCCTGACGAAGGCGCGCGACCTGCGCCGTGCCTCGCTTGTCGGCTGAGCCGCAGGCGGACGGGGGCACGACGCGGGTGAATGCCCCTTCGCGCTTCAACGCGCTGAAGGCCGATGCCGCCTGGCAGGCGGTGTGGGACGAGCGGCAGACCTTCGCCGCGGACGATTTCAGCCCGAAGCCCAAGAGCTACGTGCTCGAGATGTTCCCCTACCCATCGGGGAAGATCCACATGGGGCACGTCCGCAACTATACGATGGGCGACGTGCTGGCGCGCTATCGGCGGATGCGCGGCTATGAAGTACTCCATCCGATGGGGTGGGACGCGTTCGGGATGCCGGCCGAAAACGCTGCGATGGAAAAGGGCGTCCATCCGGGCAGCTGGACGCGCGCCAATATCGCGGCGATGAAGGCGCAATTGAAGCGGCTGGGTTTCGCGCTCGATTGGGCGCGCGAACTGGCGACGTGCGAGCCGGAGTATTACGGCCACGAACAGGCGCTGTTCCTGGACCTGTTTGCGGCCGGGCTGGTCTATCGCAAGGAATCGGCGGTCAATTGGGATCCGGTCGACATGACCGTGCTCGCCAACGAACAGGTGATTGATGGGCGCGGCTGGCGTTCGGGCGTACTGGTGGAACGGCGCAAGCTGAGCCAGTGGTTCCTCAAGATCACCGATTTCGCCGACGAACTGCTCGATGGCTTGCG
This sequence comes from Sphingomonas sp., assembly GCF_036387595.1. Classification (GTDB taxonomy): domain Bacteria; phylum Pseudomonadota; class Alphaproteobacteria; order Sphingomonadales; family Sphingomonadaceae; genus Sphingomonas. The sequence continues at coordinate 75,265 of NZ_DASVTL010000074.1, forward strand.
GGCGCTGGATCAGTGGCCCGAGAAGGTCCGGCTGATGCAGGAGAATTGGATAGGGCGATCGCGCGGATTGCAGTTCCGCTTTCTGATCCTCCCCGCTCGCGGGGAGGGGGACCGCTCGCAGAGCGGTGGAGGGGGTGCGCAACAAGCGGCATCGCCCGCGGACAACCCCCTCCACCACCAGCCTTCGGCTGGCGGTCCCCCTCCCCTTGCAGGGGAGGATCATGTCGAAGTCTTCACGACACGGCCCGACACGATCTTCGGCGCCAGCTTCGTCGCGGTGGCGGCGGATCATCCGATCGCGCGAGCCTGTGCCGATCGCGATCCCGCAGCGGCGGCGTTCATCGCGCGGTGCAAGCAGGGCGGCACGACCGCGGCCGAGCTGGAGACACAGGAAAAGCTGGGCTTCGACACCGGGCTGACCGCGGCACATCCGTTCGACGCCGCGTGGCACCTGCCGGTGTACATCGCGAACTTCGTGCTGATGGAATATGGCACGGGCGCGGTGTTCGGCGTCCCCGCGCATGACCAGCGCGACTTCGACTTTGCGCGCAAATATGATCTGCCGCTGCGCTGGGTAATCGGTGCGCAGGGCGAACCGGTCGATGACGAGGCTTACACGGGCGCCGGGACGCTCATCAACTCGCACTTCCTCGACGGCATGGCCATCGAGGATGCCAAGCGCGCGGTGATCGCGCGCGCCGAGGATGGCGGCTGGGGCAAGGGAACGACCGTCTATCGCCTGCGCGACTGGGGGGTCAGTCGCCAGCGCTATTGGGGGACGCCGATCCCGATCGTGCATTGCCAGGCGTGCGGTGCGGTGCCGGTGCCCAAGGACCAGTTGCCGATCGTGCTGCCCGAGGATGTGTCGTTCGCGGTCCCCGGCAACCCGCTGGACCGGCATGCGACATGGAAGCATGTCGCATGCCCGGCTTGCGGCGCAGACGCGGTGCGCGAGACCGATACGCTCGATACGTTCGCGGATTCGTCCTGGTATTTCATCCGCTTCGCCAGCCAGCCCAAGGACCGGCCGTTCGATCGCCGGCAAGCCGAGCAATGGCTGCCGGTGGGGCAATATATCGGCGGCGTCGAGCATGCGATCCTCCACCTGCTCTATGCGCGATTCTGGACGCGGGCGTTGAAGCACATCGGGCAGCTGGACGTGGCCGAGCCGTTCACCGGGCTGTTCACGCAAGGCATGGTGACGCACGAGACCTATCGTGCCCCCGATGGACGTTGGCTGGCGCCCGACGACGTGCGCGACGGCGTGGAGATCGCGACCGGGGATGGGATCACCATCGGCCGCGTCGAGAAAATGTCGAAGTCCAAGAAGAACACCGTCGATCCCGAGCCGATCGTCGATCAATATGGCGCGGACGCGGTGCGCTGGTTCATGTTGTCGGATTCGCCGCCCGAGCGCGATCTGCCTTGGTCCGAAGCGGGCATCGAAGGCGCGTGGCGGTTCGTCCAGCGGCTGTGGCGGCTGTTCGAGGGGCATGCGGCAGCGGCGGACGGCCAAGATGTGGCGCTCCGCAAGCTCACCCATCGCACGATCGCGGCGGTGGCGGAGGCGATCGAGGGGTTGCAGTTCAACAAGAGCGTCGCGCTGATCTACACGCTGGCCAATGCGGTCGAGAAGGCGGCGCCGTCGCGCGATCGGCAGGAGGCGATCGCCACGCTGCTGCGGCTGATCGCGCCGATGGTGCCACATGTCGCCGAGGAGGCCTGGGCTGCGGCAGGACGCGATGGGCTGATCGCCGATGCTGCCTGGCCCGAGGTCGATCCGGCATGCCTGGTGGATGACGAGGTGACGATCGCGATCCAGATCAACGGCAAGCTGCGCGACACGCTGGTCATGCCCAAGGGCACGCCGCGCGACGCGATCGAGGCGGCGGCGCTCGCCTCCGAAAAGATCGTGCGCCTGCTGGACGGCAAGGCGCCGCGCAAGATCGTGGTGGTCCCCGACCGACTCGTGAACCTGGTCGCATGAGGCATCTCGCGCTCATCGCGCTGCTGGCGCTGTCGGCTTGCGGGCTGAAACCGCTCTATGGTGGCGGCAGCGACGGCGGGGTGGCGGGGACGCTGCGTCAGGTGGAGGTGGCGACCATCGAGGGCAAGGCGGGCTGGCTGGTCGGCAACGCCCTGCGCGATCGGATCGCGGCCGATGGCCCGGCGCTGTACCGGCTCGACGTGCGGCTGGCCGACAGCATCAGCGGGCTCGGCGTGCGGCGCGACGACAGCGTCAGCCGCGAACGTCGGACCCTGCGCGCGCGCTATCAGCTGGTCCGCCTGAGCGACGGCCAGACGGTGCTGGATGCCAGCGCCGGATCGGACGCGGGCATCGACGCGGTACAGTCCGAATATGCGACGATCGCGGCCGAAAATACCGCGCTGGAGCGGCTGTCGGGGATTATCGCCGACAAGATCGTATCGCGGATCGCGCTTTATGCGCAGCGGAACCCCGCCGGGGCCGCACCGACGCCGTGAAGGCCACATTCGGCCAGATTCGCACCGCGCTCGATCGGCCGAGTCCCGATGTTCGGCTATACCTGCTCCACGGGCCGGACGAGGCGGCGGCGTCGGAACTTGCGGTTCGGCTCGGACATGCGCTGGGCACCGACGCGGAGCGTGTCGATCTGGATGCGGGGACGCTGAAGTCCGATCCCGCACGCCTTGCCGACGAGGCGGCATCGCTGTCGCTCTTCGGTGGCGTACGGTTCATCCGCGCAGGGCCGATCGGCGACGAAAGCCATGAGGCACTGGCCGGGCTGCTCTCGGCGGAACGCGCGGGCAATCCGGTCGTCGCGCTGGCGCCAACGGTACGCACGACGGCCAAGATCGTGAAGCTGGCGATCGAATCGCCACGCGCGATAGCCTTCGGCTGCTATCTGCCCGAGGGCGAGGCGGCGGATCGCATCGTCCTCGACATCGCGCGCGCGCATGGCCTGCGGACCAATGCGACGATCGCGCGGCGGATCGCGGAAGGATGCAGCGGCGACCGGGCGGTGATGACGCGCGAGATCGAGAAGCTGGCGCTGTATCTGGATGCCGATACCGATCGGCCGGCCGACCTGGACGATGCGGCGCTGGACGCCGTGGGCGCGGATTTGGGGGAGGCGGAATCGGCGCACGTCGTCGAGGCGCTGGTGGACGGCCATTCCGCGCGTCTGGGCGCCGAAATCGCGCGACTGGAGGCTGCGGGCACATCGCCGATCCCGTGGCTGCGCGCGATCACCCGGCGGCTGATCGTGCTGGCCGAGATGCGCGCGGAAATCGACGGCGGCGACAGCCTGGATTCCGCGATGAAGCGCCATCGCATCTTCCGCGGGGAGGAAGCGGCGACCGCACGCGCGGTGCGTCGCTGGTCTCCGGCGATGCTTGCCGGCGCGCTGGCGCGGGTGCGGACAGCCGAGCGTGCGGTCATGACGCCAGGCAATGCCGGTTCGATCCTGGCCGACGCCGCCATGTTGACGCTGGCGCGCGACGTCGAACGCCGGGGTTAGAGCCTGGCGCGTGACGACGTGTACCGATCCGTCCGTCCTGAGGAGCCGCTGAGCGAAGTCGGAAGAGATTGTGTTTGGCGCGGAGGCGCGGAGCACGCGGAGGTGTTTTGCTTCGAGGCAGCGTCTCGCATCCGCAATGGCGGTCAGGTCGGGAGTAGCGTTGCTGCTCGGCAAGCTCGTCCCGAGCGCGACACCTCCGCGTCTCCGCGCGAACACGATCGTCTTCGCAAATCCTGCTGCTTGCCAGCGGGTCATATGCGATCGCCTGCCGTTACGGGGCTAGATCATGAGACATCAGCCTCCCCCACACCGTTCGTCCTGAGTAGCCACCGAGTAGCTGCGAAGCAGCGTATCGAGAGGGCGTATCGAAGGACGGGGGATTCGCGTCCCAACGGTGCTTCGATACGAGCCCTCGATACGCCGCTTGCGCGGCTACTCGGTCTCTACTCAGCACGAACGGGTAAAGGTGACGTCATCATGCCCCAGCGCGTATCTAGATGTCCTCGCCGGTCAGGCGCTGGCACACCATGTCGAGCTGATCGAGCGTGCTGTAGCCGAGCGTCAGCGTGCCGCCCTTGTCCGAATAGGCGATGCGCACCGACAGGCCCAGAAGATCGGCCAATTGGCGTTCGAGCGCGGCGATGTCGGCATCGGGGCCTTTGCGCGGTGCATCGCCGTCGCGGTTGCGCTCCGGCTTGGCATCGCGCGCCAGCCTTTCGGCATCGCGCACCGACAGATTGCGGTCGATGATGCGATCGGCGAGCAGCTCGATATCGCGGGCGCCGAGCAAGGCGCGGGCGTGGCCCATCGTGAGCCTGCCTTCGATGACGTGCTGCTGCACCGGCGCGGGCAGTTCGAGCAGCCGCAGCAGATTGGCGATGTGACTGCGCGATTTGTGGACGATCTTCGCCAGGGCATCCTGGGTATGGCCATAATCGCCTGCGAGGCGCTGATAGGCCTGCGCCTCCTCGATGGCGTTCAGATCCTGGCGCTGGATATTCTCGACGAGCGCGATCTCCAGCGTCTCGGCGTCGCTGAAGTCGCGGACGACGACGGGGACTTCGTGCAGGTGCGCGCGCTGCGCCGCCCGCCAGCGACGCTCGCCAGCGACGATCTGATAGCCGTGGGCATGGGGGCGAACGACGATCGGCTGGATGACCCCGCGTGCGGCGATCGAGCCGGCCAGTTCGTCGAGCATCGCGTCATCGAAGTGGCGACGCGGCTGATCGGGGTGCGGCGCGAGCGATTCGATCGGCAGCACGCGCACGCCCTGCGCCGAGGCTTCGCCCGGTGTCACCGGTGCCTCGCGCGCGATCTCTCCCAACAGCGCGTTGAGGCCCCTGCCCAGCCCGCCCGGCCGGCTTCTCTTGATGTCGCTCATGCTGCCTGGGCTGCCTTGGGCAAGCGCCCGATCATCTCGCGGGCGAGCGCGATATACGCCTCCGACCCGGCGCAGCGATGATCGTAGATCAGCGCGGGTAACCCGTGGCTGGGGGCTTCGGAGAGGCGGACATTGCGGGGGATGACCGTGTCGAACACGACCCGGCCCAGCACCGCGCGGACATCGGCCGACACCTGATCGGTCAGGCGATTGCGGCGATCGAACATGGTGAGCGCGACGCCGATGATCGACAGGCCCGGATTGAAGCGGCTACGGATGCGCTCGACGGTGCTGAGGAGTTGCGAAAGCCCCTCCAGCGCGAAGAATTCGCATTGCAGCGGCACGAGGAGGCAATCGGCCGCGACCATGGCGTTGATCGTGAGCAGGCCGAGCGAGGGTGGACAGTCGATGAGCGTGATGTCCCACCGGCGGCCCGAATCCTGAAATGCCCGATCGAGCCGGTGGGTACGCGCCTCATAGTCGATCAGTTCGATCTCGGCCCCCGACAAGTCCACCGTAGCCGGGACGACATCGAGACGGGGTACGCAGCTGGGGATCGCAGCCTCAGCGATCGTCGCAGAACCCAGGAGCACATCGTAGCTCGACTTCGTGCGCTGCGACGGCTTGATGCCCAAGCCGGTAGAGGCATTACCCTGCGGATCGAGATCGAGCAGCAGCACCGACATGCCCGTCGCCGCGAGCGCAGTGGCGAGATTGATCGCGCTCGTGGTCTTGCCGACCCCGCCCTTTTGATTGGCGATGGCGATGCACGTCATCGCACACGACCCTTCATGACGAGAATCGTCGATTGTGGATCGGTGATGCTGTGTTCCACGTGAAACATCGAGGGGTTCAGTTTTGCCAGAGAGGCCTGATCGCGCTCGGCAGCACTGCCGCGCGGCAGCAACCAGGTCGTGTCAGCCTTGGCGCAGTGACCCGCCGCTTGCAAAAGGTTTTCGACGGAAGCGACCGCGCGTGCGGAAATCACGTCTGCGGTTTGATCGACCATTTCGATTCTTGCCTGCACGACGCTGGCTTTTGGGAGGTCGAGCGCATCGACGCACGCGTCCAGAAAAGCCGCACGCTTGCGGCGCGGCTCGACCATGACGACGGTCCGCTCCGGCGCGAGAAGGGCGATGACCATCCCGGGGAATCCGCCCCCCGTGCCGATGTCGATCCACGACTGCCAACCGGCATGGACCAGCCCGAGCAGTTGGGCCGAATCGGCGGCGTGACGGGACCAGATCGCATTGACCGAGGCAGGCGAGACCAAATTCTGTCGGGTGTTCTCGGCGATGACGAGATCGAGAAACGCGGCAATCCGCTCGGCGGCGTCGGTGCCATGACGGCCCGCGATCCAGCCCCGCGCCGCCTCCTCGTTCACGCGGCGAGACGCTTAGTGTGGAGGAGCACGGCCGACAAGGCGGCGGGCGTAATGCCGCGAATACGTCCGGCAGCGGCCAGCGACGCCGGCCGGGCGGCGGTGAGGCGCGCGACCATCTCGGTCGAGAGGCCGGGCACCGCGGCGAAATCGAGCGCCTCGGGCAGCAGCACCGCCTCGCCCGCGCGCAGGCGAAGAACCTCCTCCGCCTGGCGCTCCAGATACGGGGCGTAGCGCGCATCCTCCAGCACTTCTGCGACGACGCTAGGATCGTGTGCCGCCGTGTCGGGCAACACCGCGGTGAGCGACACACCGTCGTCGCGGAGCCAGTCGAACAGCGATCGCCGCGAGCCGTCCTGGCTCACCCGTCCCCCTGTCGCGGCGATCTGAGAAGCGCTGACGACCGGTTCGAGGCGCTCGCGAAAAGCGCTGCGATCGGTGTCGCGGCGATCCTGATACACCTGCCTGGCTTTCCCCAAGCAACCGATCGCACGCGCTGTGGCGCCGAGGCGGGTTTCGGCGTTGTCGGCACGCAGCGCGAGCCGAAATTCGGCGCGCGCGGTCAACATGCGATATGGTTCGGTCACCCCCTGCAACGTGAGATCGTCGATCATCACGCCGATGTAGCTGGAGGCGCGGTCCAGCACCACGGGCGCCTTGCCGCGAACCTTCGCCGCCGCATTGAGGCCGGCGATCAGCCCCTGCCCCGCCGCCTCCTCATAGCCGGTCGTGCCGTTGATCTGGCCCGCACAGAAGAGGTTCTCGATCGCACGCGATTCCAGCGTGGCGTCCAAGGCGCGCGGATCGAGATAATCATATTCGACCGCATAGCCGGGCACAGCCATGCGGACGCGTGCGAAGCCGGGGATTGTTTCGAGCAGCGCCTGCTGCGCGTCGGTCGGCAGCGAAGTCGACAACCCATTGGGGTAGATCAGGTGCGTGTCGAGTCCCTCGGGTTCGAGGAACAATTGGTGCGATGAACGATCCGCAAAACGGTGGATCTTGTCCTCCACCGATGGGCAATAGCGCGGCCCGGAGGCTTCGATCGCGCCCGAGAACATCGGCGATCGGGACAGATTGGCGCGGATGACATCGTGCGTCGCCTCGGTGGTGCGGGTGATCGCGCAGGCGAGTTGCGGCAACGTTCGCTCTGACGTCATCGACGACATCGTCCAGGGCTCTTCGTCCGAAGGCTGCATTTCGAGCTGCGCCCAGTCGATCGTCCGGCCATCGAGACGCGGCGGCGTTCCCGTCTTGAGCCGCGCCACCGGCAAGGCGCGTGCGCGCAATTGCGCGGCAAGGCGGGTGGCGCCGCCCTCTCCCTGGCGCCCGCCGACGGCGCGCTCCTCGCCGCGGAACATCGTGCCGCCGAGGAACGTGCCGGTGGCAAGCACCACGCAGCGCGCGACGATGCGCGTATCGTCGGCAAGGCACACGCCGGAGACCGCGTCCCCCGCGAACAGCAACTCCACGACCTCGCCTTCGATGATCGTGATGCCCAGATCGCCTAGCCCAGCCTGGATCGCTGTACGATAGCGCTGCCGATCCGCTTGCACCCGCGGTCCGCGAACCGCCGAGCCGCGGCTGCGGTTGAGCATGCGGTAGTGGATAGCTGCGGCATCGGCGGCGCGCGCCATCATGCCGTCCATCGCATCGACCTCGCGGACGATATGGCCCTTCCCCAAACCGCCGATGGACGGGTTGCAGGACATCGCGCCGATTCCGGATTGGTCGATTGCCACCAGCGCCACGCGGACGCCGCATCGTGCGGCAGCAGCCGCAGCTTCGGTGCCAGCGTGGCCACCGCCGATCACGAGAACGTCGAACATCGCCGCCTGCTACAGAATCGCCGGCCTGTTCGTCAAAGATGTTCCACGTGAAACATCACTTCCCTAAGCAGAACCGGCCGAAGAGCGCGTCGAGCATCGCCTCCGTCGCGTCGATTCCGAGCAGCTGGGACAATATACGGCGCGCGTGCGCCAAGTTCTCCGCGACGATCAGAGGGTCTCGCGTGACGCCGCCGAGTGCCGCCGCAGCCGCTTCGCAACGGCGGCGCTGATGTTCGTGCATCGCCGGAACGTCATCGCTGGTCGCCAACAAGGCCTTCGCGCGCGCCGTTACCAGTTGCCACAGGGCCGCGATAGTTTCCGGTTCGCGTGCGGAGATGGCGATGTCCGCCGTGTGCGGTGTCTCCCGCCGCCCGTGTTCGTCACGGCGGGCGTGGACGCGGATGGCATCGTTCCTCGGCGGTGAATCGTCGCCCAGCCACAAAAGCACGTCAGCGCTCAGCAGCGCATCGCGCGCGCGATCGACCCCGATCGCTTCAACGGGATCGTTCGTCTCGATCAAGCCGGCGGTGTCGATCAGGACGACCGGCAGCCCGGCGCGAACGACCGGCGCCTCGATACGGTCGCGCGTGGTGCCCGAGATGGGGGAGACGATCGCGGCGTCGCGCTCGGCGAGCAGGTTGAGCAACGTCGACTTCCCCGCATTCGGCGGCCCCGCGATGACGATCCGGATGCCGTCTCGCAGACGCTCGACAGAGGGTGCGGCGAGCGCTGCCACGATCGCACTCCTCAGCTTCGCCATGTCCGCGATTATGGCGTCGATCACGTCGGCATCATCCGCCACGTCCGCCTCCTCCGCATAGTCGAGCAGCACTTCGACCCGCGCGGAAAGCAGTGCGACGGCATCGAGCCAGTCGCGGGTGCGTGCGCTCAGCCTCCCCTCCGCGGCGGCCATGGCGGCGATACGTTGCGCCTCGGTTTCGGCGGAAAGCAGGTCGGCCAGCCCCTCCGCTTCGAGCAGGTCTATGCGACCGTTTTCCAGCGCCCGCCGCGTGAACTCCCCCGGCTCGGCGAGGCGCAGCCCGGGTTGTGCTGCGAGAGCACGCTCGACGGCGGCGACCACGGCGCGGCCGCCGTGACAGTGAAATTCGACCAGGTCTTCGCCCGTCGCGCTGGCGGGTCCGGGAAAGCAGAGGACGAGCGCCGAGTCGAGCATGCGGCCCTCCCCGTCGTGCAGCGAACGCAGCGATGCCCGGCGGGGTCTTGGCAGCGTCCCGGCCAACTTCGTCGCGGCGATGAACGCCTGCGGTCCACTGCACCGGATCACCGCGATCGCGGCGGGCGGGCGGCCGCTGGATACCGCGAAGATCGTCGCCATGGCCTCAGCCTGGCTTGCCCGCGTCGAACAGCCGCCGCCACATCGCCATCCCCGCCTCGCCCATCGGCGCCCAGTTGCGCATCATCGATTCGAGCAGTTCGGGCTTGATCCCGCTTTCCATCGTTTCCGTCATCATCGCGACGTAGCGATCGTGAACCGGCGTAAGGTCGGGAAGACCCATCGCGCGACGTGCCTCTTCCGGGGTGCAATCGACCTCGATCGTGACCTTCATCGTCTTCTTCCCCCGTGCCGCGTGGCGCACCACCATAGCGCGCCCGCGGCTCAGCGGCAAAGGCTGGTCAGAAGAGCGTTGCGACGCCGACCGAAGGATCAATGATGCCCTCATAGATCATCTTGCCCGCGACATAGACGATGACGAGCAGCCCGACATACGCGATCCAGCGATAGCGCTCGATATATTTGGCGATCAGATTGGCGGCGATCCCCATCAACGCGACCGAGAGCAGCAGGCCGATAATCAGGATGCCGGGATGGTCGCGCGCCGCGCCGGCGACCGCCAGCACGTTGTCGAGACTCATCGACACGTCGGCGACGGCCACCGCCCAGGCGGCGGCGGCGAAGCTCTTGGCGGGGCGGACCCCGTCGATGCCTTCGTCCGCGCGCGGGCCAGACTCGCGCAGTTCGCGCCACATCTTCCATGCGACCCAGATCAGCAGCAGCCCGCCCGCGAAGATCAGTCCGACGATCCCGAGCAGCCAGCTGACCGCGAGCGCAAAGATGATCCGTAGCACGAGCGCCGCGATGATCCCGATCAGGATCACCTTCTTGCGCTGCGCCACCGGCAGTCCGGCCGCCAGCGCACCGACGACGATCGCATTGTCGCCCGCCAGCACGATGTCGATCATCAGCACCTGCACGAAAGCGGCGAGTGCAGCAGGCGAACCGATGTTCGAAAAATCGGCGACGATATGCTGCCAGATATCGCCGAACGATCCTGGACCCGAGGCAGCGGCGGCTGCGAGCGTGGCTATGATGGTCACGTCAAGTGCTCCCGTTATGCAATCGGCCATAGCCTGTCATCGCGTCGCGGCAAAGCCGCGCCGTCGGTCGCGGTCGAGCCCCGCGGGCCAAGCCGATGCGAGTCCTGCCGCAGCGTGCGGCAGGCCGCATTCAGCTACTGGTTCATCGAATCAAAGAAATCGTCGTTGGTCTTGGAATTCTTCATCTTGTCGAGCAGGAATTCCATCGAATCGATCGTGCCCATCTGCATGAGGATGCGGCGAAGCACCCACATCTTGCTGAGCTTGTCCTTCTCGACCAGCAACTCTTCCTTGCGGGTGCCGCTCTTGCCGACGTCGAGTGCTGGGAAGATACGCTTGTCCGCCACCTTGCGATCGAGGACGATCTCGGAATTGCCGGTGCCCTTGAATTCCTCGAAGATCACCTCGTCCATGCGGCTGCCGGTGTCGATCAGCGCGGTGGCGATGATCGAGAGCGAGCCGCCCTCCTCGATGTTGCGCGCCGCACCGAAGAAGCGCTTCGGCCGCTGAAGCGCATTGGCGTCGACGCCGCCGGTCAGCACCTTGCCCGAGGACGGCACGACGGTGTTGTAGGCGCGGCCCAGGCGGGTGATCGAATCGAGCAGGATGACGACGTCGCGCTTGTGCTCGACCAGGCGCTTGGCCTTTTCGATGACCATCTCGGCAACCTGGACGTGGCGCTGCGCAGGCTCGTCGAAGGTCGAGCTGACCACCTCGCCCTTCACGCTGCGCTGCATGTCGGTGACTTCCTCGGGGCGCTCGTCGATCAGCAGCACGATCAGGAACACCTCGGGATGGTTGTCGGTGATCGCCTTGGCCATGTTCTGGAGCATGACCGTCTTGCCGACACGCGGCGGCGCGACGATCAGCGTGCGCTGGCCCTTGCCCTGCGGGCTGACGATGTCGATGACGCGCGCCGACTTGTCCTTGACGGTCGGGTCGGCGGGATCGAGCGTCAGCTTGCGCTCCGGATAGAGCGGGGTCAGATTGTCGAAATTGACGCGGTGGCGCACCACGTCGGGATCGTCGAAATTGACCGCGGTCAGCTTCACCAGCGCGAAATAGCGTTCGCCGTCCTTCGGCCCGCGAATCTCGCCCTCAACGGTGTCGCCGGTGCGCAGGCCGTGTTTGCGGACCTGGTTGGGGGATACGTAGATATCGTCCGGCCCCGCCAGATAGTTCGATTCCGGTGAGCGCAGGAAGCCGAAGCCGTCCTGAAGCACCTCGATCGTGCCCAGCCCCATGATGAGGTCGCCATTTTCGGCCTGTACCTTGAGGATCGCGAAGAGCAGATCCTGTTTGCGCAGGGTCGAGGCACCCTCGACGCCGAGTTCCTCGGCCATGCTGACCAGTTCGGCCGGCGTCTTCTTCTTGAGGTCTTTGAGATGCATCAGATTTCCGGGCATTGACGAGCGACGGACGGCGAGGACTCGCGGCGTTACGAAGCTGGCGCGCGCACGACAGGACGTCGCCGCGGGTGATGCGGCGGTAGAATTGGGTTGAGCGCAAGTCAAGCAGTCACGACTGACGCCCCGGCTAGGGTCAGCCCTTAACCCGTTCGCTCAGGGCGACGGGAGGACGTGCTAAAACGGCTTCACGATCGCCAGCACCACGATCACGGCGGTCGCAAGGCCAGGCACCTCGTTCAGCAGCCGCAATTGCTTGCCGGTCAGCGTCGGCCGGTTGCCGGCGAGCTTCCTGGCATAGCCCACCATCCAGCCATGATAGCCCGTCAGGCCCAGAACGAAGAGCAGCTTGAGGTGAAGCCACCCTTCTGCCCAATGCTGCCCCACGGTCGCCAGCGTCAGCCCTAGCACCCAGACGACGATCATCGCCGGCGTCAGGATGATGTGCCGCAGCTTGCCCTCGCGCACCACCCACAGCGCGGCTTCCTCGGTACGGCCGGCGGCAAGCGCCTCCTGATGATAGACGAGGTAGCGCGGGAGCATGAACAGGCCCGCCATCCAGAAGATGACGAAGATCAGATGCGCGGCGACGATCCAGCTGTAGGACAAGGCGAGATACTCCATGCGTCTATCCCCGCACCTGGGCGATCAGCGCCTCGACATGCGCGATCGGCGTGTCGGGCAGGATGCCGTGCCCCAGATTGAAGACATGGGGGCGATCCGCGAAGGCGGCAAGGATACGGGCGGTGGCGCTGCGCAGCGTCTCGCCCCCGGCGATGAGCGCCAGTGGATCGAGGTTGCCCTGGACCGGCATGTCGGCTGGCAGATTGGCATGCGCCCATTCGGGATCGACGGTTTCGTCCACGCCGAGCGCATCGACGCCGGTTTCTCGCGCATAGGCGGGCAGCTTGCCGCCCGCGCCCTTGGGAAAGCCGATGATCGGCACGCCGGGACAGCGGGCGCGCAGCCCCGCGACGATCGCGGCGTTGGGAGCGACGACCCAGCGTTCGAACTGCGCCGGGCTGAGCGATCCGGCCCAGCTGTCGAACAATTGCACCGCCTCGACCCCAGCGGCGATCTGGCCGGCGAGATAGTCGATCGTCATCACGGCGATCGCGTCGATGATCTCGGCGAAGGCGGCGGGATCGCGGTAGGCGGAGCGGCGGGTCTCACCCTGGTCCTTGGAACCGCGCCCCGCGACCATATAGGTCGCGACGGTCCAGGGTGACCCTGCAAAGCCCAGGAATGTGGTCTCGCCAGGCAGGGACGCGGACACCCGGGCACATGTCGCATACACCGGATCGAGCCGCGCGGGCACGCGCGCGAGCGAGGCCAGCGCGGCATCGACCAGCGGTGGTTCGAGACGCGGGCCTTCGCCGATGCCAAAGCTCAAGTCCTGCCCCAGCGCCCAGGGTACGATCAAGATGTCGGAGAAGAGGATGGCGCCATCGAAGCCGAACCGGCGGATCGGTTGCAGCGTCACCTCCGCGGCGCTTTGCGGGTCCATCGCCAGCGCGAGGAAGCCACCCTTATCCGCCCGCAGCGCGCGGTATTCCGGCAGGTAGCGCCCGGCCTGACGCATCAGCCACAGCGGCGGCACGGCCTGACGCTCGCCCCGCAGCGTGGCGAGCAGCGGCTTGGTCACGGGAACGGTCAGGAGCCTGCTCCTTCTTCAATAGAGAAGAATCTGAAAAGATTGTGGTAGGTAGTGAGCACGTGGGTCGTGGGGCTTATGCGGATGTGCCGATAATGCCAACAGCTTGACCATGCGCGAAGCACGCGGCTACGCCGATTCCGGATCGGCGATCCTCGTTATCCACACGCTGTGCAACGAAAGCGGATCTGTGCACGGGTTTGTGGATATGTCTTCGACTGTCCACCGTTGTCGGCTCGCTTTGCGGCTGATCCAGGTTGCGCTAGCCTTTGCCACCATGTTGTCCACAGATCGTTGCCGGAGGTTGTAGATGCGGCGTCTTCATGTCCATCTTCTGTCCGACTCCACCGGCGAGACGCTGGAGAATATCGCCAAGGCGGCGCTTGCGCAGTTCGACGAGGTGGAGACGGTCCGCCACTTCTGGCCGATGGTCAGGACCGAAGCCCATCTGGAACGCATCCTTCAGGAGGTCGCCCAGAAGCCGGGGCTGGTGATCTACACGCTGGTCAACGTCACGACGCGGCGTATCCTGGAACAGCGGTGTGCGGCGCTCGGCCTGCCCGCGGTCGCGCCTCTGGACTCGGTCAACGATGCACTGTCGGCGCTGCTGGGCCAGACCGCGAAGGCGCGGCCGGGGCGGCAGCATGTCCTCGACGCCGCCTATTTCGCGCGGGTGGACGCGATCCAGTTCACGATCGCACACGACGATGGCACCGCGTGGGAGGAATGGGAGGAGGCCGACATCGTGCTGGCGGGGGTGAGCCGATCGTCCAAGACGCCGACGTCGATCTATCTGGCCAATCGCGGGTTCAAGACCGCCAACATCCCGATCGTCGTCGAAAGCCCGCCGCCGGCCGCCCTGTTTCAACTAAAGAACCCGCTCGTCGTCGGGCTGACGACCAGCGCCGACCGGCTGATTGCGATCCGGCGCAACCGGCTGCTGTCGCTGAACCAGGCGCCCGATACCCGCTATGTCGAGGAGGAGGCGGTGGTGCGCGAACTGGCGTTCGCGCGGCGGATGTTCGCGGACAACGGCTGGCCGGTGATCGACGTGACAAGGCGCTCGATCGAGGAAACCGCCGCCGCGATCATCGCGCTGGTCAACGATGATCGGGGATCGGAAGCATGATCGTGCTGGCCTCGCAAAGCGCATCGCGGCGGGCGATGCTGGCGGCGGCGGGGGTGTCGTTCGAGGCGCAGGCGGCGGGCGTCGACGAGGATGCGGCCAAGAATGCGCTTGCCGGCCTCAGCGCGCGCGATCTGGCGGATGCGCTGGCGGAGTTGAAGGCGGTGAAGGTATCCATGCGGCGGCCCGAGATGCTGGTGCTGGGTTCGGATTCGGTCGTCGTGCTTGCCGACGGGACGCTGCTCGACAAGCCCGTCGATCGCGCGGAGGCGGCGCGGCACCTGACCGCAATATCGGGCGCGACCCACGACCTGTGGAGTGCAGCGGTTATCGCCGAGGGTGGACGTGCGGCGTGGCGGCATGTCGAGCGGGCGCGGATGCGCGTGCGGACGCTGTCCCCGGCGTTCATCGAGACGTATCTGGACGCCGAGTGGCCAGCCATCGCAGGATGCGTCGGCTGTTATCGGATCGAGGGTCCGGGAGCGCAATTGTTCGATTCGATCGAGGGAAGCCAGTTCACCGTGCTCGGGCTGCCGCTGCTGCCGGTGCTCGGCTATCTGCGCACCCGCGGGGAGCTGCTCGCATGATGTATGCCGACGTCATCGGCGATCCGATCGCGCATTCCAAATCGCCGCTCATCCACGGCTTCTGGCTCGATGCGACAGGCGTGGCCGGCGACTATCGCAAGGTCCGCGTGACCGCGGCCGATCTGGGCGTCTATTTCGCCGAGCGTCGCGCCGACCCGAACTGGCGCGGGTGCAACGTCACCGTTCCCCACAAGGTGGCGGTGCTCGATCACGTCGAGGACCGGGGCGACCTGCGCGGTTCGATCGGGGCGGCCAATCTGGTGTTGCGCGCCGAAGACGGGGCGTTGATCGGCATCAACACCGACGTCGCGGGCTTCTACGCGCCGATCGCCGGACTCGAGCTGGAAGGACGGCCGGTGACCGTGATCGGGGCGGGGGGCGCGGCGCGCGCGATCCTCTTCGCGCTGGCACGGGTCGGCGCGGGTCCGGTGACCTTGCTCAATCGCAGTCCGCTGAAGGGTGCTGCGCTGCTGGCGGCTTTCGGATTGAAGGGCCGCGCGCTGCCGCTGGATGCCGCGATTCCTCCCAGCGCGCTGGTGGTCAACGCGACGACGCTGGGGATGGTCGGACAGCCGCCGCTGATGGTCGACCTGTCGGGGCTGGACGAGGATGCCGTGGTGTACGACGTGGTCTATGCGCCGGTCGAGACGCCGCTGCTGGCGCAGGCGCGCGGGCGGGGGCTGGACACGGTGGACGGGCTGGACATGCTGATCGGCCAGGCGGCAGTGGCGTTCGAACTGTTGTTCGGCGCGGCACCCCCGCGCGATCGTGACGACGAACTGCGCGCGCTGCTGCTCGCATGATGACGCTCGCATGGTGATCCTGGGCCTCACCGGCTCGATCGGGATGGGCAAGTCGACGGTGGCGGCGATGTTCGCCGATTCGGGCGTGCCGGTATTCGATGCCGACGCCGCGGTTCACCGGCTGCAGAGGCAGGGCGGGCGCCTGGTCGAGGCCATCGAGCGGGCGTTTCCGGGAACGACGGGTGCGAACGGGGTAGATCGGGCAAGGCTGGGCCAACGGGTGCTCGGCGACGACGCGGCGATGCGCGTGCTGGAGGCGATCGTCCATCCCGCCGTGGCGCAAGAGCGCGCCGCCTTTCTGTCCCGGCATGAGGCCGCGCCGCTGGTGGTGTTCGACGTGCCCTTGCTGTTCGAAACCGGCGGCGACGGCAGGGTCGATGCGGTGGCGGTGGTGTCCGCGGCTGTCGACGTCCAGCGCGCCCGCGTCCTGGCGCGTGAGGGCATGACCGAAGCCAAGTTCGCCGCGATCCTGGCTCGCCAGACTCCCGATGCCGAAAAGCGTGCGCGTGCCCGCTTCGTCATCCCCACCGACGTACCGTTGGCGGAGACGCGTGCGGCCGTCGCGCGCGTGATCGCTTGCCTAGCGGGCGACGAAGGTCGATAACCACGCGATGCGCGAGATCGTGTTCGATACCGAGACGACCGGCTTCGACTTCAAATCGGGGGACCGGCTGGTCGAGATCGGCTGCGTCGAACTGGTCAACCGGGTCGAGACCGGGCGGACCTTCCACGCCTATTTCCATCCCGAGCGCGGCATGCCGGCGGAAGCGCAGGCGGTGCACGGCCTGACCGATGCGTTCCTTTCGGACAAGCCGCTGTTCGCGCATCGCATCGCCGATCTGCTTGCCTTCGTCGGCGACGATACGCCGCTGGTCGCGCACAATGCGACGTTCGATTTCGGTTTTCTCAACGGCGAGATCGCGCGGTGCGGTCACCCCGAAGTATGCCTTTCGCGGATGATCGACACGTTGCAGATCGCGCGGACTCGGCATCCCGGTGCCAAGCACAGCCTGGATGCGCTCTGCAACCGCTTCGGCGTGGATCGCAGCCACCGCGTCCAGCACGGCGCGCTGCTCGATGCCCAGTTGCTCGCGCAGGTCTATGTCGAGCTGATGGGCGGGCGGCAGATCGGACTGGGCCTGGTCAGCAGCAACGTCGCCGCCTTGGCTGCGGGGGCGGCGCACCGTATCGCACCGCCGCGAACCGTGCGGCCAGCGCGTCATTTTGCGGCGAGCGCGGGAGACTTGGCGCGGCATGCTGCGTTCATGAAGGGGATCGTTGATCCGATCTGGGGGGCCGAGGCGTCTGGCTGACGCAACCATCCGCGGAACGCCAACCGGCGCCGCGGCAAAATAGATGGAGACGAGAATGGATATCCGGATTTCAGGTCATCAGGTCGACACCGGCGATGCGCTCAAAGCCCATGTCACGGACCGGCTCCAGGGTATCGCCGACAAATATTTCGCCCGTGCCATTTCCGCCGAAGTTACGTTCGGCAAGGGACCGCACGACGCCGGTTTCCGGTGCGATATCGTCGCGCATGTCATGCGCGGACTGGTGCTCAAAGGCGGGCATGAGGCGCATGATGCACACCCCGCCTTCGATGCAGCCGCCGAAAAGATCGAAAAGCAGCTGCGCCGCTACATGCGTCGGCTGAAGGACCGTCACGCCGGAGAGGCGATCGCGATGGCCGAGGAAGGTGCCTATGACAATGCCGGCTATACCCTGTTCCAGGAGCCGGCGGGCGAGGACGAGGCGAGCGATGCGCCGCTGATCGTCGCCGAAACGCGGGTGGACGTTCCCGACGCCAGCGTCTCCGACGCGGTGATGATGCTCGACCTGCGCAATACCGCCGCGCTGCTGTTCCGCAACGCCGGCACGGGCGCATACAACATGGTCTATCGCCGGGGTGACGGCACGATCGGCTGGGTCGAGCCGCAACGCGGCGCAAGCCAGGGCGCGGGTGCGGCCTCCGGCTGACCTTTCGCGCGCGCGCGGTTGGGGCTAGAGCGCCGCCGCGCGCATCCGCGCGTGCGAGATTTCCACTGCCATGAACGACCTGAGCGACCTGCTGCGCCCCGACGGCGTCCTGACCGACGTGACCGCGCCATCGAAGAAGATGGTGTTCCAGCTGCTCGGCACGACCGCCGGGCCGCTGGTCGGTATCGAGCCGCGCGTGATCGCGGACCGGCTTGCCGACCGGGAGAAGCTGGGATCGACCGGCTTCGGCGGCGGTGTCGCCATCCCGCATGCCAAGTTCGACGGCCTGGCGCAGGTGACCGGGTTGTTCGTGCGGCTGGGGCAGGCGATCGACTTCCAGGCGGTCGACGACCTGCCCGTCGACCTGGTATTCGCCTTGCTTTCCCCGACTCAAGCGGGGGCCGACCATCTGAAGGCGCTTGCGCGGGTGTCGCGGCGGATGCGCGATCGGACGTTTCTGGCCAAGTTGCGCGGCGCGGGGTCGCCTGACGCATCCTATGCCTTGTTCGCGACCGATGAGGCGCGCGATGCCGCCTAAACTGCACGACACGGTGCGTGAGCGCGGCGACGGCGAAGCGGCGCATTTCCGCGCGCTGGAATCGCTCTATGCGCGCGCACCCATCAACGGCATCTTCGAATCGCGCCTCGAAATCGTCGCGGCTGGCGTCGCGCGCATCCATTTCGTACTCGATGAACGCCACTTCCACGCGGCGGGCGCCGTCCACGGCACGAGCTATTTCAAGATGCTGGACGATGCCGCCTTCTACGCGGCCAACAGCCTGGTGACCGATCGCTTCCTACTGACGACCGCGTTCAACCTGCTGTTCACGAAGCCGTTGCAGGCCGGTCCGGTCGTGGCGGAAGGGCGCTGGGTCAGCGGCAAACGGCGGGTGTTCGTCGCCGATGCGCGCCTGATCGACGCGGAGGGTGACGAGGCGGCCCGGGGAACGGGCACTTTCATGCGATCCCGGATCGGGTTGGCGGGTCTTCCCGGCTATGTCTCGTGAGCGACAGACTGCCCACCGGCATCCTGGTGTCGGCGTTGTTGCGACGGGTAAATGACAGCGGTGGCATGGCGGCCGTCGTGGCCAAGGGCAACGCGCAAGGAGGGGGTGTGCTGGTCGTCATCCTCGATCGCGCAGGGTCCGCGCGCGTCTTCGAGCGGGGAATCGGTCCTGCAGGACAGATCGCCCTGATCGAGTCGACACCGTCCGGCAGTGTCGATGATTACTGGCGTCGGCGGCGCGCGCGCGACCCGGACTTATGGGTGATCGAACTGGACAGCCCGCAGGCAGAACGCTTCGCCGCTGAAACGATGCTCGTTAATTGACTCGCAAACCCGCGCATTCAATCGGGGTTCATCGATGAAGAGCGTTGGGCCGGCCGGTGTGCGATACGGGTCGGTGACGCAGTCGGGGGGAAGCCCGGACGGACGGATTTAATCCGCCGTGTCCGTGATCTCACCGCATATGATTAGCCAAGAATGTCGTTTTTTTCTCGCGCTGCAACCTTTGCCGCGCTGACCCTGTCGCTTGCCGGCCTGCTCGCCACGAGCACGCCCGGCCTGGCTGCCGAGCTAGATCGTGCCGTCGTCGCACCGATCGCCCAGCCCGCCGAATCCGTTTCTTCCGACCAGTACCAGCAGAACACGCAAGCCCCGCTCGCGGTTCCCGATCTTCCGCTTGACGAGGCTATGAGCCTGGCCGAGCCGGCGGGTTTCGCCAGCCTCGCCGAGGCCGTTGCGGCGCAAAGCGATACCGCCGCCGAAGAGGCGCTACGCTGCCTGGCCGGCGCGATCTATTTCGAGGCGCAGGGTGAGCCGCTCGCGGGCCAGCTCGCCGTGGCCGAGGTCATCATCAACCGGTCGAAGTCCGGACGCTTTCCGTCGGACGTCTGCTCGGTCATCACCCAGCGCGGACAGTTCGGCTTCGTCCGCGGCGGCGCGATCCCCGCGATCGACGCGGCGCGGGCGGGCTGGAAGCGCGCGGTAGCGGTGGCCAAGGTCGCACTGGCCGATTCCTGGAACAGCCCGGCGTCGAATGCGCTATACTTCAACGCATCACGGCGTAGCCCCGGCGCGCGCATCGTCCGCGTGGCGGCCATCGGCAACCACGTCTTTTACCGCTAGTTCGGACCCTGGGGATATAGGGCGAGCGGGGTTGTCCCGTTCGCTGGATGTTCTATGGCGCGGCGGATGGTTGCCGCTCCATCCTCCTGCATAGACGCGCCCGGATCGCCGCTGTGCGCCGCCGACGTTTGCCGCGGCGTCACCCGGATGCTGCTGCGGCATGACATCGTGGCGGTTCCCGAAGTGTTGCTGGAGGGCGGACGCCGTGCCGACCTGATGGCGGTGGACGCGCGTGGACGACTGGTCATCGTCGAGATCAAGGTGTCGCGGGTCGATCTGCTCGGCGATGCGAAATGGCCGGACTATCTGGCGCATTGCGACCGTTATTATTGGGCAGTGCCCGGCGGGTTCGACCTCGCGCCGCTCGACACCCCGGCTTTCCTGCCAGCGCGTTCCGGCATCATCGTCGCCGATCGCTATGATGCGGAGATCGTCCGCGAAGCCGCCACCGTCGCGCTCCCCGCCCATGTGCGCAAACGCTGCACCCTTGCCCTGGCACGCCGGGCGGGGCGGCGGGTGATCGGGCTGACCGATCCCGACGCGCAGGGGGCGGCGTATTAGAGCGCGATGACTTGATACCGATCCGTTCGTCCTGAGGAGCCGCTGAGCGAAGTCGAAGCGGCGTCTCGAAGGACAGGTGAGACCCACTGTCCTTCGAGACGGTCCTTCGCCTGCGCTCAGTCCCTCCTCAGGACGAACGGAAGTAAGTCAATCCAAGGTCATCATGCTCTAGGATCATCCGCGGGCAAACTGATACGATCCGGTCCGTCGATGACCGCGCTGACGAGCAGCATGATTTGCAAAGAAGATTGTGTTCGCGCGGAGGCGCGGAGGACGCAGAGGTGTTCTACTCGAAGGCGGCGTATCGCCTCCGGAAGTGGCGACGGGGTGGGGAGCAGCGTTGCTGCTCGGGGAGCTTGCCCCGAGCGCGACACCTCTGCGTCCTCAGCGCCTCCGCGCGAAACATCCTTCTTCTTCCCGCTGCGAGCCCCGTCGCCAGCTGCTCTGCAGGGCTATAGCCTGGGGCCGGACACCGCCCGGCGAACGCGCTTGGGGGTTTCGGCGATCAGTTTGGCGACCGTGACGTTGCGCGCGTCCTCGGTCGCATAGTCGCGCGCGGACTTGCCGGCGACGACGTCGGGCTGGTCGGGATCGGCGTTTACGGCCAGCAACTCGCGCACCATCCCCAGATCGCGGCGCTGGACCGCGCGGATCAGCGGGGTCTCGCCGGCGGAATTGCCGAGATTGGGGTTGGCCCGTGCGCGGGCCAGGATGGCGATCAAGTCGCCCTGTCCGGCGTTGACCGCCAGCAGCATCGGCGTGTTGCCCCTGGCATCGCGCGCGTTCGCGTCGGCGCCCTTGCCGAGCAGGTAATTGACGTAGGGCGTGTCGCCGCGCTTGACGACGATGTGGAGCGCGGTCTCGCCGTTCGCCACATCGCGGGTGTTGACCAGGGTGCTGCCGGGCCTGTCCATCATCGCGATGACATCGTTGCCCTTGGCATCGCGCACGGCCTGGAGAAACTTGTAGCTCTCCGACTGCTGCTGTGCGCCAGCGGGCACGGCGAGGCTCAGCAGGAGAACCGTCAGGAGGGGGCGGCGCATCGGGCACATCCTTGAATAGCGACGCGATCCCGTGTGGCGCGCCATGCTTGCGCTGCGGCCGCTAACAGATCAAGGCTGGCGCTGTCATGAACATCTTGCCCGCTTCCGCACTGGCGCTGTTGCTCGCGGCGTGCAGCCCGACGGCCGATTCGTCGCAACCTGAGGCGCCGGGCCGACCGCCGCTCGAAGGCGCGCGGATCGGCGGACCTTTCGCGCTGATCGACCAGGACGGGCGCGCGGTCACCGATCGCAGCTTTGCCGGACGATACCGGCTGATGTACTTCGGTTATACCTTCTGTCCTGACGTCTGTCCGGTCGACATGCGCAATGTCGGTGCCGGGTTGCGGCTGCTGGAGAGGACAGATCCGGCACTGGCGGCGCGGATCGTGCCCGTCTTCGTGACGGTCGATCCGGCGCGCGATACGCCTGCGGTGCTCAAGGAGTTCGTCACCGCCTTTCACCCGCGGATGATCGGGCTGACCGGCAGTCCGGCGGCGATCGCTGCGGCTCAGAAGGCGTATGCGGTCTATGCGAAGAAGGGTGAAACGTCGGCGGGTGGCGGCTACCTGATGGATCATCAGAATAGCGTCTTTCTCATGGACCCGGCGGGACAGCCGCTTGCGCTCATACCCGCCGACGAAGGCCCGCAGGCGGTGGCGGACGAGATCGCGAAGTGGGCGCGATGAGTTCCGGGCGGTTCTGGGAAGACACGCCGATCGACAAGCTGGACCGCGGGCAGTGGGAGGCGCTGTGCGACGGCTGCGGCAAATGCTGCGTCCACAAGCTGGAGGACGAGGATACCGGCGAACTGCTGACGACCAACGTGGCATGCCGGCTGCTCGATCGGCGATCCGGGCAATGTTCGGACTATCGCAACCGGCGCGCCTATGTGCCCGAATGCGTCCGGCTGACCCCGCGCAACGTGCTGGGCGGGATCGACTGGCTTCCCTCGACCTGCGCCTATCGGCTGCGCGCGGCGGGGGAGGCGCTGCCGGGGTGGCATTATCTGGTCTGCGGGGACCGGGACGCGGTGCATCGCGCGGGCGTTTCCGTCCGAGGCTGGACGATCAGCGAGGACGAGGCGGGCGATCTCGAGCACCATCTGGTCGATCGCGAATTGTGATGGAGGGTGTCGAGATCGTCCGCAGCCCGCGTGCGCGCTCGCTGCGGCTGACGCTCGATCCGACGACGGGGCGTGCACGGTTGGTGCTGCCGCGGCGTGCGGCCTTGAAGACAGCGATCGCATGGGCCGAGGGCAAGCAGGACTGGCTCGCGGCACAACGCGCGACCCTGCCGCAGCCGGTGCCCTTCATGCCCGGCACATTGCTGAGCGTCGGTGATGCCAGGCTGACGATCGCCTGGGCCGAGGGACGGCGGCGGACGGTGGTGCGCGAGGGCGACACGCTGTCGCTGGAGGGCCCGATCGAGACCGTGCCGCGGCGGGTGGAGGCATGGCTGAAGCGGGCGGCGCTGGACGCCCTGACCGAAGATACCCGGCATTATGCGGCGCTTGCGGGGGTTTCGGTCGCGCGGGTGGCGATCGGCGATGCCCGGGGGCGGTGGGGGAGTTGCGCCGCGTCGGGGGCGATCCGCTACAGCTGGCGGCTGATACTCGCGCCGTCGTGGGTACGCCGCGCGACGGCCGCGCACGAGGTCGCGCACCGTGTCCACATGAACCACGGCGCGGCCTTCCACGCGCTGGTCGCGACGCTGTATGGCGCCGATCCGACGCCGGCGCGCGCGTGGCTGCGGCGCCACGGCGCAGCGCTTCACTGGGTCGGCCGCTCGTCCTGAAGCGGGCGCGGGGCCGGTGCGCGGGGCTGGGTGACTGGCGGCTGGCGTGACGGGTCGCTGCGCCCGGTGACGCGGTCGATCCAATCCTGGTTGAGCTGCTGCGGTGTCGCGGGCGCGGTGTCGGGCGCGGGGCGGGACTCGCCGTCGATCACCGCGTCCTCGCCTTCGTCGGCGGGCGCCGTGGTGACAGGATTGCCGTCGCCATCAACCATCTGGCCGCCGGACTCCCCATCGTCAGGCGCGCCGTAGTAACTCTCCTCGTCGGGTTCGAGCTGCCATTCGGGCAGGGTCACCTGAGTCTCGAACTGTTCGATCGGGCGCTTGGCCGTGGCCGGGCGCATGAACGCGGCCCATGCGAGCGCGGGCGCGCGACCGCCGCTGAGCCCCGATATCGGCCGGGCGTTGTCACGTCCGAACCACACGCCCGTGGTCAGGCCGCTGGAAAAGCCCAGGAACCAGCCGTCCTTGGACGAACTGGTCGTGCCGGTCTTGCCCGCAACCGGCCGGCCGATCTGCGCCGCGCGACCGGTGCCGGTGTTGACCGCGGTCTGGAGCAGGTCGGTCATCTCCGCGGCGACATAGGGTGCGACGAGAACATGGCTGCGATCGACCTCGTGGGTGTAGATCGTCTCGCCGTTCGCGGTGACGCGGGTGATGCCGTACGGTGCGACCGCGACGCCCCTGTTCGCGACGCTGGCAAAGGCGCGGGTCATGTCGAGCAGGCGGACGTCGGAGGTGCCGAGCACCATCGACGGATGCGTGTTGACGGTGGTCGTGATGCCGAACCGCCGCGCCATGTCGGCGACGGTCGCGAAGCCGACCTCCTGCCCCAATTTCGCCGCGACGGTGTTGAGCGAATAGGCGAAGGCGGTGCGCAGGGAAACCGGCCCGGAATTGCGGCGCGAATCGTTGCGCGGGCTCCAGCCGTCGATGGTTATGGGTTCGTCGACGATCGAATCCTCGGGCTTGTGCCCGGCCTCCAGCGCGGCGAGATAGACGAACAGCTTGAACGCGGAGCCGGGCTGGCGCTGCGCCTGGGTCGCGCGGTTGTAGATGGACGACACGTAATCGGTGCCGCCGACCATCGCGCGGACCGCACCGTCGCGGTCGAGGCTGACGAGCGCACCCTGCGCGCCGCCGGGCACGTTGGCGCGGATCGCGGCATCGGCCTGGCGCTGCATCGCGGGATCGAGCGTCGTCCAGACCTCGAGCGGCGCCTGCTGCTCGTCGATCAGCACGTCCAGCTGGGGCAGTGCCCAATCGGTGAAATAGCGCACGCTATTCTGGCGCGGTTCGGGGGCGAGTTTCAGCCCCTCGACATCGGCGGCGGCCGCCTGGGACGCGGTGATCGCGCCGGTTTCCTTCATCGTTTCGATGACGACCCCGGCGCGGCCGACCGCGGCGTCGGCATCGGCGGTGGGCGAATAATTGGACGGCGCCTTGACCAGGCCGGCGATGACCGCGGCTTCGGCAAGCGTCAGTTCGTCGGCGCCATGCCCGAAGAATTTGCGCGCGGCGGCGTCGATCCCATAGGCGCCGCCGCCATAATAGACCTTGTTCAGATACAGTTCGAGGATCTGGTCCTTGGTGAACGCGCGTTCGATCGCCAGCGCCAATATCCCTTCGCGGAACTTGCGGCCGAACTTCTTCTGGCTGGACAGGAAGATGTTGCGCGCGAGCTGCTGGGTGATCGTCGACCCCCCTTGCGTCCACCGGCCGCGGTCCCAGCGCGCCTTGATCGAGCGTGCGACCCCGATCGGATCGACCCCCGGATGCGAGCGGAAGCGCCGATCCTCGACCGATATGGTCGCATCGCGCATGACCGCGGGGATGCGTTCATAAGGCAGCCATTCGCCGTAGCTCGGCCCCAGGCTGACGATCACCGATCCGTCCGAGGCATGGACCCGGATCATCTGGCCGTTCGGCGAGGATTTGAGTTCGCTGAACGACGGCAATTGCGCGCGCGTGACATAGACCGCGACGGCCAGTGCCGCGACAGCGATCAGCCCCATGCCGATCAGCAGCTGAAGCGCGATGACGATCCGGCGGCGCCAGGGCGAACGCGCGGGTTTCGGGGCGGGTTTGGGGGAGCGTGCGCGAGCCATCAGCGGGCCGCGGAATACGCGCTAACCATCCGCCCTACAAGCGACGCGTCAATCCGGTAATGGCTCAATTTGAATTTGATTGAGCCGCTTGGGCAGGAACAGGCGATTGCCACTTCGTGGGCATGCAGTTCTCCCCGGCGCAAACGCTTACCTCTCCGGTTTGACGATCCAAGCGGTATGCGGACGCGAACTCTCCGCCGCCTGTAATCATGGCGTACCTCGGTTCTTTTAATGGCGAAAATAGAAGAGCCGCAGCGATGATGGCTGCGGCTCCTAAGATTGCCTTGTCTCGGCTGTCCAAGATCATTCCTCCGCTGATCGCTTCTTGTACGGTCCACGCTTTGCCGGGACGGGCGCATCGGCGTCAATCCGGGCAATCACGTCGCGTCAGCGGGGCGCTTCTCTCCGTTGCGACCCTTAAACAACGGAACCACTCCGATCGAACAGCGACCGCCGCTCAGCCGCGACCGTCCGCTTCATCTCGCGAGCGCAGGCATCTAGATCATCCTTCAACGCTTGTATGTTCGCGTCGATCTCACCGTCTGCTATGCAGCCCGCCGTAAGCTGGTGTGATCGCGTCATCACCCGCGCGCCGTGAATGCCATGTTCGATATAGAACGTGTCGAGTTTGCCGCTCATTGCCACCTCCATGCTTTGCGATAAGCATATAGGAGGTGGCGAGCGCCGGAGGCCACCGGATCAGCGTCCAGTTTCAACCTGAGACACTACGGTCAATCCTTGCGTGGCCGGAAGTCCAGGCTGACCGAATTCATGCAATAGCGCAGGCCGGTGGGCGGCGGGCCGTCGGGAAAGACATGGCCGAGATGGCTGTCGCAGCGCGCGCAGCGCGTCTCGGTACGCGTCATGCCGTGGCTGGTGTCGCTGTGATCGACGACCCGATCGGCGTCGATCGCCTGGGTGAAGCTGGGCCAGCCCGATCCGGAATCATATTTGTCGGCGCTATCGAACAGGTCGAGCTGGCATGCGGCGCAGCGATAGATGCCGTCGGCCTTGTTGTCGTTGAGCCGCCCGCTGAAAGCGCGTTCGGTTCCGGCCTGGCGCAGCACGTGATATTGCTCGGGAGTCAGGCGCTTGCGCCATTCGTTCTCGGAAAGGTTCATCTGATCCATATCTCCGAATTTCGGGTGGCGATGACACGTCGTCAAGCGGTCAGTCGCCGATTCGGGTCGCGTTCGCGCTGATGCGGATCAGATCGGGACGCAACAGCGGGAGCAGCGCGGCCGCAACGGGGCTTTCCGCCAAGCGGCGCAGCATGGCGGCGGCACGCATCGGGCGTGCTACCGTGCGTGCGAAGGCGGACTGCCAATGCTCCGCCGCTTCGCCGCTCACATGTGCCGCGGCGGCGGCGGCGCCGCTGGCGATGGCGATGCCCATGCCTTCGCCCGCCAGCGAGGGGATGACCGCGGCCTGATCGCCGAGGCGGAAGGTGCGGCAAGTCGTCGCCAGCGCGCGCCAGCCATAGGGCACGTTGGCGACCGCATCCGGCGCGCCACCGTCCCACGTCGACAGCCGTTCGCCGAAACGGGGCAGGGCGTCGCCCAGCGTGCGCAACAGCGCCACCGGGCCGCCCGCCGCCTGCATCCGCGATCGGTGGACCGCCATGCAGATGTTGACGCTGCCGTCCTCCTGCACCGCGATGCCGGCATAGCCGCCGCGGAAAAGATGGAGTTCCACCGCGTCACCGACCAGCCGGGCCGTCGATGGATCGGTAAGGCGGATGCGCAGACCCAGGGTCGGGTCCGCGCCGCGCGCGTCCTCGGGGCGGGCGACACCGCGGATGTCGTGCTTGCCGCTTGCCAGGAACATCGTGTCCGCGGCGATAGTCGCGCCATCGGCGGTGCGCGCTGCCAGCGCCTCTATAGCGCGAACCGTCACGCCGCGCTCGACCGACGCTCCGCCGGCGATCGCATGCGCAAGCATCACGGTGTCCAGACGGCGGCGCGAGACCGAAACCGCGGGAGCGGGCAGGGGGGCCTCGACCTGACGCGCGCCTGCGATGATGCGGACGCGGGTGACGCGCGCCGGGTTGAGCATGTCTGCCTCCACCCCCAAAGCAGCGAGCGTGCGCAACGTGCGCCAGCTGAGGAAGCCACCGCACAGCGCGTCGCCGGTATCGCGGCTACGCTCGACGAGCAGGTGCGGCGCCCCCGCGCGCGCAAGGACGATCGCCGCGGCGGCACCCGCGGGTCCGCCGCCGACAATCAGCGCGGGCGTTCGACGCACAGTCTGAACGGAAAGGCGCGGAACACGCGGGCGCCGGTGACGCCAGCCTCTGCCAGAATCGGCCGCCATTCCGAAGGGCGATAGGACCGCGCGATCGACAGCGCGCCGTCGTGGCGGACGATCGGATGCCAGCGTGCCAACGCGGCGAGCAGCGGATAGCCGCGATAGGCGAAGCCGTGGCGATGGAGGTCGTTGACGAACCAGGCGCTGGCATGGGCGTCCATGAAGCGCAGGAAGGCGACGAGCTGCGCCTGCGTCATGTGATGCGCGACGAGGCTGGAGACGATCGCGTCCCACGGGCCGGCGAGGTCGGCATAGTCGCCGGTGACATAGCGGATCGGCAGATCGGACCGGGTGTGCGCGCGGGCGGCAGGTTCGCTGCGCGGGTTGAGATCGACTCCGACCAGTTCGGCCTCGATACCGCGCTGCTTTGCCCAATGCGCGATGCGGCGGAGCATGTCGCCGTCGCCGAACCCCACGTCGAGCAGCCGAAACCGCGAAAGGCCGCGCGTATTGCGTGCCAGGAACGCCAGCGTCGGTCGTGATGCAAGCGTAACGGCATTGACCTTCGCGAGATCGCCGACGACCGCGGCATAGGTCGCGGGGTCGAGATCGTCGGCGTCCATCAACTCCTCTGCCTGCGCACGGCTGTCCAGCATCAATGCGCACCGGCGAAGGCGAAGCCCTCGGCTGCGAGGCCGGGACCGAAGGCCAGCGCGACGCCGGCATCCACGCGCGGCCCCGCCAGCAGACGCGCGAGGACGAACATCAGCGTGGCCGACGACATGTTGCCGTTGTCGGCGAGCACCGCGCGCGACGCATCGAGCGCGGCGGCGTCGAGCGCCAGCGCCTGCGCGACGGCATCCAGGATGGAACGGCCGCCGGCATGGACCGCCCACGCATCGATCGCGCGGGGATCGCGCCCGCCGGTGACGCGCGCGGCGAACCGGGGGTCGGTGAGCGCGGCGCCGATTCGCGCGGGGACTTCGCCCGACAGGTGCATCGCAAAGCCCCGGTCGGTGATGTCCCAGCGGATCAGCGCTGCGGAATCGTCGAGCGTGGCCGCGAACGGCGTGCCGATCGCCAGTCCGTGCGGTTCGCCGGTGACCAGCGCGGCGGCGGCACCATCGCCGAATTGCAGCATGGCGAGCAGCGGCTCGATTTCGCGTGCGGGTTGCAGGTGGAGCGTCGAGAGTTCGACGGTGACGACCAGGACGCGGGCGGCAGGTTCGGAGCGGACGATGTGGCGGGCGCTGCGCAGGGCTGCGACCGCTGCATAGCAGCCCATGAAGCCGATCAGCAGCCGCTCGACGCCCTCCAGCTTCAGGTCGGCGGCGATGATCTGGTCGATCCCCGGCGCGACGAACCCGGTGCAGCTGGCGACGACCAGATGGGTGATTCCGCCGAGGTCGATCGAGGCCGACAAGGCGCGGATCGCATCGAGCGCCAGCGCGGGCGCCTCCCGCGCATAGACCGCCATCCGGTCGGCGGTGCCGGGCAGCGGATCGCTGTCGTAGAAGCCGCCGGTCGCGACGGGTGATCCACCGCCGGGGGCGGAGGGAAGCACCGACCAGCGGTGCGTGATCGCGGCGCGGCGTGCCATCCGCTCGAACACCGCCGCCTCGCGCGACGCGACGCGCGCTTGCGCCCAGCCCCGGAACGCATCGTGGATGTCGTGCGCGGGAACTGCGGTGCCGATGGCGTTGATGAAGGCGCAGGGCGGATGGGCGGGCACGACTCGACCTTTCGGGTATCAGCGCCCAACGCGCATCTCACCCGCACGGTGCCGTGGACGTCGATCGGGCCGCACGCCACCCGAAAAGGCATGGCGCGCGTGCTTCCGCCAGTCAGGGTGCCGCTGGGGGAAGGGCACCGATCCGTCATGAAAAAGTGGTGCGGCCGAGAAGACTCGAACTTCCACGGGCTTTCGCCCACAACGACCTCAACGTTGCGCGTCTACCAGTTCCGCCACGGCCGCACGTGAACATCGCCGGTTACCCGGCATCTGGCAGGCGCGAGCCACTAGCAGCGGCATGCGCGCGCCGCAACCGGCTTTTGGCGAGTCTCGTGGATGGCGACCCGCCGTCTATCCGACCTGCCGCCGCGCGCTGGCCAGATGGTGCGCGTGGCAGATCGCCACCGCCAGCGCGTCGGCGGCATCGGCGCCGGCGATCGTCACGCCGGGGAGCAGGCGCGCGACCATCGCGTGAACCTGCGCCTTTTCCGCGCCGCCGGTGCCGACGACCGCCTTCTTGACGAGCCGCGCGGCATATTCGCCGGGGTCGATCCCGACGCGCGCCACGCCGAGCAGGACGATGCCGCGGGCGTGGGCGAGTTTGAGCGTGGACTGGGGGTTGGTGTTGACGAACACTTCCTCCACCGCCGCCGCCTGGGGGCCGTGATCGGCGAGCAGGGCGGCAAGCATCGTATCGAGATGCGCCAGACGGCGGGCGAGCGGGGCGGCGGTGTCGGTCTTCAGCCGGCCGTTGGCGATATGGCTGAGGCGGTTGCCCTCGGCACGGATGACCCCCCAGCCGGTGGTGCCGAGGCCGGGGTCGAGGCCGAGGACGATCAAAACCCATTCCTCCCCGGCACGGGGAGGGGGACCGTCCGCCGGAGGCGGATGGTGGAGGGCGCGCGCCACGCGCCGGTACGTTCGCGGCGAACCCCCTCCACCATGCTACGCATGGTCCCCCTCCCCGTCCCGGGGAGGAATGACATTCAACCCAATGTCTCCATCACCGCGTCCGACACTTCGTAATTGCCCCACACGGTCTGCACGTCGTCGTCGTCGTCCAACGCGTCGATCAGCTTGAACAAGGTCGCGGCGTCACTCTCGTCCACCGAGACCATCGTCTGCGGGCGCCACGCCAGCTTGGCGCCTTCGGCCTCGCCCAGCACCGGCTCCAGTGCCTTGGTTACCTCGTGCAGGTCGCCGACCGCGGTCCAGATCTCGTGGCCGTCCTCGCTCGACGTCACGTCCTCGGCGCCTGCGTCGAGCGCGGCCTCGAACACCTTTTCGGCGTCACCCGCCGTTGCGGGATAGGTGATGAGGCCGACCCGGTCGAAGGCGTGGCTCACCGATCCGCCCGCACCTAGATTGCCGCCGTTCTTGGAAACCGCGACGCGCACGTTGGTCGCGGTGCGGTTGCGGTTGTCGGTCAGCGCCTCGATGATGAGGCTGACGCCGCCGGGGCCGAAGCCTTCGTAGCGGATTTCCTCATAGGTCTCGGCGTCGCCGCGCGCCGCCTTGTCGATCGAACGCTGGATATTGTCCTTGGGCATCGACGGCGCCTTGGCGGCGTTGATCGCGGCGCGCAGGCGCGGGTTCATGTCGGGATCGGGCAGCCCCATCTTGGCCGCGACGGTGATCTCGCGGCTGAGCTTGGAGAACATGCCCGAGCGCTTCTTGTCCTGCGCACCCTTGCGATGCATGATGTTCTTGTATTTGGAATGGCCTGCCATCGGTGCCTCTGTATCGGTTGGCACGGCTCTTAGGCCTGTCCCGCCCATCGCATCAAGCCTTGCGCCCCCGCCCCCCGATCGGCCACACGCATGTGCGATGACCGTCAGCGTAGACATGGGGACCGACGAACGCGGCGCCCCCGTCCCCATCGACCTCGAAGAATTGCTCGCCACCCGGCTGCTCGTCCAGGGCAATTCCGGGTCGGGCAAGTCGCACCTGCTGCGCCGCCTGCTGGAGCGATCGGCGGGGCAGGTGCAGCAGGTGGTGATCGACCCCGAGGGCGATTTCGTGACCCTCGGCCCGGCTTACGGCCATGTCGTGATCGAGGCACCGGATTATAGCGAGCGTGAGATCGCGCGCCTCGCCGCGCGGTTGCGCGAGCACCGCGCGTCGGTGGTGTTGAGCCTGGAGGGGCTGGAGGCCGAGGGGCAGATGCGCTGCGCGGCGGCGTTCCTCTCCGCGCTGTTCGATGCGCCGCGCGAACATTGGTATCCGGCGCTGGTGGTCGTGGACGAGGCGCAATTGTTCGCGCCTGCCGCGGGGGGCGAGGTGTCCGAGGAGGTACGCCGCGCGTCGCTGGGCGCGATGACCAATCTGATGTGCCGGGGGCGCAAGCGCGGGCTGGCTGGCGTGATCGCGACGCAGCGGCTGGCCAAACTGGCGAAGAACGTCGCGGCGGAGGCGTCGAACTTCCTGATGGGGCGCACCTTCCTGGATATCGACATGGCGCGCGCCGCCGATCTGCTGGGCATGGAGCGGCGTCAGGCGGAGGCGATCCGCGATCTGCCGCGCGGGCACTTTCTGGCGCTCGGCCCGGCGGTATCGCGGCGACCGGTGTCGGTGCGGATCGGCCCGGTCGATACCGCGGCGCGCAGCGGCAGCCCCAAGCTGACCCCGCTGCCGAGCGCACCCGCCGCCGACCTGGCCGGGCTGGTGTTCGCGGAACCCGCGGTGGACGAGGCGCCGCAGCTGCCGATGACCTTCGAGGCCCGCCCCCGCCGGGTGCCCGCCGACGAGCTGATCGCGGATCTGTCGCGCCCGGCGACGGTGCGCTCGCCCGAGCCCGAACGGGCGCCGGAGGAACTCGACGCATTGCTGGCCGGGGTGATGCGCGCGATCGTCGAGGATCGCGATGCCACGCTGCGCCCCGCATCGGTGCTGTTCCAGGATTTTCAGGTGCGCTGCCGGATGGCGGGGCTGGCGCGTCCGCCGCTCGATCTGTCGACCTTCGCGCGGCGGCTGTCGGCGGCGCGTGCCGGCGTCTTCGACATCGCCGATCCCGCCTGGGACGAGGCGCTGACGCTGGCCGGCGACCTGCCCGACGACATGCTGGGCGCGTTCCTGCTCGTGGCGCGCGCGGCGCGGGAGGGCGGGCCGTGCCCGTCCGATGCGGCGCTGGCCGAAACCTATGGCACCAGTTCGCTCGGCCGGGTGCGCCGGCTGATGACCTATATCGAATCGCGCGATCTGATCGTGTGCCGCACCGATCTGTCGGGGAAGCGGTCGATCACGATCCCGCGCCTGGGATGGACCACCGCGGCGGCGGAAGCGGCCTAGAGCGTGATGACGTCACCTTTACCCGTTCGCTGAGTAGAGACCGAGTAGCCGCGCAAGCGGCGTATCGAGGGCTCGTATCGAAGCACAATTGGTACGCGAGTCCCCTGTCCTTCGATACGCCCTCTGGATACGCTGCTGCGCAGCTACTCGATGGCTACTCAGGACGAACGGCGTGGGTCAGGCTCATTTCATCACACTCTAGCGGGACGCACAAAGGGCCGCGGCATCGCTGCCACGGCCCCTTGGCGGTGCATCAGACGATCCGGGCGTCAGCCCTCGTAATCGGCGCCCAGGTTCTGGTTGCGCGGGGGGGCCGCGGCGGTCAGGCGCAGCGCCTCTGCCGATGCGGAGAGCGAGCCGACCGCATCCACCTCGTCCTCGTCGTCGATCTGGACCTTTTGCAGGCTGTTGATCGCGGCTTCCTCGAGGTGCTTGGGACGCACCGTCTCCTCGGCGATCTCGCGCAGCGCCACGACCGGGTTCTTGTCGCGGTCGCGGTCGATCGTCAGATCGGCGCCGCCCGATATCTGCCGCGCGCGCTGGGCGGCGAACAACACCAGGTCGAACCGGTTGGGAATCTTGTCGACGCAATCCTCGACGGTGACGCGTGCCATGCCGTGTCCTTCGTTAGCTAACGATGGGGAAAGGCGGGCGCCTATCCGTGCCCACGCCTTTAGTCAAGGATACAGGTTGCCGGAACGCCGCGCGTCGGCCATCTCCCGGCCATGCCCGACCCCTCGGATGCTCCTGCCCAGCCGACATTCGCGGTCGATGGCAACCGCCTGACGCTGCTCGATACAGGGCCGCAGCGCCTTGATGCGCTGCTTGCGCTGATCGACGGCGCGCGGGTGTCGTTGCGCATCCTCTATTACATCTACGCCGACGACGACACCGGCTGCCGGGTCAACGCAGCCCTCGCTGCCGCGGCCGCGCGCGGAGTGAGCGTTTCGCTCATCATCGACGGTTTCGGCAGCCCGGTCGACGCTGCCTTCTTCGCACCGATCGAGGATGCGGGCGGATCGGTATGCCGTTTCGCGCCACGGTTCGGGCGCCGCTACCTGCTGCGCAACCACCAGAAGCTGGCGCTCGCCGACGGCGATGGCGGCGATGCGCGGATCATCATCGGCGGCTTCAACGTCGAGGACGATTATTTCGGCACCGCCGCCGATCAGGCGTGGCGCGACCTGGGGCTGCTCGTCGAAGGCCCCGCTGCGGCGCGCATGGCACCCTATTTCGATGCGCTGCACCGCGCGATCACCGGGCCCAAGGCCCGCGTCCGCCCGGTCAACAGGATCCTGTCCAGATTCAGCGAGGGCAGCGGTCCGCTGCGCTGGCTGATCGGCGGGCCGACGCGCAAGCTGTCACCCTGGGCGCGCACGCTGCGCGCGGACATCGCGGCGGGCAAGTGCATCGACATCATCGCGGGCTATTTCACCCCCAGTCCGCTGATCCTGCGCCGGATCAAGCGCGCAGGAGCTGCCGCCAAGCGTGTTCGCATCGTCACCGCCGCCAAATCCGACAATAGCGCCACCATCGCCGCGGCGCGCTTCGGCTACGCGGGGCTGCTGCGCAAGGGCGTGCGGCTGTTCGAATATCAGCCGAGCAAGCTGCACACCAAGCTCTACGTCGTCGACGACGTCGTCCATGTCGGTTCGGCGAATTTCGACATGCGCAGCCTGTTCATCAACCTCGAACTGATGCTGCGGATCGACGATGCCGCGTTCGCCGCGCACGTCCGAGCCTATATCGACGGTGAGGTCGCACGCTCGGTCGAGATCACGCCCGCGCTCTACAAGGCGCAAACCGGCTGGCTGCAACGGCTGCGACAGTTCGTCGCCTATTTCCTGGTGGCGGTGGTCGATCCGGGCGTGTCGCGCGGGCTGAATTTCGGGATCGACGACGGGTGAAACCCGAGACAGCGAAACCACCCGCGTCGGGTGCTAGCCTTGCATCGGCGTGGCAGCAGCCGCGCCTTTGGTCTTCCACCCCCAATAGAGCTGGGCCGGGGGCACGTTCCACCATTCCATTTCGTGGTCGATGTCGGTGAAGTGCGGCGCGATGAACAGCCGCACGCGCGGCGAATATTGATACACCAGGAACGCGCCGCCCGGCCGGATCACCCGCTGCGTCGCGGCCGCGATGGCCGGGCCGACGCCGGGGGGCAGGGTGGAAAAGGGCAGGCCCGAGAGCACGTAATCGGCATGGTCGTGGCCGTGGTCGCGCACGATCCGCTCGACGTCCGCCGCCGATCCGTGAACCGCGACGAACCGTGGATCGGTGATCGTGTGGCGCAGATAGCGGATGAAATCGGCGTTGGTGTCGATCACGATCAACTGCGCATCGGGCGTCATCCGATCCAGGATCGCGGGGCAGAAGGTGCCGACACCCGGCCCATATTCGACGAACAATTTGGTATTGGCCCAATCCACCGGTCCCAGCATCTTGCGGATCAGCCGGTCGGACGACGGCACGATCGACCCGACCATCACCGGATGTTTCAGGAATTGCTGGAAGAACATCTGCCACGGGGTGGGCACGCCGGGGGTACGGGTGCGCGCACGTCGCGCGGTGGTGGTCGTGCTGGGCATGGACATCCTGTTCCTGGTCGGCCGTTTCCCGCGAAGGGCAGTCAAGTCCGTCGCACGTTTCGCAAACACCTTTCAAGCACTGGGGTTGCATCGCGCCGGCAAACCGGCGCAATCGAGCCGTGATGGACGAGAACGCCAAAGCGGATCGCACCGGGCAGATCGCGGTGATCTTCATCGCGACGCGCACGCCCGCCGACGACGAAGGCTATGCGCAAGCCGCCGCGGCGATGGACGCGCGCGCGGCACGCCAGCCGGGTTATCGCGGCATCGACAGCGCTCGCGATGCGGCCGGGTTCGGCATTACCGTCAGCTGGTGGGCGGACGAAGCGGCTGCGGTCGCCTGGCGCGAAGATGCCGCCCATGCCGCGATCCGGGCCACGGGGCGCGCGCGCTGGTACGTATCCTACGAAGTCGCGGTTGCCGGGGTCACCCGCAGTTATGCGTGGTGCCGCGCATGACCATGCGGGGCACCTTTCCGCTGATGTTCCTGGTCATGCTGACGATCGCGGCGGGCAACACCGGGCTGCAATCGGTCCTCCCCGCGCTCGGCCGCTCGCTGGGCGTCGCCGACAGCGCGGTGGCGGCGGCCTTTTCGGTTTCCGCGCTGTTGTGGGTGATCGCCGCACCGTTCTGGGCGAACCGTTCCGATCGACATGGCCGGCGTGCGATGATCCTGCTGGGCATCGGCGGGTTCGCGGTCTCGCTGCTGCTGTGCGGCCTGTTTCTGATGGCCGGGATCAACGGATGGATCGGCGGCACCGCCGCATTCGCGGCCTTCATCGGCGGTCGCCTGATCTATGGCCTGTTCGGCGCCGCGGCCCCACCCGCGGTCCAGGCGCTGGTCGCCGGAGAGACGACGCGCGAGGAGCGGACCAAGGCGCTGACCCTGCTCGCCTCCGCGTTCGGCTTGGGCACCATCCTCGGCCCCGCGATCGCGCCGCTCCTGATCCTGGGACATTTCGGCGAGACCGAGATCGGGCTGGCGGGGCCGGCGTTCGTCTTCGCGCTGTTCGGTGTGGGCGTGTGGATCACGGTGCGGCGGATGCTGGCCGACGATCGCGCGCGAATACCCGGCATAGACGATACGCACGGCAGCAGCAGCGCCTATCCCTCGATCGGCGGCGCCCCCAGCGGCGCCACCGTGATTTCCGCAACCCAGTCGCACAGCGAACGCATCGGCTATGGCGACCGCCGCATCCGCGGCTGGATGATCGCCGGGCTGGTGATGGGGCATGCGCAGGCGATGACCGGCCAGGCGATCGGGTTTCTGGTCATCGACCGGCTGAACGTCGCGCCGGCCGAGGCGCTGCAGCCGACCAGCCTGGTGCTGATGATGGGGGCCGGCGCGGCGCTGCTGGCGCAATGGGGGGTCATCCCGCGACTGTCGCTGACCCCGCGCCAGCTGGTGCTGATCGGGCTGGCGATCGCGGCTTTGGGCACGGCGCTGACCGGCCTCGCCACCTCGCTCTACGGCATCGCCACCGCTTATGCGCTCGCCAGCCTGGGCTTCGGCTTCACCCGCCCCGGCTTTACAGCGGGCGCCAGCCTGGCCGTGGGCGCCGAGGCGCAAGGATCGGTGGCGGGCAAGGTCACCAGCGTCAACGGCGCCAGCTTCGTCCTCGGCCCGTCGATCGGCGTCGGCCTCTACGAAGCGCAACATGCGCTGCCGTATCTGACTGCGGGGGCGGCGTGCGCGGTGATGATCGCCTATTGCTGGGTGGCGCTCAAGGAGCAGCCCTAGAAAATGACGACTCGATACCGATCCGATCGTCCTTAGGAGCCGCTGAGCGAGGTCGAAGCGGCGTCTCGAGGACAGGTGAGACCCACTGTCCTTCGAGACGGGCCTTTGGCTGCGATCAGCCACTCCTCAGGACGAACGGAAGTAAGTCAATCCAAGGTCATTATGCTCTAGCTAATCTTGCCCCTTGTTGCCGCGCGGCGTAAGTTGTCCGGGGGTGATGAAGCCAATCGGCTGAATCGCGGCGGCATCTTGTTTCAGGCGTGCTGCGATCAGTTCGTAATCGCGTTCGGTCTCCGGCGTCACGCTGGCGCGCGATTCCTTCAGCGCTTCCTCGAAATCCGCCATCGTGACGACGATCGAGGCGATGTCGCGCCGCAGCGCGACGAGGCCGGCCCGCCGAACGACGTCCTCCAGATCGGCGCCGGTGAACCGGTCGGTGCGCGCCGCGACGCGCGCCAGATCCACGTCCGGCCCCAGTGGCATCCGCGCGGTCTGGATGCCCAGGATGCGCGCGCGTCCTTCCTGCGAGGGTACGCCGACATAGATCAGTTCATCGAACCGCCCGGGCCTGAGCAGCGCGGGATCGACCAGATTCGGGCGATTGGTCGCGCCGATCACGACGACCGACTGCAATTCCTCCAGCCCGTCCATCTCGGCCAGGATGGTGTTGACCACGCGCTCGGTCACCTGCGGCTCGCCCGCACCGCTGCCACGCGCGGGGACCAGCGAATCGAGTTCGTCGATGAAGATCACGGTCGGCGCGACCTGGCGTGCGCGCTGGAACAGCCGGGCGATCTGCTGTTCGCTCTCGCCATACCATTTGCTCAGCAGGTCGCTCGATTTGGTGGCGATGAAATTCGCCTCCGCCTCGCGCGCCACCGCCTTGGCGAGCAGGGTCTTGCCCGTGCCCGGCGGCCCATAGAGCAGGAAGCCCTTGGCGGGCCGTATCCCGAGCCGCCGGAACGCATCGGGGTTCTTCAGCGGCAGTTCGACGCCTTCCTTCAGCCGCATCTGCGCATCGTCGAGCCCGCCGACGTCCGCCCAGCGCACCGTCGGCGCCTGCACCATCACCTCGCGCATCGCCGATGGCTGGACGCGTTTGAGCGCCTCCAGGAAATCCTCGCGGGTCACCGACAGCGTGTCGAGCACCTCGGCCGGCACGGTGCGATCCTGCAGGTTCAGGCGCGGCATGATCCGCCGGATCGCCTCGATCGCCGCCTCGCGCGCCAACGCCGCCAGATCGGCGCCGACGAAGCCGTAGGTGGTGCGCGCCAGCTCGGCCAGATCGACCGTGTCGCCAAGCGGCATGCCGCGGGTGTGGATGCCCAGGATCTCGCGCCGTCCGCGCTCGTCGGGAACCCCGACGACGATCTCGCGGTCGAACCGGCCCGGCCGCCGCAGCGCCTCGTCGAGCGCCTCGGGCCGGTTGGTCGCCGCGATCACCACCAGATTGGCGCGCGCTTCCAGCCCGTCCATCAGCGTCAGCAATTGCGCGACCAGGCGCTTCTCGGTCTCGCCCTGCACCCGGTCGCGCTTGGGGGCGATCGAATCGATCTCGTCGATGAAGACGATCGATGGCGCCGCCTTGGTCGCCTGTTCGAAGACCTCACGCAGTTGCGCTTCGGACTGGCCGTAGGCCGATCCCATGATCTCGGGACCGTTGATGAGGAAGAATTGCGCGTCGCTCTCGTTCGCCACCGCGCGCGCCAGGCGCGTCTTGCCGGTGCCCGGCGGGCCGTGGAGCAGCACGCCCTTGGGCGGATCGACGCCCAGCCGCTGAAACAATTCGGGATAGCGCAGCGGCAGTTCGACCATTTCGCGCAACTGGTCGATCGTCGCCGCCATGCCGCCGATATCGTCATAGGTCACGTCCGCCCGCCGCGCCGCCTGCGGCTCGGTATATTCGGGCAGCAGTTCGATCTCGGTGTGCTCGTCGATGTGGACGATGCCCTTGGGCGTGGCCGACACCACGACCAGCCGGATTTCCTGCAAGGCATAGGCCGGCGCGTTCATGAAGCGCTGCACGCCCGGCGGCATGTCCGACACCCTTTGGTGTCCCGCGGTCGCCACGACGTCCCCCTGGCAGAACGGCCGCCCCAGGAACGTGCGTTTCAGCGCGTTGGTCGATCCCTGCAACCGCAGGTTCTGCTGGGCGGGGGCGAAGACGACGCGGGTGGCGGGCTTCGAATCGGCCTTGCGCACCTCGACGAAATCGCCTGACCCGACGCCCGCGTTCGCGCGCTGCAATCCGTCGATGCGCAGCAGGTCGAGGCCTTCATCCTCGGGATAAGGGCCGACGACCCGCGCCGGAGTGGACTGTTTGCCCACGATCTCGATCACGTCACCCTCGCCGACCTGGAGCGCGGCCATCAGCGCGCGCGGCAGATGCGCCAGTCCGCGGCCCGAATCCTCCGGCCGGCTGTTGGCCACCTGTATGCGGCGGCCGGGCGTTTCGGTGTCGGGCATGGCATTCCTCTCGTCGGCCCTTGGAAGCGCGCGAGTGCCGCGTGGGTTCCGCGATACGCCGTGGTGCCGCGGACCGGCAGCACGCCTGACGAACGAAAAAAAGGGCCGGTCTTGCGACCAGCCCCTTGAAAGTTTTTAGGAGAGGATGCCTGAAAGGCACCGTCCTTTTGCGGCAGCGCGGCATTTGCTGCAATTGCGAAAGGCGCTGTCGCGCTTGTTCATTTTGCAATCGTTCCTTGCAAGGCGCCGTGTGGCACGACAGATTGTCTGCATGACGCAGCGCACAACAGCCTGATCCATGCGCAGGCTGCCCCCACTCGGCGCCATCGAGGCGTTCGTTCAGGTCGCCCGCCTGGGATCGGCGAAGGCGGCGGCGCAGGAACTCGCGCTGTCCGCTCCCGCGCTCAGCCGCCGGGTCCAGAGCCTGGAACGCTTCATCGGCAAGCCGCTGTTCGACCGTCGTCACCAGGCGATGGTCGCCAACGCCGATGGCGAACGCCTGATGGCGCAGATCGCGCCGGTGCTCGATCAACTCTCCGACGCGGTGGAGGCGATGACGAGCAGCACCGAAGTGTTGCGGCTGCGCCTGGGCATCCTGCCGCTCTATGCCTCCCAGCGGCTGTTCCCGCGGCTGGGCGAGCTGCGCGCCGCGCATCCCGAACTCCATCTCGACATCGACACCGCCGGGCACGGCATCGCGCGGCTCGGCGAGGGACTCGATGCCGCGATCGCGCTTGCCCGTGATATAGACCCGGCGCTCTATGCCAAGCGGCTGGATCGCAATTCGGTCTATGTCATCGGCGCGCGTGCACTGGTCGAGGGCGAGACGCCGATTGCCGAACCAGCCCAGCTGGCGTCGCTCAGCGCGCTGGTTCACCGCGACATGCCCGATACGTTCGACGCCTGGCGCGACGCGGCCGGGCTGGCGGACGTAGAGCCGGTGGCGATCGACATGTTCGATTCGGGCGCGCTGATGCTGGAGGCCGCGGCGCAGGGCCTGGGCGTGGCCTTCATGCACGCCAGCCACTTCGAAGACGCCAACGACCCGCGACTCGTCCGACTGTTCGGGATCGAGGTCGAGAGTCCGTACAGCTACTGGTTCGTCTGCCGCCCGCGCGCGCTTTTGCAGAAGCCGGTGAAGATGTTCCACGACTGGCTGCTGAAGACTTTGGTCGAGGCTTGAACCTCCTAGTCCTCTCCCGCGCTAGCGGGGGAGGGGGACCGCTGGGCGTTAGCCGAGTGGTGGAGGGGGAAAGCGAAACGCTCGACAGCTCGCTTGCCCCCTCCGTCAGCCTGCGGCTGCCACCTCCCCCGCTATCGCGAGGGAGGACAAATATTCCTACGCCGCCACAGCCTTCACGATCTTGCCCGGCGAACGCGGCGGCTCACCGGTCGGCAGCGCGTCGATCAGCTCCATGCCGCCGGTGACTTCGCCCCAGACGGTATATTGCCGATCCAGAAACTTGGCGTCGTCGAACACGATGAAGAATTGCGAATTGGCCGAATCGGGATCGCTCGTCCGCGCCATCGAACAGATGCCGCGCACATGCGGTTCGCTCGAAAACTCCTGCGCCAGGTTCGGCTTGTCCGATCCGCTGGTGCCGGTGCCGGTGGGATCGCCGCCCTGCGCCATGAAGCCGGGAATGACGCGGTGGAACACCACGCCGTCGTAAAAGCCCTCGTTCGCCAGTTCGACGATGCGCGCGACATGGTTGGGGGCCAGGTCGGAACGCAGTTTGATCGTCACGTCGCCGCCTTCGAGCGTCAGGGTCAGCGTGCTTGGGGTATCGGCCATCATCGGTCTCCAGGGAATGTCGCGTGGCGCAGATAGGGACGCGTGCCCTGACTGGCAAATCGCGGCGCCGCACAGTAGAGCCGCCGAACCGCAGCAAGGGAGGCATGCCGCGTGACGGAAAGTGAACTCCCCGAGGCGGACGGCGAAACCCAGGTCGCCGAGCAACTGGACCGCGACGACCGCCTGAAACCCGAATTCGTCCGTGCCGTCCTCGACGCGGTCGAGGCGGGCGATACCGAGGGCGCACGCGCGCTCGTCGAGCCGCTCCACCCCGCCGACGTCGCCGATCTGTTCGAACTGACCCCGCGTGAGGATCGCGCCGGTCTGGCGCATGCGGTCGCCGACCTGCTCGACGGCGACGTCTTCGCCGAGATGAACGATTACGTCCGCGAGGATCTGATCGACGCACTGACCGCCAGCGAGGTCGCCGACCTGGCGTCCGAACTCGACACCGACGATGCGGTCGCGATCATCGAGGACATGGACGAGGACGAGCAGCGCGCGGTGCTGCGCGCGCTCGATCCCGACGATCGTGCCGCGATCGAGGAGGCGCTGAGCTATCCGGAGGAATCCGCCGGCCGCCTGATGCAGCGCGAACTGATCGCGGTGCCCGAACATTGGACCGTCGGCGACGCGATCGACTATCTGCGCGGCCACGAGGAGCTGACGACCGACTTCTGGGAGATATTCGTCGTCGATCCGGCGCACCGCCCGGTCGGCACCTGCCAATTGTCGTGGATTCTGCGCACCCCGCGCGGCATCGCGATGGCCGACGTGATGAAGCGCGAACAGACGCTGATCCCGGTCGACATGGATCAGGAAGAAGTCGCGCTGCGCTTCCAGAAATATGCGCTGATTTCGGCGGCGGTGGTCGACGGCGGCGGGCGGCTGGTCGGCATGGTGACGGTCGACGACATCGTCCACATCATCCAGGAAGAGGCAGGACAGGACGCGCTGCTGCTGTCGGGCGCAGGCGAGGGCGACATCAACGAGCCGATCCGCGAAAGCTATGTCGCGCGCGTCCGCTGGCTGATCGCAAACCTGTTCACCGCGCTGCTGGCCTCGTCGATCATCGCCGCGTTCGAGGGCACGATCGCGCGGATGGTGGCGCTCGCCACGCTGATGCCGATCGTGGCGGGCGTTGGCGGCAATGCGGGGACGCAGACGATGGCGGTGACGGTGCGCGCGCTCGCCACCAATCAGCTGACCCAGTCGAACACGATGCGCGCGATCGGCCGCGAAATGCGCGTGGCGGTGCTCAACGGCCTGACGATCGCGGTCATCATCGGCGTCGGCGTCGCGCTCGTCTTCGGCAACGTCCAGCTAGGCGGGGTGATCGCGGCGGCGATGCTGACCAACATCGTCATCGCCGGGCTGGCGGGCGTGCTGGTGCCGTTGACCCTTGAGCGATTCGGCGCCGATCCGGCGGTCGCCTCGTCGGTCTTCGTGACGATGACCACCGATTCGATGGGCTTCCTGGCGTTCCTTGGCCTGGCGACCGCATGGGGGCTGGGGAGTTGATCGCGCGGCGCGGCAGCCCACATCGGCTGGCGTGCCCCTTCATCTCACCAAAGTCGCGTTCGGCAATCCCAGCGTCGAGCATCTCGCCGAGCGCCTGGCGCAGCGCGCCGGCGAAGGCCCGCTGTTCCTGACGACCCGCTATCTGCCCAAGCGGCACGAGGAGGTGGCGGGCACGGGTTCGCTCTTCTGGATCATCAAGCACCAGCTGGTCGCGCGATCGGCGATCCTGCATTTCGGCGAGGCGGAGGGCGGCCGCGTCGCCATCCATATCGACTCCGCGCTCGTCCTCGTCCACGCCCGGCCCAAGCGCGCGCACCAGGGCTGGCGCTACCTCGAACATGCCGACGCGCCGGTCGATCTGGGCAGCGGCGCCGCCGGCCTGGCCGATATGCCACCTGCGCTGGTCGGCAGGCTGGCCGAACTGGCGTTGATCTGATCCCCAAATCCTCCCCGTGAACGGGAAGGAGCGGGGGGTGGCAAGCCGCGGAGCCCTCACCATATTCCCCCCATGCGCACGCCCATCCTTCTCGCCGCCGCCGGTATCTTTGCCATCGGCCTCGCCACCACCGTCGCCGGCGCCGAGCGCGCGGTCGTCATCCCTGCCGCCGCCATCG
This sequence comes from Sphingomonas sp., assembly GCF_036387595.1. GTDB lineage: Bacteria > Pseudomonadota > Alphaproteobacteria > Sphingomonadales > Sphingomonadaceae > Sphingomonas. Next base: position 118,872 of record NZ_DASVTL010000074.1, read on the forward strand.
ACGTTCCCGCCGCAAAGGGACCGCAGGTCGCGGTGCTCGCAGGTGGCTGCTTCTGGGGCATGGAGGCGGTGTTCGAGCGGGTGAAGGGGGTGACCGGCGTCACCTCGGGCTATGCCGGCGGCACGCGCGAGACCGCCAGGTATGATGCGGTTTCCACCGAAACCACGCGCCATGCCGAGGCGATCCGGATCGCCTATGATCCCGCGAAGGTCAGCTATGCCACGCTGCTGCGCGTCTATTTCTCGATCGCGCACGATCCGACCCAGGTGAACCGCCAGGGGCCGGACAGCGGCCCCAGCTACCGCTCCGCGATCTTTCCGCAGACCCCGGACCAGGCCCGAGTCGCGCGCGCCTATGTCGCCCAGCTCGACCGCACCGGCGCTTATGCCAAGCCCATCGCGACGCGGATCGAGCAGGGCCGGTTCTTCCCGGCCGAAGCCTATCACCAGAACTTCTTCGACCGGAACCCGGCGCATCCGTATATCGTGACGTGGGACAAGCCCAAGGTCGCGGCATTCCGCGCCGGATTCCCGACGCTGGCGCGATAACTCCTCCCCGGCACGGGGAGAGGAACCAGCCGCAGGCTGGTGGAGGGGGCGCTCCACAAAGGACGCCGCTGGTGGATAGCTCCCTCCACCACCGCTTCGCGGCGGTCCCCCTCCCCGCGCGGGGAGGAATGAGACTTACGCCGCGATCGGAAAGCGCAGCATCCGGTCCGCCACCGGCACCAGCGCCTCGGCACCGCCGCCCACCGCGCGGCCGATCTCGGGATGCGTCACGTCCAGCCCGCCGGTCAGCGCGCCGAACGCGGGCAGGATCAGCTTGGTCCCCGTCGCCACGAAACACCGCCGCGCCACCTGCCGCCCGCGCACCCGGATGCGCAGCTTGGGATGGAAATGCCCCGATAATTCGCAACGCGTCTCGCATGGGTCCGCTTCGTGGCGCAGCACCAGGCCGTCGACCAGAGCCTCGTCCACCACCGCGCCGCCGCAATGATCGGCAACGACCGGATCGTGGTTGCCGGTGATCCACGTCCAGCGCACCGATGCGGTCAGCGCGCGCAGGGCGTCGCGCGCCGCCGGCTGCAGCCGCTCGCATCCGGCGACGTCGTGGAAGCTGTCGCCCAGGCACCAGATCTCGCGTGCCGCCGTCGCACTCGCCAGCGCAGCCAGATCGGCGAGCGTGGCCATCGTGTCATAGGGCGGCAGCATCTGTCCGAAGCCGGCATACCAGCTCGCCTTCTCGAAATGCAGGTCCGCCACCAGCAGCGCGGCACGCGCGGGCCAGAACAGGGCGCCGCCGCTGAGCGCCAGCCATGCGTGCCCACCGAACGAAAAGGGAACCATCGGTGCGCCATGCCGATTGAGCGAACGTAGATCAAGCGCTTGCGTCATGGCACCATGCGCGTAAAGCGCGCCGTCCTCATAGGGTGCCTCCTGCATGTCGTCGCCCGATCCGTCTGCCGTTCCTCAGGCTTCGCCGCATTCGGCGCCCCATCCCGCACTGGCCGCGCTGACGGTGGGTGCGATCGGCGTCGTCTTTGGCGATATCGGCACCAGCCCCCTTTACGCCTTTCGCGAAGCGCTCGCGCAATCGGGCAAGGACGGTATCGACGCCAGCGAGATATTGGGGGTGCTCAGCCTCGCGCTCTGGTCGTTGATCCTGGTCGTTACCGTCAAATACGTCATCTTCCTCATGCGCGCGGATAATCAGGGGGAGGGCGGCGTGCTGGCGCTGGCCGCGCTCGCCCGGCGCGCGCTGGGCAAGCGTTCGGTGGTCGCGATCGTCCTGGGTGCGATGGGCGCGTCGCTTTTCTATGGCGATGCGATCATCACGCCAGCGCTGTCCGTCCTCTCCGCGATGGAGGGGCTGCGCACCATCCCGAACGCGGCGGACATCTTCAGCGAATCGGTGGTGCGCGCGACGACGATCGTCATCCTGGTCGGGCTGTTCTTCATCCAGTCGCGCGGCACGGCGCAGGTTTCCCGGCTGTTCGGGCCGGTGTGCATCGTGTGGTTTCTGGCGATCGGCGGGCTGGGCGTGTGGCATATCGCCGACGAACCCTCGATCGCACGCGTCATCTGGCCGGGCTATGCGGTGTCGTTCATGGCGACCCACGGGACGACCGGGCTGTTCGTGCTGGGCGCGGTGTTCCTGACCGTCACCGGCGCGGAGGCGCTGACCGCCGACATGGGGCATTTCGGCCGGCTGCCGATCCGCATCGGCTGGTTCGCGCTCGTCTTTCCCGCGCTGATCCTCAATTATCTGGGGCAGGGCGCGTTTGCGCTTTCCACGCTGGAGGCGGCGGCGGCGGCGGGCAAGCCGTTCGCCAACACCGACTGGTTCTTCCTGATGGCGCCCGATGCTTTGCGCCCGTGGCTGGTCGTGCTGGCGGGCGCGGCGACGATCATCGCCAGCCAGGCGGTCATCACCGGCGCGTTCTCGCTGACCCAGCAGGCGATCCAGCTCGGCCTGCTGCCGCGGCTGCGCATCCGCCAGACCTCGGCGGCGTTCGCCGGGCAGATCTATCTGCCCGCCATCAACTGGCTGCTGCTCGCGGGCGTGCTGGTGCTGGTCGTCCAGTTCAAGACGTCGTCGGCGATGGCCGCGGCTTACGGCATCGCGGTGACGGGCACGATGGTGGTGACGACGCTGCTGGCCTATATCGTGGTGCGCCACCGCTGGAATTGGTCGCGGCCCTTGGCGCTGGCCGTTATCCTCCCCTTTTTAGCGCTCGACAGCGTGTTCTTCGGCGCCAACATCCTGCGCGTGACCGAAGGCGGCTGGGTGCCGCTGGTGATCGCCGCCGCGATCGGCGTGCTTATCCAGACGTGGGTGCGCGGCCGCGGCATCGTCGGCGATTTCGAGAAGCGTCAGGCGATCCCGCTCGCCGATCTGGCCGCCGCGCTCGAACGCCGTCCGCCCGAACGCGTCCCCGGCACCGCGGTGTTCCTGACCGCAAACCCCGATGCGGCACCCGGTGCGCTGCTCCACAACCTCAAGCACAACAAGGTGCTCCACGCGCGCAACCTGATCGTCAGCATCCGCACCACCGACCGTCCGATCGTGCCGCAGGAGGAACGTGCGAAGACCGAGCGGATCGACGATGCGTTCAGCAGCGTGGTGCTGACCTATGGCTTCATGGAAACCCCGGACGTGCCCCACGATCTGGGGCTCGATACGCTGGCCGAGCGCCGGGCGGACGAGGCCATGCGGACATCGTTCTTCATCGGCCGCAATACCATCAAGCCCGAAGCGGAGAAGGGCATGCCGCCGTGGCAGGATCGGCTGTTCATGTTCCTGCAACGCAACGCCAGCGACCCGACCGACTTCCTGCGCATCCCGCCGGGCAAGGTGCTGGAACTAGGCGAACAGGTGACGGTATAGGCCCGGCGCCGCTATCGGCCCTGGGCGCGCCACCGGGCGACGGTGCGCTGGATGATCTGGTCCTCGCGGCCCACTTCGCACCATAATCGGGAAAAGAGCGGATCGCTGGACGCGGGCCGCTTCGCCTCGTCCAGTGCGTCGAAGGACACCCGGATCGGGATGGCGACGCCTTCGCCACAGACGATGCCCTCGCGGTTGCGCAGCGCAGGGATGGAATCGAGGAAACCGCGCGCGCCCTCGGGCATGGCGGCGCGCACGAAGGCCTGATCGCGGTCGTTGTTCAGGCGCATCGCGATGATCGTGCCGCATTGCGACAGCACCCCTTCCGCCAGATCCGACGGTCGCTGCGTCACCAGCCCCAGGCTGACGCCGTATTTGCGCCCTTCCTTGGCGATGCGGCTCAGGATGCGGCCCACCGAGGACGTCGCGTCGGCGTTGCTGGGGATGTAGCGATGGGCCTCCTCGCAGACCAGCAGCACCGGACGCTGCGGCTCGTTGCGCGACCAGATTGCATAGTCGAAGGTCATCCGCGCCAGCACCGCGACGACCACCGACGTGATGTCGGAAGGCACGCCGGACACATCGATGATCGAGATCGGCTTGCCGCCGCCGGGCATGCGAAAGATGCGTGCCAGGAATGCGGCCATCGTGTCGGCGACCAGCATTCCTGAGAACATGAAGCCATAGCGCGGATCGGCCTTGATCTCCTCGATCTTGGATTTGACGCGCAGATAGGGCGCGGTGTCGCCGGCGCGGTCCATCTTGCCCATTTCGTTCTGGATGATGTTGGTCAGATCGCTGAGCAGATAGGGGATCGGCGCGTCGACGGTCAGCTTGGCGATCTCCTGCCCCAGCCGGTTCTTGGCCCGCGCGGCCAGCAGGCATTTCGCGAGGATGTCGGCGTCGTGCTGCCGCTCCGCGCCCTGGGTGGTGAGGAAGACCTCGCAATGCTCCTCGAAATTCATCAGCCAATACGGCATCGCCAGGTTCGACACGTCGAACAGCGCGCCGTTGCCCGCGAACGCCGCGGCATATTCGCCGTGCGGGTCGATCATCACGATATGCCCCTGCGGCGCCAATTCGCAGATGCGGTGCAGGATCAAGGCCGCGGTGGTCGACTTGCCGGTGCCGGTCGATCCGACCAGCGCGAAATGCTTGCCGAGCATCGCGTCGATGTAGAGCGAGGCGCGGACGTCGCGCGTCGGATAGACGGTGCCGATGCCGATGCTGGCGCGATCCTCGGCGGCATAGATCTGATGAAGATCGGCGTCCGTCACCGCGAACACGTCGCACCCCGGCATCGGATAGCGGGTGACGCCGCGGCGGAAATTGTAGAGCTTGCCGGTCAGCCGTTCCTCGTCGCCTTCCCCCAGAAAGTCGATCTCGGCGACGATCCGTTCGCCGACGCTGCCCTCCAGCGCCAGGCTGCGGACGTTGGCGATCAGCCACGCCCCCCCGACGCGCATCTTGATCTGGCTGCCGACCTGGCCTGCTGCGCTAGGCTCGCTCGCGTTCGCGGCAGTCAGCGTGGCGCGATCGAACACCACCTTGCTGCTTGCCCCCGCGACCGTCAGGACAAAGCCGATCGCGCCGTCATATTCGTTTTCGTGAGCCGATGCCTGCTGGGCATGCTCGAACACCTGCGGTCGGGGCATTTCGCTCATGCGATGGTCCTCGGGGATACTAAGCCCAGGTATTTACCCGCGAAAGGTAAAGATCATGTGTCAGCGGCGTCCCGCGGCCCAACCGGCCAGCCACCCCAACCCCACCGACAAGGCCACCGCGACCAGGCCGTAGACCCAGGCCGAGCGCTCGGCCGCGCGTGCGACGAAGCGCTCGAACCCCGATTTGCGGATGTCGATGTCGCGCACCGCGGCGGCCAGCACCCGGCCATCGCGAATCAGGAAGGTTTCGGCAGTGAAGCGACCGACGGGCACCCGCGCCGGGATGCGCACCCGTGCTCGGTAGAGCACGCCATCGGTGATCTCGACGCTGCCCGGTGCTTCGTAATACAGCCCGGCGCGACGCTTGAGATCGACGAGGCCGCGCGTGAACCGCGCCTGCTCGCCCGACAGCGCGTTCGATGCGGGCGACAATTGCAGGCTGTCGAGCCCGAGTTCGTAGATCGCACGCGTCCGCTCGTCGACCAGGGTGCCGACCGGACGCGAAGAGGCGATCGCATAGAAGGACGGTGCCGAGCGAAACCTTGTCCGCGCGGCGTTCACCCAGATGCCGGCGACTTTCTCCTTTTCGCGCATCAGGACGGATTGGGTCGGCCCCTTGACCACGACGACGATGTCGGCGGGCCGCTCGCTCCCCGGGGCGCGGCCGCCGGGATAGAGGATCGCGCCGAACAGCAGCAGGTCGGCGCCGGTGAAGCTATAGACGATCTCGATATCGCGCTGCGATACGTCGGGCACGAGGACCGGCTTGGCTTGCGCCATCAGCAGCGGCGCGGCGATCGCCAGCGCATATCCCTTCACGACAGCTCGACCGAAAAGATTTCCTCGGGCCGCCAGACCAGCCCGAGCAGGATGCGCGTGCCCACCAGCAGCACCATGATCGCCAGCGCGAGGCGCAGATGTTCGGGCCGGAAACGCGTCGCGAACCGCGCGCCGACTTGCGCGCCGGTGACCGATCCGATCAGCAGCAGCGCGGCCAGGACGATGTCGACCGCCTTGGTCGTCGTCGCATGCACCATCGTCGCGACCGCCGTGACGAACAGCGTTTGAAAAAGCGACGTGCCCACCACCACCTGCGTCGCCATGCCGAGCAGATAGATCATCGCGGGCACCATGATGAAGCCGCCGCCGATCCCCAGCAGGATCGTCAATATGCCGGCGGCAAAGCCCAGCAACAGCGGTGCGAGCGGCGAGATATAGAGGCCCGAGGCATAGAAGCGCGTGCGGAACGGCAGCGCCGCGACCAGCGGATGATGGCGCCGCTTGGCCGCGCGGGGCGGCCGACCGCGCCGGACCGCGACGATGGTGCCGAGCGATTCGCGCGCCATCATCCCGCCAATCGAGCCGAGCAGGACGACATAGACGACCGCGATCACGGTATCGATCTGCCCAAGCTGCTGGAGCCAGCGGAATATCCAGGCCCCGAAGAAGCTGCCGAGCACCCCCCCGGCCACCAGCACGCCGCCCATCTTGCGATCGACGCCGCCCCGCCGCCAGTGCGCGAACACGCCCGAGACGCTGGCGCCGGTCACCTGGCTCGCCGAGGAGGCGGCCGCGACGGTCGGCGGAATGCCGTAGACGATCAGCAGCGGCGTGGTCAGGAATCCGCCGCCGACCCCGAACATCCCCGACAACAGCCCGACCCCGCCGCCGAGCAGCACGATCACCAGCGCGTTGACCGACAGATTGGCGATGGGAAGGTACAGGTTCACGGATGCCCGGTTATACCGGCCGGCGGCTATGCGCTAGAAGTCGCTGCCGATCGACAGCGCCGGCCCCGAGCCTGGCCGCGCCCGCCCGGCGATACGCTGCCGCCAGTCGATCGACAGGCGCACGCGGCGCTGCGCCACCGGCAGCGCGACGCCGAGCGTCGGGCCGAGATCGACGCGGGCCGTGCCGGGCTGCACCCCGCCCCAGGCGCCGATGCCCAAATCGACGGTCAGCGTCTCGCGGGAAATGACGGGGCGCGCTACTCGGGCGGCGCCGTCGGCGAACCCCGCTGCGCGCCCCCGCACCACGACGCCCGCTTGCGCATAGGCTTCGAGGCGGAAGCCTGCGGCAATCGGAACCGGCGCGGTGCCGCCGACCGCGTAGAGCGCCTGCCCGCCGCGCCCACCGTCGAGCGCCACACGCTGCTCGGCGATCACGCGCAGCGGCAGGTTGGGAGGGCGGAATTCGATCCCCGCCGCGGCTTCCCTGCCACGGCCCTGCAGCGGCGTCGAAATCCGCGCGGCGAGCGCGAAACGCCGGGCCGCACCGAGTGCATAAGCGATCCGAACTCCGGCTTGCGACCCACCCAATTGGCCGCCCGGCAGACCCTGCGCCTGACCATCGCGCGCGATTGCCCATAGGCTGGCGCTCAGTCGCCGCTCCGGGTGCGCGGGCAGGGGACGCAGCGGCGGCGCGATCACCCCGGCCTGCTCGATCGGCGCGGGTTCCTGGCTGCTTCGATCATGCCCGGTGCTCCACGATCGCACGGCGCCAGAGTTCTCACCGTTGCGCGAGGGCATCGGTGGTCGCGGAGCCGGCATCGCAGGCAGGTCAACCGCCGGTTTTCCGGGCAGTACCGATGCCGCCGGAGCTTCCGCCTGCGCGCGCCCCGCCGCGGCCGCCGGCGGCGCCAACAGCTGGATCAAATCGCGGGGTGCGTCCAGCGTCGGCCACAGCAGCCCCACGCGCAGCAGCACCCAGCCGCCCAGCGTCGTGCCGAGGAAGCGCAAGGGCCGCCCGCCGCGTGTCACCGACCGTCGAGCGCCTCGGCGTCGGGGAACATGTGGTGCGTCTTGTCCCACACCGGCGCGCGGCCGCGCAGCATGCCCATGTACCGCAGCATCGCCCGGCGCGCCGCCATCAGCGCGATGATGTTGCCGACGACGAAGCGCGGCACCGACAACAGCCCTTCGCCGAAGCCATAGACCCGCGTGGTGAAGACGAACCGCGAAACGAGCCGCCACAGCAGCATCGCGCCGTTGATTGCCAGGATCGCCAGCAGGCCCTCGCCCGCCGCCGGCATCGGCGTTGCGGCGCCCCAATGTGCGAGCGCGCTCATCGGCCAGGCAAGCAGCGCGATATAGGCGACCGCCAGAACGAGCACCGCCAGCGGTGCGCGCCGGTCGTGCATCCGCATCCAGTGATCTCCGATCGCGCTCCACCGCCCCCAGCCGACCCGGTCCCACCCGGCGAGCGAGATGCCGATCATCCAGCGGGCCTTCTGCCGCACCGCGGCGCGCACGTCGGCGGGGAAATAGGCGCGCGTTGCGACGTGTTCGCCATCCGCGTCCAGCACCTGCGCGAAGATGCCCCGACCGCCAAATGCTGCGATTCTCAGGCCCAGCTCATAATCTTCGGTCAGACTTTCGGCGTCGAACGGATTGCCGTCGCGCATCGCCGCGATCCGCGTCAGCATGTCGGTGCGGATCGCGCAGCCTACCCCCGCCAGCGGCATGCCCGCGCCCAGCGCCACGCGCACGACCATGTTGCGTCCGTGAGATTCCGCGAACTCGTCCGCATACACCCCCGACACCAGCGATCCGGCGGCGATCAGCGCCTGCACCGGCAATTGCACGACCGCATGGGTATCGAGCAGGACATCGAACACGCGCAACGCGTCCGGGTGGACGACATCCTCGGCATCGTGGAGCACGACCGCGCGCACCGCGGCCCCGCTTCGTCTCAGGTCATGCCAGAGCACGTTCAGGCAGTCCGCCTTGGTGGTCGGGCCATCGCGCGGCCCCACCACCGCGCGCACCCTCGCGTCGCGCCGTGCGACCTTCGTCACCGCTGCGATGGTCGCGGCGTCGTTCGGATAAAGGCCGACGTGGATGCGGTAATCCTCATGCCGGATGCGAGCGAGCGCGGTGTCCAGCATGGCGCCGATCACCGCCGCCTCGTCCCAGGCCGGCACGAAGATCACGAATCTTCCCGCGCCTTCGCAGGCGCCGAGCCGTGCGATCGGCACCGCGCGATCGTGCCCGGCCAGTCGCCGCACCCAATAGACCGCGTCGGTCGCCAGATCGTCCACGCCGCCGATCAGCAGCCCGACCGCGGCGAAGAGCATCGTCTCGCGCGCAAGCGAATCGAGTATCCAGATCATCTGCGGCCCCCCGTTGTCGTCAGCATCGCCGGGGCATGCGGGCCGCGCAATCCCTGCTGGCGTCGGCCGTTGGCGCGGCTTAGCTTGGCGCTCAGCTAGGGGGAGGCGACGATGCGGCTGTGGGGGCGGGTGACGATGCTGGCGCTCGCATTCGCGCCCGTCGCTGCGCTCGGCGATTCCAGCCCGCACGTCATCCTGGCCGTGCCAGGAACCGGCGGCGGCGCAGGCGCGATCGAGCGGTTCACGCTACGCTTCAGCCAGCCGATGGTCCCGCTGGGCGACCCACGCGCGGCGGCGCCCTTCGCCACCGCCTGCACGGGCTCGGGCCGCTGGGTCGATGCACAAAGCTGGGTCTATGATTTCGCCGCACCGCTGGCGGGCGGCACGACCTGCACGTTCGACGCGCGCGACGGCGTGCGCTACGTCGCGGGTGTCGCGCTGAGCGGGCAGCGTCGCTTCACCGTCGATGCGGGCGGACCGTCGGCGCGCGCGATCCTGCCGGCCGCCGATGGCAGCGGCGGCGAGATCGAGGAGGACCAGACATTCCTCGTCGCCACCAACATGCCGGCGACGCGCGAGTCGATCGTGGCACATGCCTATTGCGCGATTCAAGGCATCGGCGAGAAGGTGCCCGTCGATGTGCTCGGCAGTGACGTGCCGTCCAAAGTGCTCGGTGCGATGGATACCGGCATGTGGCCGGTCCAGCGCTTCCTGGACGAGGCCGGCCTGCCCGATGCGATCCCGGCCAGTGCCGCGGACCGGAAGCGTATGCTCGCCGGAGTCGTGGCGCTGCGCTGCCGCCGCGCGTTGCCGCCGGGTCAGGACGTGGCGCTCGTCTGGGGGGCGGACATCGCCGGCGCCTCGGGCAAGCGCGCGGGCACGGTTCGCCGTTTCGACTTCACCGTTCGCCAGCCGTTCACCGCGCGCTTCGAATGTTCGCGGGTCAATCCGCAGGCCGGGTGCAGCCCGGTCGAGCCGGCGCATGTCCGCCTCACCGCGCCCATAAGGCTGGTCGACGCGCGCGCGGTTCGCATCCGTCTGGCCGACGGCCGCACCATCGCGCCGAAAATCGGTGACGACGAGGCCAAGCGCGCCACGATCGCCGACCTGACCTTCGCAGCGCCGCTACCCGCCGATGTCGCGGCGCGAGTCGAGATGCCGCGCGACTTGCGCGACGAAAGCGGGCGTCCGCTCGCCAATGCAGCGCGCTTCCCGCTCGCGATCCGCTTCGACCGCGCGCCGCCGCTGGTGAAGTTCGCGGCGAAATTCGGCATCCTCGAAGCCGCGCAGGGCGGCGTATTGCCCGTCACCGTCCGCAACGTCGAGCCCGGGTTGCGCGGTCGCGTTTCCCCGATCGGGGGCCGTACGCTGCGGGTGGGCGATTCCGATCGGGAGGTCGCACTCTGGCTGCGCACCGTCGCGGATGCCGACGAAACGACTATCGACGAAGGCAAGGACGGCACCCGCATCAACCGCACCGCCGCCGCGTCGATCCTGCCGACCGGTCAGGGTACGCCGCTGGCGGTGCCGCTACCCGGCAAGGGCCGCGATTTCGAGGTCGTCGGCATCCCGCTGGGCAAGCCCGGCTTCTACGTGGTGGAGCTGGAAAGCCGAACGCTCGGCCGTGCGCTCCTCGGCCGCGATGCGCCGCGCTACGTCGCGACCGCGGCGCTGGTCACCGATCTGAGCGTCCACTTCAAATGGGGGCGCGAGCGCAGTCTCGCCTGGGTCACCTCGCTCGGCAGCGGCAGGCCGGTCGCGGGCGCCGACGTCCAGGTCAGCGACGCCTGTACCGGCCGCGCGCTGGCGAAGGGGCGCACCGATCGCAGCGGCGGGTTGATGATCCCGGCCGGACTGCCCCAGCCCGAAACCTACGGAAGCTGCGATGGCGAGGCGCATCCGCTGATGATCTCGGCGCGCACGAGCGGCGATTTCGGCTTCGCGACGACGCACTGGGGAGAGGGGCTGCGCCCCTACGATTTCGAAATGCCTTATGGCTACGAAGTGCCCACGGCCAAGGTCCACACGATCTTCGACCGCATGCTCGTGCGCCAGGGCGAGACGATCCACATGAAGCACGTGGTCCGCCGGCCGGCGGGGCAGGGCTTCGTGATCCCTGCGGGGTTCAAGGCGCAGTTGCGGCTGTCGCACCGCGGATCGGAAACCCAGTTCGATCTGCCGCTCGCCATCGACGCACGTGGCCGCGGCGAAAGCAGCTGGACCGCGCCTGCCGCCGCGCCGATGGGCGATTACGACGTTCAGGTCGTGATGGCCGACGGCAATACGCTCTACACCGGACAGTCGTTCAAGGTTGACGAATACCGCCTGCCGACGATGCGCGCGAGCGTCTCCGGCCCGCGCGAGGCGGCGGTCCGGCCGAAGTCGCTGCCGCTCGACCTGTTCGCGGGCTATCTCTCGGGCGGCGGCGCGTCGAACCTGGCGGTCGATCTGCGCATCGGCTGGTCCCAGCACGGCGGCACGCCGGAGGGCTATGAGACCTATACTTTCGGCGGAACCGCGGTCAGCGAAGGCGTCCGCGCGCTCGATGGCGAGGGCAATGACACGCCGGTCGCGCTGCCGCCGGCGCAGACGCTGCCCGTCACGCTCGGTGCCGACGGCACCCGGCGCACCGCCATCCCCATGCCGCCGCTCGACGCGCAGGCCGACATGCGCGTCGAGATGGATTACCGCGACGCCAATGGCGAGGTGCTGACCGCCTCGCGCACCATCCCGATCCTGCCGTCCGCGGTGCAACTGGGCCTGCGCACCGATGGCTGGATGATGAAGCAGGACGATCTGCGACTGCGCTTCGTCGCGCTCGATACCCAGGGCAGGCCGATCGGTGGCCAGCGGGTCGCGGTGGCGCTCTACAGCCGTCAGATCCTTACCGCGCGGCGGCGGCTGATCGGCGGCTTCTATGCCTATGATAATCAAATGCGCACGACCCGCCTCGACGCGACGTGCGATGCGAAGACCGACGCGCAAGGGTTTGCGGGCTGCACGATCGACCCCGGCGTATCGGGGGAAGTCTATGCCGTGGCGACCGCGAAGGACGCCGACGGCAATGTCGCGCGCGCGGTGCGACCGGTATGGCTGGCGGGGGACGACGACTGGTGGTTCGGCGGCGACAACGGCGACCGCATGGACCTGGTGCCGGAGCGAACCTCGTACAAGGCGGGTGAGACCGCGCGCTTCCAGGTGCGCATGCCGTTTCGTGCCGCCACCGCGCTGGTCACGGTCGAGCGCGAAGGTGTCCTCGCCAGCTACGTCACGCAGGTGTCCGGCAAGGATCCGGTCGTGGAGGTGAAGATGCCCGCCGCCTATGCGCCCGACGTCTTCGTGTCCGTGCTCGCGGTGCGCGGGCGGGTCGAACCGGGCTTCTGGTCGTGGCTGCGCGGACTCGGCCGCAGCCTGGGGCTGGTTCGCGGGCCGGACGACGCGCCGCCGCCGACAGCCTTGGTCGATCTCGCCAAGCCTGCCTATCGCATGGGCGTCGCCAGGGTGAAGGTCGGGTGGGAGGGACACCGCCTCGATGTCGCGGTGAAGGCCGATCGCGCGCGCTACGCCGCGCGCGATGTCGCGCAGGTGGCGGTCCGCGTCCGCCGCCCGGACGGCACCCCGGCGCGCTCCGCCGACGTCGCCTTCGTCGCGGTCGATCAGGCGCTGCTCCAGCTTGCCCCCAACGAATCCTGGGACGTCCTCGGCGCGATGATGGGCGAGCGCGCGCTGTCGGTGCTGACCTCGACCGCGCAGATGCAGGTCGTCGGCAAACGGCATTACGGCCGCAAGGCGGTGGAGGCGGGCGGCGGCGGCGGCGATGCGTCGGCGCTCAACCGTGAGAATTTCCAGCCGGTGCTGCTCTGGCGCGGTACGCTGCCGCTGGATGCGCAGGGGCGCGCACGCGTCGCGGTGCCGCTGTCGGACGCCCTGTCGTCGTTCCGCCTCGTCGCGGTGGCGACCGAGGGGCAGGCGCTGTTCGGCACGGGTCAGGCGGACATCCGCAGCACGCAGGATCTGTCGCTCTACGCCGGGCTGCCGCCGCTCGTGCGCACCGGCGATTTCTACGCCGCGGGGTTCACGCTGCGCAACGGATCGACGCGCGCGATGACGGTGACCGCAACGGTCGCGGTCACGCCGCGGGTCGCGAACGGGCGTGCGATCACGGTGACGATCCCGGCGGGGGGCGCGGTGCCGATCGCCTGGAACCTCACCGCGCCCGAAGGTGTCGATACCCTGCGCTGGCAGGTGTCGGCGCGCACCGCCGACGGCCGCGCCGCCGACCGCATCACCGCGACCCAGGACGTCGTGGCTGCGATCCCCGTCGAGACCTGGGCCGCGACGCTGGCGCGGGTCGGCGCGGCGACGACCATCCCGATCGCGGCACCCGCCGGCGCGCTGCCCGATCGCGGATCGGTCGATATAGCGCTTGCCGATACGCTCGCGCCGCCGCTCGCCGGGGTCCGCGCCTATATGGCGGCCTATCCGTATCAGTGCTTCGAACAGCAATTGTCACGCGCGGTGGCGCTGGGCGACATGGCGGCCTGGACCCGGCTGGCGGGGGCGCTGCCGACCTATCAGGCGCCCGACGGGCTGCTGCGCTATTGGCCCAGCGGATCGCTGAACGGGTCGGAGGCGCTGACGTCCTACGTCCTCTCGCTCACCGCCGAAGCCGGGCTGGCGGTGCCCGACACCGCCCGCGCCCGGATGATCGAGGCGCTGAAAGCGGTGCTCGACGGCCGCCTCGCCCAGGAGGATTACGGCGACGTCCGTCTGCGCAAGGTCGCGGCGCTGGCCGCGCTGGCCCGCGCCGGTGCCGCGACCCCGGCGATGCTCGGCCAGATCGGCATGGGCGCGGCCGAGATGCCGAGCGGGGCGCTGATCGACTGGATCGCCGCGATCGACCGCATCCCCGGCCTGGCCAATGCCGCCGCCCTGCGCGCCCAGGCCGAAACCGTGCTGCGCGGACGACTCGCCTATGAGGGCACGAGGCTGGACCTGTCCGACCAGGGCGACGCCGCATGGTGGCTGATGCAATCGGCGGACGAGACCGCGGCGCGGGCGGCGCTGCTGGCGATCGGCCGCGTCGGTTGGCAGGACGAGGCGCCGCGGATGATGACGGGCTTCGCTGCACGCCAGCGCCGCGGCCATTGGGACACGACGCCCGCCAACGCCTGGGGGTCGCTGGCGGTGCGCCGATTCGCGCGAACCTATCCCGCACAGGCGATCGCGGGCACGACCACGCTGTCGCTGGCGGGGCGGAGCATCGCCAAGGGCTGGCCGTTGGCGCCGCAGGCGCGGGCCGCGTCGTTCGCGCTGCCCGCCCGCGCCACGCTGTCGCTGAGCCAATCGGGGGGAGCAGGACCGTGGGCAAGCGTCGCGATCCGTGCCGCCGTGCCGCTACGCGCGCCGCTGTTCGCAGGATACCGGATCACGCGACGGGTCGAAATCGTGCAGGCGCGCCACGCCGGGCGGCTGACCCGCGGCGACGTGCTGCGCATCACCATCGCGGTCGATGCGAATGCCGAGCGTAACTGGGTCGTCGTCAGCGATCCCGTGCCCGCGGGCGCGACGATCATCGGCGATCTGGGCGGTCAGTCGCAGATGCTCGATGCGGGTTCGGGCGCCGCGGGGCCGGGGCCTTCCTATGTCGAGCGCGGGCGCGACGCCTGGCGCGGCTATTTCGCCTGGCTGCCGCGCGGTCGCACCCGGATCGCGTATACGGTGCGTCTGAACGGCGCCGGCCGTTTCAGCTTGCCGCCGACCCGCGTGGAGGCGATGTACGATCCCGCGATCCATGCCGCGCTGCCCAATGCCGGGGTGGCGGTGGCGGATCGGTGACCCGCGGCGTGCGCACCGCGCTGGGCGCAGGCGCGTTGCTCGTCCTGACGCTGGGTGTCGCCGACATGGCGACGCTCCCGCCACCCCTCCCGGCCTATGCCGCCGTGCGCGCCGCCTGGCGTCCGTCGGAGGCCTGGCTCTACGATCGCCACGGTGTTCTGATCGATTCGGCACGGGTCGATTTCGCGCGCCGCCGCCTGGCCTGGACGCCGCTGGCTGCCGTCGCGCCGGTCGTCGCACGCACCATCGTCGCGGCCGAGGATCACCGATTCGCTGCGCATGGCGGCATCGACTGGATCGCCGTAGCCGCCGCCCTGCGCGATCGGATAGCGGGCCGCCCGCCGCGCGGCGCCAGCACGCTCTCGATGCAGGTCGCAGGCTATCTCGTGCCCGCGCTCGACACGCCGGGCCGCCGGGGCTGGCGCGCCAAGCTGGGCCAGGCGCGCGCGGCGCAGGCGCTGGAGGCGCATTGGTCGAAGGACCAGATTCTGGAGGCGTATCTGAACCTCGCGGGGTTCCGTGGCGAGGCGCAGGGGATCGGCGCCGCGGCGCTCGGGCTGTTCGGCAAGACGCCCGCGGCGCTTTCCCGCGACGATGCGCTGCTGCTCGCCGCGCTGTTGCCGCAGCCGCAGGCGCCGCCCGCTGCGCTCGCCCGCCGCGCCTGCACGCTGTCGGGGACGCGCGACTGTACCCGGTTCGCGGGCGCCGCTGCGGCAATGTCCGGCCCGGCGCGCACGCTTGCGCTCGACCCCGGCCTCGCGCCGCATCTCGCCGGCCACCTGCTGACCCGCCCCGGCGCACGGGTTCGCACCACGCTCGACGCCGCGATCCAGCGCCTCGCGACCGCGGCGCTGGCCCGCCAGTTGCAGGGGCTGGGCGGCACCCGCGCCCGCGACGGCGCGGTGATCGTCGCGGACAATGCCAGCGGCGACGTGCTTGCCTGGGTCGGCGGCGTCGGCGGCACGTCCACCGCACCTGCGGTCGACAACGCCCGCGCCTATCGGCAGGCGGGATCGACGCTCAAACCCTTCCTCTATGCGCAGGCGATCGAGCGCCGCTATCTGACCGCCGCCTCCATCCTCGACGATTCGCCGGTGCAGCTCGACACCGCATCGGGGCTGTACGTGCCCCAGAATTACGATCGCGGGTTCAAGGGGCCGGTGTCCGCGCGCGTGGCGCTGGCGGGATCGCTGAACGTGCCGGCGGTGCGTACCCTGCTGCTGGTCGGGGTCGAACCGTTCCGCGACCGCCTGTGGGACAGCGGCTACCGCGGCCTGGTCGAGGATGGCGGCCATTACGGCTTTTCGCTTGCGCTCGGCTCGGCCGAGGTGACGCTGGCCGAGCAGGTCGCGGCCTATCGCACGCTGGCCCGCGGCGGACTCTGGTCGCCGCTGCGTCTCACCGCTGCCGACCGCCGCGGCCGCGACCGGGTGACGACCACCCCCGCCGCCGCCTTCATCGTCACCGACATGCTCGCCGACAACGATGCCCGCGCCGCCACGTTCGGCAGCGATTCGGCACTCCGCCTGCCGTTTCGCGCCGCGGTGAAGACCGGCACGTCGAAGGGGATGCGCGACAATTGGTGCATCGGCTTCACCCCGCTTTTCACCGTCGGCGTGTGGATCGGCAATGCGGAGGGCGATCCGATGCGCGGCGTATCGGGCACCAGCGGCGCGGCGCCGGTGTGGCGCGACGTGATGATGGCGATCGAGGCGGGCCGCATGTCCCCGGCCCCGCCCGCCTCGGTGGAATCGCGCCGGATCGTCTTTGCCGATGCGCGCGAGGCGCCAAGGCGCGAATGGTTCGTGCGCGGCACCGCGCAGAGCGTGATCGCCGCTGCTCCCGCCGCCGCGCGCCGCCCCCGCTTCGTCAATCCCGCCGCGGGCAGTGTCTATGCGCTGGACCCCG
This sequence comes from Sphingomonas sp., assembly GCF_036387595.1. Lineage (GTDB taxonomy): Bacteria > Pseudomonadota > Alphaproteobacteria > Sphingomonadales > Sphingomonadaceae > Sphingomonas. The sequence continues at coordinate 135,780 of NZ_DASVTL010000074.1, forward strand.
ACATCCCCATCGACCGCCAACGCGTGGCGATCGCGGTATCGGGCGATGCCTCGCGCCACCGCATCGTCCTCGACGCGCGCGATCTTGGCCCCGCCGACGCGCGGCCGATGATACTCCCCGGCCCCGGGCTGCACCGCCTGCGGCTGGTCGATCTCACCGGCCGGGTCGTCGATCAGGTGCGCTTCACGATGCGGTGAGGCAGGCGCCGGAATGGAAATTTCGAAAGGGTTCGAACCAAATCACCGCAAGGGCGTTGCGCGGATGGTCCTTAAACCCCCTTTCGGGACCGGTGCCGACCCAAGCACGGCACGGCCGCGCCGACGCGTAAACGCGGCGCGGCCAAATCCTGTCGAGCCGTGGCGACCGCGTAACGGGCTATTACGGCGTGTCGCGCCCGCCGCCGCCGCCACCCTGGCCCGGCCCCTGTCCGCCGGCACCCGGCGCACCTACCGTGCCGATATTGCCGAACAGGTCGGAGAAGAAGCTGCGCTCGCGGCCCAGCGTCGGGGTCTTCTTGCTGTCCGGGCTGATCGACGCGATCTGCTCGGCCGATCCGCGGCGGATCGCGGTGACCGTGCCGGCGGCGTCGAAGGTGATCTGCAGCGTCAGCTGCGCCTTGGGGTTCGGCTTCTGGAACCCGTAAGCGCGGCTTTCGCGCGCGATATAATACCAGTCACCCTGGTTGAACTGGCTGGCGAAGCTCGGGCGACCCAGCGTCTGGAGCACCGATTCGCGATTGTCGACGCCCGGCTGGACCGAATTCACGAGGTCGGCATCGACGATATAGCCCTGATGCGACGGCAGCGGGGAGCAGCCGCCGACGCTCAGCGCGCCCGCGCAGAAAACGCCGAGCCATGCCTTGGCGGCACGCGGGATGGGGAACAGGCTCACGAGATTTCTCCGCAGATGGGTACAGGCTTACACGGCCCCCGCCCGCGATGTGATCCCCATGCGATTGCATCGGCGGCCGATCGCTTCGATATGCGAGGATGCGCGGGCAGACAAGCATATGCCGGGCGTGCGCGGCGAAGGGATGTATCTTGGGCTGGTTGGCGACGATGTTCGGATCGAAGCGGGATGAGGCGATGCTCCCGCTCTACAATGCGGTGGTGGCAAGGGCGCGCGCGCCGCACTGGTATCTCGACGGGGGCGTGCCCGATACCGTGGACGGACGGTTCGACATGATCGCCGCGGTCCTCTCCTTCGTCCTGCTGCGGCTGGAGGGGGTGCCGGAGGGGGCTGGTCCGTCGGCGGCCCTGGCCGAGCGTTTCGTCGACGACATGGACGGCCAGCTTCGCCAGATGGGGATCGGCGACATCGTCGTCGGCAAGCATATCGGCAAGATGATGGCGATGCTCGGCGGCCGGCTGGGTGCCTATCGCGAAGGGCTGGCGCGCGGCGCGATCGACGACGCGCTGGTCCGCAACCTCTACCGGGGGGAGGCGCCCGCGCCCGCAGCCCTCGCGCATGTCCGCGACGCGCTGCTCGCATGGCATGCCGCGCTCGCAGGCCTGCCGGCGGCGCAGGTGATCGAAGGAGAGCTTGGATGACCGTGCCTGCCGAATTCGCCCGCCCCATCGCGATCGACACGATCGGCGAGGGTGATCGCATGATCGCGATCGAGGCCGATGCCGACGAACGCCGCCGCCTGGCCGCGCGCTTCGCGCTGATCGCGATCGACTCGCTGACCGCGCGGTTCGCGGTGCGCCGCGACGGTGCGGCGATCGTCGCCACCGGAGACGTCGCCGCGCAGGTGGTGCAGGCCTGCTCGGTCACCGGCGAACCGATCCCCGCAACCGTGGCGGAGGCGGTCACGCTGCGCTTCGTCGACGATCTCGCGGCTGGCGAGGAGGAGGTCGAACTGTCCGACGACGCGCTCGACACGCTGCCGATCGAGGACGGCGGGATCGACCTGGGCGAAGCCGCGGCGGAGACGATGGCGCTGGCCCTCGATCCCTTTCCGCGTGCGCCCGAAGCCGCGGCGGCGTTGCGCGCGGCCGGCGTGTTCGGCGAGGACGAGGCCCGGCCGTTCGGCGCGCTTGCCGGGTTGAAGGCGAAACTCGGGAAGCCGTCCTGATTCGGCCGGCCCATGCGATCGGCGGTGTCGCACATCGGTGAACGATAGTACGACCCCTGCGCCATGACCGACGACCGCCTCCTCGCCCCGGCGCGCAAGCCCGAAGACATCGACGCCGCGCTGCGCCCCAAGACGCTCGACGAATTCGTCGGGCAGAAGGTCGCGCGCGAGAATTTGCGCATCTTCGTCGCCGCGGCCAGACAGCGCGGGGAGGCGCTCGATCACGTCCTGCTGTTCGGCCCGCCCGGCCTCGGCAAGACCACGCTGGCGCAGATCGTCGCGCGCGAGATGGGGGTGGGGTTCCGCGCCACCTCCGGCCCGGTGATCGCCAAGTCCGGCGATCTCGCCGCGCTGCTGACCAATCTGGAGGATGGCGACGTCCTCTTCATCGACGAAATCCACCGGCTCCAGCCTGCGGTCGAGGAAATCCTCTACCCCGCGATGGAGGATCGCGCGCTGGACCTGATGATCGGCGAGGGACCGTCCGCCCGGTCGGTCCGCATCGACCTGCCGCGCTTCACGCTCGTCGGCGCGACGACGCGTCAGGGGTTGCTCACGACGCCGTTGCGCGACCGGTTCGGTATCCCGGTGCGGCTGCAATTCTACACCGTCGACGAACTCACCCGCGTCGTCACCCGCGCCGCCGGGCTGCTCGGCCTTGCCATCGCCCCCGACGGCGCCATCGAGATCGCGCGCCGCGCGCGCGGCACCCCGCGCATCGCCGGACGCCTGCTCCGCCGCGTCCGCGACTTCGCCGACGTCGCCGGCGACGCGGTGGTCGATGCGCGAGTCGCCGACGCCGCGCTGCTGCGGCTGGAAGTCGACGCACTCGGCCTCGATGCGATGGACCGCCGGTATCTGAACATGATCGCCGACATCTATCGCGGCGGCCCGGTCGGCGTGGAAACGCTCGCGGCCGGCCTCAGCGAACCGCGCGACACGATCGAGGAAGTGATCGAACCCTATCTCATCCAACTCGGCCTGGTCGCCCGCACCGCCCGCGGCCGCTGCCTGAATGCCGGCGGGTGGAAGCATCTGGGGCTGAACCCGCCGGCGGGAAGCCAGGACGGGCTGTTCGACTGAGGGGAGGCTGAGCGGGCTGTTCCGGGGGGTGGTTCGCGGGGCGCCGAAGGAATCGAGCCTACCCCAAATGTCGTAACCGTTCGATTGTGACACCTCGGCAATTATGTCCGCTTAGGCTCCTGCAACTCAGTGCGGGGCGCCTGCGACCCCCAGTGCTCGATACGCCGTCACCCCGCACGCTCGCGGCTTCGAAGGGGTTAAACTATGCTGCCCTTGCCCCTTTATGTTTTACCTGATTCAATTACGTAACCGGTGTGCGCCAGCTCAAGCGAAGATAGGAAGCAGGATGACAGAAGAGCCTACCGCTGGCCATAATGGCACACTCGCAATGATCGTAAAGCAAACTGGTTTACCTTCCACTCTGAAAGGCCATGCTCAACGCGTTATCATTCGATGGCTAGCTGGTACGATAGCTCATCCCTATTTCCAGAATGTTCGGGAAAATCTCGACACGATTGAGGGGCGCTCTCGTGTCAACATGATGCTAGCAGAGGAGGTTGGCCGGCAGGCCTTAACTGATCCCGAGCAGATTGAGAGAGCAAAGGCACGTTTTCTCGGCGACACCTTTCGGAAGCAAGAAAACGTAGAGGCGGTTGCCACGGCAGCGGCAGTCAAAATCGAGGCGCAAGCTGATGCAGAGACCGAAGGTAAGCCAGCCGAGGAGCCCTCCGCCGATTTCATGAATGCATTTACGCATGAAGCTGAAAATGCATCATCCGAGCAACTGCGGGATCGTTTAGCGGCTATTCTTGCTGGTGAAATCAAGCGGCCAGGTACATTTTCTAAATCCGTGTTACGCCTTGCTGGCGAAATAGATCAGCAGTCCCTCGCACAGTTTCATAAGGTTCTAGAGAATAGGGTTCAAAAATATATAGTGACACCGCCTGATTGGAATACCGGAGAAATGTATATTACTGGACTTCACCTTAGCGACCTTGGATTGGTAAGTGGGGCAAGCGGAACAAGTCACAATTTCAAACCGGACGAGAACTTGAACGGGTTTATGGTCGGTACCCGTCACGGCATAGTAATAAAATTCAAAGTCGACACTGCTATGATGCAATCTAGTATTTGGATATTGACTAAGGTAGGATTGTGTTTTGCAAATCTTCTACCCGAAACGGATGAACGAATACCACTTCGCCGACTGGCGACAGAGTTAGATAAAGCCAATGTCCGTCAGATAGTTGTTGGCAGAGTAACACCGATCTCTGGCGAAAAAGTCAACGTTTCTTATGACGAGATTGTGTACAGTGAACCAGCACATCACGTTGGACCCGTGAAGTCTGGGTTGATCGGTGTTTCGGCGCAGGCTCCGCCAATTGACTTCAAAAATCCCTAGTTGTGGGTGTACGCGATCACTGTGCACTACATACACGCATGACGGAGCTGTAGGGTCTTTCGCCATTTTCAGGCAGAGGCAAAAACCTGCGATTTACTCATCGCGAACGTTCGCTCTTGGGTCGAAAGCGGACAAGTGTCACAACCGGTCGGTTCTGACGCGACTCGCCTGCCGACGCATTTCAGCACGCTTTCCGGTATCAGAGTTCCGCTTCAGAATGCCCACGCGCCAGCCCGCAAGTTGCCGCTGTCCTACACGTCGCACCCCCGCCATGCGGGCTACGCGGACAAACCCCCGTTCTCGTCCCGGCCGGACTCGAGGAGAATGCGTCCGGGCGTGACTTTCCAGTGACCTTCCCCTCCGGCGCCCGCGTCCCAAACTTTTGTTGCGTGGCACCCACGCTCCCCATCTGATAGCGAGTGGCGCATGCTATCGGCCGCCGCCTCCGCCCGCGAAATCCTCGTCCGCCTTCACGACGTGATGGCCGGGCGCACGCCGCCGCAGGCCAAGCTGAACGCGGTCGTCCAGATCATCGGCGAGACGATCGGCAGCGAGGTCTGCTCGATCTATCTGCTGCGCGAGGGGCTGCTCGAACTCTACGCCACCCGGGGCCTCGCGCAGGAGGCGGTGCACGTCACCAAGCTGGCGCTGGGCGAGGGGCTGGTCGGCACGATCGCCGCGGATGTCGAGGTGCTCAATCTCGACGAGGCGACCAGCCATCCCAATTTCGTCCACAATCCCGAGACGGGGGAGGATCGGTTCCACAGCTTCGCCGGCGTGCCGATCATCCGGCGCGAACGGTCGGTGGGGGTGCTGGCGGTCCAGCACGTCGATCCGCGCCGTTATCAGGATGTCGAGATCGAGGCGTTGCAGACCGTCGCGATGGTGCTCAGCGAACTCATCGCCAACGCCGGGCTGATCGACGTCGCGACCGGCGCGGGCAATCGGCCGCAATCGACCGCGTCGGTGCGGCTGCCGGGGCTGAAACTGGTCGAGGGCATGGGCGCAGGCTTCGCGGTCTTTCACCAGCCGCGGATCACCATCGAGCATACCGTCGCCGAGGACACCGACGCCGAGCGCCACCGCGTCTATGCCGCGTTCGACAAGATGCGCGCGCAGATCGACCGGATGACCCATGAGGCCGAATTCGGCACCGCGGGCGAGCATGACGAGGTGCTCGCGACCTACAAGATGTTCGCCTATGACGAGGGCTGGAGCCGCCGGATCAACGAGGCGATCGACAGCGGGCTGACGGCCGAGGCCGCGATCGAGCGGGTGCAGCAGCGCACGCGCCAGCGGATGCGCCAGATCGACGATCCGCTGCTCGCCGATCGCATGCACGATCTGGAGGATCTGTCGAACCGGCTGCTGCGCATCGTCTCGGGCCAGATGGGCACCGCCGCGCAGATGGGGCTGCGTCAGGACACGATCCTGATCGCGCGCAACCTGGGTCCGGCCGAACTGCTGGAATATGACAAGCGCCGGCTGAAGGGCGTGGTGCTGGAGGAAGGATCGCTGACCGCGCACGTCACCATCGTCGCGCGCGCGATGGGGGTGCCGGTGCTCGGCCGGGTGCGCGACGTGCGGCGGACGATCGCGGAGGGCGACATGCTGCTGCTCGATTCGACCGAGGCGAACGTCTTCGTGCGGCCGTCGGCGGCGATGGAGGAAGCGTTCGAGGGCAAGCTGGCCACCCGCCAGAAGCGCAAGGCGGCGTTTGCCGCGCTGCGCGACGTGCCGCCGGTGACCAGGGACGACGAGCGCGTGACGCTGATGGTGAACGCGGGGCTGCGCGACGACGTCGCCGCGCTCGACATTACCGGCGCCGACGGCATCGGGCTGTTCCGCACAGAATTCCAGTTCCTCATTTCCTCCTCGCTCCCCCAGCGCGAGCGCCAGCAGCGGCTGTACAAGGAGGTGCTCGACGCCGCCGGCGACAAGCCGGTGGTCTTTCGCACCGTCGACATCGGCGGCGACAAGGCTTTGCCCTACCTGGTGGTCGAGGCCGGGGACGAGGAAAATCCCGCGATGGGCTGGCGCGCGCTCCGCCTCGCGCTCGAACGCGACGGGCTGATGAAGGCGCAGGCGCGCGCGCTGATCGACGCCGCCGCCGGGCGCGTTCTCAACGTGATGTTCCCGATGGTCAGCGAACCGTGGGAATTCGACGAGGCCAAGGCGCTGTTCGAGGCTCAGCGCGCGTGGATCGGCGCGCGCGGCAAGCGGCTGCCGACCGACATCCGCTACGGCGCGATGCTGGAGGTGCCGGCGCTTGCCGAACAGCTCGATATCCTGCTGCCCAGGGTGCAGTTCCTGTCGGTCGGCACCAACGATCTGACCCAGTTCCTCTTCGCCGCCGATCGCGCCAATCCGAAGCTGGCGGAGCGCTACGACTGGCTCAGCCCGTCGATCCTGCGCTTCCTCGCCCGCCTCGTCGCACCGTGTCGTGCGGCAGGCGTGGACCTGGGCGTGTGCGGCGAGATGGGTGGGCGGCCGCTGGAGGCGATGGCGTTGATCGGGCTGGGCATCGACCGGCTGTCGATCACCCCTGCCGCGATCGGGCCGCTGAAGGCGATGGTCCGCTCGCTCGATGCAGGAACGCTGCGCCAGCGCATGGTGGAGTGGCTCGCGCATCCGCCGCGCGACCTGCGCGGCGTGCTGACCGCGTGGGCGGCGGAAACCGGGGTCGAACTGGCCTGACGTCCGACGGATGCCCCGGGTGACGCGTTGACAGCGTTGCCCGCCTCTGGGACACGTTGCTTAACGGACGCGCGGGCGCAGGGCCTTGCCCGCGCCGAACTCGGAGAAGTTGATGGACGAGGTCGAGGCGGGTCGGACGGAAGGCCAGCCGAGCGTGACGCCGCGCACCATCGGTGAGAGCTTGCGTGCCGCACGCGAGACGCAGGGGCTGTCGCTTGCCGACATCACCGCGCGCACCCGCGTGCCGCTGCGCCACCTCCAGGCGATCGAGGCGTCGGACTATACGACCCTGCCGTCGCCCACCTATGCGGTGGGCTTCGCGCGCGCCTATGCCCGCGCGGTGGGCGCGGACGAGGTCGCCGTCGCCCAGGGCGTGCGGATCGAGGTGGATCGGCTCGGCCGACGTCAGCCCGAATACGAACCTTATGAGGTCACCGACCCCGCCCGCGTGCCATCGCGCGGGGTCGCGATCGTCGCGGCGGGGCTGGCGCTGGGCCTGCTGGTGCTGGTCGCGCTGTATTTCGGCGGCGACTGGCTGCGCGGCCCTGCGCCATCCGCGACGACGGTCGATCCCGCGCCGGCGGTGGCTGCCCGCACGATACCCGTGGCGAGGCCGACGGTGGCATCGGGCGAGGTCGCGCTGACCGCGAGCGACGAGGTGTGGATGCGCGTCTATGATTCGGCGGACAAGACGCTGTACCTGGGCACGATGAAGCCTGGCGAACGGTTCGTCGTGCCGCCGGGTGCGGACGAACCGATGATAAATGTCGGCCGTCCTGACAAGCTGGCGGTGACGCTGAACGGCGCCGCGGTGCCGCCGCTGGGCACCGGCGAGCGCGCGATCAAGGACGTGCGGATCGGCGCCGTGGCACTCGCGGCCCGAATGGCAGGCACGCCCGCGTCCCAGCCGACATCGGCCGCTTCTCCCAGTGCGGCACCCGGTTCGGCGGCCGATGCGACGCCTGCGCCGTCACCCCCGCCCTCGGCCGTCACGCCGCGTCGCACGGTGCAGCGCGAGCGTCCCCGGCCCCGCCGGGTGCTGACCGAAACCCAGCGCGCCAATCTGGAAGCCGCACGCGATCTGCCGCGCGCCCGATAGGCTCAGCCGCGTGCCCTACGGGCTGGAAACCGCGTCTTCAAACCCGCTATAGCGATCCCGCGTACATCCCTGAGGGCCTCGTAACCGATGCGTAAGCTGCTGATTCCCATTCTGTTCGCCACCGTGGCCCTGCCCGCCACGGCGCAGGGCCAGGCCGCGATCGAGGGCCGCGTCGGCAAGCTGGAGAGCGAGATGCGCGCCGTCCAGCGCAAGGTTTTTCCCGGCGGCTCGAGCCAGTATATCCAGCCCGATGTCACCGCGCCCGTGCAGCCCGCCGGCCCCGGTCCGGGCACGCCGGCGTCGAGCGCGATCGTCGATCTCACCGCGCGCGTCACCTCGCTGGAAAGCCAGATCGCGTCGATGACCGGGCAGATCGAACAGAACGAGTTCCGCGTCCGTCAGCTTCAGGAGGCGTTCGACGCCTACCGCCGGTCGAACGATGCGCGGGTGAAGGCGGCCGAGGTTCCCGCCACGGCCGCAAGCGATGGGCCTGATGCGCCAGCGGCCGCCGGCACGCGTCCGGCCTCTCCCCGATCCCCCCCGGCGGCACCCGCCGCCACCACGCCCGCAAAGGGCGATCCGGCACGGGCGCGGCTGATCGCCGCGGTCGCAAAGCCGGCCAGCGGCGACACGCCCGAGGACGAATATCTCTACGGCTACCGGCTGTGGGCGGCCAAACTCTACCCCGAGGCCGAGGCCCAGTTGAAGAAGGTCGCCGCGGACTACCCCAAGCACCGCCGCGCCAGCTACGCCAAGAACCTGCTCGGCCGCGCGTATCTGGACGAGGGCAAGCCCAGCCTGGCGTCGATGACCTTCTACGACAATTATAAAACCCTCCCCGACGGCGAGCGCGCGCCCGAGAGCCTTTATTATCTCGCCCAGGCATTGGTGACGCTCAAGAAACCCGCCGACGCCTGCAAGGTCTATGGCGAATTGAGCGACGTCTATGGGGCGAAGATGGCCGCCTCGATGAAAGCCGACATCGCCCGCGGTCGTGCGGTCGCCAAGTGCGGGTGATGGTCGGGAGATAGATCGCACCGGCATGCAGCGCCGATCGCCTCGCTCCTCCCCGCTTGGCGGGAAGGGGGGGGGGACCGCCGCCGAAGGCGGTGGTGGAGGGGGCTCGCCGCAAGGGACTCGCTCGTGGCACACCCCCTCCACCAGCCTTCGGCTGGTCCCCCTCCCCGTGCCGGGGAGGAATGCAACACCCATCGGCCCCAGGAATGTGCCGTTCAATGACCGAAGCCGACCGCTTCCGCACCGATCTCGCGCGCATCGCGGGCGACATCCCGAACCCCCTGCTCCTCGCGGTCTCCGGCGGACCCGACAGCATGGCGATGCTGGCACTCGCCGCCGCCGCCCTGCCGGGAGGCATAACGGCGGCGACCGTCGATCACGGCCTGCGCCCCGATGCGGCCGGAGAAGCGGCGATGGTGGCCGCCGCGTGCGCCGCGCTGAACGTGCCCCACATCACGCTGACCGCGGCCGAGCCACCCGCGGGCGCCAGCCTCCAGGCGCAGGCGCGCGGGGCTCGCTATGCGTTGCTGACCGCGCACGCCCGCGCGATCGGCGCCGCGGCCGTCGCGACCGCACATCATGCCGATGACCAGGCCGAGACGTTCCTCATGCGCGCCGCGCGCGGATCGGGCCTGTCGGGGCTGGCGGGGGTGCGGACGCGCGTGGTCATCGACGGGGTAACGATCGTTCGCCCGCTGCTCGACTGGCGCCGCGCAGAACTGCGCGCGATCGCCCGGCGCGCGGAAATGCCATTTGTCGACGATCCCGCCAACGCCGACGACCGCCACGACCGTACCCGGTTTCGCCGCCTGCTCGGCGCGAACGAATGGCTCGATCCGCCGCGCCTGGCCCGCGCGGCGGCGGCGCTGGCGGAGGCGGACGCCGATCTGCGCGCGGTCGCCGACTGGATCTGGGACGCGCGCGCCGCGGTCCACGACGGCGCGGTGGTGACGCTGGCGATCGACGATCTGCCGCGCGGCCTGTTGCGCGTCCTTGCCCGTCGCGCCATCGCCGCGGTGCGCGATTCGGGCGCCATCACCACCCCCGACTGGTCCGAAGCCATGAACGTCGAGCCCCTGCTCGATGCACTCGCCCAGGGCCGCCGCGCGACTCAGGCGGGGGTGGTCGCCGGCATGCGCCGCGGCGTCTGGCGCTTCCGCCCCGCGCCCCCCCGCCGCCGCACCTGATTTCCCTACAGCCTGGCTGGGGGGGACGAAGGCTGGTCCAGGCGCGACGAAACGCCGATCTGTTCCATTGCCATTAACCCGGCGGCGCTTATCTTGAGCCGCATGAGTGACAACGACAAGCAGCCGGACGGCAATGGCGGGGGCAGCGGCCCCAATCCGTGGATGAAGAGCCTGCTGATCTGGGTCGGCATCCTGATGGCGCTGGCGGTGTTCGTGACGATGCTCGACGGGCGCACCTCCGCGGCCGGCGGCAGCGCGGTCGAATATTCGACCTTCCTCGACAAGGTGGATGAGGGCACCGTCAAGGACGTGGTCATCAGCCGCGAACAGATCACCGGCACCTGGTCGTCCGGCGAGAAGTTCAAGACGATGCCGGTCCCCGATCCGCAGCTTATCCCCAAGCTGCGCGAAAAGGGCGTGACCTTCACCGCGCGGGCAGAGGACGGCCCGTCGATCTGGCAGTATATCCTGGTCCAGTCGCTGCCCTTCCTGCTGCTGATGGGCATCGCCTTCTTCGTACTGCGCCAGATGCAGAAGAATTCCGGCTCGGGCGCGATGGGCTTCGGCAAGTCGCGCGCCCGCATGCTGACGCAGAAGGAGGGCAAGGTCACCTTCGACGACGTCGCCGGCATCGACGAAGCACGCGAGGAACTGGTCGAGATCGTCGACTTCCTGAAAGACCCGACCAAATTCGCGCGGTTGGGCGGCAAGATTCCGAAGGGCGCGTTGCTCGTCGGCTCGCCCGGCACCGGCAAGACGCTGCTCGCCCGCGCCATCGCGGGTGAGGCGGGCGTGCCGTTCTTCACCATTTCCGGTTCGGATTTCGTCGAGATGTTCGTCGGCGTCGGCGCGAGCCGGGTGCGCGACATGTTCGAACAGGCCAAGAAGTCGGCGCCGTGCATCGTCTTCATCGACGAGATCGACGCGGTCGGCCGTCATCGCGGCGCTGGGCTCGGCACTGGCAACGACGAGCGCGAACAGACGCTCAACCAGCTGCTGGTCGAGATGGACGGTTTCGAAGCCAATGAGGGCATCATCATCGTCGCGGCGACCAACCGCCCCGACGTGCTCGACCCTGCGTTGCTGCGTCCCGGCCGCTTCGATCGCCAGGTGATCGTGCCGCGCCCCGATATCGAGGGGCGGATCAAGATCCTCGAAGTGCACATGAAGAAGGTGCCGCTGGCGCCCGACGTCGATGCGCGCACCATCGCACGCGGCACGCCCGGTTTCTCGGGCGCGGATCTGGCCAACCTCGTCAACGAGGCGGCGCTGACCGCGGCGCGCAAGGGCAAGCGGCTGGTCGCGATGGCGGAATTCGAGGAGGCCAAGGACAAGGTCATGATGGGCGCCGAGCGGCGCAGCATGGTGATGACCGAGGACGAGAAGCGCATGACCGCCTATCACGAGGCGGGCCATGCGGTCGTCGCGCTCCACGAAGCGGCGAGCGATCCGATCCACAAGGCGACGATCATCCCGCGCGGGCGTGCGCTGGGCATGGTCATGCGGCTGCCCGAGCGCGATTCGTACAGCTATCACCGCGACAAGATGTACGCCAACCTGGCCGTCGCGATGGGCGGGCGCGTCGCCGAGGAAGTGATCTTCGGCTACGACAAGGTGTCGTCGGGCGCATCGAGCGACATCCAATATGCGACGGGCCTGGCGCGCGACATGGTCACCAAATGGGGCATGTCGGACAAGGTGGGTCCGGTCGAATACGCGCAGCCGGAGGGCGAATCGTTCCTGGGCTATTCGTCCAGCCAGCCGGTGCGCATGTCGAACGCCACCGCACAGCTGATCGACGATGAGATCAAGAGCATCGTCCAGGGTGGCCTCGACCGTGCCAAGGCGCTGCTGACCGATCATGTCGATCAGCTTCACCTGCTGGCCGGCGCGCTGCTCGAATATGAGACGCTGTCGGGCGACGAGATCAAGGCGCTGATCGCGGGCGACGAGATCGGCCGCGACTCAGGGCCGAAGTCGCCGTCGGTACCGCGCGCCGGCACCTCCATCCCCAAGACGCGCCGCGGTTCCGGCCCGTTCGGCTCCCCCGCCCCGGCCGGCGCCTGACGTTCAGGATAACGCAATGAAGTCAATGACATGGGTCGGCAATCTTCACGAAGGCCGGCCCATGCAAAGATTGCTCCTGTGCGCGATGATAGTGACCTTTGCCGCCGCGCCCGCCGCCGCGGGGCAGACCGTCGCCGGCTTCCTCGATCGCGCGATGCCGATCCGCGACCAGGGCGTGCTCGGGATGCTGTCGCCGGAAGTCCCCGCGCTGCGCGCCGAGGCGAAAGCAGCGGTTCGCCAGATGCGCGCCGAACGCGACGCGCGCCGCGCCGCCGGCAAGCCTCCGCTCTATTGCAAGCCTGCGGACGAACCCGATCCGTCGGTCGAGGAGATGGTCGACGCGCTGGCCGACCTGCCCGAACGCCAGCAGCGCGCGCTATCGCTCAAGGACGGCATCGTCCGCGTCATGGCCCGGATGTACCCGTGCCGCCGGCGTTGACGCCCAGCCGCTTGCCCATGCTGACCCGCGGCTCGACGCAATAGCCGAGCGACTCGTAGAAGCCGGTCACATCCGCATTGCCGGCGCGCACCTGAAGATTGATCTTCCCGCAACCCGCCGCCGCCAGCCGCGCCTCCACCGCCTGCACCAGCCGCGCGCCGAGGCCTTGCCGGCGGTGCGACGCCGCAACGGCGACCGCATAGAGCCAACCGCGCGTCCCGTCATACCCGCCGGATGCGGTGCCGACCACGCGCTCGCCGTCGGTCGCGATCAGCAGATATTGGGGCTGTACCGCGAGCTTGGCGGGGATCGCCACCTCGGCGCGGCTGTACGGCGGATCGTCGGGAAACACCGCCCGCCAAAGCTCCGCGACGCCCGCGAAATCCGCCGCCACATAGGCGCGGATCGGGATCAGCCGGACATGCCCATCGCGAACACTCCCAGCCCATACAGCCCCAGGATCGTGACCGCGAACCCCAGCAGGATCACCGTCCGCCACAAGGCCGAGAAGGTCGACAGCCCGTAAGCGCCGCGCAGCTGTGCGAACATGTGCGCAGGCGGGATCAGCAACGCAGGCAGCGCGATCCAGCCGCCACTCAGACCCGCCGCGCCGGCCAGCGTCAGCGCGATCACCAGCAGCATCATGAAAGCCAGCGAATAGGTGATGAAGATCGCATGGTCGTACAGCCCGAACCGCCGCCGCCAAAGGAAAAGCAGGGCGACGAACGGCGTCGACAGCGGGATCAAGGCCCAGCTGTATTTATACGCGCTCGATTGCAGTTTGTAGAGCATGAGGCCCGGATTGCCTTTGAACTTCTGGATGGCGTTGCGCCTCAGCGCCGCCCAGCCTTGCGGGGCTGGCCCGTCGACCTTCGTCGATACGGTGATCGGCGTCGAAAACTGCTTCGCGGTCTCCAGCGCGTCGATCACGGTCTGCTGTGCCTCGACCTCCTCCTCACGGTCGGCGCCGGTTCGCGATTGCGCCCGCGCCAGTCCGGCGCGCGCCTTGACCAGTTCGACGTCGATCTTGCGATCGTTCTCCGCGCGCTCCGCGGCACTGGTTTCCAATGTGCGATCGAGTTCGCCACCGACCGCACTGATCGCCGCGAACATCAGGAACACGGTGAAGAGAAACAGCGCGAGCGGCGAGACGAACCGCGCGCGTTCGCCCGCGATGTAGCGCCGCGTCAGCTGGCCCGGCCGCAGCACCAGCATCGGCAGAGTCCGCCAGATGCGCCCTTCGAAATGGAAGACGCCGTGCGCGATCTCATGCCCGATCGCGCCCACCGTCCGGTGGACGTGCCCGGATTGGCCGCAGGCGTGGCAATGCGCGCCGAGCAATCTCGTCCCGCAATTCAGGCATAGTTCTGCCTGGCCACCAGCGTGTCCGCCTCGCCCGTCCACGGCCTGCGCAGCCAGCATCCCCGTCACGGCGTCACCCGCCGCTGCCATATCCCCCGTCATGCTCGCCATCCTATCACGGCGGACCCGTTTGGCGAGAGTGCGCGCGCATGCTAGCCCCGCACCGATGAACGATACGCCCGCAACGATGATGGCTGCGATGGGCGCGCGCGCGCGCGATGCGTCGCGGACGCTTGCGCGGTGCCCGACTGCGGCCAAGCAACGCGCGATCGCTTGTGCCGCAGAAAGTCTGCGCGGGGCGGGGCCAGCGATCCTCGCTGCCAATGCGCAGGACATGGCGGATGCCGCCGCGGCCGGATTGTCGCCGGCGATGCTCGACCGGTTGCGCCTCGATCCCGCGCGCGTCGCCGCAATGGCGGACGGGGTGGCGGCGGTGTCGACGCTTCCCGACCCCGTCGGCGCGGTGATCGACGAGACTCGCCGTCCCAATGGCCTGGCCCTTGCGCGGGTGCGCGTGCCGATCGGTGTCATCGGGATCATCTTCGAGAGTCGCCCGGGCGTCACCGCGGATGCCGCGGCGCTGTGCGTGGGCAGCGGCAACGCCGTCATCCTGCGTGGCGGCTCAGAAGCGCGCGCGAGCAATGCCGCGATCCACACGGCCTTCGTCGAGGGACTCGAAACCGGCGGCCTGCCGCGCGACGCGGTGCAGTTGGTCGCGACGACCGATCGTGCTGCGGTCGGTGCAATGCTCGCGGCGGAGGGGCTGATCGACCTTATCGTCCCACGCGGGGGCAAGGGGCTGGTCGCGCGCGTCCAGGCGGAGGCGCGGGTGCCGGTGCTGGCGCATCTCGACGGCATCAACCACGTCTATGTCGATGCCTCGGCGGACTTCGACATGGCGTGCGCGGTCGTGGTCGACGCCAAGATGCGGCGCACCGGCATCTGCGGCGCGATGGAGACATTGCTGATCGACAGCAATTTCGGTCGCGTCGGCGGGCTGGTCTCGGCGCTCGCCGATGCTGGGTGCCAAATTCGATGCGATCCCGCCGACCAGCGGCTCATGCCCTGGAACGACCTATCGGATGGCGTCGACTTCGGCGTCGAATATCTCGATGCGATCGCCTCGGTCGGCTTGGTCGAGGGTATAGACGGCGCCATCGCCCATATTGCGGCGCACGGCTCGCACCACACCGACGCCATCGTCGCCGAGGATGCCGCCGTCGCCGAACGCTTCCTGGCAGAGGTCGATTCGGCGATCGTGCTGTGGAACGCCTCGACCCAGTTCGCCGATGGCGGCGAATTCGGGCTGGGGGCCGAGATCGGCATCGCCACCGGCCGCCTCCACGCCCGCGGACCTGTCGCGCTGGAGGGCCTGACGACGTATAAATGGGTTGGCCGCGGGGCAGGGCAGGTGCGGGGTTGATAGCCATGTATACATGTGCAACATCTGTTGGATGGCCGAAACGATAGTCGTTACCGCGCGCATCAGCGAAGAACTCTCCGCCGATCTGGACAGATTGGCTGCGCTGCGTGACCGCAGTCGCGCCTGGCTTATACAGAAGGCAATCGCGGCCTTTGTCGAGGAAGACCTCGGCCTGCGCGCGTCGTTGCAGGAGGCCGAAGCGCAGGTCGAGCGCGGTGAGTATCTGACGCACGAGGCGTTCATGGCCGACTTGAAGGCGGAATTCGGCAAGCGGCAGGCCGCTTGATCCGTCTCGTCTGGAGCAAGGATGCCCAAAGCGACCTGCGCGCGCTCACCCTGTTCTACGCGCAGATCATGCCTGACCTGCCGGAACGGCTGATTGCCCGGATCGAGGAAGCCGCGGCCAAGCTCATCGACTTCCCCCGGCTCGGCCCCGAACTGCCCGACAGCGATGTCCGATCGTGGGCTGCCAAGGGGACGCCGTTCCTCCTGCTATACCGCGTGACACCGGACAGCGTCCGGATTCTCAAGGTGCGCGATGCCCGCACCGACTGGAAGCCACGCGCTTGAACGGCCGGCGCATCGGCCTGTTCGGCGGCAGCTTCAACCCCGCCCACCGCGGACATCGCCACGTGAGCCTGAACGCGATTCGCGCATTGGCGCTGGACGAAATGTGGTGGCTGGTATCGCCCGGCAATCCGCTGAAGGCCGGCGCGGCCGACATGGCGCCGCTCGCCGCCCGCCTCGCCTCGGCGCGCGCGATGGCCAGGCGGGCGCCGATCCGCGCGACCGCGATCGAGGCGCGGCTGGGTACGCGCTACACCATCGACACGATCGTAAGACTCCAGCGTCTCTACCCGCGCACCCGCTTCATCTGGCTGATGGGCG
This sequence comes from Sphingomonas sp., assembly GCF_036387595.1. Lineage (GTDB taxonomy): Bacteria > Pseudomonadota > Alphaproteobacteria > Sphingomonadales > Sphingomonadaceae > Sphingomonas. The sequence continues at coordinate 152,461 of NZ_DASVTL010000074.1, forward strand.
CCGACAATCTGGCGCAATTCCATCGCTGGCGGAATTGGCGCGGAATTGCGCGCGCGATCCCGATTGCGGTGATCGCGCGCCCGCGGTATGATCGACGCGCCTTAGCGGACCCCGCGACGGCGTGGCTGCGGCGCTTCGAACGGCGTCAAGCCACGGCTAAGACCTGGACGACGTGGAGTTTGCCGGCGATCGTGCGCGTGCGCTTCCACCCCGACCCGACCTCTGCCACGGCCGTGCGCGCGGCCGATCCCCACTGGCATAGCCACATGCCGGTCCCCCGACCCAGGAGCTGAATTGGCCAATCCGAACCCCGCCCCCCGCCCCTCCGACCCGCAGGAAGTCGAAGCGCTCCACGCCCTCGTCATGGCGAGCCTCGACGACGACCAGGCAGTCGACGCGATCTCGATTCCCCTTGCGGGCAAGTCGTCGATCGCCGACCACATGGTCATCGCCAGCGGCCGGTCGACTCGCCAGGTGGCGTCGATGGCAGCCAAGCTCGCCGAACGGATCAAGGCCGAAACCGGCCGCCCGACCCGTATCGAAGGCCTGCCGACCGCGGACTGGGTGCTGATCGACGCGGGCGACGTGATCGTCCACCTGTTCCGGCCCGAGGTCCGCAGCTTCTACAATCTGGAACGGATGTGGTCGTTCGGCGACGCGCCTGCGCCCCCCATGGCACCCCACGACGCCTGACGGCGGCATGCTGCTGCATATCGTGGCGCGCGGACGGATCGGGCGCTCGCCCGAGGCGGACCTGCTCGATCGCTATATGAAGCGCGTCACGTGGCCGACGCGGGTCACCGAATTGCCCGATAGCGGCGGCAGAATGCCCGATCTGCCCGCGCAGTCCCGGCGCGTTCTTCTCGATGAGACGGGTAACGTGCTGTCGTCGATGGCCTTTGCGCAGACGCTCGGCCGCTGGCGGGATGACGGCGTGCGCGAGGCGCGGTTCGAGATCGGCGCGGCGGACGGCTTCTCGGCAAGCGAACGCGCGGGCGCGGACCTGCTGCTGTCCTTCGGGCGCGCGACCTGGCCGCATTTGCTGGCGCGCGCCATGCTCGCCGAGCAGCTTTTTCGCGCGGTCAGCATTCTCGCCAACCACCCTTATCACCGGGAGGGGTGATGCGCGGCTACGCTCTGCTCGCGCTTGCCGCCGGCGTGCTGCTGACGACCAGCGGTGCAGCCCGACCGTCCGAGATCGCGGATCAGCGTCGCCGCCTGATCGAGGCCCGTCGTGCGGCGTCCGAGGCGACGATACGCGCGGAGCGACTGAGCGCCCAAGCCGGTGCCGAACGCGACGCCGCAGCCAGGGCGCAGGCCCATGAACGCGCGCTTGCCGGTCGCATCGTGGCTGCCGAAGCCGAACTGAACGCCGCCGCCGCGCGTGCGGCCCTGGTCGAGGATCTGCTCACCCGCCGTCGCGCCAACCTCGCCGCGGCCCAGGCCCCGGCGGCGCGTCTGCTCGCCGCGCTCCAGTCGCTGGCGCGGCGTCCGCCGATCGTCGCGATCGTCCAGCCCGGATCGGTGGACGATCTGGTGCATGTCCGCGCCGTCCTGGGCACCGCGCTTCCCACCGTGCGCGCACGCACCGCGGGCCTGCGCGCCGAGATCGACAACACGCGCCGGCTCCGGACCGCGGCGCTGACCGCGGCGGCGGCCCTGCGCGATAGCCGGGCCAAGCTGGCGTCGGCGCGGGTCACGCTCGCGCAGGCCGAAGCGGCGCACCGCGCGCGCGCGCAGGCGCTCGGCCGGGGCGCGCTGGGCGAATCGGATCGGGCGCTCGCGATGGGCGAGCGTGCGCGTGACATGGTGGATCGGATGGCCGAGACCGGCGCGGCGGATGCGACCGCCACCGGCCTCGCCAGGCTGGATGGCCCGCTGCCGCGCCCGCTGGCGCCCGGAGCCACCGCGCCGCCGCGCGTCCGTGGCGCCTATCGCCTGCCGGTCGCGGGCCGGCTGGTCACCGGGCTCGACGAGATTTCGGACGCCGGCATCCGCTCGCGCGGGTTGACCTTTGCGGTGGCGGCAGGCGCCGCGGTCAGCGCGCCTGCCGCCGGCACGATACGCTATGCACGGCCGTTCCGCCGCTATGGCACGATCGTAATCCTGGATCACGGCGCCGGCTGGACCTCGCTCGTCACGGGCCTTGGCACCGCGACGGTAGCGGCGGGGGACCGCGTCGGCGCGGGGACGACGATCGGCCGCGCGGCCAATCGCGAAGATCCTCGGATAACCGTGGAATTGCGCCGCCGTGGCCGCCCCGTCGATGCGGCCGCGCTCGTCGGTTGACGGGCCGGCCGGTCGGTCAGGCGTGGTTCAGCCCACGTCCGCTTTGATCGCCGGCGCGGAACCGGCTATTCCGTCCCTTCGACCCCTTCGATACGCGCAGGAACACCGATGCCCCGTCCTTCGACTGCAACGCTCGCGCTCCTCGGTGCGCTGGTCCTCGTCCCCGTCGCCACCTCGGCGATGGCGGCGGTCGACAGCGCCAATTACCGCGAGTTCGAACAGTTCCTCGACGTCTACAATCGGGTGAAGGCCGATTACGTCGACAAGGTCGACGACAAGACCCTCATCAAGGGTGCGATCCAGGGCATGCTGGCCAGCCTCGATCCGCACAGCAGCTATGTCGATGCGCTCGATTACGACAATCTGCGGATTATGACCGAGGGCAATTACGGCGGCCTCGGTCTCTCCGTCTCGATGGAGGACGGCGCGGTCAAGGTCATCGCGCCGCAGGAGGATACGCCCGCCGCGCGTGCGGGGGTGAAATCGGGCGATTACATCACCCATGTCGACGGCAAGTTGATCTTCGGCGGCACGCTCGACGAGGCGGTGGCGATGATGCGCGGCAAGCCCGGCAGCAAGGTCGCGATGACGCTGGTGCGGCCCGGGAATCCCAAGCCCATCGAGATCGCGATGATGCGCGAAGTCATCGTCCAGAAGCCGGTGAAGTGGGAGGCCAAGGGCGACGTCGGCTATATCAACATCAACACATTCTCCGAAAACACCGGCGCCGACACCCGCGACGCGATCCGCGCGATCGACCGTGCGCTCGGGCACAAGCCGCTCGGCTATGTCGTCGACCTGCGCGACAATGGCGGCGGCCTGCTGACCCAGGCGATCGCAGTCAGCGATGCCTTTCTCGACCATGGCGAGATCGTCTCGCAACGCGGCCGCGAAAAGACGGACATCGAACGCTATTTCGCCAGGCCGGGTGACGACGCGAAGGGGCTGCCGGTCGTCGTGCTAACCAACGCGGGCACCGCCTCGGCGAGCGAGATCGTCGCGGGCGCGATCCAGGATCATCACCGCGGGCTGGTGATGGGCGAGCGCAGCTTCGGCAAGGGATCGGTCCAGACCCTGCTCCAGGTCGGGCCGCAGACGGCGCTGCGCCTCACCACGGCACGCTACTACACGCCGTCCGGCCGATCGGTGCAGGAGGGCGGGATCGAACCCGACATCCGCGTGCCCCAGATCAGCGATCCCGATTACAAATCGCGCCCCGTCTTCCGCGAAGCCGATCTGCGCCGCCACCTCATCAACGAGGTGAAGGCGGACAATGCGGTGCTCGAAGAGGACGCAAAGACCGATCCCCGCTTCGGTCAAACGCCGGAACAGCTGAAGAAGGCGGGGATCGAGGATTTCCAGCTCTATTATGCGCTGAAAACCGTCGCCCGGCTCGGCGGCCCGGCGCAGGTCGCCGCGGCCACGCGTCCCGCCATCAAGACGCCGACGAAGTGATTCGAATTTGACGATGAACCGCCACGAACGGCGCGCAAGGCTGATCGCGCTGCTGCTCCCCGCCGCGCTGCTGGCCGGCGCGTGGGGCGCGCAGCTGATCGGCGGGCTGTATCCGTGCGAGATGTGCCATTGGCAGCGCTGGCCGCATTATGCCGCGCTCGTGCCCGCGGCCTTGGCCTTCGCAGTTCCCCGGCGCGGTCTCGCGCGCATGCTCGTCATCGCCGCCGCGGTGCTGGTCGCGGTCAGCGGCGCGATCGGCATAGCGCATGCCGGCGTCGAATATCACTGGTGGAGCGGCTTCACCGGCTGCACCCAGACGGCGTCGCTCGCCGGCATGGACGCCGCGGCGCGGCTGGACGCGATCCTGCACGCCCCGGTGGTGCGCTGCGACGCCGCACAATGGACGTTTGCGGGCATTTCGCTCGCCGGGTTCAACGCGATCCTGTCGCTGGGCGGCGCCGTGCTGATCCTGATGCTCCTGGCCCGGAAAACACGATGACGGACACGATGACCGACTCTTGGCGGCCGGGAGATTCCAAACGCGCGACCGATGCGATGATCCGCGTCGACCAGGCGGGTGAATATGGCGCGACCCGCATCTACGCAGGGCAGCTCGCGGTGCTGGGGGACCGGCATCCGGCGGCGCGCGCGATCCACCACATGGCCGCGCAGGAGGAGCGTCACCGCGCCTTCTTCGATCGGATGATCGCGGAGCGGGGCGTCCGTCCGACGATCCTGCAACCCTTGTGGAACGTCGCCGGCTTCGCGCTCGGCGCCGTCACGGCCGCGATCGGCCCCGACGCGGCGATGGCCTGCACGGCCGCCGTCGAGACCGAAATCGACAAACATTATTCCGAACAGCTCGAAATTCTGGGCGCCAGCGATCCCGAATTGTCCGCCGCGATCGTGGATTTTCAGGCCGAGGAGGTCGAGCATCGCGATCACGCACTGGCGGCCGGCGCCGAGAATGCGTTCGGGTATCCGGTACTCAGCGGCCTCATACGGTTGGGATGCAAGGTCGCGATCGCGGCGGCCAAGAGGATATGAGGAAAGCACGCATGAACAGGCTCCTGATTGCAGCGATGCTCATCGCCGCACCCGCAACGGCGCAACAGGTCGGCCCGCCGGCCGCAGCGACGCGCAAGCCCATTTCGATCCCCGGCGAGATCTCGCGCAGCGCCCCCGTCAACGGCGTCGTCGTGCTCTACGGCAACGAACGCTGCCCGACCGACGGCGACGGCAACGAGGTGGTCGTCTGCGTGCGCCGCAGCGCGCAGGAGCAATTCCGCGTGCCCAAGGAGTTGCGCAACTTTCAGGTCACGCCGCAGAACGAAAGCTGGGCGGCGCGCGCGCAGGGGACGATGGACACCGGCGTCGGCACGAACAGCATCGGCAGCTGTTCGGTCGTCGGTGCCGGCGGCCAGACCGGCTGCTTCGCCCAGCGTGTCCGCGAGAGCAAGCGTGAGGATGCGGCCCGCGACGCCGAACAAGCACGCGTGCCGTAAAGAGGCGCGGCTCCGCAGCGAGTTGCCGATCGCTTGCAATGTTGGATTTGGTGCGGCAGCCCCTTCCCATGCCATGCCGAACCCTCCTCGCGCCGGATCCCATGCCACCGCCGCGGGGCGCGTTTCTTCGGGTATTCGCGTGACCTTCGTTACCTTCGGACCGCTGTCGTGCTTGCCGATGCGCACGGATCGCGCGAGTGTCCGGCCAAACGGATTGGGGGGTCTGCGATGGCAACGACGATAGGATCGGCCGCGGCCCCGACGAACCCGTGGGACGCCGACACGTTCGAAAAGATATTGTCCGCGGGTGCCGTCATCCTCGGCGTGGCGATGGTCGTCGCCATCCTGCGGGGGCACGCGCACTGGGCCGAGGTGCCCGTGCTGGTGTGGCTGCACCTGCTGACCATCGGGGTTGCGGTCGCGCTGACCCCGACGATGCTGCTGGCGCGTCGCGGCACGCAGCGGCATCGCTGGCTGGGCCGCATCTGGGCGGTGTCGATGGCAGCGACCGCGGCACTGACCTTCGGCATCGCGACGATAAATTCGGGTCGCTATAGCCTGATCCACCTGCTGTCGGCGTGGACGCTGATCCAGGTGCCGCTGATCTGGTGGACCGCGCGCACGCATCAGGTGCTGCGGCATCGCCGGGCGGTGCGCGGGATGGTCACCGGCGCGCTGCTCGTGGCGGGGTTCTTCACCTTTCCCTTCGATCGCATGCTCGGCACCTGGCTGTTCGGCTGACGCGGGTGCGCGACCGACGCTTCATCGCCGTGCTGTTCGTGCTGGTCTGGTTCTCCTGCGCGTGGTTCGGCTCGTGGGAATGGAATCCCAACACCGCGACTCGGATGTACGCCGCGATCAGCCTGGTCGAGGATGGCGATGCGACGATCGACGAATTCGCCGAACTGACGATCGACAAGGCGCGCTTCGGCTCGCACACCTATCTGGACAAGGCGCCGGGGATGACGCTGATGGCGCTGCCTGCGGTCGCGCTGGCCGCAGCCGTCACCGGGGATCGTTCCTCCCGTTACGCCAAGCGGTTCGGCGACGCGGAACTCGGCCGCTTCCTGCGATTGCGCACACGGGGGGCGGCGGCGAGCGGACCAGCGCTGCTGACCGCCATCGCCGCGGTGCTGCTGTACGATCTTGCGCTGGGTCTCGGCGCCAGCCGCGCCGCGGCCTTGTTCGCCAGCCTGGGCTATGCGCTCGGCACGCCGATCTGGGGCTGGTCCACGACCCTGTTCGGCCATGCCGCGGTCGCCGCCTTGTACGTGATCGCCGCCTGGGCGGGGTGGCGCGCGACTGGCGACCGAGTGCGGCCCGGCATGGCCGCGCTCGCCGGGGCGGCGCTGGGCTGGGCGGTGGTGGTCGAACATCAGGCGGTGCTCGCGGGCACCGCGATCGGCCTCTGGATCCTTTGGCGGTCCTGGCGTTGCGAGAATCGCTGGCGGAGTTTCGGTGCGCTGGCGGCGGGGGGCATCGCCGCGCTCCTGCCGCTGCTCGCCTATAATCTGATCGCGTTCGGCACGCCGTTCCGTCTCGGCTACCAAGGCGTAGTCGGCTGGGAAGGCATGGACCGGGGATTGTTCGGGCTGACCTCGCCCGATCCGGATGTGCTCTGGGCCATCGTCTTCGGCCTGCGCCGCGGTCTGATCTGGGTCGCGCCGGTGCTCGTCCTGGCGCCGCTCGGGCTTGCGGCGCTGGTCCAGGATCGTCGCACGCGCGCCACCGGGATCATAGCAGCGGCGGTCGTCGCGATCGTGCTGCTGGTCAACGCCGCTTATGTCTATTGGGACGGCGGCAACAGCACCGGACCGCGCCTCGCCATGCCGATGGCCGGCGTGATGGCGCTCGGCCTTGCGCGCGTCTGGGACATGCTTGGGCGCTACGGTCGGCTGGCTGCGGGCAGCCTCCTCGCGCTTTCGATCGCGATCAACGCAGTGATCGCCGCGGCTGAGATATTCAGCCCGCCTCAGTTCGGCTTTCCTATCTGGACCGCGGTCTTCGAACTCCGCTTCAGCCCGGGCGACCTGCGAACCGTCGCCAGCGAGTGGCTGGGCTGGTCGGCGTGGGCGGGATTCGGATTGTGGGCCGCGCTCGCCCTTCCAGCGCTCGCCTGGCTTGCACGCCGCACGACCCGGGCCTAGCTTGGCGCGGTTCGCGTGACTGGCGCAGCTGTGGAGCACCACGAGGAAGCGCGGACCCGATCCGCCGCGCGCCTGGGCATCCTCTCTGACGAAGGAGCCTCGCGCATGCCCGAACCCCTGCACATCGCCTTTTTGCTTTTCCCCAACGTCACTCAACTCGATCTGACCGCGCCGGTGCAGGTGCTGTCGCGACTCGGCAATGCTCGCCTCGATCTGGTCTGGGCGACGCGCGATCCGGTGCCCACCGACGCGGGTTTCTCGATCCTGCCGACCGCGACCTTCGCCGATGTCCCGCGCGCCGACATCCTGTGCGTGCCCGGCGGCTTCGGGGTGAACGGGGTGATCGCCGACGACGTCGCGATGGACTGGGTCGCGGCCATCGGCGCGGACGCGACGTGGGTGACCAGCGTGTGCACCGGATCGCTGATCCTGGGCGCTGCGGGGCTGCTGACGGGCTATCGCGCCGGCTGCCACTGGGCACAGCGCGACATGCTGCCGCTGTTCGGCGCCATACCCGTGGCCGAACGCGTCGTGATCGACCGCAACCGGGTGACCGGCGGCGGGGTGACCGCGGGGATCGACTTCGCCCTCACGTTGACCGCGCTACTGCGGGGCGAGGGGCATGCGCGCGCGGTGCAGCTGAGCCTGGAATACGACCCCGCACCGCCGTTCGACAGCGGCTCGCCGGAGCGCGCGGGGGCGGCGCTGGTGGAAACCTATGCGCGGCGGGTCGCGGCGCTGGTACCCACCCGCGACGACGATCTGCGGGCTTTGGCGATCAGGCGCGGTTTTTCCTGATGCCGTTGACGCGGTGCCAGATGTAGAGCGCGGCCAGTGCGATCAGGATCAGCCCGATCGCCAGGTCCGCGCGGTGGAACGCGGCCTTCACCCGCGGGTCGCTGTTCCACTTGTCGCCCAGCTTCATCCCGATCCACGTCAGCGCAAAGCAGAACGGCCAGGAGCCGACGAAGGTATAGAGATGGAACGGCAACAGCTTCATCCGCGCCATGCCCGCCGGGAAAGCAATGAAGGTGCGGATCACCGGCAGCAGCCGCCCGATCAGCACCGCGGCACTGCCCCAGCGCGCGAAGAAGCGGTCGGCGGCGTCAAGTTCGTCGGCCCCGATCAGCAGATAGCGGCCCCAGCGCTCGACGAGCGGGCGCCCGCCGCGCTTGCCCGCTTCATAGGCGACGATCGACCCCAGGTTGCATCCCAGCGCCCCTGCGGTCGCGGCCAGATACAGGCCGAACCGCCCGGTCGAGACGAGGTATCCGGCGAACGGCATGATGATTTCGGACGGCAGCGGCACGCACGCGCTCTCGATCGCCATCAGCAACGCGATGCCGATATAGCCGCCGGTGGAGATCACCCAGATCGTAAAGGCGGCCAGCGCACCCAGGATTTGCTCGAACATGGCCGCGGCGCTTGCGCGATCGGGGCGCGAGCGTCAATCGGAACCCCTCGGCCCTCAGGAAGGTTGGCACCGCATGACCGATATCACGCTCAACGACGGCCGCATCATGCCCGCACTCGGCATGGGCACCTACAAGGTTCCCGATTCGCAGGCCGCGATGGTGGTCCGCGCCGGAGTCGACACCGGCTTCCGGCTCGTCGACACCGCGGCCTTCTATCATAACGAGCGCGGGGTCGGCGAAGGTCTGCGTGGATCGGACGCCTTCGTCACCACCAAGCTGTGGAACGACCGCCACGAGGACGCCGAGGTCGCGCTGGACGAGAGCCTGGCGCTGCTCGGCCGCGATTCGGTCGATCTCTATCTGATCCACTGGCCGTCGCCCACACAGGGCAAGTTCGTCTCCGCCTGGAAGACGCTCGTGAAGCTGCGCGAATCAGGCAAGGCGAAGTCGATCGGCGTGTCGAACTTCCTGGCGCGGCATCTGGAACGCGTCATCGACGCGACCGGCGTGGTGCCGGCCGTCAACCAGATCGAACTGCATCCGCGCTTTCAGCAGGTCGAACTGAGGAGCTGGATGGAGGAAAGCGGCATCGTCGCGCAGAGCTGGAGTCCGCTGGGGCAGGGCGACATTCTGAGCGATTCCGCGATAGTCGCCATCGCCCGCAAGCACGGCCGCTCGCCCGCACAAGTGGTGATCGCCTGGCATCTGGCGCTGGGTCTGTCGGTCATTCCGAAGGCGGGTTCACCCGATCATCTGGCCGAGAATGCCGCCGCAGCCGCGCTGGTTCTCGATGAGGAGGACATGGCGGCCATAGCCGCGCTCGATTCCGAAGACGGACGGATCGGGCCGGACCCGATGTCCATGTGAGCCATCACGCGCGAACCGCGGTGACCAGATAATTCAACGCCGTCGACGCGCCGAGCGCGAAGCCGGTGGCGGGAGAGACGATCAGGCCGCGGACGTCGATGACGCGCAACCCGGCATCCGTGAGCAGCACGGTCAATTCCTCGGGCGTGAGAAATCGGTGCCAGTCATGCGTGCCCTGCGGAATCACGCCGACGCCTTCGGCAACCGCGATCATCGCCACGCGGGACAGCGCGGTGCGGTTGGGCGTAGACATCACCAGCAGCCCGTCGTCGGCCAGCGCGCCCGCAACGCCGCGAACGAAGGCGGGGCGATCGACGACATGCTCGATCACCTCCAGGCAGGTGACGAGGTCGAAGCGTTCGTCGGTGCCCAGCGCCGCGACCCCGCCCGCGCGATAGGCGATTTCGAGGCCGGCAGCCTGCGCATGGGTCTGCGCCACCACGATATTCTCGGGCGCCGCGTCGATACCGGTGACGGCGGCACCAAGCCGGGCGAGCGGCTCGCACAACAATCCCGCGCCGCAGCCGATGTCGAGCGCACGGCGCCCGACCAGCGGAGTGAAGCCGGTATCATCGCCGCCCCAATGTGCATCCACCTGCTCGCGGATATAGGCCAGGCGCGGCGGATTGAGCTTGTGGAGCATAGCCGACGATCCCGTCGGACTCCACCAATCGGCTGCCATCCGCCCGAAATGCGCGGCCTCACGCGGGTCGATCGTTTCGGTCGTTACGGTTGCGCTCGCCATTTTCGGTTCCTATCAGGACGCCCGCCGTCTCCATAGCGGCTTGGACGCGAAGGATCGACGCCGCGATGGCCCGTATCGTGATGAAGTTCGGCGGCACGTCGATGGCCGGGATCGAGCGCATCCGCAGCGTCGCCGCCCGCGTGAAGCGCGAGGTGGAGGCGGGCAACCAGGTCGCGGTCGTCGTGTCGGCGATGGCGGGGGAAACCGATCGGCTGGTCGGCTTCTGCCGCGAAGCCTCGGCGCTGTACGACCGCCGCGAATATGATGTCGTCGTGTCGGCGGGGGAGCAGATCACCAGCGGGCTGCTAGCGATTGCGCTCCAGGCGGCGGGCGTGCCCGCGCGCTCGTGGCTGGGCTGGCAATTGCCGATCAGCACGTCGGATGCCCATGCATCCGCCAGGATCGGCACGATCGACACCGCGGCGCTCGATGCGTCACTGGCGGCGGGCGAGGTGGCGGTGATCCCCGGTTTCCAGGGGCTGGCGCCGGGCGGGCGGGTGACGACGCTGGGCCGCGGCGGCTCCGACACCAGCGCGGTGGCGATGGCGGCGGCGATGAAGGCCGACCGCTGCGATATCTATACCGACGTCGATGGCGTCTACACCACCGACCCGCGCATCGTGCCGCGCGCGCGCAAGCTGGGCAAGGTGACCTACGAAGAGATGCTGGAACTCGCCAGCGTCGGTGCCAAGGTGCTCCAGACGCGGTCGGTGGGACTGGCGATGAAGGAGAAGGTGCGCGTGCGCGTGCTCTCGTCCTTTGACGACACGCATGATGCAGACGGGCACCGCGGCACGTTGATCGTGGGCGAAGAGGAAATCGACGACATGGAACGCCAGCTCATCACCGGCATCGCGCACGACAAGAACGAGGCGAAGATCACGCTGACCCAGGTGCCCGACCGGCCCGGCGCGGTCGCGTCCATCTTCGCGCCGCTGGCGGATGCCGAGATAAACGTCGACATGATCGTCCAGAACATCGCGCATTCGACCGGATCCACGGACGTGACCTTCACCGTGCCCGCCGTCGAGCTGGCACGCACGCTCGACACGCTGGAGCGCGCGCGCCCCGGCATTGGGTTCGACAAGCTGATCCACGACACCCGCGTCGCCAAGATCTCGGTCGTGGGCGTCGGCATGCGCAGCCACGCGGGCGTCGCCTCGACGATGTTCACGACGCTGGGAGAGCGCGGCATCAACGTGCTCGCGATCACCACCAGCGAGATCAAGGTCTCGGTGCTGATCCAGGAGGACTACACCGAATTGGCGGTGCGAGTGCTGCACACCGCCTACGGCCTGGACGCCGAGGAGATATAGTTCGCTCCTCCCCGCTCTAGCCTGCGTCGGGCATCGTCGCGGGTGCGGCATCGCGCTGGAGCATCGCGGCCTTCAGCTGCTTGGTTATCATCCCGCCGCTGACATGCGCGTGGACCAGTTCGAAACCCTCGCGCGACAATTGGCGGCGGATGTCGTCGATGGTGCGGCAATTTCCTGCGCGCGCAAGCTCGAACGCGCGTTCGAGGGTGGATTGGCCATTGTTCATGGCCGCGGGTCTAGCACGCGTCCGGGACGTTTGCGAAGGGGGTTGCGCATGCGCCATGCGCAGGGGCATGGCGCGGTGATGACCGACACATTTGCAGCAGTCTCACCCTCGTCCGGCACCGATCGCCTGCACCGCCGGATGGCCCGTGGCGCCGCGTTCCTGGGGTCCGAGGTCGCGGTGATGGCGGGTGCGATGTCATGGGTGTCGGAGCGCAATCTGGTTGCCGCCATGTCGAACGCCGGCGGATTCGGGGTGATCGCGTGCGGGGCGATGACGGTCGACCTGCTCGACCGCGAGATCGCCGCGACGAAGGCGCTGACGACGCGACCGTTCGGCGTCAACCTCATCACCATGCACCCCGATCTGTTCGCGCTGATCGAGGTGTGCGGGCGGCACCGGGTGGGCCATGTCGTGCTCGCCGGCGGGTTGCCGCCCAAGGGAAGCCTGGAGGCGATCAAGGGCACGGGCGCGAAGGTCATCTGCTTCGCGCCTGCGCTCAGCCTTGCCAAGAAGCTGATCCGCTCGGGGGTGGATGCGCTGGTGATCGAGGGGATGGAGGCCGGAGGGCATATCGGCCCGGTATCGACCAGCGTGCTCGCGCAGGAGATGCTGCCCGAGATCGGACCCCAAGTGCCGGTGTTCGTCGCCGGCGGCATCGGGCGCGGCGAGGCGATCGCGGGCTATCTCGACATGGGGGCGGCCGGGGTCCAGCTCGGCACGCGCTTCGTCTGTGCCACGGAGTCGATCGCGCATGCCAATTTCAAGCGCGCCTTCATCCGCGCCTCGGCGCGCGACGCCGTGGCGAGCGTCCAGCTCGACCCGCGTCTGCCCGTCATCCCGGTACGCGCGCTGAAGAACGCAGGTGGCGAGTTGTTCACCGCCAAGCAGCGCGAGGTCGCCGGGCATCTGGACGAGGGCCGCGTCGCGATGGCGGAGGCGCAATTGCAGATCGAACATTATTGGGCCGGCGCGCTGCGTCGCGCGGTGATCGACGGCGATGTCGAGCATGGCAGCGTCATGGCGGGCCAGTCGGTCGGGATGGTGACGAAGGAGGAGCCGCTGGCGGAAATCCTCGCCACGCTGATGGCCGAAGCGGCGCAGGCGCTCGACAAGCGGGCAGCCTGAGGGTTCCGTCGCGGGGCGGGTTCGGTTAACAGCCGCGGCGATGGTGGAGACCGATCAACCGGCCGGAGGGCGCTTCGTGGGCGCGGAGCATCGTTTTGCGGTGCGCGTCTATTTCGAGGATACCGACCTGTCGGGCGTGGTCTATCACGCCAACTACCTGCGCTGGATGGAACGGGCGCGGTCGGACATGTTGCGGCTTGCCGGGATCGACCAGCGCGACGTCTTCGAAAGCGGATGGGGCGCCTATGCGGTCGCCGACCTCACGATTCGCTATGCCGCGCCCGCCCGGCTCGACGACGCCGTGGTCGTCGCCAGCAATGTGGTGAGGGCGACACCCGCGCGCGTCGTCATTCAGCAACGAGTCAGCCGGGCGGACGTTGTCCTGAGCGAGGCGACCGTGACGGCGGCGCTGGTCGGTCCCGATGGCCGCCCACGGCGCCAGCCCGCGGCATGGCTCGAAATCTACGAACGCCTGATCGGCGAAGGGAAGAATGCGTGAACCCGGTTTTGAACATGGACGCCGCGACGATGTCGCCCGTCGCGCTGTTCCTCCAGGCCGACGTGGTCGTGAAGGTGGTGATGGCGGGGCTGTTGATCGCCAGCATCTGGACCTGGGCGATCATCGTCGCATCCTGGCGGCGGTTCGGGCGGACGCGCAAGGAAATGGCGCGGTTCGAGCGGGATTTCTGGAAGGCCGAGGACATCGACGCCTTCCACAAGGAAGAAGCCAGCCGCGAGCTGCCATCCGCGCGCGTGTTCGCAGCCGGGGTGGCCGAATGGCGGCGATCCACCGCGCAGGGGCATATCGACAAGGTCGGCACGCGTGAGCGGCTGTCGATCACGATGGGGGCAGCGGTCGCCAAGGAGGTCGATGCGCTGTCCGATCGGTTGAACATCCTGGCGACCGTCGGGTCGGTCGCGCCCTTCGTCGGCTTGTTCGGGACGGTGTGGGGGATCATGCGCAGCTTCACCAGCATCGCCAGCGCCCAAAACTCTTCGCTGGCCGTCGTCGCGCCGGGGATTGCGGAGGCGCTGTTCGCCACCGCGATCGGGCTGTTTGCGGCGATCCCGGCGGTGATCGCGTACAATCGCTTCAGCCATGCGGTGAACCGGATCGAAGCCAGCCTCAGCCGCTTCGCCGACGGCTTCCACGCCACGCTGTCGCGCCAGCTGGATGGGGCGCGGTGATGCGGTTCGGCGTAACCCTTCCCGGCATGCGGAAGGCCTAGCATGGCGATGCTTCCCTCGCGTTCCGCGCGCGGCCGGCGGGCGCCGATGGCGGAGATCAACGTCACGCCGCTGGTCGACGTGATGCTGGTGCTGCTCATCATCTTCATGGTCACCGCCCCGCTCCTGACCGCAGGTGTGCCGGTGAACCTGCCCGACAGCCGTGCCAAGCCGCTGGACCAGGATGCCAAGCCGACCCAGATCTCGATCGACGAACAGGGACGGCTTTTCGTCGACAAGGACGAGGTCGCCGACGACGCCCTCCCCGCACGGCTGGAGGCGCTGGCGGCAAAGGCGGGGCCGGATGGTCAGCCGCCGCAGGTGTTCCTGCGTGCCGACCGTACCTTGCCCTATGAGCGCGTCATGCGGGTGATGGGCGAACTGAACCGCGCCGGGCTGAACCGCGTCGCCCTGCTGACGACCGAGGCGCCGGGAGCGCGCTGATGGAGTTCACCGGTGGATAGGGTGGAGAAGGTCGGACTCGGCGTCGCGGTCGCGGGGCACCTCGTGCTTTTCGGCCTGCTCTCGCTCGGCTGGCGATCGCCCAGCGAGCCGCCCAAACCGCTACAGCCTCCCGTCGAGGTGAGTCTCGTCAAGGACGTCGGGCTGGAGGCGACCGCGCCGCAAGCGATCGAGCCGCCGGCACAATCGGTCGCGCCCGACCAGGGTGCGCCCGAGGAGGCCGCGCCTGCACCGCAGGAACCGGCGCCGGAGCCGGAACCCGCGCCACCTGAGCCAGCCGTGCAGCCGAAACCTCAGCCGCAGCCTAGGCCGCAACCCGCGCCCAAGCCCGCCCCCGCAGCCAAGCTAGCCCCGGCGCCAAAGCCTGTCGCAAGCCCCAGGCCCGCCCCCCGCGCCACGCCCGCTACCAAGCCCGCCGCGACCATCAGGACCACGGCCAAGCCTGCACCCGCCGCCGCGCGTACCACCGCGACGCGCACGCCTGCGGCCGCCAAGCCATCCGCGGCACGCGGCACGGGCAGCAGCGCCACCGCGACCGCTACGCGTCCGCGCGGCTCGCGGCTGGGCGACAATTTCCTCAAAGGGCTGACCAGCGATCCCTCGCCCAGCAGGTCCGAAGCGCCGCGCGCCGCCAGGATCGACGCGCGTGCGCTGGCGGGCATCCAGGACGCGATCAGCCGGCAGATTCAGCCGTGTGCCGATCGCCAGGTCGATCCCGGCCCCGGCGCGAACCGCATCGTCACCGTGCTCAACCTGCGGCTGAACGACAACGGCACGCTGGCCGCTACCCCGACGATGGTCCGCCAATCGGGCGTAGACGACGAGAACGATCGCTATGCGCGCCGTGTCGTCGATCTCGGTATCGCGGCGTTCAAGGGCTGTTCACCCTTGAAGCTGCCTGCTGAATTCTATTCGACGCCCGGTGGCGGATGGAACAACATCAACTACAAGTGGCAGCTGCGTTAGGATGCGTATGAAGACCGTTTTCGCCGTTCTCGTGCTGCTTGCCGCAGGCCCCGGGTTCGCGCAGGACGCGCCGCCCGCCGCAGATGCCGCCGCGCAGACCCCGCCGCCGCTCGAAGTGTCGGTTACGGGGGGCGTGTCGGCGCCGATGCCGATCGCGATTCCCGCCATGCCCACCGCCGCAGTGGTCGAGACGCCCGCCGGCTCCACCGAGACGCTCGGGCGGCAGCTGGCGGACATCGTCGCGAACGACCTGCGCAATTCCGGCCTCTTCACCCCGCTGGGCGCGGCGCAGCTGCGCGCCATCGCCTTTCCCGAGGTGACCGCGCCCGGCTTCGACTATTGGGGCGGCACCGGCGCGCAAGCGCTGGTCCAGGGCTTCGTCCGCGCCAACGCGGACGGCACGCTGACCGTCGGCTGCTACCTCTACGATGTTTCGGCGCGTGTCGAACTGACGCGGCAGGGCTATGTCGTGCCGCCATCGGACTGGCGCCGTGCGGGGCACAAATGCGCCGACATGGTCTATGCGCGTCTGACCGGGGAGGGCGGCTATTTCGACAGCCGCGTCGTCTATGTCTCGGAGACCGGCCCCAAGGGCAAGCGGATCAAGCGCCTGGCGATCATGGATCAGGACGGTGCCAATCACCGCATCCTAATCAATTCCACCTCGATCATCCTGACGCCGCGGTTCGCGCCCAACCAGCAGTCGATCGTCTATATGAGCTACGTCAACGATCGCCCTACCATCTACGTCTACGATCTGGGCAGCGGGCGCCAGCGCCGCGTGGTGACGACCGACAATCTCGCCTTCGCCCCGCGCTTCTCGCCCGACGGACGCTACATCCTCTTTTCGATGGCGGCCGGCGGCAACACCGACATCTACCGCGTATCCGCCGCGGGCGGCACGCCGCAGCGGCTGACCAGTTCACCGGGGATCGACACCGGCGGCAGCTATTCGCCCGACGGGTCCAGGATCGTGTTCGAAAGCGATCGGTCGGGCGGGCAGCAATTGTACGTGATGAACGCCGATGGCTCGAATCAGCAGCGGATCAGCTTCGGCGGCGGGCGTTATGCCACGCCGGTATGGAGTCCGCGCGGCGACCTGATCGCCTTCACCCGGCTGGCGGGGTCGTTCCGCATCGGCACGATGTCGCCGAGTGGCGGCGGCGAAAAGCTGCTGACGAACAGCTGGCAGGACGAAGGGCCGAGCTGGTCGCCCAACGGCCGCGTCATCACCTTCTATCGGGCAGGCAGGGGGTCGGAAGGCAAGGCCGATCTCTGGTCGGTCGACCTGACCGGGGTCAACGAGCGCCGGATTCCGACCCCCCTCGATGGATCGGACCCGGCCTGGGGACCGTTGCGCCCCTGACCATATTTTCACGGGAGAAGTTGCATGAAGACGATCACGCCGAATATCGCTGGCGTCCTGATGGCTGCCACCGCCCTGATCGCGGTCTCGGGCTGTTCCAAGAAGCGCCCCGAGACACTGCCGCCGGCTCCCCTCAATCCGGCGGCCGGCGGGCCGGAGCGGACGACATCCGCCGATCCCGTCGATGGCGCCGTGGTGCCCGGCTCCGACGCCGATTTCCGTCGCTCGGTCAGCGCGAACACGGTCAATTTCGGACTCGATCAATATGATATCGATTCCACCGCACGCGCGATCCTCGATTCGCAGGCCGAGTGGCTCGCCAAGTTCCCGGATCGGCGCATCACGCTGGAGGGGCATTGCGACGAGCGCGGCACGCGCGAATACAATCTCGCCCTCGGCGATCGGCGCGCGAATGCGGCAAAGAACTACCTCGTCGCACGTGGCGTCGACGCAGCCCGCATCTCGACGATCAGTTATGGCAAGGAACGCCCGCTTGCGCTGGGTTCCGATGACGAGAGCTACGCACAGAACCGCCGCGCGGTGACGATCGTCATCAGCTGACGACACCGGTCCTCCCCGATCGCGGGGAGGACCGACGCCCTGCGATTGCGCGCCTCAGCCGAGGGCGCGATCGAGCATCCGCGCCAATCGCAAGCCGCCACGCTGCACCTCCAGGCGGGCGACGGGCACCAGCCTTTCGATCGCTGCCGCATCGAGCATGCCGCGTGCCGGGAAAGGCGCACAGGCCCGGCCGCCGGTCGCCGCATCATAAGCGGTGCGCGCGACTTGCCAGCTTTCTCGGCTCCAGTCGGCGACACTGCCCGCGGCCAGACGGGCGCGTTCACGGGGCGCATAGCGGCGGACCAGCGTGGGTGGAGCGGAAATCGCGCGTTCGGCGAGCAGTCCGTCCCAGATCGAATGCAGGTTCAGCCGCGCCGGCGCATAGATGCCGTAAGCCATCGCAGCATCGTTGCCGCCCCTGTCGCTCTTGTCGCCCGCGTGGAGCGGCTGGTGTAGATCGCCGACGAAATGGATCAGGAAAGCCAGCGCCATCACCCGCGCGCGCTGACCGGCGTGTCGGTCTCGCAGGATCGCGGCCTGCCGCTCGATCTGCGCCGACACGCAATTCCCGTCCTTACAGGCGGGGGTCAGGTCGAAGTCCCGGCAGATGTCGGCATTCTGAAAGTGCCAATTATAGGCATAGCCGAAGCGCGAACTGCCGTCGGCGGCCTTCAGCGGCTTGATGCAATCGGCCCAGATGCTCGCCTGTTCGATCGTGCCCGCCAGGCATTCCGGGGTATCGAGCAGCGACTGGCGCGCCAGCAACCGGCGGATCGCGAGGCGGGTCGCGGGGCGGACGTTGGCCACCGCGATCTTTGCGACCGTCTCATGGCCATATTCCCAATAAGCCGAAGCGGGACTCGCGGCGGCAAGGGCCAGGACGAGGGCGAACAGGCGGAACAGCATGCCGCCCGCCTAGCGACTGGCGTGTTCTCCGCCAAGCATCACTCGTCGCCGTAGATCGCGACCCTTGGCGCGGCGGCGGAGGACGCGTGGCCGCGATACATGCCCTTGGTCGAAAACCGAGTCGCGGTGTTGCCATCGAGGGTGACGACGATGATCCCGCCGGTCCCCCCGAGCGCGACGACCTCGTCGAGCACCGCCTGCGCCGCGGTTCCGGCGTCCTCGCCCAGATGGCGTACCCGCGCCGCGATCGCATGCGCCACCCCGATGCGAAGAAACGTCTCGCCCGATCCAGTGCACGAGACCGCGCACCCTTCGTCGGCCCAGGTGCCCGCGCCGATCACCGGCGAGTCGCCGATTCGTCCCCAACGCTTGCCGGTCACTCCGCCAGTCGACGTGGCGGCGGCGACATGGCCCTGCACGTCTCTCGCCACCGCGCCGACCGTGCCGTATTTCATGTCGACGTCGAACGCCCCGGCGCCGGCGGCCTGCAACTCGGCCAATTGGCGGCGGCGCTCAGGCGTGACGAACCACGCCTCTCCCGCCTGCTCCAGGCCGTGCACCAGGGAAAAGGCGTCCGCACCTTCGCCCGCGAGAAAGACGTGCGTGCCTTCGTCCATGACCGCGCGGGCCAGCGTTACCGGATTGCGGGTGGCGGTGACTCCAGCCACTGCGCCCGCGCGCCGGTCCCCCGCCATGATCGCCGCATCGAGCGAGATATTGCCCTCCCGAGTCAGCACCGCGCCGCGCCCGGCGTTGAACGGCGGATCGTCCTCCAGCACCGCGACCGCAGCCGCCACCGCGTCCAGCGCGGTTCCATCGGCGGCCAGCACCTGCGACCCTGCCGCGAGCGCCGCCGACAGCCCGCGCCGTGCCGCGGAATCCTGCTCGGCGGTCAGCACGTCGCGGGTGATGCCACCCGCGCCGCCGTGGAGGGTGAGAGTCCAGAGAGGGTTCGTCATTGCATCGGTCCTAAAGCAGATCGACATTCAGCCGTTGGAATGGTTTGGTGTAGTTCGATCTCCGCTGTTCTCTTGGCGAAAGCAGGAGCCCAGGGTAGCAGGGCGCGTCGCCCGTGGCTCTGTTCTCCTGCTTTCGCCAAGAGAACAGATGCCGGAAGGCGAGACTCGCCTGAATGTCATGTCCGTCCTAGAGCAAGGCAGGCACCGCGGGCCGCTGTCGCTGCCTCAGCCCGATCAGCGGCCGCAGCCACGGCACCTCGCGACCGCCGAGATAGAAGGCCCAGCAGCCCGCGATCGTCGCGGCGACCAGGATCGCGAACTCGGCCCAACCGGGCAGCCCTGTGCCGAGCAGCCAGTACATCGCCACGACGATGATCGTCTGATGGATGATGTAGAAGGGAAAGACCGCTTCGGTCAGCATCGGGCGGAAGTGTGCGTCGCGGTTCCAGTGACGTTCGGCGATCCCGATCAGGGCAACGATCGTCGCCCATTGCTGCACCGCATGCGCGATGCCGTAGGGCCGAAACCCCCAGGACCAGGCCCAGGCCTTGGCATTGTAGGATAATTCGAAAGCCAGCACTCCCGCATAGCCGAGAAGCGCCAGCAGCGCGGCCGGCTTCCACAATCGCACCGCCGCGGCGAGCGCAGCCGGTGATCCGGCGAGGCCGAAGCCGAAGAGAAAGGCAGGCAGATAGGAAGCGTGGGCGATGCCGTCTCCCACCAGCGCATGCGTCTCCCCGACCATCGTGAACCACCAGGCGTGGACGCAGCCGAACCAGGCGAGAGGCAGGATCAGCAGACCCCAACTCCCAAAGAACTTGTCGAACGCAGTCTGCGCGCGCGGTATCCGCACCAGGGCCACGCCGACCGAAAGGACGAGCGTATAAATCCACAGATAGACGACGAACCAAAGATGGTTCCAGGTCGGCAGCGGCACTCCGTCGATCAGCCCGAACCGCCAGTAATCGCGTACCCAGAATGCGGCGAACCCCGCCGCATAGCCATGCCGCGTCACCAGTTCGACCCAGGGTTGTGGCGGCACGATCACGACGATGCCGAACGCCAGCGGCACCAGCAGGCGCGCGGTACGATTGCGCGCGAACTGCAAGGCGCCGGCATGCCGCGCGAGCAGCGCACGGCTGGCATAGCCGGATACGACGAACAGCAACGTCAGCCGCCACGCGTTGGTCGCCAGCATGGGCAGCGTTACCCATTGCGCGATGTGCGAAGACTTCACGTGGAAGTTCCAGGGCACGAACGCCATGCCGACGTGGTACAGGATCAGCAGCGCAAATGCGCCGATCCGAAGCCAATCCATGCCGTAATGCCGCTGCATCCCGCGGCCCTAGGGGCGAGCGGATGCGGCGGCAAGCGCCCGCCGGTTCAACGATCGAAGCGCGGTATGCCCATGAAATCGCGCTTGCCGATCGCCAATCCGCGCGACCGCAGGATCGCGTAAGCGGTCGTGGCGTGGAAATAGAAATTGGGTTGCGAGAAGGAGAGCAGGAAATTGGCGCCGGTGTAGGGCATCACGGTCTGGCCGAACGCGAACGTCGTCCTGGCCTCGGCCAGCGCATCGACTGCGCCGGGGTCGATCGCCTCCAGCCGCGCGATGGCGTCGCGGATCAGCGTATGCAGACCGGCGAAGTCGGTGGGCCAAGGCGTTCGGTCGGGTGAGAAGCTGCCGGCGCCGACGCTTTCGACCGCGCCGATCGAATGAACCGCGCAGGCTTTCACCTGATACCCCAGCGGCAGCATGTCGTCGGCGAGCCGCGCCTCGATCAGTTCGGCGGGCGCCATGCCCCGTTCGACGGCGAACGTCTCGGCCTTGTCGAGCAGCGCGTCGAGCGCGCGCAGGATCTGGAGGGTCGAGGGGATCGTGGCGTCGTAGAGGGAAAAGGTCATCGCTGGCGCTCCGGTATGGGGCATGGCCTATGCCGGACGGCCGGGACGCCCGCCAGTCTTGTTCCGTTCGCTGGTGCGCGGCGCTATAGGGCGTATCTCTTCACGAGGAATCCTCATGTCCATCCGACCATGGCGCGACATCGCGCGCCGCTCGAGCCGCCAGATCATGGTCGGCGCCGTCCCCGTCGGCGGCGATGCGCCGGTCACCGTCCAGACGATGACCAACACGCCCACCGGCGACGCCCGCGCGACGATCGACCAGATCCGCCGGTGCGAGGATGCGGGCGTGGACATCATCCGGGTGAGCTGCCCCGACGTCGAATCGACCGCGGCGCTGGGCCAGATCGTCCGCGCCGCGCGCGTGCCGATCGTCGCGGACATCCATTTCCACTATAAACGCGCGCTAGAAGCCGCGGATGCGGGCGCCGCGTGCCTCAGGATCAATCCGGGCAACATCGGTTCCTCGGCGCGGGTCGCCGAAGTCGTCCGCGCGGCCAAGGCGAACGGCTGCGCGATCCGCATCGGCGTGAACGGCGGCAGCCTGGAACGGCATCTGCTGGAGAAATACGGCGAGCCGTGCCCGGATGCGCTGGTCGAGAGCGCGATGGACCATATCAAGCTGCTCCAGGATCACGATTTCCACGAATATAAGGTCGCAGTGAAGGCATCCGACCTGTTCCTGGCGGTGGCGGCGTATCAGCAGCTTGCCGAACAGGTCGATTGCCCGCTCCATCTTGGCATCACCGAGGCGGGCGGGTTCGTCGGCGGCACCGTCAAGTCCGCGATCGGCATCGGGTCGCTGCTCTGGTTCGGGATCGGCGACACCATCCGCGTGTCGCTGTCGGCCGAGCCGGAGGAGGAGGTCCGCGTCGGCTTCGAAATCCTCAAGTCGCTCGGCATCCGCAACCGCGGCGTGCGCGTGGTGTCGTGCCCCAGCTGCTCGCGCCAGGGCTTTGACGTGATCCGCACCGTCCAGGCGCTGGAGGAACGCTTGCAGCATATCCGCACGCCGATGTCGCTCTCGGTGCTCGGCTGCGTCGTCAATGGTCCCGGCGAAGCGCGCGAAACCGACATCGGCATCACCGGCGGCGGCAACGGCAAGCACATGGTGTATCTGTCCGGCGTCACCGACCACCATGTCCAGGACGAGGGCATGATCGAGCATATCGTCCGCCTGGTGGAGGCCAAGGCGGCGGAAATCGAGGCGGTGGAGGCGGGCGCCAGGGTAGCGGCCGAATGACGGCGGATGCGCGACGGCTGATCGAGCGGGCCTGGGATGCGCGCACGCCGAAAACGCGCGCGAAACATGCGCGGGCGGCGATCGAGGCCGACCCGGACGCGCTCGACGGTTATGTCCTGCTCGGCCAGTCGCTCACCGATGCGGAGGCGGCACGTGCGCTCTATCAAGAGGGCGCGGCGCGGGGGCGGCGTATCTGGGCGACGGCGATGAAGGCGCCTGCGCGTCATCACTTCTGGCTCGATCTGGATACGAGGCCGTTCATGCGCGTCATCCATCTTCATGCGCTCGCGCTCTGGGATGCGGGTGCCCGGTCCGAGGCGATCGGCGAAGCGAAGACGCTGCTCCGCCTCAACCGCAACGACAACCAGGGTATCCGGGAACTGCTGGCCGTCTGGTATCCGGCGACTGGCGACTGGAGCGCGTTGGCCAAGCTGCTGGCGCGTTACCCGGATGATTGGTCGACCAGCCGCGCTTATGCGATGTGGCTCCTCGCCTTTCGTGACGGGTCGCCGGGCGCGGAGGCGCTGGAGAAGGCGTTGGAGATCAATCCGCACGTTCCACGCTTCCTCGCCGATCCCGAGGCACGCGTGGACGCAGATTCCGGCGATCGTCTCCCGCTGCCCGGCTATGTCGTCATGGGCTCGCCGGCCGAGGCGCAAGGCTATTCACAATTCGCCCGTGACGCATGGATTGCCGTGCCGGGGGCGATCGAACGCCTGGTGGCCGATGCCGGCGGCGCGCGGGCCGGAGATTGAGCGCCCGCGCCATCTCCCCTGCGCTCGCCTTCGGCATCGCGGCCATCGGGATCGGGCTGTTCTCTATCATGGACGCCTTCATGAAGGCGCTGGTGCTGTCGCTGGGCGTCTACAACGCGTTGTTCTGGCGAACGATGATCGGGGCGGGGTTCGGCGCGGTGGCGTGGCAGGCTGGCGGTGGCGGGGCGCCGAGCCTGCGGGCTTTCAAGCTGCATCTGGCGCGTGGGAGCGTGACCGCGGTCATGGCAACCCTGTTCTTCTGGGGCCTGGGCCGGGTGCCGATGGCGCAGGCGATCACGCTGACCTACATCGCGCCGATCCTGGCGCTGCTGCTCGGCGCGATCATCCTGCACGAACGGGTGGGACGCCGCGTGGTGTTCGCCTCGGTCGCCGCGTTCGGGGGTGTCCTCGTTCTGCTCGCGGGACAGTCCCGGATGGAACTCGGGCCGGAAGCGTTCGAGGGCGCGGTCGCGATCCTGGTGTCGGCGGTTCTGTATGCGGTCAATCTGGTCATCGCACGGGTGCAGAGCCAAGCCGCGCGTCCGGGAGAGATCGCCTTCTTTCAATCGACCATCGTCACGCTGCTGCTGGCTTGTGCGGCGCCTTGGTTTCTTGTCGTGCCCGATGCCGCGGCATGGCCGATGCTCGTCATCGGGGCCGCGCTCGGCTCGGGATCCCTTCTACTGCTCGCCTTCGCCTATGCGCACGCCGATACCGGGTTTCTTGCGACGACCGAATACACGTCCTTCCTCTACGCTGCCGTGCTGGGATTCGCGGTGTTCGGGGAGCGAGTGTCGCTGTTCACGATTCTGGGCGCTGCGTTGATCGTGGCAGCATGTCTCTACGCAGCCCGCCGCCCCGTCATCGGTCCGATCGAGGCGTCGGCATGACCATTGTTCGCGCTGCGACACCCGACGACGTTGCCATAATCCTGGGCTTCGTCCGTGACCTGGCCGCGTTCGAGCGCGAACCTCATGCGGTGGACGCAACCGAGGACATGCTGGCCGACGCGCTATTCGGCGCGCATCGGGCGGCAGAGGCCGTCATCGCCCGAGTCGACGGTGTCGAGGTGGGCTTCGCGCTGTTCTTCCACAATTTCTCGACCTGGACGGGGCGGCGCGGGCTGTATCTCGAAGATTTGTACGTCACGCCCGCAGCGAGCGGGCGCGGGGTGGGCCGGGCGCTGCTTGCGCATCTGGCGGCGCTTGCCCTCGACCGCGGCTGCGCCCGTTTCGAATGGTCGGTACTCGATTGGAATGTCGATGCCGTGCGCTTTTACCGCGGTCTGGGCGCCATCGGCATGAAGGAATGGACGGTGCAGCGGCTCACCGGCGACGCGCTGATGCGGCTGGCGGGGCGGGTCGGCCAGCCAGGCGGCTGTGACCCGCTGGCCGATGTTCGCGCCGGCCGCCTCGACTAAACGCGTCCGGCCGCTTCGTCCTGGTCGTGCGGCTCTTGCCCTGTGGCCTTGGCGGCGTCGTAGCGCGCGATCGCCTCGATCGTGATGCGCCGGGCTTCGTCGGCGTCGCCCCATTTGCCGACCCGGACCCACTTCTTCTTCTCCAAGTCCTTATAATGCGTGAAGAAATGTTCGATCTGCTCGAAGACGATCTCGGGCATGTCACCGCGCCCGCCGACGTCGGAATAATATGGAAAGACAGCATCGACCGGCACGCAGACGAGCTTTTCGTCGCCGCCGGCCTCGTCCTCCAGGTTCAGCACCGCGATCGGGCGCGCACGCACCACGCAGCCGGGAATGAAGGGCGAGCGCGCAATCACCAGCGCGTCGAGCGGATCGCCGTCGGGCGACAGCGTGTGCGGCACGAAGCCGTAATTCGCGGGATAGCGCATCGGCGTGTGCAAGATGCGATCGACGAACAGCGCGCCGCTCGCCTTGTCGAACTCGTATTTCACCGGTTCGCCGCCGGTCGGCACCTCGATGATGACGTTGAGATCCTCGGGCGGGTTGTTGCCGACCGGGATGAGATCGATGCGCATGAGAGTCCCCTGTGATGATGAAGCGCGTCAGCGCGGGCTGAGCAACCGGTCCAGGCCGCCGTCGCCGGCGCCGACCTTCTCGAAGCGCGGATAGCGGGGGCCGTCGTGGTAGTCGATGGGGACGTCGCGGAAGCGCTCTCCATTCCTTACAAGCAGCCGGATCGGCTCCTTGCGCCCCTTCGCCGCGGCGATGGCGGCGAGCAGCCGGTCGCGCGACCACGCCTGGCCGTCGATCGCCGTGATCGCGGTGCCGACGTCCACACCCGCCTTGAATGCGGGGCTGTCCCAGATCGTCGCGGTAACGACGCCGTCCTTGTCGGCGACAAGACCGATCGAATAGCTGACATCCGTGCCGCGCGCCTTCTCCGCCTGCTTGAAATACGGCGTGGGTTCGGCGGCATAGACCAGCTTGTAGCCGTTCATCGCAAAACCCTGAACCGGCGCGGGCTTCCCCGTTTCGGTCAGCCGCATCGTCAGGAAGCCGGCCCAGTCGAACGGCACGATGCGGCTCAGCGTCCCCGCGACATCGTCGAACGTATAGGTCAGTTCGCCCCAGTCGCCATCGCGCACGCCGAAGAAGGCCTTCGCGAAATCGTCGATCGACCTGGCGCCGCCCGATTTCTGGCGGAGCATCGCATCGACCTCCATCCACACCATCAGGCCTTCGTTGTAATAATCCTCCGACCGCTGCCAGCTCGTCCAGCCCTTGGGCTTGCGCGCCGAGATGACCGGATCGTTGGTGGTGTCGAGCAGGTTGCGCCAGGCGCGGGCGGGCGCGCGATCGTAGACGCCAGCGATCGCCGCCAGCGCATCGAGCGTGTCCTGCTTGGACACCAGCCCCGAGCGCGCCTGGAGCACATAGCCCCAAAACTGCGTCTGCCCTTCGTAGACCCACAAAAGCGAATCGCGCATCGGCGTGCGGAAATCGGGGGTCCACAGGTCCGCCCCGCGGCGGAACTTGCCGTCCCAGCTATGGGTGAATTCATGCGGCAGCAGGTTGCGCCGGGGGACGACGTTCGCCCAATCGGTGAAATACCCGGGCGCCGATCCGTTCTCCGAGGAGCGATGATGCTCCAGGCCGATGCCGCCCAGCTCGTCGGTCAGCGACAGCAGGAATTCGTAGCGGTCGTAATGCTGCGCGCCGAAGGTCTTCACCGCCTGATCGACCAGCCGCCGATGTGCGTCGATCTGTTCGGGGGTGGCGGCGAGATTCTCGGGCGTATCGGCGAAGACGTTGAGGTTGACCCGTGGGCTGAGCGCCCACGTCTTGCCGTAACGGCCCGCCAGGATCGGGGAATCGACCAGAACTTCGTAATTGGTCGTTTCATAGGCATAGGTGACGCCGTCGGGCGCCTGCGTCACGCGGGCCTTGAGCGCGCCCGCGGCTGTCCAGCCAGCCGGAAAGCGGGCGGTGAACTTCACCGGGATAGCCCGCGTGAAATAGCCCGCCGGATAGAGGCTGACCGAATTGGGTTGCAGGCTGACCATCGTCGGAGTGGCGACGATGCGGCCCTGGTCGGCCTTGGTGGCGGAAAGGAACTGGAACTCGACGTCGAGGCGGCGGGCACCGTTCATCGCACTCTGCGGCACGTCGATGTGGAAGGCGAAGACATCCACCATGTCGCGCGTCCACGGCAGGACACGGCCGTTCGCGCGGATGACCAGGCCCGCCAGCTTCTCGATCTCGCCACGCGGGCTGTGCGCACCGGGCAGCCATTTGGGGAACAGCAGGGTCATGCGCCCGGCCCTGGTGACGGGAACCGTCTCCTTGACCCGGAAGATGCCGCGCTCGGTATCGGTCGCGTCGACATCAACCGTCAGCGTGCCGGGGTAAGGGATATCGCGCGCCGCGGGGATGGTGTCGGCAAAGGGCGTTGGCTGCGGCGCCGAATTGCCCTGGGGCACCTGCGCTGCGGCTGTGGGCCCCAGGAAGAACGAAGCGGCCAGGAGGATGCGGATCATGGTTCAGGGCATAATCCGCGAAAAGGGCGGGCGTCCAGTGGCTTATCCTCCCAGCGCGTTTATCGTGAAGGCGACGACGCCGAGGTTGAAGACGAAGGCGGCCAAGCAGTGGCCGATCGCGACCTTGCGGATGTGGCGTGCGGTGATGTCGTTGTCCGAGGTCTGGAACGTCATGCCCAGCGTGTAGCTGAAGTAGAGGAAGTCCCAGTAATCGGGTTGCGTGCACCGGGGAAAGTCGATCCCCGCGCTGTCGCCTCCTTCTGCGTCCGGGAGATAGTAGAGGTGCGCATAGTGCAGCGCATAGATGGTGTTGGAGAACAGCCATGCGAGCACCAGCGTGGCGACGACCAGCGCGACAGCGGCGGTATCGTTGCTTCCCTGAAACTCACCCGCCACCGCGACCAGAATGACCGTCAGCGTCACCGCGCTGAACGCGAGCAGGATCGCGCGATTCGCGTCGTTCGCTTGCGAGGCGCGGCGCATCTGGTCGGCTTCGCCGCGGCGGAGCAGGGTGGCGGCGGCGATCAGGAATACGGTTGCGGCAATGTCGAACGCGGCCATCGTGCCACGCCCCGCGCCGAACGTCGGGATCGCTGCGCACAGTCCCGTCGCGAACAGGATCGCGAACAGCACGAAGCGCGGGGGCGCGATGCGGTGGCCCATGCCGGCCAGGGTCGATGGTTCTTCACGCATGCCCGAGCCTAGCGCTCGCGCGCCCGCTCCACTAGATGCCCGGCCGACATGGCCCGAATACAGACACCCCAGCGCGTCCGAGGGACGCAGGACATCTTTCGCGAGGACCAGCGACGCCACGCGCATGTGCTCGCCACGTTCGAGCGCGTGCGTGCGCTCTATTGCTTCGAGCGCGTCGACGTGCCGGTGTTCGAGGCGACGGAAGTGTTCGCGCGCTCGATCGGCGAGACGACCGACGTGGTGTCGAAGGAGATGTACACCTTCCCCGACCGCGGCGGCGATTCGCTGACGCTGCGCCCCGAATTCACCGCAGGCATCGCGCGCGCCTATCTGACCGAGGGGTGGCAGCAATATGCGCCGCTGAAACTGACGACCAGCGGCCCGGTGTTCCGCTACGAGAGGCCACAAAAGGGGCGCTTCCGGCAATTCCACCAGATTGACGCCGAGGTGATCGGCGCGGCGGAACCGGCGGCGGACGTCGAACTGCTGGTGATGGCGGACCAGTTGTTGCGCGAACTCGGCATCGAGGGGGTGACGCTCCAGCTGAACACGCTGGGCGATGCGGAGACGCGCGACGCGTGGCGCGCCGGGCTGGTGGCGCATTTCGCGGCGCATCGCGGAGACTTGTCGGAGGAGAGCCTGGTGCGGCTCGACAAGAATCCGATGCGCATCCTCGATTCGAAAGACCCGCGCGACCGGCCGGTGGCGGACGCGGCGCCGGACATCGACGCGTATCTGACGCCAGAGGCGCGCGCCTTCTTCGACGCGGTGACCGCGGGGCTGGACGCCGCCGGAGTGGCTTGGGAGCGCAACGCGCGGCTGGTGCGGGGTCTCGATTACTACCGGCACACCGCGTTCGAATTTGTCACCGACCGGCTGGGGGCGCAGGGAACGGTGCTGGCTGGCGGGCGCTACGATGGGCTGATCGGATCGCTGGGTGGGCCGGAGACGCCGGGCGTGGGCTGGGCGGCCGGGGTCGAGCGGCTGGCGATGCTGGTGGCGGAGCCGGTTGCTGCCGCAGGTTATTTGGCAGTTATTCCAGACGATGCCGACGCGCTACAGCCTGCCACCAAGCTGCTTTCCGATCTGCGCCGGGGCGGCGTGACGGCCGACATGGGGTTTCGAGGAGCGCCCAAGCGTCGGATCGAAGTCGCTCGTAAATCGGGCGCAGTGGGCGTTCTTTTCGTTCGTTCGCCGGGCGCGAGCGGCGCGGACTGCAATCTGCGCTACTTCGGTACTGACGAAGAGGGCATGTATCGCTTGAGTGACATGGTGCGTTCGGCGCTTGGATTTGAATTCCTTGTGCGGGGCATGCCAGCATGATCCGCCTCAAAATCCTCCCCGTGCCGGGGAGAAATTCATGACAACCATCTCCCCCGAACGCATCGCGCAGATCGAAGCGCGCCGTGACGAGCTGCAAGCCCTGATGGCGACTGGCGAACTGCCGTCCGAGCGTTTCGTCGCGGTATCGAAGGAATATGCCGAACTCGAACCCGTCGCCCAGGCGGCCGGGGCGGTGCGGCGGTTGCGAGCCGAGGCGAAGAGTCTCGCCTTCATGGCCGAGGATGCCGACGACGAACTGCGCCAGATGGCCGCCGAGGAGCTGCACGAGAACAAGGCCGCGCTCGATGCCGCCGACCGCAGCCTGGCGCTGGCGCTGCTGCCGCGCGATGCCGCCGACGAGCGCGCGGCGATGCTCGAAATCCGCGCGGGCACCGGAGGCGACGAGGCGGCGCTGTTCGCGGGCGATCTGTTCCGCATGTACCAGCGCTATGCCGAAAGCCGCGGCTGGCGGGTCGAGATGATCTCGGGCTCGTCGTCCGATGCGGGCGGCTTCAAGGAAGTCGTTGCCAGCGTCACCGGCCAGGGCGTGTTCGCGCGGCTGAAGTTCGAAAGCGGCGTCCACCGCGTGCAGCGCGTCCCCGCGACCGAGGCGGGCGGGCGCATCCACACCTCCGCCGCGACCGTCGCGGTGCTGCCGGAGGCGGAGGAGGTCGACGTCAAGATCGACGAGGCGCGCGACCTGCGCATCGACATCTACCGATCGTCCGGCCCCGGCGGCCAATCGGTCAACACCACCGATTCGGCGGTGCGCATCGTCCACATCCCGACCGGGCTGACGGTGATCCAGCAGGACGAGAAGTCGCAGCACAAGTACAGGGCCAAGGCGCTCAGGGTGCTGCGCACGCGGCTTTACGAACTGGAGCGCGACCGCCTTCACGCCGAACGGGCGGGCGCGCGCAAGTCGATGGTCGGATCGGGCGACCGTTCGGAGCGCATCCGCACGTATAATTTCCCGCAAGGCCGCGTCACCGACCACCGGATCAACCTGACTCTGCACCGCCTGCCCGAGATCATGGCGGGCGAGATGGACGAACTGGTCGGCGCGCTGATCGCGCAGGACGAGGCGGATCGGCTGGCGTCGCTGGATGGCTAACGTTCGATGCTCCCCGCTCCGCGGGGAGGAATTGATGACTGCTCGTCACGCGCTCGCCGAAGCTGCCGCGCGTTTAGCCTTTTCCGCCACCGCGCGGCTCGATGCCGAACTGCTGATGGCGCATGCGCTCGGGATCGAGCGATCCGTGCTGCTTCTCGACGTCCACCGCGAAACGCCACCCGCCTTTGCCGCGCTGGTGGAGCGCCGCGTTGCGCATGAGCCGGTCGCCTACATCACCGGCAACCGCGGCTTCTGGACGATCGACCTTGCCGTCGGCCCCGGCGTGCTGGTGCCCCGCGCCGATAGCGAGACGCTGATCGAGGCGGCAATCGCACATTTCGGGGTGGGCGCGCCCGCGACGATCCTCGATCTAGGCACGGGATCGGGTGCGCTGTTGCTCGCCGCGCTCGACCAATGGCCCGAGGCGACCGGCGTCGGCGTGGACATGGCGGGGGCGGCGATCGAAATTGCGCGCGGGAACGCCGAGCGGCTGGGGATGAAGAACCGCGCGCGGATCGTGCGCGGCGGCTGGGGGGGTGTCGGGGGGCTGCACGATCTGATCCTGTGCAACCCGCCCTATATCGCGCTCGATGAGTCTCTGCCCGAGGAGGTGGCGCGCTACGAGCCTCCCTGCGCGTTGTTCGCGGGCGTGGACGGACTCGACGACTATCGCGCGATCGCGCCGCTCCTTCGCGCCCAGCTGGCACCCGGCGGTGCCGCGATCCTCGAGATCGGATCGACTCAGGCCGAAGCAGTCACGGCGCTGCTCGGCACGCAGGGCTTCGCGGTCACGCCGCGTCGCGATCTCGGCGGGCGCCCCCGTGCGCTGGTCGCGACTTGAACGCACGTAAACCAAATTGCGCATATTTTACTTGTAGGACGCTCTCACGGGCCGCTATGGGGCGTTCGGGGGCACGCGACATCGATA
The DNA here is from genome assembly GCF_036387595.1 of Sphingomonas sp. Taxonomy (GTDB): domain Bacteria; phylum Pseudomonadota; class Alphaproteobacteria; order Sphingomonadales; family Sphingomonadaceae; genus Sphingomonas. The sequence continues at coordinate 183,916 of NZ_DASVTL010000074.1, forward strand.
GCCGGCTGTTAATAGCCATCTGTTGGGCTAGCGCGCGCCGATCCGCATCCTTCGTCGTGACGCCGCTGCTGCCGCATGCCGCGAGCGACGCAGTTTGCACCGCGGAAACGGCAGAGAGACCGATCTCAGATTTCGGACCCAAAACCTTACGATTAGGACGAACAGCTTGATCAACAATCGGCAGGCCGGCCGCCGTCGCGGACGGGGCGGCAACAACAATGGCGGCGGTGGCAACGGTAACGGGCCTCGCACCAACCAGGGCCAGCGCGACAACGGCAACCGGATCGACAGCCGCGCGCGGGGCAACGCCAACCAATTGTATGAAAAGTACAAGAACCTGGCCTCCGACGCGCAGCGCCAGGGCGATCGGGTGAACACCGAATATTATCTGCAATTCGCCGATCACTATTTCCGCGTGCTGAGCGAGACGCGCAACCGTTTCGAGGAACAGAACCAGCAGCGCCGCCAGCAGAACGACGGTTATGAAGCGCAGGCCTTCACCGGCAGCTTCGATACCGGCTTCGACAGCCAGGACGATGAGTTCGGCGACGAGGGCGAGCCGATCCGTGCGGGCGAACAGGCGTTCGGTGAGGACCGTGGTGGGGACCGTGACGGCAATCGGGGCGGCGAACGCGACGGGAACCAGCGCGACGGGCAACGCGGTGAGGGGCAGCGCGACAGCCAGCGTGGCGATCGTCAGAACGGGCAGGCGCCGCAAACCCATGCTCAGAACGCCGGCCACAACGGCAGCCAGAACCCGGATCGTCCGCGCCGCGACGGCCGTGTGCAGCGCGACGGCAACCGCCAGCCCGATGACGCGCGTGAGGGCGGTGGCGAGCGTGGCCAGCGCGAGGCGCAGCCTCGCTACGAAGGCCAACGCGGCCAGCGGGAAGAGGCACCGCGGGATGGGGCTTCGCGCGATGCCGAACCGCGCCGTGCTCCGCGCGGTCCGCGCCGTGATCGCGAGGAGGCCGTGCCCGACGTCGCCGTCGGCCCGCAGACCGACACCCTGGTCGAAGCGCTGCCCGCGCCGATCGGCGCGTCGGTGAGCACGGATGCCGGTGCAGAGCCCGAGGCGCCGCGGCGCCGCGGTCGGCCCCGGCGCGAGCGGCCGGTCGACGACGAACCTGCCGCCTTTGACGCCGCGCTGTTGCCGCCGTCGCTCGGCATCGCGCCTGCCGCGACCACGGCAAGCGCGGACGAGAGTCCGGCCGAAGACAAGCCGCGCCGCCGCCGCATGCGCGCCGTCGTGGAGGCGCCGCCCGCTGCGGAGTGATCGGCCAACAGATCGACGAACAGGCCGGCCCGCTCCCCGCGGTGCCGGCCTTTTTCGTATGACTTGCCCGCGTCATGCGCCGGGGTTAGCGTGGCGCCACAAGGCGTAGCGGAGGGGCGAGGATGCGGGCGACGACGAGGATGGCGCTGGCGTCATCGATCCTGATGGCCGCGCTTCCGGCGATGCTCGCAGCGCAAGCCGCACCACCGCAAGCGCAGCTCCCCGGCCGCAGCGCGCAGGGGCAGGTGGCGGTGACCATCTACTCCACCGGCACCGCCTTGATCCAGGACACGCGGACGCTGAACCTGCCCGCGGGGGTGTCGCGGCAGGACTTTCCCGATGTCGCCGACACCATCCGTCCCGCCACCGTGCGGCTGGATGCGCAAGGCACCGAGGTGGTTGAGCAGAATTATGATTACGACCTGCTCTCCCCCCAGGCATTGATGGAGAAGGCGGTCGGCCAGACGATCACCCTGGTGCGCACCAACCCCGCGACCGGCGCCGAAACGCGCGAGACCGCGCGCGTGCTGGCGTCGAACGACGGCGTGGTGCTCCAGATCGGCGAGCGGATCGAGGTCTTGCGCGACGACGGCGTGCCGGTGCGCGTCGTCTTCGCCTCGCTGCCGCCCTCGTTGCGCGCCCGCCCGACCCTGTCGGTGACGCTCGACGCCAAGGCTGCGGGCGCCCGCCCGGTGACGCTCAGCTACCTGGCCAATGGTCTGGGCTGGTCGGCGGATTACGTCGCGCTGTTCGACGAGGCGAAGTCGACCCTGGACATGCAGGGTTGGGTGACGCTGAACAACAGCGGCAGCGTGCCGTTCGTCGATGCCGAGACGCTGCTGGTCGCCGATGGCGGCGGCCAGGGCGTGCCGATGAGACAGCCGGGCACGCAGACCGCGGGCCGGGCACGGCTCGGCGACCATTATCTCTATCCGATCGCGGGCCGCACCACGATCGCCGCGAACCAGCAGAAGCAGGTGAGCTTCCTTTCGGTCGATAATGTGCCCGCGACGCGCGGCTATGGCTATCGCAATCCGTGGCTGGGCAGCAGCGACACCGCGCAGGGCGCCTGGAGCCTGCTGACCTTTTCCAGCGCGCGCGAAGGCGGGCTGGGCGACGCGCTGCCCGCGGGGACGGTGCGCGTCTATATGCGCGATGCGCAGGGGCGGCCGCAGTTCGTCGGCGAGAACGCCATCGGCCACACGCCCATGGGATCGTCGGTGGAAATCGCGACCGGCGTGGCGTTCGACGTAAAGGTGCGGCCGACGGTCGAGACGCGCACCCGCAACGGCGATCGGTGGCGTACCGCGATGCGCTATATCCTGACCAACGCCTCGCCCGTGCCGGTGACGGTATCGCTGGTGCAGAGCGGGCTCGACAACGGCTTTACCGACACCCGGATCGTCGAGGAAAGCCAGAAATCGGAACGCCGGTCGTCGTCCGAAGCGGTGTGGCGGGTCGCTGTGCCCGCCAATGGCGAGGCGGTGGTGACCGCCAGCTTCGACACGCGGTACTGAGGCGTGCGCCTGCTGGCGCTCGTCCTGCTCGCCGCACCCGCGGGGCAGGCGCAGGAACCCTCCGTAACCTCCGCCATGCCGGAACGCGTCGCGCTCACGGTGTACCGTGCCCCGGATCGCTCGCCCGACGACGCCGTCGATCCGCAGGCCCGAGATCAGCAGGGCTATGCGCTGGTCACCGAAACCCGGACGGTGAATATCCCCGCCGGCCCGGCGACGCTCAGGTTCGAGGGCGTGGCGGGCAACATCTTCGCAGAGACCGCGATCCTCACCGGCTTGCCCGACGGGGTCGCCGAGCGAAACCTCGACGCCGATCTCCTCTCGCCGCGCACTCTGTACGACCGTGCGCTGGGCCGCAGGGTGATGATCCGGCGCACCGATCCCGCCACTGGCACGGTGCGCGAGGAGCAGGCGACGATCCGCTCCGGCGCGGGCGGCGCGGCGGTGCTGCAAGTGGCTGGCGGGATAGAAGCCTTGCGCTGTTCGGGGTTGCCCGAGACCATCGTCCAGACCGGCCTGCCGGACGGCCTGGTCGCGCGGCCGACACTGTCGATCCGCACGCGATCGGCGCGCGCTACGACCGCGACGGTGACGCTGTCGTATCTGGCGGGCGGGTTCGACTGGCAGGCGGATTATGTCCTGACGATGCGCGACGATGGACTCGCCGACCTGTTCGCCTGGGTGACGCTGGCATCGAGCGACGTCACCCCCTTCGCCGATGCCGCGACCTCGGTGATCGCGGGCAAGCCGAAGCGCGAAGAGCGCCGGGCGACAGACCTGGGGCAGGAGGATGGCACGCTGCGGCTGCGATGCTGGCCCACCAACGTCATCTATGGCCGCAGTCCGCCACCGCCGCCGCCACCGCCTCCTGCGCCTCCTGCGCCGCCTCGCGTATCGGCGGCTACCGAGATGGACATCGTGGTGACCGGCATGAAGCGCGTCGCCAGGCAGGAGGATCTGGGCGACCTGAAACTCTATCGCCTGCCCGAGGCGGTGACCGTCGCCGCACGCTCGCAGAAGCAGGTGGCGATGCTCATGCGTGAGGGCATTGCCTTCGACCCGGTCTATGTCGGTGCGGTCGATGGCGACGATGCCGGCCAACCGCGCCTGACCCTGCGCACCCGCAATGTCGCCCCGCGCGGACTTGGTCTGCCGCTGCCCGCGGGACGCGTGGCGGTGTTCGAAGAGGGCGCGCGACGGCTGCTGCTCGGCGAGAGCAGCCTGGAGGACCGGGCGGTCGGCGAAGATGTCGAGATCACCATCGGTCCAGCCTCGGCGGTCACCACCACCGCCGAACTGCTGACCCGGACCAAGCGCGAAGCGCGCTACCGCCTGACGGTCACCAACGCCCTGCCGCGCACCATCGTCTATGAAGCGCGCATCGCCGTCGCGGACGGCGCGCGCATGGCAACCCGCGCCCGGCTCGGTCACCATGGGGACGTGCGAACGTGGGCGGTTACGGTTCCGGCAAACGGGCGGGTCACGCTCGCCTATGCGATTCGCGAATAGCGTCCGGTCGCTTTCCCGAACGCGGCCGACTCAATCCAGCCGATCGACGTCCTCGTCGTGGCCGGTTCCCGAACTGAGGAACACCAGTCCCATCAGCGCGGCGGCCATCATCACCGATCCACCGACGCCGCCGATGATCCCCAGCATGGTGACGATGTGAAGCGGCCCCTGAATTCGAGTCATCACCACGATCGTCAGCAGGACGCAGATCGCCGCCGCCAGCGTCATCCATGACATCAGCTCGCGAAAACGACGCCACGCAAAGCGGGCATAGGCCGGATCGCCCAGGCCCCGCGGCGCATCTGGCGGCGTCTGCTGCGGATTATGCTCGTCCATGCTTCCCCTTGGCCGCGGAAGGTGCTTTTCTCAAGCCAAGCAAATATGCACGATAGGGGAGAAGAGCGATGACGATCGGCGCGATCCTGAAGGACAAGGGCGGCGAAGTGGTGTCGCTCGCCTCGACGGCCACGGTGCGCGAAGCGGTGGCGCTGCTGGCCGAACGACGGATCGGCGCGGTGCCCGTGGTGGACGGAGAGGGCGAGGCACGCGCGGTGGCGGGAATCTTCTCCGAACGCGATGTCACCTATTGCCTGGCACGCGAAGGCGCCGCGGCGCTCGATCGGCTGCTTTCGGAGGTGATGACCTCGCCGGTGCAGACCGTCACCTCGGCCGAACCGGTGATCGGCGCGCTGTCGCTGATGACCAAGCGGCGAATCCGCCATCTGCCGGTGTGCGATGGCGGCCGAATCGTCGGGTTCGTTTCGATCGGTGATCTGGTGAAGCACCGAATCGACCGGATCGAAGCCGATGCCGCAGCGATGCGCGATTATATCCAGCAGGCTTAGGATTTGGCGCGGACGGCGCTTGCGATCTCGCGCAGCAGCGGTCGGGCGAAGACGCTGAGCCACGCACCGTATATCGCCGCACCCGTCGCGACGAGCATCGCCAGGCGGATCGGCGCCGATGGCCAGGCGATCTGTCGGTCGAGAAGCGTGACGGCAACCGCCATCGCGACGCTTCCCAGCAACGGCGGCGCCACGGCCTTCGCCACATCGCTCGACCGCGCGCCGATCACCGGCAGCGACCGCCAGAGGCTGATGCCTAGGTACAGCGGATAGGCCGCAATCCATGCGCTTGCGAGTCCGGTCGGCCCCCATCGTACCCCGAGCAGGAAGGCCAGCCCCAGGATCGCCGCCCCGGTCGCACCATTCGCGACCCCGATCCCCGGGCGTCCACGCGCATCGCAGGCTGGCGCCAACAGTACCTGCAGCGTCATGAACGGCATTGCCAGCGCGAGCAGCCGGACGATCGGCGCCACGCCTGCCCATTTGGCGCCGAGTATCGTGAGCACCAGCGGCTCGGCGACCACCGCGAGACCGAGATAGAAGGGCAGCGCCGCGGTCATCACGATCCGCATGCCCTTCAGGAAGGCAGCCGCCAGTGCGGACGGATCGTGCTGAAGCCGCGAATAGGCGGAGAAGGCGACCTCGTTGAGCGGTGGGACGATCTTGGCCACGAAGATCTGCGCCAGGAAAAGCGCGGTCGTATAGAGGCCGAGCTGGTGTGCGCCGAACATGCGCCCGGCGATGAACACGTCGGCCTGGCTCTGCAGAAACCAGAACATCTGTGCGCCCACCATGACCCCGCCGTAGCGCGCCAGGGTGCCTGCGCCGCGAAAGTCGAACACCGGCCAGACCAGCGCGCCGACCGCCCGTGTCATCACTGCGCCGCGTACCGCAAAGAGCACCAGCGGCGCGAGCACCAGCGTCCACACCCCCATGCCGGCCAGCGCGCCGCCGAGCGCCGCGGCGGCAGCAGCGATGGAAGCGGCGACGTTGGCCTTAGCCTGGCGCCGGAAATCCATCGCCCGGCTGAGGAGCGCATAGGGCAGCGCGATGAAGGGTGTCGTCAGATAGAGCAGGGCCTGGACGCGCAGCAAGTCGGCGACCAGCGGCTGCCCGTAGTAATGCGCGGCAAACGGGGCGAGCGAGAACTGCACGGCGGCCAAAGCGCCGTTGAGCAGGATCAGCATGCCGAAGAGCTGGCGCACCTGGCGCTCGCTGACCTCCGGCGCGCGGACCAGTCCGCTGGCGAGACCATAGCCGTTGAGCATGTTGAGGAAGGTCAGCACCACCTGCGTCATTGCGAACAGCCCGTAATCGGCGGGGCTGAGGACACGGATGACCAGGAAGGTGGCGGCCCATTGCACCAGTTGGGCGACGATCTGGCTGCCCGACCGCCACAGAATCGCGCTGCGAACCCTCCCGGCGAGCGAATCACTGCTTACTTTTTCGTCGTGATTCGCGATTCGCGCGGTGTCGAGCATCGCCGGCGCTATAGGCGCAGGCCCTTCACAAGGCGTGAAGGCGCGGTTTTCTGAGGTTTTCGGCAAAAAGTGCCACAAATCTGCAAAAAGTGTTTGACGGTGTTGGATACCCCGCCTAGAGGGGTGTCACCGCAGCGATGAACCAAACGGTTCGCTTCTGACGGTCATCAAATCTCCGATGCCAGACCGGCCCACCAAAAAGGGGCTGCGTCGAAGCGTCGGTGCTTTGCGCTCTTTGACATTGTTGGTCAAGATGAAGGGACATGTGGGCGGCGGCTCCGGGTTCTGGCGGCTTCAAGGCGTCGGATACTCGGTTAAAGCTAAGTCGCTCTTACATGTCCTTCACGTATCCATACGTAATAGATATTGTGCAGAGCGGCTCCTTGAGATGAGCGGCTTGATCAGGGAATTCCACCTCGATCTTGTCGTACATAAACTTGAGAGTTTGATCATGGCTCAGAATGAACGCTGGCGGCATGCCTAACACATGCAAGTCGAACGAAGGCTTCGGCCTTAGTGGCGCACGGGTGCGTAACGCGTGGGAATCTGCCCCTTGGTTCGGAAT
>NZ_DASVTL010000075.1:0-1944 GCF_036387595.1 Sphingomonas sp.
CGAACGTGTCACCGACAAATATCTCGTCGTCCGCGAAGAGGGCGAGCGCTTCCTCGACACCTATCGCCGGGTCGGCATGGAAACCTTCAAGGAAGCGATTTATGGCTGATCCCATTTCTCCCCTCCCGCTTGCGGGAGGGGTCGGGGGAGGGCCTGTCTCTCTCACCGACGTTGCGGCTTCGGACACGCCCTCCCGTAGCCCCTCCCGCGAGCGGGAGGGGGATATTCTCCGCTTTCGCGACGACGAGGTGCATGACGAACCCGCGGTGACGCTCGACGCGTTTCTCGAGGGTCAGACCAACGCCACCGCGGTCCGGCTGGAGGCCGGCGACGATGCGCGCGCGCTGTTGCCGCATCTCGGCCAACTCGGTCTGGTCGAGGTCAGCTTCCCGTCGTTCCGCGACGGCCGCGGCTATTCGGCGGCGCGGGTGCTGCGCGAGGCGGGCTATGCCGGCGAACTGCGTGCCGCGGGCGACGTGCTGGTCGATCAGGTGCCGTTGATGCGGCGCTGCGGGTTCGACAGTTTCGCGCCAGAAGCACCGATCGATCCCGCGGTGCTCCAGCGCAGCCTTGACCGCTACGAGCATCATTATCAGCCCGCCGCCGATGCCGTGGTGCCGGTGTGGAAGCTGCGGCATGGGTGAAGCCGCGCGCCAGCTCGACATGATCGACGTCGCGCCGGCGTTCACCGCGGCCGACGCCGCGGCTTTCGAGGCGCGCTATGCGGGCGTAGAGGCACCGGCGTTGCTGCGCCTGTTGCTGACCGGAGACCTGGCGGGGCGGATCGCTGCGGTGTCGTCCTACGGCGCCGAGTCCGCCGTGTTGCTGCACATGGTCGCGACGATCGATCGCGACGTTCCGGTGATCTTCACCAACACCCAGAAGATGTTCGGCGAGACGCTCGCCTATCGCGACGAACTGTCCGAGCGGCTGGGGCTGACCGACCTGCGGGTATTCCGCCCCGATCCGCGGCGCCTCGCGGCCAAGGATGCGACGGGCTTGCGCTGGTCCTACGATCCCGACGGCTGCTGCGACCTGCGCAAGGTCGAGCCGCTACGCCGTGCGCTGGCGCCGTTCGACGCGTGGATATCGGGCCGCAAGGGGTTCCAGTCGGGCACCCGCCTCGCACTGCCGCGGTTCGAGGTCGACGAAGGCCGGCTCAAGATCAACCCGCTGGCTGATTGGACCAAGAGCCGGCTCGACGCCTATTTCGCCGCGCACGAACTGCCGCGCCACCCGCTTGAGGCGGCAGGCTATCTTTCGATCGGTTGCGCGCCCTGCACCTCGCGGGTCCAGCCCGGCGAAGACCCCCGCGCCGGCCGCTGGCGGGGCTGGGACAAGGTCGAGTGCGGGATTCACCAGCCCACCCAGCCCGGCGAGGATCCGATCTTCTGATCGTCCGGCGCCTGCCCTCCGCAGACGCCACCGGACAGTCAGAAGCGGTAGCCGATCCCGAATTGCAGGATCGGATAGATCTTCACCTTGTCGACATCATCCTGCAGGTCGCGCCGCTCGCGCTCCAGCGCGGCATTAAACTGCGCGCTGGTTCGCAGAGCGCCGCGGCGTAGGGATCGAGACGATCCGTACCCAGCTGAAGTCCATCTTCCACAAGACCGGCACGCACCGCCAAGCCGAACTGGTCCTCGCCCTCGCGCCTTATCGGTGAGCTGATGCGGGGCGCGGGTCGCTGGCTTGTGCTCCCGCGGAGGCGGGAGCCCAGTACTGGGTCCCCGCCTTCGCGGGGACACATGGGACGAGGGAGTTCGGCAGGATGAGGAGGGCCGACATCCCCTACTCCGCCAGATCAGAGAACTTCGTATAGGTCGGATCGAACCGCATCCGCACCTTGCCGGTCGCGCCGTGGCGTTGTTTGGCGACGATCAGCTCGGCGAGGCCGTAGACCCGTTCCATCTCCGCCATCCAGGCATTGTGATCCTCGTGCAC
>NZ_DASVTL010000076.1:0-3964 GCF_036387595.1 Sphingomonas sp.
AACAGCGCTACTTCGACGGCATGCTCTACTTGATGAGCATGATGCACGTCACGGGCGAGTTCCGGATCATCCAGCCGCCACAGCGTTGATGCAGTACCGTCAGCTTCCGCCCCGGGCTGGTTCAGACACACCGCCGCTACCCTTGCGGCTTCAACCCATGGTTGCACAGGCCCGAAAAACCAAACGCTTCAGCCGATCGTTAACATAGATCATGAGCTGGAGACGTCGGTGAGCCACGACTGGAATCGATCGGGTTGCGATTGACGAGACTGACCAAGGCGCCAGCGTGCGCGATCGCCGTACCCGTTCGAAACGAAGCCGCTCATCTTCCCCTGCTACTCCGCGCGCTGTCCCGTCAGTGCGAGGCTCCCTCCTTCGGCGTGGCCCTGTATTTCGACAGCTGCACCGATGACAGTCACGCGATCGTCCGGGGGATCGCGCCGACATTGCCCTACAGGATCGAGATCGGGTGCAGTGCGGGTGTCGCGCCGCCCAACGTCGGACGGGCGCGGGCGGCTGCCGGCGCGCTTGCCCTGTCGTTGTCGCCGGCCGTGATACTCAGCACCGACGCCGACAGCGAGCCGGCGGTGGACTGGGTGGCAGCGAATTGCGCCGCGCTCGAGGGAGCCGATCTGGTCGCGGGCAAGATCGTCATTGCGAGCGCCGCCGCCGGATCGCTGCACGAGCGACTGGCCGCCTATTACGACCGGCTCCATCGTTACCGCCGTCGCATCGATCCGGTGGCATGGGAGGACGACGCGACCCATCACTGGACCAGCGCGACCAGCCTTGCGGTTCGCGCAAACGCCTATCGCAGCCTCGACGGATTTCTCCCGCTTTCGCGTGGAGAGGATGCCGATTTCGCGGATCGGGCGTGGCGTGAGGGGTATAGGCTGCGGCGCGACGCGCGGGTGGTCGTGCGGACGTCGGGGCGGCGGCAGGGACGTGTGGAGGGCGGGTTCGCGGCCATGCTTGCGGATCACGACGCTGCGCGTGTTGCCGCGCCGGTGTCGCACCCGGATGACGAAGCGTGGCGCTATCACCTGCACGCACGAGCACGCGCGAGTTTCGCGGCGGGCGAGTTCCGGCTGCTCGCCGAGCTGCTGGGCCTGAGCCGGAGCGATGTCGAACGCATCGCGGGACAGGCGCGCAATGCCGATGCCTTTGCGGCGTGCATCGTCGGCGCACCCCCGGGCGGCATGCGTCAGATATCCTTGCCGCATGCCGAGATCGTGTTGACCGCGTTCGACGCCGACATGCTGGAAGGTGCCGCATGAGGGCGCCACTGACCCGTGCCGAGGTGTTGCGCCCGTTGGCGGCGATCGCGAGCTTCGGCGACCCGCAATCGCCCGCGGCGCTGCTGGTGCTGTTGCAGCTTCTCTACGACGTCGGCCGGCGTGACCTGCCAATGGGCAGGTTGCTGGAAGGCCATGTCGACGCGCTGCAGATCGTGCACCGCTACGGCTCGCCCGCACAGGCTGAGTGCGCCGCAGAGGCCGCACGCGGCGGGCGTCTGTTCGGCGTGTGGAATGCCGACCAGCTGGATGATCCGACGCTGCTGGCCGCCGGGTTGCTTTCGGGCGGCAAGGCCTTCGCGTCGGGGGCGGGCCTGGTCACCGACGCCCTGATCTCGGTCGACGTGGAGGGGCGCCGGCAGCTAATCCTCCTGGACCTCGATCTGGTGCGGCCGACGCTGGACCGCTCCTGGTGGCGCGTCACCGGGATGAAGCGATCGGAAACCCACATGGCGCGGTGGGCGGACCAGCCGATCGCGGAGGGGGCGATGATCGGCGCGCCCGGGGACTATGTGCGTGAGCCTCACTTCGGTGGCGGCGCCATACGCTTCGCGGCGGTGCAGGCTGGCGGCATCGCTGCGCTTGCCGATCTGGTCCGCGACCATCTGGTCGGGGCCAAGCGCGGCGACGATCCGTTGCAACGCGTGCGTCTGGCCGATCTTCATCGCCACGCCCAGGCGGCGGCGGATGCGGTTCGTGGGGCGGCGCTCGGCTGGTCGAACACCGACGTCCCCGGTACCGTCGCCCGGGTCGCCGCCTCGCGCAATGCGGTCTATTCAGCGGGCGAGGCTGCGTTGTCGCTCGCGTCGGCGGCGGTCGGTTGCAGGCAATGTTCGACGATCATCCGCTGTCTGCGACGATGCGCGACCTCGACACCTATCTGCGCCAGCCCGGGCCGGACGCGCAGCGGCTATTAGCCGGCAAGGCTGTGCTGGATGGCGTGCTCGCAGCGGCGCTATGAGGTGCCTGCCGATGTCGATCCGCCGTGCCCTGATCGTTGCGCCGCACGCAGATGACGAGGCGATTGGGGCATGGGGATTGATGGACCTGCTGCGGAGGCGTCGCACGCGGCTATGGGTCATCGTGGTGTCGGACGGTGCCGCGTCGCACCCGGGCAGCCGGACATGGCCGCCGTCGCGACTGGTCGCCGAGCGACGCCGCGAGACGCGACGCGCGATGCGATCGCTGGATATTTCGCCATCGTGCATCCGCTTTCTCGACCTGCCGGACGGCACGCTGGACGCTCCGATAACCCGTCGCCGCCTGCGCAGGGAGTTGTTGCGCATGCCAAAGCCGGACCTGCTGGTCGGTCCCGTGAACGACGATGCTCATGCGGATCACCGGGCAGTGGCGTCGGCGTTCCACCGGTGCCCGGGAGTGTATCTTGGCTACCGCGTTTGGCCGGCAATGAAGTCCAGAGCAGGCCGCGTGCGTATTCCGCTCGATATCCGCACCCGTGCGATGAAACGCCGCGTGGTCTGCTCGTACCGCACGCAGTCCGGCCTGATCACTGACTCTCCAACGGGGATGACCATCACTGCGCGACATCTCGCAGCGTTCGTACGGCCGACCGAAGATTTTCAGGTGGGGTCATGAGGCCCATTGACCTTGACGGTTTTGCAGCCAAGTTCGCTGGCGATAACGATCCGTGGCACACCTGGACCGATCCGGACGAGGCGCTGAAGCGTGCTGCGATCCTCCACGGTTTGGGTCCGGGGCCGATCGGGCGCGTCTTGGAAATGGGTGCCGGTAACGGCTCAAACAGCCGCTCGCTCGCCGCGCGGGCGTTGCGCCTGGATGCGACCGAAGCGACGGCCGAAGGAACCGCATTGGTCGCCCACGCGATCGACCGGTACGCACCACGAGCGTGTGCGAGCCGGCTGGCCGTACCGGCGATGCCACCGCGGGACGACTACGACGCGATCGTCATCGCCGAACTGCTCTACTATCTCGATCCGATCCGCGCGATGCAGCCGCTTGCCCGTCAATCGGCTGAACTCCTTCGCCCGGGCCGGACGTTGGTACTCGCCCACCATCGCATCACCTTCTACGACTTCGTCCAGCCCGCAGAGGGCATCCACCACCGCTTTCTCGACGCTACGGGCGTCGATTGGCGCGTCCGCACCGTCCGTCAGACGGTGCGGTGGCAGGTCCTCGCCTGCACGCGGCTATAGGCCCACGACGCCCCCGTCGTTCTTGGTGATCACGATCGTCGACGAACGCGGACGGGAAGGCGCGGCCACTGCGCCGCCCTGATTCGCCGGCCAACTGCTGGTGATGTTGGTCGGGCCGCCATTCTCGCCCGGATGCTGGACGTTGACGAACAACGAGCGGCCGTCCGGGGTCGAATGGATGCCCGTGATCTCGCATTCCTTGGGACCGACCAGGAAGCGACGCAGCGTGGCGCCGGGTGCCTTGCCGATGCGGGTCGTCACCGTGCTGGTGGTGGTGACGTTGGCGGCGGTGGTGAGGGTGTTGTTTACCACGCGGGTGCCGCCGTCGCCGACACTGCCCGGAATGCACGCGAGCAGCATGCAGTTGGTGACGTCGGTATAGGCGCCGTCATCGGTTTCGATCCACATCACCGGGGTGACGGTGCCCGACGCGTTGCTCGGCAACCCGAACCACAGGCCGTCGGGCGAGGAGAAGTCGTTGGTCGCGTCGAGGCC
>NZ_DASVTL010000077.1:0-17904 GCF_036387595.1 Sphingomonas sp.
AGAGGTGGCTCGGTTCATCTGCACAGCTCGGCGCGATTGCTAAGTGGAGCGTCCGCCGGTTTCATGCCGCTGCGAGAAGCGGCCGGTTGAAGTAGACGTGATCGGGTGTCCTGCGGTCAAGCGACGAGTGCGGGCGTCGGCCATTGTAGAACGTCAGATAGCGTCCGATCGAGGCGCGGGCCTCGCTGACCGAGCCATAGGCCCGCAGGTAAACCTCCTCGTATTTGACGGAGCGCCACAGGCGCTCGACGAACACGTTGTCGCGCCAGGCGCCGCGACCGTCCATGCTGATCGCGATCTTCTCGCGGTGCAGGACGGCGGTGAACGCCATGCTGGTAAATTGGCTGCCCTGATCGGTATTGAAGATCTCCGGTGCCCCGAAGCGCGTCAGCGCTTCCTCCAAGGCCTCGATGCAGAAATCGGTCTCCAGCGTGATCGACAGCCGCCAGCTGAGCACCCGCCGGCTGAACCAGTCGACGATGGCGATCAGATAGACGAAGCCGCGTGCCATCGGGATGTAGGTGATGTCGGTCGCCCACACCTGGTTGGGCCGCTTCACCGCAAGCTTGCGCAGCAGATACGGATAGATCTTGTGCCCCGGCGCCGGCTTGGAGGTGTTCGGCCGCCGGTAGATCGCCTCGATCGCCATCTTCTTCATCAACGTGGAGACGTGCAGCCGGCCGACCTTGATGCCTTCGGCGGCAAGCAGGTCGCGCAGCATCCGGCTGCCCGCGAACGGGAAATCCATGTGCAGCGCGTCGATCCGCCGCATGATCGCGAGATCGGCCGGCGAGGTCGCCCTGGGCAGATAATAGAGGCTGCCCCGGCTGATCCCCAGCTCGCGCGCTTGCCGTGTCACCGGCAACGCGTGCGAACGGTCGATCATCGCCTTGCGCTCGGCAACAGTCCCGCCTTGCCGAGCGCCCCGGACAAAAAATCGTTCACTAGCGTCAACTCGCCGATCTTGGCGTGCAGCGTCTTCACGTCGATCGCCGGCTCGATATGGCCCTCTGACCCGAAAACGCCTGCTGCCCCTTCCAGCAACTGCCCGCGCCACGTCGTGATCTGGTTCGGGTGAACGTCAAACTGCTGCGCCAGCTCGGCCAGCGTCTTCTCGCCCTTCACGGCCGCCAAGGCCACCTTCGCCTTGAAGGCCGGGCTGTGGTTCCGGCGTGTTCGCTTCGTCATCTGATCTCCTGTTCGGCAGCCATGCTGGCCGCCTTCAGGCAGAAACTCCACTTACCAGCCTGTGCAGATTTGCCGAGCCACCTCTCTTCACCCGCCGCATCATGTGCGATATGCGCGACCTTAGTGAAGTTTGAAAAGAACCGATCCCATGCCCGCACCCTCCGCCCGCCTCGCCGAACTGCGCGATCACCTCGCCGCCGCGGGTCTCGACGGCTTCGTCGTGCCGCTGACCGACGAGCATATGAGCGAATATGTCGGCGGCTATGCGCAGCGGCTGGGCTGGCTGACCGGCTTCGGCGGGTCGGCGGGCAGCGCGGTAGTGCTGGCCAATCGCGCCGCGATCTTCACCGACGGCCGCTACACGATCCAGGTCCGCGAACAGGTTTCCGCCGCCGACTGGGAATATGCGCCCGTGCCGCAGACCGATGTCGCCGCCTGGCTGGGCGAGCACGCCGCGAACGGCGCGCGTATCGGCTACGACCCCTGGCTCCACACCCGCGCCTGGGTGGAGGAGGCCGGTGCCGCGCTGGCGCCGCGCGGCGCAACCCTGGTCGCGGTGGAAACCAATCCCATCGACGCGATATGGGACGACCGCCCCGCCCCCTCCGACGCGCGGCTCGATCCCTATGACGACGCCGTTGCCGGGCAATCCTCCGCCGCCAAGCGCGCCGCCATCGGTGATTGGCTGACCGAGCGGCATGCAGACGCGGTGGTGCTGACCGCGCTGGATTCGATCGCCTGGGCGCTCAACCTGCGCGGGCGCGACGTCGCGCACACGCCGGTGGCGCTTTCCTATGCCATCGTCGATGCGGACGGATCGACCGACCTGTTCGTCGCGCCGGACAAGGTGGACGACGCGGTGCGCCAGCATCTGGGCAATGCCGTCCGCGTCCGCGACCGCGCCGAATTCGCCCTGGCGCTCGGGCAATATGCGGGCAAGCGCGTCGCCGCCGACCCCGAACGCAGCGTCGCCGCGATCGTCCAGGCGCTGGAGGCCGGCGGCGCGACGATCCTCGCCGAGCGCGATCCCGTCGTGCTTGCCAAGGCGCTGAAGAACCCCACGGAGATCGCCGGCCACCGCGCCGCGAGCGTCCGCGATGGCGCGGCACTGGCGCGCTTCCTGCGCTGGATCGAGGCGGAAGCGCCCAGGGGCGGGCAGACCGAACTATCCGCCGCCGCCAAACTCCTCGAATTTCGGCAGGCGACGGGCGTCCTTCGCGACACCTCCTTCGACACGATCTCGGCCACCGGGACCAACGGCGCGCTGCCGCATTATCACGTGACCGAGGAGTCGGACGCGCCGATCCTGCCCGGCCATCTGTACCTGGTCGATTCGGGTGGGCAATATGCCGACGGCACCACCGACGTCACCCGCGTCGTGCCCGTGGGGCCGCCGAGCGCGGAAATGCGCGACCGCTTCACCCGCGTGCTGAAAGGCCATATCGCGATCGCCACCGCGGTCTTCCCCGATGGCACGCTGGGCGGGCAGATCGACGCCTTCGCCCGGCGCCCCCTGTGGGAGGCGGGCCTGGATTACGCCCACGGCACCGGCCACGGCATCGGCGCCTATCTGTCGGTGCACGAAGGCCCGCAACGCATCGCGGCACCCAATTACCCCGGCGGCGCGGCGATGGAGCCGCTGCGCGCGACGATGATGCTCTCCAACGAACCCGGCTATTACAAGGCGGGCGAATACGGCATCCGCATCGAAAATCTGGTGCTGGTCGAGCCGCGCGAGATCGCTGGCGCCGACCGCGACATGCTGGGGTTCGAGACGCTGACCTTCTGCCCGATCGAACGCACGCTGATCGACTCAGCGCTGCTCACCCCGGCCGAACGGGCCTGGCTCGACGCGTATCACGCGCGTGTCCTGGCGGTCCTTACGTCCGAACTCGCTGAAGAGGAGCGCATGTGGCTGGAGGCCAAATGCGCACCGATCGGCGGCTAATCTGCGTCCGGCAAAGGCGCCTGATCGGGCCGCGGCTGCTTGCGGCGCTTGAGGTTCGCCCGCAACGCCGCCGCCAGCCGCTCGGCCTTGGCGCGATCCGCCGGGCTTGGGGTTTCCCTGCTCACCGCGATCAGATCAACCCGCCGCCCAGCGCCAGTCGCACGCCGAAGATCACGATGAGCACCAGGTTGAGATTGCGCCCGCCGTTGCGCGAAGACAGCGCCCCGATCGCGGCACCGACCACCGCGATCGGAATGACGAACCAATAGCCCCAGGCCAGAAAGGGCAGGAACGGCACGATACCGAGCACCAGGGCGACGGCACCGATCAGGATGGAGAGGAGGTTCAGCATGATCGTCTACATGGGCGCAGCGCCGCAGGGTGCAAGACCACCGCGAAACCCGGCCTTAACCGCTCGGCGTGCAGGTCGGGCGGGTATATCCCCGGAGCCTGCCATGCGTCGCCTCGCCTTCCTCCTGCCGCTGGCCGCCGCCGCCTGCGGACAGGCGCCGCCCGAGCAGGACAATCTGGCCGCGCTCGACGCCGCGCTGATCGACGTGAACACCGGCGACCCGGCGCTGACCGCGGCGCTCCACGATCAGATCATGGTCGATCCCGCGCTCGCGCAATCGTCCAACGGCAATGCGGTGCGGCCGCCGCCGCGCCCCGATCCGCTCGCCGTGCCGCTCGATTCGGGCACTGGCGGCAACCCGATCGGCGGCGCGCTGACGCTGGGCGCGCTGGCCGCGCAGGTGCCCGGCACTGCGGGATGTGCCGCGACGATCGGCTATTCGGCGATGTGGGCGACCAGGCTGCCCGCCGCCTTCCCACTCTATCCCGACGCCGCGGTCGCCGAAGCCGCGGGCAACGATCGCGGCGGCTGTGCCCTGCGCATCGTCAGCTTCGCAGCCTCCGCCCCTCCCGCGCGAACCCTGGCCTGGTATGCCGCCCGCGCGCGCGCCAACGGCTATTCGGTAGAACGCACCGGCGACACGCGCGTGGCGGGCCAGCGCGGACCCGCCACCTATGTCGTCTATGCTCAGCCCCGCACCGGCGGCGGCAGCGACGTCGATCTGATCGTCGACGGCGGCTGAACTTGCCGCCGGGCCTTGCGCACCGTAGGGCCGCGTCATGCCTTCGCTTCTTCTCGTGATGCTCGGCGGTGCGGTGGGTGCAGGCGCGCGGCATCTCGCCGGGCGCGCCCTCCTCGCCGTGGCCGGCCCCGGCTTCCCCTGGGGAACGCTGGGCATCAATATCGCCGGCGGCCTGCTGATGGGCGCGCTCGCCGGTACGCTCGCCCGCGGCGGTGGGAACGAGGCGTGGCGGCTGCTGCTCGGCGTCGGCGTGCTCGGCGGCTTCACCACCTTTTCGGCCTTCTCGCTGGATACCGTGACGATGATCGAGCGCGGCGACCTCGGCCATGCGCTGGCCTATGTGCTCGCATCGGTGATCGGCTCGATCGCGGCGCTCTACGCAGGGCTCGGGCTGGCAAGGGTAGCGGCATGAGCGATAGCGTCCGCCAGTTCAACGTCGGCTATGACGACGAAGGCATCCGCCTCGATCGCTGGTTCAAACGGCACCTGCCGGAGACGAGCTTCACCACCGTCGCCAAATGGGCGCGCACCGGGCAGCTGCGCATCGACGGCGCCCGCGCCACGCCGGGCGACCGGCTGGTCGCCGGCCAGACGCTGCGCGTGCCGCCTGCGGAGGCGATCAAGGACACGCCGGACGCCCCCGCCAAGCCCAAGCGCGAACGGCCACCGCTCAGCGACGATCAGACCGCCTTCGTGCGCGACATGGTCATCCACCAGGACTTCCAGGCCTTCGTCCTCAACAAGCCGCCGGGTCTCGCGACTCAAGGGGGAACCAAGACCCACGAGCATGTCGACGGCCTGCTCGACGCGCTGCAATACGATAATGAAGGCCGCCCCAAGCTCGTCCACCGCCTCGACAAGGACACCAGCGGCGCCCTGCTGGTGGCGCGCACGTCGCGCTCGGCCGCCTTTTTCGCCAAGGCCTTCTCTGGCCGTAACGCGCGCAAGGTCTATTGGGCGCTGATCGTCGACGTGCCCTCGATCGACGACGGCATGATCGAACTGCCGATCGCCAAGCAGCCCGGCACCGGCGGCGAAAAGATGCACGTCGACGAGGAGAACGGGCAGGCCGCGCGCACCCGCTACCGTGTCATCGAGCGTGCGGGCAACCGCACCGCCTGGGTCGAACTCCAGCCGTTCACCGGCCGCACCCACCAATTGCGCGTCCACATGGCGGCGATAGGCCATCCGATCGTGGGCGACGGCAAATATGGCGGCGCCGCGGCGTTCCTGACCGGCGGGATCAGTCGCAAGATGCACCTCCATGCGCGGCGCATCAAGGTGGACCATCCCGACGGCGGCACGATCGACGTCACCGCGGACCTCCCGACCCACTTCGCGGAAAGCCTGAAGCAACTGGGCTTCGAGCAGGCGGCCGGCGACGCGCTGACCCTGGACGAAAAGACCCCGCCTACCCGCGAGCAGATCAAGACCCGCGCCAAGGCGCATGCCAAATCGGTACGCCGGGAGCGCAAGGGCGAGCGGCGCGGCCGGGGGACGCGCGACTAAGTGCATCCCAACCCGGCCTTTCGCCCTGCGCCCGCGCCATCGCCCGAGCAGGTGCTTGGATTCGCCACGGCGATCGGCTTTGCACACATATTCGCCGCGACCGCCGACGGCCCCATGGTCGTCCACGCGCCGGTGACCCGCCACGGCAGTGCCCTGCGGTTCCATGTCGCGCGAGCCAACCGCATCGCACCCCATCTCGACGGCGCCGACGTGCTGGTCAGCGTGGCGGGCGACCAGGGATATATCAGCCCGAACTGGTATGCCGGGCCCGGCGATCAGGTGCCCACCTGGAATTACGTCGCTGCCGAAATCGACGGCCGCGCCGAGGCCGTTGCGCAAGCGGCCCTGGTCGAACAACTCGACATGCTGGCGCAGGTCCACGAACAGCGCGTCATTCCGGAAAACCCCTGGACCAGCGCCAAAACCGATCCGGCGATATTCGCGCGCATGCTCGGCGCGATCCGGGGTTTCGAGATCGTGCCGACCGCGACGCGCAGCACCATCAAGCTGAGCCAGAACAAGTCCCCCGCCGACCGCGACGGCGTGATCGAAGGATTGCGGCGTGCCGGCGAAATTGGGTTGGCCGATGCGATGGCCGCGCGGGCATGACCCGGCTGGCGGTGTTCGACTGCGACGGCACGCTCGTCGACAGCCAGGCCAACATCTGCATGGCGATGGAGGATGCCTTTGCCGGCGCCGGGATGACGGTCCCTGCGCGCGCGGCGATCCGCGGAATCGTCGGACTGAGCCTGGTCGAGGCGATCGCGGTCCTGCTGCCGACGGCAGAAGCGGGGTTGCACCGACAACTCGCGGCGGATTACCGGCTGGCGTTCCAGCGGCGGCGTGCGAACGGCAGTCTCGACGACGAACCGCTGTTCGACGGCATCCTGGAGGTGCTGGCGACGCTGCTCGAACGCGGCTGGCTGCTCGGCGTGGCGACCGGCAAGTCCGATCGCGGACTGGCGCACATCCTGGCGCAGCACGGGATCGCCGAGCATTTCACCACGCTTCAGACCGCGGACCGGCATCCCTCCAAACCCGATCCGGCGATGCTGCTCGCCGCGATGGCCGATGCGCGGGCAAGCGAGACGGTGATGATCGGCGACACCAGCTTCGACATGGCGATGGCCAAAGCGGCAGGCGTGCGCGCGGTCGGGGTCGCCTGGGGCTATCACGACGTCGCGGACCTCATCGCCGGCGGCGCGGACGTGGTCGCGAGCGAGGTCGCGATGCTGCCGGGGCTGCTCGCATGACGCCGGAGGATGCGCGCGCGCGGCGGCGATGGTTCACCATTCTGGCCGCACGGTTTGCCGGGTTCGCGGGCGCGATCTTCGGGCTGATGCTGATTTCGCGCGCGGAGACACTCGCACCCAAGGTGCTCGGCATCGCCATCGTGCTGTCGGCGATGGCGATGATCGCGATCGTGCCGCCCGCGCTCGCGCACCGCTGGCGGACGCCGCCCGAATGAAACGCTTCTGGCATGAGGTTGCGGTCACGCCCGAGCGCGGGATCGTGCTCGACGGACGCCCGGTGCGGACGCCGGGACGGCTGCCGCTGGTGCTGCCCACCGATGCACTGGCGCAGATGGTGGCCGACGAATGGCGCGCCGTGACGGATTCGATTGACCCGCGTGCGATGCCGATGACCGGCCTGGCCAATGCCGCGATCGAGCGGGTCGCCGCCGATCCCGCCGCCTTTGCCGAGACACTGGCGCGATATGCCGAAAACGACCTTCTCTGCTATCGTGCCGAGGCACCGGCCGAGCTCGTCGCACGGCAGGCGGCGGCGTGGGATCCGCCGCTGGCCTGGGCGCAGGAGCGCTACGACGTGCGCTTCGTCGTTGCGGCCGGCATCATCCACCGCGCGCAGCCAGCGGACACATTGGCGCGGGTCGGCGCGGCAGTGGCGGCGCGCGACGTATTCGCGCTCGCCGCGCTGTCGCCGATCACGACGCTCACGGGGTCGATCGTGCTGGCGCTGGGCCTGGTCGAAGGCGCCTTCACCAGCGATGCGACGTGGAAGGCGGCGCATGTCGATGAGTCATGGCAGGCGGAACGCTGGGGCGAGGATGCGGCAGCTGCCGCCTTGCTGGCCGAGCGTCGACGCGAATTCGATGCCGCGGTTCGCTTTCTGACCGCGCTATAGCTACCCTAACGCGTCAGCCGCCGGATGAACCCGATCAGCCCGGTCTGGCGTGATCGCTTCAATCGCTCCGCCGCCAGGATCGTCTTGACGCCCGCAAAGCAGCGCTCGACATCGTCGTTGACCAGCACGTAATCATAGCCGTCCCAGTGGCTGACCTCGTTCGTCGCACGGTCCATGCGCGCGTCGATCACATCCTGAGCATCCGTGCCGCGGCGTTCCAGACGCGCGCGCAACTCTGTCATCGACGGCGGAAAGATGAAGACGCGGACGACATCGCCGCCCGCAATCTGGAACAATTGCTGTGCGCCCTGCCAGTCGATGTCGAACAGCACGTCCTTGCCCGCGTCGAGCATCTCCTCGACCTGTCCGCGCGGCGTCCCGTAACGCTGACCGAAGACGTGCGCCCATTCCAGGAACTCGTCCTCGGCGACCATCCGCCGGAACTCCTCGAGATCGACGAAATGATAATCCTTGCCGTCCACCTCGTTGGCGCGTGGCGGACGCGTGGTCGCCGAAACCGACATCGCCAGTTCCGGCTCATCGGCGAGCAACTTGCGCGCGATCGTGGACTTGCCCGCACCCGAAGGCGAGGAAAGGACGAACAGGACACCGCGGCGGCGAAAGCCGTGCGGGTCGCTGGGGGTGCTGCCGGACATGCGCGCCTTTGGCGTGTCCTGAGGGCGGGCGTCAAGCGCGCCCTCGCGTTCGCCTCGTTTAAGGTCGCGCTGCGCCCCGCAGCCGCTGCTCGGCACGCCGCCGGTCATAGGCCTTCTTGGCGACATAGCCGCCGCCAAGCACCAGGCCGAGTGGACCCATGCGCCGCAGCGCGCCAGCCGCGATCGCGCCGATCGCCATGCCCTTCACGCCGCCCGATCCGTCGCGGCGGTCGATCTCCCGCCCGACGAGCGCGCCAAGAATACGTCCGATCATGATTCTTCTCCGAAAACCTGGTCCTTGATCTCGCCGAGTCCGCGCAGCACCGCCCAGCCGATGGCGTAGGTCACCGCTATGGGCACTACCACCTTCAGCACGTTGGCGGTGATCGCACCGATGATCGCACCGTCGGCATTGCCGTCGTCGCCGCTCATCGAATCGATCGCGCCGCCCACCAGCGCTCCTATCGTCGTCGCACCCACGATGATCTCCTTGGCCGCACAACCGCGGCGGGCGCCATCGGGTTCCCCGCCCAACCCCGTTCGTGTTGAGCGAAGTCGAAACACCTTGGCCCTGGGGAACCGCTTCGATCCGTGCTGCGCGGATGGAAGACTATGGGCCCAGCATATCCTGCGGCCGGACAACGCGATCGAAGGTTTCGGCATCGACCAGACCAAGGTCCAGCCCGGCTTCGCGCAGCGTCAGCCCCTCGGCATGCGCGTGCTTGGCGATCTTCGCGGCGGCATCATAGCCGATCTCGGGCGCCAGCGCGGTGACCAGCATCAGCGAGCGATCGACCAGTTCGGCGATGCGCGCGCGATTGGGCTGCATGCCGTCGATGCAACGCCGCGTAAAACTGTCCATCGCCACGCTCAACAGGTCGATCGAGCGCAGCACCGCCGCGCCGATCATCGGCTTGAACACGTTCAGCTCCAGATGCCCCTGCAAGCCGCCGACGGTGATTGCCATGTGGTTGCCGATCACCTGCGCGGCGACCATCGTCATCATCTCGCACTGGGTCGGGTTGACCTTGCCCGGCATGATCGAACTGCCCGGCTCGTTGGCGGGCAGGTCCAGTTCGGCCAGTCCCGAGCGCGGACCAGAGGCGAGCAACCGGATATCGTTGGCGATCTTGCTGAGCGCGACCGCCAGCGTGTTGAGCGTCCCCGACAGGTGGATGATCGGGTCGTTGGACGCCAGCGCCTCGAACTTGTTGGGCGCGCTGACGAAATCCAGCCCGGTGATCCGCGCGATCTCGATCGCGAACGCATCGCCGAACCCCGGTGGCGCGTTCAGACCGGTGCCGACCGCGGTGCCGCCCTGCGCGAGCAGGAACATGCCATGCCGCACGGCAGGCTCGATCCGCTGGCGGCAGCGTTCGAGCTGGTGCGCATAGCCGGAAAATTCCTGCCCCAACGTCAACGGCGTCGCATCCTGCAGATGGGTGCGGCCGATCTTGACGATGTCGGCCCAGGCGCGTGCCTTGCCCGACAGTGCCATCTCCATCCCGTAGATCGCGGGGATCAGGTCGCGGGTACAGGCCAGCGCCGCGGCGATGTGGAGCGCGCTCGGGAAGCTGTCGTTCGACGATTGGCCCCGGTTGACGTCGTCATTGGGGTGGACCGGCGACTTGCCGCCGCGCGTGCCGGTCAGCATCTCGTTGGCGCGGCCGGCGATGACCTCGTTGACGTTCATGTTGCTCTGCGTGCCGCTGCCCGTCTGCCAGATGACGAGCGGAAACTGGTCGTCCAGCTTGCCGGCGACGATCTCCGCCGCCGCCGCCTCGATGGCATCGGCCTTGTCCGCGTCCAGCCCGTGCGCACGGTTCACACGCGCTGCCGCCTGCTTCACCAGCGCAAGCGCGTGGACAATGCCGATCGGCATCCGCTCGCTCGGTGCAAAAGGGAAGTTGGCGATCGAGCGTTCGGTCTGCGCACCCCAATATGCCTCCGCTGAGACTTCTATCGGGCCGAGCGAGTCGATTTCGGTGCGGGTCACGGGAAATCCTTGATCGAGCAAGCGGCAGTCAGGCCGATCGTGATATCCCCTATTTAACTGGAAATATACGGAATCTGGCTACCCGGACATGATGCTCCGGCGAGTCACCACCACGAAGTTGCGCATCGGCATGTTTCTGCATGCCGTCGAAGCATCATGGCTGAAAAACCCGTTCTGGCGCTCGCGCTTCGCGATCACCGAAGAGTCGCAAATCGCAGCGCTTCGCGAAGCGGGGGTCGAGATGGTCGTTATCGACCTGGATCGCGGCCTGGGGGATATTTCAACGGAGACTGCGCCCAAGACGATATCCGCCAAGACGAGGAACTTTGCCACCGAACGTGCGGAGGCTGCCGCGGTGATCGCCCGGTCGAAGGAAACGATCCAGGGATTCTTCGACGCTGCCCGGCTTGGCGGGACAGTTCAGTCGGAGGCGGTGCGCGCGGTCGTCGACGATATTACCGGATCGGTGCTGGCGCATCCGCATACGCTTCTCGGCATGGTCAGGCTGAAGTCCAAGGACGAATACACCTATATGCATTCGGTCGCCGTGTGCGCGCTGATGGTCAATCTCGCACGTGAACTCGGCCTTGCGGTCGACATGATGCACGACCTCGGCCTGGCCGGACTGGTCCACGATATCGGCAAGATGATGATTCCCGACGTCATCCTGAACAAGCCGGGCGCGCTGGACGACGACGAATTCGCCATCGTCCGCACCCATCCCGATCGGGGTGGCGAGATGCTGCTGCGCGCGCTCAACATGCCGCAGGTCGCGATCGACGTATGCCTGCATCATCACGAGAAGATCGACGGCACCGGCTACCCCGATCGCCTTGAAGGCGAACAGATCAGCCTGGCCGCCCGGATGGGCGCGATCTGCGATGTCTATGACGCGCTGACGTCCGATCGTTCCTACAAGGGCGCCTGGTCGCCGGCGGAGGCGTTGGCGGCGATGCACGGCTGGAAGGGGCAGTTCGATCCCGTCGTCCTCTTCGCTTTCTTCCAGAGCATCGCAATCTTCCCGCCCGGCATGCTGGTGCGGATGCGCAGCGGTCATCTGGCGATCGTGCTCTCCAACGGACGCCGCGCCTCGCGACCGCAGGTCCGGCTGTTCTTCGATATCGCGGAGAACAGGCTCATCCGTCCACGGGACATCGTGCTGGCGACGTCCGGATCATCCCGCGAGATCGTGATCGAGGAGGCGCCCGAAAGCTGGCATGTCCACGATTGGCCAGCGCTGCAGGAGCATCTGCAGCGCGAAGCCACATCCCTCGACATCGCTGACATCAACCGTCTGTGGCACGGTACGGCACTGCCACAGACGGATGGCCTGGCGTTGCGCACCCCGGACCCAAGGGACCGGCCGCCCGAGCAACGGCCGCACTGACGGACGCTATCAGCCGGCGACGAGCTACTTCTTCCGCTTGAAATCCACCGCCACGACGTTCGACCCGTCCTCGACGGGTGCTGCCGCGGCACCGTCGTTTTCCGCGGCGTCGTGCGGTTCGGCGGCCACCGCATCTTCGGTCGCCTGGAAGCGTAGTTCGAAATTCACCGCCGGATCGTGGAAGCCGGTGATTGCCGAATAGGGAATGACCA
Source organism: Sphingomonas sp. (assembly GCF_036387595.1). Classification (GTDB taxonomy): domain Bacteria; phylum Pseudomonadota; class Alphaproteobacteria; order Sphingomonadales; family Sphingomonadaceae; genus Sphingomonas. The sequence continues at coordinate 12,136 of NZ_DASVTL010000077.1, forward strand.
GCTTCGAGGGCACCTGGTTGAAGCTCAGGCCCACCGAGAATCGCTGCGCATCCACCGTCAAATCCCAATAGCGATTCTGGATGACGATCGTCATCTCGTCGGGAAAGCGCTCGATCAGCCGCTGCGGGATGTCGACGCCGGGCACCTGGGTCTTGAAGGTGATGTAGAAATGATGCTCGCCGGGTAGCCCGCCGCCCTCGGCAATCGAACCGAGCACGCGGCCGACGACCGCGCGCAGCGCTTCCTGGACGATCTCGTCATACGGGATCAGGCTGTCGGGCATGCCGTCGCTCATCCTTATGGACTAGCGCGGTTTGAGGGCCGGTCAACCTTCAAGATTGCGCGCGAAGGGCAGAACGCTATGGAAATACTGCTATGAACCCCGCGATGCGCACCGCCACGATCACCCGCGCGACCGCCGAGACGCGGATCGACGTCACCGTCAATCTTGACGGCACCGGCACCTACCGGTGCAAGACGGGGATCGGCTTTCTCGACCACATGCTCGAACAGCTCTCGCGCCACTCGCTGATCGACCTCGATATCGAGGTCGCGGGCGACCTCCACATCGACGGCCATCACACGACCGAGGATTCGGCGCTGGCGATCGGCGAGGCGGTGGCCAAAGCGCTCGGCGACAAGCGCGGTATCCGGCGCTACGGCGACGCGCTCTCGCCGATGGACGAGACGCTCACGCGCGTCGCCCTGGACCTGTCCGGCAGGCCTTGGCTTGTTTGGAAGACCGTCTTCACCGTCTCGCGGCTGGGCGATCTCGATACCGAACTGATCGAACACTGGTTCCACAGCTTCGCGCAGACCAGCGGATGCACGCTTCACGTCGAGACGCTCTATGGGCAGAACAACCACCATATCGTCGAAAGCGCGTTCAAGGGTCTGGCGCGCGCGCTCAGGGCCGCGGTCGAGATCGACCCGCGCAAGGCGGATGCGATCCCCTCGACCAAGGGCGTCCTTTGACGCTGGCGCTGATCGACTATGGCGCGGGCAATCTGCATTCGGTGGAGAACGCCCTTCGCACTGCCGGCTGCACCGATCTGGCGGTGACCGCGGACCCCGACGCGGTGGCGCGCGCGGATCGCATCGTCCTGCCGGGGGTCGGCGCGTTCGGCGCCTGCGCGGGCGCGCTGCGGGCGGTGCCGGGCATGGTCGAGGCGATGGAGCGACGGGTACGCGGCGACGGCGCGCCCTTCCTCGGCATCTGCGTCGGCATGCAGCTGATGGCGGATGCGGGGGAGGAGATGGGCGTTCATGCCGGCCTCGGCTGGGTGTCGGGCCGGGTGCGCCGAATCGCGCCCGCGACTATGGAGGCCAAGGTGCCGCACATGGGCTGGAACGACGTGCGCCCCGCCCTGCCCCATCCGCTGATCGAGACGGGCGAGGCCTATTTCCTGCACAGCTACGCGTTCGAGGGGCAGGACGTGATCGCGACCACCGACCACGCCGGACCAGTGACCGCCGCCATCGGACGCGACAACATGATTGGCGTCCAGTTCCACCCCGAAAAGAGCCAGCGCTACGGCCTGGCGATGCTGGAAAGGTTCCTCACATGGCGGCCGTGATCCTCCCCGGCACGGGGAGGGGGACCATGCGAAGCATGGTGGAGGGGGCCTTCCACCGGCGATCCCCTTTGTGGCGGCCCCCCTCCACCATCGGCTGCGCCGACGGTCCCCCTCCCCGCGCCGGGGAGGAACGATGACCCTCATCGTCTTCCCCGCCATCGACCTTAAGAACGGCCAGGTCGTCCGCCTGGCCGAGGGCGACATGGACCGCGCGACCGTCTATGGCGACGATCCGACCCATCAGGCGATGCTCTTTGCCGAACAGGGCGCCGCGCACCTCCACGTCGTCGATCTCGATGGCGCCTTCGCCGGCCGGTCGGTGAATGGCGACGCGGTGCGCGCCATCGTCACGGCCTTTCCGGGACACGTCCAGCTCGGCGGCGGCATCCGCACGCCCGAAGGCGTCGCGGGCTGGTTCGATGCGGGCGTCGCGCGCGTCGTCATCGGCACCGCTGCGCTGGAAAATCCGCAATTCGTCCGCGACATGGCCGCCGAGCATCCCGGCGGCATCGTCGTGGCGGTCGATGCCAAGGACGGCATGGTCGCGACCCGCGGCTGGGCGGACGTATCCGACATATCCGTGGTCGATATGGCGCGACGATTCGAGGATGCGAGGGTGGCGGCACTGCTGTTCACCGACGTCGGCCGCGACGGCATGCTGAAGGGCTGCAACGTCGAAGCGACGGTCGACCTTGCGCGCGCGGTGGACATTCCGGTCATCGCCAGCGGCGGCGTGAAGGGCATCGCCGAAATCCACGTCCTCGCGCTGCACGCGCGCGATGGGGTTGAGGGCGTCATCACCGGTCGCGCGCTGTACGACGGGCGCCTCGACCTCGCCGCGGCTTTGAACGTGGCGGCTGCGGCGTGATGATGTTCACGCGACGGCGCGAAGCCTGTCCTGAGCGAAGGCGAAGGGGCGCGACGAGTAGCAGATTGGTTCACGCGGAGGCGCGGAGACGCGGAGCTGTCTTGCTCGGGGTGAACGACGCCCTGTCTCTCACAAGCGCTGGTGAAGGAGCGCTAGCGCGCTCGGAGGAAGCAAGCGCCGCAGGCAGCATCTCTTCTCTTCTTCTCCGCGCCTCCGCGCCTCCGCGTGAACAAAAACCTTCTTCTCTCCCCGCCCCTTCGCCTTCGCTCAGGACAGGCTTCACGTCTTCGCGTGAACCAAGATGACCGTCCGTGCGCGCGTCATCCCCTGCCTCGACGTTGCCAACGGCCGCGTCGTCAAGGGCGTCAACTTCGTCGACCTGATCGACGCCGGCGATCCCGTCGAACAGGCGCGCGCCTATGACGCCGCGGGCGCCGACGAATTGTGCTTCCTCGACATCGGCGCCAGCCACGAGGGACGCGAGACGATCCTCGACGTCGTGCGGCGCACCGCCGCCGTATGCTTCATGCCGCTGACCGTCGGCGGCGGGGTGCGCAGCGCCGAGGACGCGCGTGCTCTGCTGCTGGCGGGGGCGGACAAGGTCGCGGTCAATTCCGCCGCCGTCGCGCGACCGGAAGTCGTCGCCGACATCGCCGAGCGCTTCGGCAGCCAATGCTGCGTCGCCAGCATCGACGCACGCCGGGTGGGCGATCATTGGGAAGTCTTCACCCACGGCGGTCGCCGCGCGACCGGCATCGACGCGGTCGCGCATGCGCTGAGACTGGCGGACCTCGGCGCGGGCGAATTGCTGGTGACGTCGATGGACCGCGACGGCACCCGCGACGGCTACGATCTGACACTGACCCGCGCGATCGCGGACCGGACGCAGGTGCCCGTCGTCGCCAGCGGCGGCGTCGGCGGGGTGGCCGATCTGGTCGCAGGCATCCGCGACGGCCACGCGAGCGCGGTGCTCGCCGCGTCGATCTTCCACTTCGGCCAGGCAAGCATCGCCGACGCCCATGCCGCCCTCGCAGCGGCAGGCATCGCGGTGCGCCGGCATTGAACCGAAACCATTGACGGCGGAGGATTGACTGGGGCGCCCGCCTCCAGCACGCCACCACGCATGGACCCGCTCGACACCCTCGAAGCCACGATCCGCGCCCGCCGCAGCGCCGATCCTGCGACCTCCTATGCCGCTAGCCTGTTCGCCCGCGGCCGCGGACGGATCGCGCAGAAACTGGGCGAGGAAGCGATCGAGACCGTCATCGCGGCAATGGGCGACGATCCCGCCAAGATCGTGCCCGAAGCGGCCGATCTCGTCTTTCACCTTCTGGTTCTGCTCGCCGACGCGGGACTGGGCCTTGACGATGTGCGCACCGAATTGAAGCGCCGCGAGGGCGTATCTGGACACGACGAGAAGGCGAGCCGATGAGCCGCCAGCACGCCACCCCCGTGCTGATTATGTCCTGCGGAAAAGACATGATCCCGCTGACACCGCTCGCGTTGACGGCAGGAGCGGATCAGGTCAGCGAAGCCACGATCCAGGCGCTGGTGCATGCCCATCCCGCCTGCCTGCCGATCGCCGAGATTGATCCGCTGTTCAATCACCCGGTGCCGATCTGCACCGAACTGAACACCCGTGCCGGACCGATCGACAACCTGCTCATCACCGCCAGCGGCTTGCCGGTGCTGGTCGAATGCAAGCTGTGGCGCAATCCGGAAGGGCGCCGCGAGGTGGTCATAACTACGCTTAAGCACGAACTGGGTTCAAGTGCCCGGATAGCTTTCGGTCCTGATTTCCCGGACATATCCGACAACCTGCCGCTGCCCGACTTCGACGACGCAAAAAGCGCGAGCCGAGGCGTTCGTTTGGCTGCGTAGCCGTACCAATACCTTCATCAATGCCTTACGGCCACGCATTCGCGCAGCCCTGGATGACGGAAACACCTAGATGCCCATCGACGCTACCCTGCCCTACGACCCGCAGAACATCTTCGCACGCATCCTGCGCGACGAGATCCCGTCCAACCGGGTGTATGAAGACAATTACGCCATCGCCTTTCACGACATCGCGCCGGTGGCACCGACCCACATCCTGGTGATCCCGCGCGGCGCCTATGTCTCCTGGGACGACTTTTCGGCGCGTGCCAGCGAAGCGGAGATCGCCGGCTTCGTCCGCGCGGTGGGTAAAGTCGCACGCGACAACGGACTGGTCGCGGCCGGTTACCGACTGCTGGCGAACACCGGCCTCCACGCCGGTCAGGAAGTGCCGCACCTCCACGTCCACCTGTTCGCCGGCCAACCGCTCGGGCCGATGCTGGCGCGCTGAGGGCGCGCGGACCGCTTAGGGGATTGCACCTCCCGCTTTTGGGACTAGGCTCAAGCCTTTCCAAGCAAATGAAGGCCGCGGGGGACGCGGCCGAGGGAGATCGAATGGCGACACGACCCGCACCCGGGCTCATTTCGCGCATGCTGCTTCGCAAAAGTGTCGAGCAGGTGCAGCGCGAAACCCAGAACAGCGAACTCAAACGGACACTGGGCGCCTGGAACCTGGTGTTCCTGGGCATCGGCTGCATCATCGGCGCAGGGATCTTCGTGCGGACCGGCAGCGCGGCATCGCTCCATGCCGGTCCGGCCGTGCTCATCTCGTTTCTGATCGCCGGCGTCGTCTGCGCGCTGGCCGGGCTGTGCTACGCCGAACTGTCCTCGACGCTGCCGGTGTCGGGATCGGCCTATACCTATAGCTACACAACGATCGGCGAGTTCGCGGCGTGGATCATGGGCGCGCTGCTGCTGCTCGAATACGGGCTTGCCGCCTCGGTCGTCGCGGTCGGCTGGGCCGGCTATGTGGTCAGCCTGCTGCGCGATTTCGGCCTCGTCATCCCCGTCGTGCTGACCGGGCCGACCGGGCATACGATCATGCAGACCGTCGGCAACGACATGGTGCCGGTGATCGTGAACGGTGCCCCGATCACCTATCTCTTCAACCTGCCCGCCTTCCTCATCTGCATGGCGATGACCGCGCTGCTCGTCGTCGGCGTGTCCGAAAGCGCCAAGGTCAACAATGTCATCGTCGCGATCAAGCTGACCGTCATCATCGCCTTCATCCTGATCTGCGGCGGTTATGTCATCGCGCATATCGATACGCTTAAGGCCAATTGGGATCCCTTCATCCCGGCGCCGACCGGCGAGGAAGGCAAGTTCGGCTGGGACGGCATCCTGCGCGCGGCATCGATCGTGTTCTTCGCCTATATCGGGTTCGAGGCGGTCTCGACCGCGGGGCAGGAAGCCAAGAACCCCAAGAAGGACATGCCGATCGGCCTG
>NZ_DASVTL010000078.1:0-136979 GCF_036387595.1 Sphingomonas sp.
TCAGGCGCTCTCGAACCCCTATACCGGCGTGCTCGCGATCTTCGCGTCGCGGCTGCTCAACGGCCAGCAGCCGATGATCTTCGAGGATGGCGAGCAGCGCCGCGATTTCGTGCATGTCAGCGACGTCGCGCGCGCGTTTGCGGACGCGCTGACGCTTCCCCAGGCGGTGGGCGGCACCTTCAACATCGGCTCCGGGCATGATCGCTCGGTGACCGAGGTCGCGACCGAATTGGCGCGTGCGATGGGCAAGAACGATCTCGCCCCGATCATCGTCGGCAAGGCGCGGATCGGTGACATCCGCCACTGTTTCTGCGACACGACGCTCGCCGCCGCCACCCTCGATTTCCGCGCCGCGCAGGATTTCGGCGAAGGGCTGGCGGCGCTTGCGGAATGGGTCGGCGAACAGACCGCGACCGACAAGGTCGAACAGATGCGCGCCGAACTGGAAGCGCGGGGGCTGGTGGCGTGAGGGGGCCACGCACAGTCCTCCCCAAGCATAGCTTGGGGAGGAAAAGATGACCAAGCCCATCCTCATCACCGGCGGCGCCGGCTTCATCGGTTCCAACCTCGCCGACCGCCTCGCCGGCGAAGGCCACGACGTCCGCGTCTACGACGCGCTCTCCCGCCCCGGCACCGAGCGCAATCTCGCCTGGCTCCAGGCGAACCACGGCGCGCGCATCGACTTCGTCCACGCCGATATCCGCGACGAACCCACGCTCGCCGCCGCCGCTGCGGACGCCAAGGCGGTGTTCCACCTCGCCGCGCAGGTCGCGGTGACGACCAGCATGGTCGATCCGGTGGCCGATTTCGCGATCAACATCGCCGGCACGCTGCACCTGCTGGAGGCGCTGCGCCGCCGCGGCGACGGCACCCCGCTGATCTTCGCCTCGACCAACAAGGTCTATGGCGACCTGGCCGATCTGTCCTTCGATCTCGAAGGCGACGCTTATGTCCCCGCCGACGCGAACGTCCGCGCGCACGGCATCGGCGAGGCGCGCCCGCTCGATTTCCACACCCCTTATGGCTGTTCGAAGGGCGCCGCCGACCAATATGTCCTCGATTACGCGCGCAGCTTCGGCGTGCCGGCCGCGGTGCTGCGGATGAGCTGCATCTACGGCCATCGCCAGATGGGCACCGAGGATCAGGGCTGGGTCGCGCATTTCCTGATCCGTGCGCTCGAAGGCAAGCCGATCACGCTCTACGGCGACGGCCACCAGGTCCGCGACATCCTCGACGTGTCGAACGCGGTCGATGCCTATGTCCGGGCATGGCAGCGGATCGACGCGGTTCGGGGCCGGGCGTTCAACCTCGGCGGCGGCCCCGCCAATGCGGTCAGCCTGCGCCAGTTGCTCGGCCATATCGGCGAACTGACGGGGCGGGAGGTCGACGTGACCTATGCGGACTGGCGCGCGGGCGACCAGCGCTATTTCGTCGCCGACACCCGCGCCGCCGAAGCCGCACTCGGCCTCGCGCCCAAGGTCGATTGGCGCCACGGCGTGGCCGAACTCGCACGCTGGCTGGCGGGCGAGCGGCGGCGCAATCTGCCGATCCCCGCAACCGCGCGCGCCGGGGCGGTCGCGTGATGCGGCTGCTGATGACCGCCGATGCGATCGGCGGGGTCTGGCAATATGCCACCGATCTCGCCGCCGCCCTCCAGCCGCTCGGCATCGACACCGTGCTAGCGCTGCTCGGCCCCGCACCCACGCCCGCGCAGCGGCGCGACGCGCTTCGCATCCCCGGTCTGAAGCTGATCGAAACCGGCCTTCCGCTCGACTGGCTGTGCGCGGATGCGGCACCGGTGCTTGCCGCGGGCGAGCACGTGGCGGCGCTGGCGGCGCGCGAGGCGGTCGATCTCGTCCAGCTCAACATGCCTTCGCTCGGCGCGCGCGCGCGCTTTGCCATGCCCGTCGTCGCGGTCGTCCACGGTTGTGTCGGCACCTGGTGGGAGGCCGCCCGCGGCACCCGCCCCGACCCCGCCTATGCGTGGCAGGATGCGCTGGTCCGCGACGGCCTTGTCGCGGCTGACGCCGTGGTCGCGCCCAGCGAAAGCTATGCCGAAACGGTCGCACGCTATCACGCGCTGACGGTGGTGCCGCTCGTCGTCCACAACGGCCGCGTGCCGTTGACGCTACCCCCGATCGCGGTCGATGCGGCACCGGTCGCGCATGCCTTCACCGCGGGGCGTCTGTGGGACGAGGTCAAGGCAATGGCGCTGCTCGATCGCGCCGCGGCACGGCTGAGCGTGCCGCTGCGCGCGGCGGGACGCGAGGAAGGGCCGCATGGCGAGCGCCTGCCGCTCCCGCATCTGCATCATCTCGGCCATCTGAGCGCCGGTGCGATGGCCCGCGAACTGTCCGGGCGCCCCGTCTTCGTCTCGGCGACGCGCTTCGAACCGTTCGGGCTGGCGGTGCTGGAGGCGGCGCAGGCCGGATGCCCGCTGGTCCTGTCGGGGATCGACACGTTCCGCGAGTTGTGGACCGGTGCGGCACTGATCGTCGAGGAGCAGGACGATTCCGCCTATGCCGCCGCGATCGAGCGGGTTGTCGGCGATCAAGAACTCCGCGCGAACCTGGGCGAGGCGGCGCGCATCCGGGCGCAGCGTTACACCCCGGCGGCGATGGCCGGAGCGATGGCGTCGATCTATGGCTGCCTGGCCGGGGACGCCGCGCCGGGATCGTCGCGCAAGGTGGCGGCATGACGCCGGTCGTCACCCGAGGGACGGCGACGTGAAAATCGTCTATTTCACTCATTCTCTGCTGTCGTGCTGGAATCACGGCAATGCGCATTTCCTTCGCGGCGTGCTGCGCGAACTGATCGCACTGGGGCATGACGTGCGGGCGTGCGAACCGGCGGGCAATTGGAGCCTGACGAACCTGCTCGCCGATCGCGGCGAGGCGGGTCTCGCGCCCTTCCGCCAAGCCTATCCCGAACTGGCGCCGGTCACCTATGATGGCGTGCCCGCGGCCGAGGCGCTGGTCGACGGCGCCGATCTGGTCATCGTCCACGAATGGAACGACCCCGCGCTGGTCGCCGAAGTGGGTCGCCTGCGCGCGCGCGGCGGGCGGTTCCAGCTGTTGTTCCACGATACCCACCACCGCGCGGTCAGCGAGCCCGCCGCGATGCAGGCTTATGACCTGTCGGCCTATGACGGCGTGCTCGCGTTCGGCGAGACCCTGTCCGAAGTCTACCGCGGCTGGGGCTGGCGCGACCGCGTGTGGACCTGGCACGAGGCCGCCGACACCCGGCTGTTCCACCCGCCGCACGTGGAGGGGACGCGCGAGGGCCTCGTCTGGATCGGCAATTGGGGCGACGGGGAGCGCACCGCTGAACTCGAACGTTTCCTCTTCGCCCCCGCGCAGGCGGTCGGCCTGCCGCTCGACATCTACGGCGTGCGCTACCCGGATGAAGCCAAGGCGATGCTCGCCGCCCACAATGCCCGCTATCGCGGCTGGGCACCCAACGCCACCGCCCCCGCCATCTTCGCCCGCCACCTCGCCACCGTCCATGTGCCGCGCCGTTATTATGCGACGATCCTCCCCGGCATCCCGACGATCCGCATGTTCGAGGCACTTGCCTGCGGCATCCCGCTGGTGTCGGCGCCATGGGACGATTCCGAGCAGTTATTCCGGCCGAATCGGGACTATCTACTCGCCGCCGACGGCGCCGCGATGATGGCTCATATGCGCGATGTTAGAGAAGATACAACGCTGCGCGCATCGCTGTCCGCCGCCGGCTTGGAGACGATCCGCGCCCGGCACACCTGCGCCCACCGCGCCGCCGAACTGCTCGCGATCGCCGCATCGCTGACCGCGCCCAAAAGAAAGGATGCCGCATGAAGATCGCCTTCTACGGCTCGAGCCTGCTGTCCTCCTATTGGAACGGCGCCGCCACCTACTACCGCGGCATCCTCCGCGATCTGGCGGGGCGCGGCTACGACATAACCTTCTACGAACCCGACGCCTTCGACCGCCAGCTTCACCGCGACATCGACCCGCCCGAATGGGCGCGCGTCGTCGTCTATCCGGCGACCGAAGCCGCGATGCACGAAGTGCTCTCGGATGCGGCGCGCGCCGATATCGTCGTCAAGGCGAACGGCGTCGGCGTGTTCGACAAGGAACTGCTCGAAGGCGCGATCGCACGCGCCGCACCCCACGCACTCAAGATCTTCTGGGATGTGGACGCGGCCGCGACGCTCGACGAGATGCGCGCCGATCCGTCGCATCCCGTGCTCGGCGCCCTGCCCGATCTCGACATGGTCCTCACCTATGGCGGCGGGCCACCGGTGATCGACGCGTATCGCGGCTTCGGCGCGACCTTGTGCGAACCGGTCTACAACGCGCTCGATCCGACCACCCACTTCCCCGTAGCGCCCGACGATCGCTTCGCCTGCGACCTCGCCTTCCTGGGCAACCGCCTGCCCGACCGCGAGGCTCGCGTGGAAGAGTTCTTCCTGCACCCCGCAGCGACACTCGGCGACCGGTCCTTCCTGATCGGCGGCAACGGCTGGGAGACGAAGGCGATGCCCGCCAACGTCCGCCACCGCGGCCACGTCTACACCGCCGAGCACAATGCCTTCAACTGCACGCCCAAAGCCGTGCTGAACGTCGCGCGCGATTCGATGGCGCATATCGGCTTCTCGCCCGCCACCCGCGTGTTCGAGGCCTCGGGCGCCGCCGCCTGCGTCATCACCGACGCCTGGGAGGGCATCGAGCAGTTCCTCAAACCCGACACCGAAGTGCTGGTCGCGCGCGATGGCCAGGACGTGGCCGAGCACATGGCCGCGCTCACTCCGGAACGCGCGCGTTCGATCGGCGAAGCGGCACTCGCCCGCGTGCTGGCCGAACACACCTATGCGTTGCGCGGCGCGCAGGTCGATGCGCTGTTCCGCGCCCATGCCGCACGGGTGCGGAAGGCGGCATGAGGCTCGTCGTCCTCGGGCTGAGCCTGTCCTCCTCCTGGGGGAACGGCCACGCGACCACCTTCCGCGCATTGCTGAGCGCCTATGCGGCGCGCGGGCACGACATCGTGTTCCTCGAACGCGACGTCGCCTGGTATCGCGACCAGCGCGACCTCGCCGACCCCGATTTCTGCCGCTTGTGCTTCTACGACGACCTCGACGACCTGGCGCGCTTCACGCCCGAGATCGCGGAGGCCGATGCGGTGATCGTCGGCTCCTACGTGCCCGAAGGCGTCGCGGTCGCGCATTTCGTCCAGCAGACCGCCGGCGGCACCACCGCCTTCTACGACATCGACACACCGGTCACGCTGGCCAAGCTGGCGCGCGGCGACTTCGAATATCTCAGTCCGGAGGTGATCCCCGGCTACGACCTGTATCTCTCCTTCACCGGCGGCCCGACGCTCGATCTGCTCGAACGCCGCTACGCCTCGCCGGCGGCCCGCGCGCTCTATTGCTCGGTCGATCCGATGCTCTACCGTCCGCTCGGCGGGGAGACGCGCTGGGATCTGTCCTATCTCGGCACCTACAGCCCCGATCGCCAACCGGCGCTGGAACGGCTGCTGATCGCGCCCGCACGCGCGCTGCCCGACCGGCGCTTCGTCGTGGCGGGGCCGCAATATCCCGCCGGCATCGCCTGGCCCCCCAATGTCGAACGGATCGAGCATCTGCCGCCTGCGGAGCATGCCGCTTTCTATTCCGCCTCGCGCTTTACGCTCAACGTCACCCGCGCCGACATGATCGCGGCCGGCTGGTCACCATCGGTGCGGCTGTTCGAGGCGGCCGCCTGCGCGACGCCGATCGTGTCCGACATTTGGGAAGGCCTCGACGCGATCTTCGCACCCGGCAGTGAGATCATCCTGGCGACCGGCACCGCCGATGTCATCGCGGCGCTGGCGCGAACCGATGCCGGCACGATCGGCCGCCAGGCACAGACCCGTGTGCTGGCAGAACACACCGCCGCAATCCGGGCGGGGCAGCTCGAAACCTATTTCAACGAGGCGAAGACCTCCGCCAACCCCCTGACGATGACGACCGCCGCATGACGCGCGGCCGAGGAGAGACGATCATGGCCCGATCCGAACCTTCCCTTATCCTGGTCGCTGGCGGCGCCGGCTTCATCGGCTCGCACCTGTGCGATCGGCTGCTGCGGGAGGGAAATGCCGTGATGTGCCTGGACAACCTCCAGACCGCGCGTCCATCCAACCTGCGGCTGCTCGAAGGACGACCCGGCTTCACCTTCGTCGAAGGCGACATCGTCTCGCCGCTACCCGAAGCGGTGACGCGCGAGACGCACCGGATCACCCGCGTCTACAATCTGGCCTGCGCAGCGTCGCCGCCACAATATCAGGCCGATCCCGAACATACGATGCTGACCAACGTCGTCGGCACCAACCACCTCCTTCGCCTCGCCGAGCGTGCAGGCGCACGCTTCCTGCTGACCTCGACCAGCGAAGTCTATGGTGATCCCGAGATCCACCCGCAGGTGGAGGATTATCGCGGCTGGGTGAGCTGCACCGGGCCGCGCGCCTGCTATGACGAGGGCAAACGCGCCGCCGAAGCGCTGGCGTTCGACTATGTCCGGATGAACCGTGCCGAGGTGCGCGTCGCACGCATCTTCAACACCTATGGCCCGCAAATGCAGTGCGACGATGGCCGCGTCGTGTCGAATCTGATCTGTCAGGCGCTGTCGGGCCAGGACATCACACTTTACGGCGACGGCAGCCAGACGCGCAGCTTCTGCTACGTCTCCGACATGGTGGAGGCGCTGATCCGCCTGATGGAATCCGACATCGACGGCAGCGAACCCGTGAACCTGGGCAATCCGACGGAATTGACCGTCCGGGAACTGGCCGAACGGGTGATCGCGATGACCGGCAGGGGGAATCGCGTCGTCTATCGCCCCCTGCCGCAGGACGATCCCCGCCGCCGCCGGCCGGACATCTCGCGCGCGCGCGACCGTCTCGGCTGGGCGCCCGTCGTGCCGATCGAGGATGGGCTGGAGCAGACCTGCCGGTGGTTCGCGGAGGAACTGGGCCGTACCGGCCAGGACGCGCCAGCGACGGAAGACGCCTGAGGAGTCTACACCGGCGCGTCGATCACCTGGCGCACCTTGGCGGCAAGCTCCTCGATGCCAAAGGGCTTGCCGATCAATTCCACACCCTGATCGACCACGCCGTTGTGGACGACCGCGTTGCGCGTGTAGCCGGTGGTGAACAGCACCTTCAGCCCCGGACGGCGCCGGCGCGCTTCCTCCGCCAGCTTGGCGCCGTTGACGTCGGGCATGACGATGTCGGTGAACAGCAACACGATCTCGGGATGCGCGGCGAGCATCTGCAACGCCGCCGCCGCACCATCGGCCTGAAGCACGCGGTAGCCCAGTTCGTTGAGCGCATCGACGCTCAACTGGCGGACTGCCGGTTCGTCTTCGACTACCAGCACCACCTCGTCGCGATAACCAAGCGGTACGACTGCGGGTGTCACCGGGTCGCCTGCCGGTACGTCCTCGACCGCAATGCGCGGCAGGTAGATCTTGACGGTCGTGCCCTCACCCGGTTCGGAATAAATCTTAACGTGCCCGCCCGATTGCTTGACGAAGCCATAGACCTGACTCAGGCCGAGTCCGGTGCCCTTGCCCACGGGCTTAGTAGTGAAGAACGGGTCGAATGCCTTGGCGATCACCTCGGGCGGCATGCCGCTGCCCGTATCGGTCACCGCGATCACGACATATTGCCCCGCAGGGACGCCGAGATGCTCGGCTACGTAGAGCGTATCGAGGTGGCCGTTCTGAGTCTCGATGGTCAGCCGCCCACCATGGGGCATGGCATCGCGCGCGTTGACGCCCAGGTTCAGGATGACGTTTTCGAGCTGGTTAGGGTCGACATGCGTCCGCCACAAGCCGCCCGCGAGCACCGTTTCCAGTCGCACGTCGCTGCCCAGCGCGCGGCGCAGAATATCGGACATCGTCGCGACCAATCGGTTGGCGTCGACGGTTCGCGGCTGGAGCGGCTGCTGACGCGAAAACGCGAGTAGCCGCTGGGTGAGCGTCGCGGCACGCCGCGCCCCTTCCGCCGCAGCCTCGACATAGCGGATGGCGCGCGCGTCCGCAGTGCCCAGCCGCCGTCCAAGCAGATCGAGAGACCCGATGACGACCGCTAGCATATTGTTGAAATCGTGGGCGATGCCGCCGGTAAGCTGGCCGACCGCTTCCATTTTCTGGCTCTGCCGCAGCGTTTCCTGGGTGCGTTCCAATTCGGCATCGCGCGCCTTGCTGTCGGAAATATCGCGCCCGACCGCGTAGAAGATGTCGTCGACCGGCGTGCTGACCCAGTCGAACCAGCGCCAATTCCCGTCTGCCGTGCGCACCCGGTTCTGGTTGCGCACGGTAATGCCGCTCCGCATCAGCACGCCCGCGGCAACCGTGTCGGCTTGATGATCTTGGTGGACGAACGTCAGGAATGGCGTCTCCAGCAAGGTCCGCTCGTCATGGCCCAAAGCGTCGGCCCAGGCCGGATTCAGCGACAGGATGCGACCGTCGAGCGTGGCAGTCATCAGCAGATCGGGACTAAGGCGCCAGATGCGGTCGCGCTCCTGCGTCCGTGCCTCGACCGCGCGCTGGAGGTCGTCACGCGCCAGCGCCAGCGTCTCTCGCGCGGCGATGATGTCGTCCAGATCGGTGCACGTGCCGATCCAGGTCGCTTCTGCGCCGTCCCCGCTGCGCCGGGCACGCGCCAGCCACCAACGATATTGCCCGTCCGCGCGGCGCAGCCGAAATTCTACTTCATACGGCTCTCCGGATGTGACGGAGAGTGCCCACCGCCCGAAAGCATTTCCCTGGTCGTCGGGATGAACGTATGCGGCCCAGCCCTCGCCATTGCTGTCATCGGGCGAACTGCCCGAATATGCGTGCCAATTGGGACTGGTATAATCGAGCAGCCCCGCTGCGTCGGCCGTCCAGACGAATCCCGGCATCGTCTCGGCGACGGTACGGAAGCGCGCCTGGCTCCGCGCCAGTTCGGCGAGCGCGTCCTTTTGATCCTGCACATCCTGGGTCGTGCCGTACCATTTGATGATGGCACCGGCATCGTCGCGGTCGGGATACGCACGCGAATGCATCCAGCGATGGCCGCCGTCGCGCATGCGCACCCGATGTTCGATGTCATAGGGTTTGCCGGTCGTCGTCGAATGCACCCAGGCGTCGATCGAACGCTGGAGATCGTCGGGATGAATGGCCTCGCCCCAGGTACCGCCCAACCCGCTGGTGCCGGTCCATTCGAACCACCGCCGGCCGACGCGATCGAGCTGACCGTCCGGCGGCGATGTCCACACCGTCTGCGGATTGAGTTCGACCGCATTGCGATAATGTTCCTCACTCTCGCGCAGCCGCGCATCACCGAGGCGGCGATCCGTCACGTCGCGGTAGAACAGCGCCAGTCCCTCACCCGATGGAAAAGCGCGCACTTCCATCCACGCTCTGCGTCCATCTGGCCAAACGTAATGGTGTTCGATCTCGCCGCGCTCACCGGTCTGCATGACGCGCCGGTAGAATGCCCCGAGTTCGCTGGTCTGCGTACCAGGCCACGCCTCCCAGTGCGTAAGCCCGATGATCGCCGCGCGCGGACGCGTCTCCAGCCTCATGCCCTCAGCATTGATGTCGAGCACGCGGAAGTTGCGATCGAGCAGGACGAAGCCCTCGGCCATGTTCTCCAGCACATCGCGGCTGCGATCCCGATCGATGCGTAAGGACTCTTCCGCCGCAGCCTGCGCGGACATCTCGGTGTTGACGCCCAGCCAGCGGATGACCGCGCCGCCGTCGCCAAACACCGGATGGACGCGGGTGAGGAATGGCCGGAACACGCCGTCGGCCCCCAGCAGCGGAAAGACCATCTCGAACGATGCGCCGGTCGCCACCGACGCGGTCCAGCGCTCCATGACCACCGGCAGCATCGCCGGGTCATGCACGGCCTGCCAACCCCAGCCCTCCAACTGCTCGGGCGTCGTGCCACAATAATCGTGCCACCGCCGGTTGTACCAGACGATGTAGCCGTCCCCGTTCGCGATCCAGCACGGCGTCGGCAGCAGATCGGCAAGCAGCCGGAAGTCGCTGCTGTCGGGTCCGTTGGTCATGCTGTGGGTCAGCCCCGCCGCTTTGGTCTGCGTGCGCCAATAGCGGTGCGCGAAATCGCCTTCCGAGGCGATGGGCGGGGTGGTCACTCTTCAACTCCTGGCCGGAGGCGACCGCAACCTGGTCGACCCGCCGCCGATCCTTCGAACGCGGCCCGGTGTCAACCGGGCACTGCGCGTCAGGTCAGGAGGAAAGTCGCAGCGCGGCGATCGGCGGGGGTGCGTGCCGGTCCCAGGGCGAGGCCGTCCCCCACTACCCGGAGATACGCGGCCGGGTGAACAGCCGATCGGAACGAAACACCGGCGCCTCCAAGCCCGGCAACTCGGTGGAAAGCGCTTGCCCTCCCCGCAACGGTCAGGCTCAGCGGCGCCCCCGGTTGAGCCGAGACACATACATCGGGCCGGGTGATCGGCTGGAGCGCGATCGTACCGCCCGACCCGGGCATCGCGCGGAACTGCGTTGCGGCGATCGGCCCCCGCGCGATTCGCAGGGAGTCGCCGACGAGAGCGACGTAGCTCGCCGGGCTCCCGAGCGGTGAGAGCCGGTCGGGGACCGGGCCGTTACCCACCGGAATGCCGAAATCGGGTGTGCCGTCCGCGCCATAATACAGGCGCTGTACGCGGGTGTGGCGGTTTGGATCGAACAACGGATCGCCCGTTATCTTGTCATAATCGCGGCCGTGATAGATCATCACGTCGCGCCCCGCCTCGTCCACGGTGAAGCTGTTGTGGCCCGGACCGAAAACCTTGGTTTCGGCCGATGTGGTGAACACCGGAACCGGCGATTTCGTCCACGACGATGCCGCCATGATGTCGGCACCCGCATCGCAGGTGAGCAGCCCCAGGCAATAGCGCGAATCGGTCGCGCTCGCCGAATAGGTCATGAACAACCGTCCGTTCCGTTCCAGCAGGGCGGGCGCCTCATTCACCTTGAACCCCTGTATCTCCCAGTCCAGCGTCGGCACCGACAGCCGCACCGGCTTGGCCGCCAATGTCAGTGGGGTCGCCAGCGGCGCCAGATAAAGGTTGGAATTCGTCTCGATGCCCGGTTCACGCTGCGCCCAGCACAGATAGCGCTTGCCGCGATGCACGAAGCTGGTGGAATCGAGGTTGAACGTGTCCCACGGCGTCTGCAACTGGCCGAGCAGCGACCATTTGCCGGTCATCGGATCCGCACCGTCGCACACGACCGCATAGGTGCGGATGCGGAACACGTCCTCGCCGCCGCCGCTGGGTCCGGCCGCGAAATACATGATCCAGCGTCCATCGATCAAATGCAATTCGGGCGCCCAGATGAAGCCCGACAGCGGCCCGCTGGACAGATGCCGCCAGAGAACCGCCTCCGGCGCGGTCGCCAGGCCAGCCAGCGTGCGCGACCGGCGCAGCACCAGGCGATCGTATTCGGGCACCGATCCAGTCAGATAATAGAAGCCGTCACTATGTCGAAACACCTGCGCGTCGGCACGCTGGCGTACGAGCGGGTTGCTGGGCATCGGCGCCGATGACGCAGTTCGGGCGGCGAGTGCGCCTGCGAACGGCAACGTAGCGAGGCCGGCGGTTACCGCACGGCGCGAATAGGTGGCGGACATCACAGTCTCCAGGGAAGAGGGTAGGATCAGCCGCGCGCCGGTCACTGCCGCGCGACCGGCCAGCCGTCCGCGGTCCAGCCGAGCGGCGCGATACGCAAGGTGGGCACGCCTTTGTTCTTGGCGTCATAGGCGTGGTAGACGAAGTAATCGCGCGCGCCATCCCGCAAGACCGAGCCACCCCCCGGCCCTTTCCACCGACCGGATTTGTCGATCTGCGCGTGCAGCAAGACCTGACCGGACCCGTCCATCAACGGCTTGCCGTCATAATCGACATACGGACCGGTTACGGCCTTCGCTCGACCGACAACGGTATAATACGTACTGGCCGCCCCCCGGCAGCAGAAATCGTGCGCGGCAAAGAGGTAGTAATAGCCGCCATGTTCAAGCAGCGAGGGCGCCTCGACCGCACCGGGGCGGGCGCGGCGGGCGAGCGGGTGGACGGTGTCGTCACCCGCAAGACGCTTGCCGGTCGCCGGATCGAGACGAATCAGCTTCAGCCCCGTCCAGAAGCTGCCGAACGCGAGCCATTGCTTGCCGTCCCGGTCCGTAAAAGCCGCCGGATCGATCGCGTTGAAGTCGTTCCTCCGGCTGGAAACTATCACAGGCCCCTGATCGGTCCAGCCAAAGCCCGGCTTGGCGGGATCGAGCGTCGGAGTCGTCGCGAGCCCGATCGCCGAATGATTGCTGCCGAACGTGGAGATCGAGTAATACAGCCGGTACTGGCCGTTCGAGAAGCTGATGTCGGGCGCCCAGACGCCCTTCGTGCCCGGAACCTCGCGCTTCGCCCAGTCCGGGATCGCGCGGAATACCGCACCCGCGCGCGTCCAGGTCACCATGTCCTTGGACGTGCGGACATGGATCAGCCCAGGCGGCTCGTTCGCCTGACTCGTGCTGAAGACGTAATAGGTATCGCCGTCCTTTATCATGGCGGGGTCGTGGACGGGGGACAGATCCCCCGTCATCCGATCCGCAAGGCCGGGGGCGACGGCGGAAGCCTGCGCTCCGGCCGCCAAGGGCGCGATCATCAGCGCGAAACACGCCGCACGCCCGAACTCCGCCCAGATGCTCATCGCGATCTCCCCAGCAACGCCCCGCCTCAAAAGCGGAAGCGGGCGCCCGCCCCGAAGGTGCGATCGAACACGCGCGTGTCACGCGGCGTCAAACCGGTCGGCCCGAAATTGTCCTGATATTTCTCATCGAGCAGGTTGGTCGCGTCCACCGTCAGCGTTATGTTGTCGGTCACCGCATAGCTTGCCGAGAAGTCCAGGAAGCTGAGCGCGTTCGCCCTGATCAGGCCGCCAGGAACGACGCTGGAGAAGCTATCGGTATAGCTGCTGCGCCAATTGTACGCCAACCGTGCGGAGAAGCCGTATTTCTCGTAGATGCCGACCAGGTTGTACGAGTATTTGGAGAGCGGCGTGATGGCGCGCTTGATACCGCCGACCGTCAACGAGCCGGAGGCATAGGTAAAGCTCGCCTGCGCGCCAAACCCGCCAAGCGCACCCGGCAGGAAGTCGAGGAACTGCGTACCCGCGATCTCGACACCCTTTAGCTTGCCCGTCGCCGAGTTCTGCGGACGGGTGACCAGAATGTCTCCAGCAAACCCCGGCACCGACTCAGGCAGGGTATCGGTCTGGATGTAATTGTCCAACTTCTTATAAAAGCCCGCGACCGTCAGCGACCCGGTGTTCGAGAAATACCATTCCGCGGTGGCATCGAAATTGTCCGACTTCACCGATCGAAGGTTGGCGTTACCTCCATTGCCCGTACCGATAGACGAACTGCCACCCGTGATGCCGGTCAACGTCACACCGATCGCGGGATTGAGATCGGTAAACTGTGGGCGGAAGATTTGCTTGCCTGCCACCAGTCGCAAAATCACATCCTGCACAGGGCGGATCTTCAATGTCACGCTCGGAAGCAGATTGAGTTCATTGCGGCGCCCCTCGATCGGCGTTGCAACGGGTGGTCCGGGCGGGATCGTGGTCAGCTGCACCGCGTTGAGCGCGGTGACCGTGTTGACCGCGCGGACGCCGGCAGTCCCTTCTAACGCGCCATTATCGGTGCCGAAGCTCACCTGCCCATACGCCGCATACACGGTCTCGCGCAGCGAGAAGGTGCGATTGGGGTCGAATGCCGGATCGCCTGCGGGCCGGCCGGCAAGGGCGCGCAACCGATCGGCGTTGTCGTTGATGAAGCTGGTGCTCGCCAGCGCGAAATTGTTCACGCCCAGCCGCCCGTCGATGATCTCGTCAGGGGCGTTGGCAATCAGCCCGGGGAAACCGGATTGCGACAGGAAGTTCAGACCCAACGCACCACTTTGCGCACTGCCCGAATCGCCGGTACGCCGCGCATAGCGTGCGCCGACCTTGAAGTTGCGGAGGAAGCCATTGTCGAACGTATAGAGCAGGTCGGCCTTCCCGGCATATTGCTCGCTGTTGCTGGCATCACGATTGTCGAACAGCGTCAGGAGGTTGAGGTTCGCGCCGTTGGTGACGTCGAACCCGTTGAAGTTGATCGACGGCGTACCGCCCGCGTTGAAGTCATAGTCGATGCGCGGCACGACATAGGCCGTGTCGACGATCAGCGCCCGACTGCGCACTTTGCTCTTGTTATAGGTGAATTCGGCAGAAAGCAGCGCCCGACCTGCGGTGTAGCGCGTGCCGAAATTCGCCTGATAACCGTCGGTCTTCTGGGCGAACGCCTGCTTGCTGGTGATCGTGAAATTGTCGCGGGTCGTGATCGTGCCCGCGACCGGGCGCTCGACGCCATTGAGCAGCGCGGTGCCGGTCTGACGGGTGTTCACCGTCACCGCGCCCGCCTTTGGCAGGCCGACGAAGAAGTTCACGTCGTAATCCTGGCGATAGCCGGTGAACAGGCCGTCGGCGTAGAATTCCAGATCGGGTGTCGGCTTGAACTGAAGCGACACGTTGACCGACGGCCGCTGACGATTGCCGTCGGTGACGAGGCCGCCGACCGTATCGGGAATCAGGGTCGGGTCGGTCGCGCTCAGCGGGTTGAAACCGAAATTGAACGCGGTCTGATCCTGATATTTGCGGTCGTTGTACGACGCACCGATCAGGACGCCGAACTCGGCCCCGTCGCCCATCTCCCAGCGATTGCTGACCAAGCCGCTGGTCACGTAACTCCACTTGTCGCGCTTGTCGCTGTAGAAGGCGCGCGCGCCGCCCGCGATCTCGAAACCGGTGAAGTCGAACGGCCGGCGCAGCCGAATGTCGATCGTGCCGGATACGCTGCCCTCGATCTGGTCGGGCGTGGTCGTCTTATAGACGTCGACACCCGCGACCAGCTCCGCGGGGATATCCTGCAGCGCGACACCGCGGCCGACGCCGGTGAACGCCTCGCGACCGTTGATGAGCGACTGGACGTTGGGCAGACCGCGGACGAGCACTGCATTCACTTCGCCGCCGCCGCGGTAAACCTGGATGCCCGTCACGCGCTGAAGCGCGTCGGACACGGTATTGTCGGGCAGCTTGCCGATGTCCTCGGCGACGATTGAATCGACGACCTGCGTCGAATTGCGCTTGATCGACTGCGCACCCTGAAGACTGGCGCGGACGCCGGTGACGATGACGTCGGCTTCGGACGCGGCAGGATCACCCTCCTGCGTCGTGGTCGTCGCACTCGATTGACGCGCGGCAGCGTCCTCGGCGGAGCCTTCGGCCGGGGTGGAGATCGGCGCGGCCTGGTCGGCCGTCTGGGCCGCGGCGGGCGCTGCCAAGACCATTGCCAAGCCGCTGGCGGATGCCAGCCAGATCAGGCGGCTCGATTCCTTGCGCATCAGACTTCCCCTCTTTGCACACTGCCAGGTGTGTACCCTGTGCAGCCAATTGTCGGACTAGATATACCTGACCGCGGATGATGCAAAGAGAAAATGCGGGTACGTTGCGCGACCGCCGGCCTGTGACTTTTCGGCCACTAGCCCGCGCCACCGGGCGCCTGAAATCAGTAATCGGCGATGGGCCAGCCGTCCACGCCCCAGGTGACCGGTGCGATGCGCAACGTCGATGCGCCTTTGTTCGCCCTGTCGTAGGCGTGATAGACCATGTAATCGCGGCCATCGCTGTCGTGCAGGAAGCCGGGGTGGCCGGGACCGCGAAAGCGCTCCTTTTCCTGCAGATCGGCGCGCAGGAATATGGTGCCCTGCCCGTGCATCAGCGGGCTGCCGTCCTTGCCCAGATAGGGCCCGGTGATCGCCTTGGCGCGGCCGACGACCGTGTAATAGGTGCTGTTCACGCCCTTGCAGCAATAGTCATAGGAGGCAAAAAGCCAGTAATAGCCGCCGTGGGGCACGATGAACGGCGCCTCTACTGGCGCCGGCCCTCCCGCAGGGGCAAGGCGCCGCGCGATGCTATATGGCCTGGCCTTGGGATCGCGCAGCTTGCCGGTCGCCGGATCGAGCGCGAACAGCTTGATCCCGGTCCAGAAACTGCCCAGCGACAGCCAGTGCCGCCCGTCCAGATCGACGACGTGATTCGCGTCGATCGCGTTGAAGTCGTCCGCGTCGGTCGAGGCGACGACCAGCCCCTCGTCGCGCCAGCCATAACCCGGCGCCTTCGGATCCAGCGTCGGGCTGGTGAACAGCCCGATTGCCGATCGGTTCGAACCGAAGGTGGACACCGCATAATAGAGCCGCCAGCGGCCGTTGAAGAACGAGATGTCCGGCGCCCACATGTCCGTGGTGCCCGGCACCGCCTTGGTCGCCCAAGCTGGAATGGCGGGCACCAGGGGTGCCTGCATGGTCCAATGCACCAGGTCGGTTGAGGTGCGCGATCGCAGATAGCGGCCCTTGTCGCTACCGGTGCTGAACACATAATAGGTGCCGCCCTCGCGAGCGATCACCGGGTCGTGCGTGGCGGTCAGATCGCCGCTGAGTCGGGCGTTGAGCGCGCCACGCCCAGCCGGAATGGTCTGCGCATCGCCGATGCTCGCCAGCGACATGACCAGCGCCGCGGACATCGCCATCCTCGCCAACTTCCTCACGCCCACTGACCCTCTCCCAAATACTATTGTCGGACATATCAATGGTCAGGGCAGTGCGAGCATGACCACCGATTTGGGGGGCAGCGCCACGATGAGCCGGCCTCCCTCGATCCGTGCTCCGGTGAAACCCACGGGCACCACGGCGTTCGGCGCATCGAAGCTATTGAGCGCGGTCATCGCCGGCGCAGTCAGCACCTGGCCGGTCACCGTGCCCGCCCCTATGCCGGCCACTCCTGCGGTCACAGTCGTCGTTCGATTGGGGTCGAGATTGGCCAGCGCCACGCGCACGATACGATCCTTGCCGCGCACCGCCGACGCGCTGACCGCGGGCATGGTCCACCGGTCCTTGTTGTACCACGGCGACTTGACGTCGATCGGCAGAACCGTCCCGTCCATGTACGGCTTGTACATCGCGAAAACATGATAGGTGGGCGTCAGCACCATCTTGGCGCCGTCAGTCAGGATCATCGCCTGCAGTACGTTCACCATCTGCGCGATGGCGGTCATCTTCACCCGGTCAGCATGCCGCGCGAAGATGTTGAGGTTGACCGCGGCGACCATCGCATCGCGCAGCGTGTTCTGCTGGCGCAGGAAACCGGGATTGGTGCCCGGATCGCCCGCATACCAGGTGCCCCACTCGTCAATCGCCAGCCAGACCTTCTTCTGCGGATCGACCTTGTCCATCGCCGCGCTGTGGCGCGTGATGAGGTCGTCCATCTTCAGCGTCTCGGACAGCGTCTGCGCCCAGCCCGCCTCGTCGAAAACCGTGGCAGACGCGCGCGGCGGCCAGCCGCCGGGCACCGTGTAATAATGAAGCGACAGCGCATCGACCTGTCCGCCCGCCACGCGCATCATCGTCTCGGTCCAGGCGACATCCTCGCTATTGGCGCCGCTCGCGATCTTTAGGATCCGCGTGTTCGCGGGCGCCTTGATGAAGGTCGCGTAGCGGCGGGTGACGTCGGCGGCATATTCCGCGCGCATGTTGCCGCCGCATCCCCAAAGCTCGTTGCCGATGCCGAAATAGGGCACCGCCCACGGCGCCTTGCGGCCGTTGCGCGCGCGCTCATCGGCCAGGCTCCCCGCGGGTGCCGTCATATATTCGACCCACTCCGCCATTTCCTGCGGCGTGCCGTTGCCGACATTGCCCGAGACATAGGCTTCGGCGCCGAGCTGACCCGCCAGGTCCATGAATTCGTGGGTGCCGACCGTGTTCGGCTCGTTCACGCCGCCCCAGTGCGTGTTGATCTTTACCGGCCGCTTGGCCCGCGGCCCGACCCCCTCGCGCCAGTGATATTCGTCCGCGAAACACCCGCCGGGCCAGCGCACGACGGGCACCGCGATCCCGCGCAAGGCGGCCATTACGTCGTTGCGGAAACCGCGGGTGTTGGGGATCTTGGCATTCGGCCCGACCCACAGCCCGCCGTAGATGCCGGTGCCGAGATGCTCGGCGAATTGGGTGAAGATGCGCCGGTCATAGGTGGGGCCGGGGCGGTCAGCGTGGATCGTTATCTCGGTGGGACCGGCGGCGGGCGGCGGCGTTTGCGCCGATGCGACGCCCGCTGTCCCCAGGAGCAGCGCGGCTGCAAATGTCGCCAGCTTAATCATCGAAAGCCTCCACCGTCTCGCGCGTGCCGCGCAGGAATGCATCGGCCACCAACCGCATCGGATCGGTATCGACGTCGCTACGGCGCTCGCGGACCAGGGTCGCGAAATGCGCATAGAGGCCTGGATATTCCCGGTCATCGCTATGCTGCTCTCCGTCGGGCAGCGTCAGGACCGCGCCGCCCTTGGACAGTGCCAGCGTGCCCACATCGGTGTCGACGGTGATGTCCCAGCTTTGCGGCCCCGTCTGCCGCCAATCGAGATCCATCGTGATCGGAGCACCGACGGAGTCGCGAAATGCCAGATCGGCGGCGATCGGTGCGGCGCGATTGGCCGGGGTGGAGAGCGTTGCCGAGGCAAGGAAGAACGGCTGCGGCAGGATATGCGTCGCAATCGAGAGCGCGTTGATGCCGGGATCGAAGACGCCCAGCCCGCCCGGCTCCCATATCCACGCCTGGCCGGGATGCCAGACGCGCACGTCTTCGCGCCAGACGATCGCGGCGCGGACGATCCTTTTGTCCGCGAGCCACGCACGCGCCGGCGCGACTCCGGCGGCAAAACGCGAATGCCAGCTGGCGAACAACGTCACCCCGCTCGCCTCCGCCTGTGCGGTCAAGGCGGCGACTTCGGACAGCGTCGCGCCGGGCGGCTTTTCGAGGAATACGTGCCGCCCGCTCGCCAGCGCCTGCGCCGCCAGATCGTAGCGGACTTGCGGCGGCGTGCAGAGTGCGACCGCATCGACCCCCACATCGCTCGCCAGCAATGCATCGAGCGTCTTGAAGTGCGCTACGCCATCGACGCCAGGATGGTTAGGGCTGACCGTCGCGGCCAGCACGAAGTCGGTATCGCCTGCGATCGCGGGCAGATGCTGGTCGAGCGCGATCTTGCCGATGCCGACGATCGCGACGCGGATCGGCGCCATCACAATACCTGCATCGTCACGGGCGCACCATCCGCGCGGGCGAGCGGATTGCGCAGGGGCAGTGTGAACGGCGCGGCCTCGATCTCGAAAACGTCGCCCTCCTGCGTGCGAATACCATCGCTGAACGACAGGGTGGCGGTGCCGAAAAAATGGACGTGGATGTCACCGGGGCGGCGGAACAGGTCGTATTTGAAGTGATGCGCCTCCAGATTCGCGAGACTGTGCGACATGTTCGCCTCGCCGCTCAGAAACGGCTTCTCCCAAATCGTCGCGCCATCGCGAACGATCCGGCTGGCGCCCTCGACATGCTCGGGAACCGCGCCGACGAGCAACTCGGGGCCGAGCGACGCCTGGCGCAGCTTGGAATGCGCGAGCCACAGGTAATTGTGACGCTCGGTCACGTGGTCGCTGAATTCGTTGGCAAGGCAGACCCCGAGGCGGAACGGCGTACCATCGGGGCCGATCAGATAGATGCCCGCAAGCTCCGGCTCCTCGCCACCGTCCTGCGCGAACGCCGGCATGGTTAGCGGCGCACCGGGCGCGACCAGCCCCGAACCATCGCCCTTGTAGAACCATTCGGGCTGCTGCCCGGTCTCACCCACCGCCGGCTTGCCGCCCTGCACGCCTTCCAGAAACATCCGCATCGAATCGGTCTGAGTCGCGGCGGCGGCTGCGTCGCGGTGCATCTTGTCGCGCCCCTCCGCGGAGCCGAGGTGCGTCAGGCCGGTGCCGGTCATCGCCAGATGCGCAGGATCGTCATGGTCGATCGGCGACAGCAACCGCCCCGCCGCGAGTTCGGCGGCAATATCGACCACGTCGCCCGTGCCGCACGCCGCGACGGCCCCTGCCAGGTCCGATCCGTCCGCAATCGCCCGTGCGGCAAGCGCGCGGACGCTGTTCACGCCTCGCACGAACGCGGCGTCACGGTTAGAGGCTGCGATCACCGATCGCGTGCCATCAGGCTTGCGATGCTGCAACAGGCGCAGGGTCATTCGTCTCTCCTCTTCGCGTCCGCCTGTGACGGATCGCCCATGTTCTATGCGGTTACGCCGTCGATCAGACGGGGCACCGACGTCCCATCGCGCAGCACCTCCGGCAGCAGCGCCGCGCCGAGGTTCTGGTACGACACCGGCCGCAGGAAGCGGTCGATCGCCAGACTGCCGACCGAGGTGCTGCGTCCGTCCGACGTCGCTGGAAACGGGCCGCCGTGGACCATCGCATGGGCGACCTCGACCCCGGTCGGCCAGCCGTTCGCCAGGATACGGCCGGCCTTGCGCTCCAGCAGCGGGATCAGGCGCGCGGCGAGCGTCGTATCGCCCTCATCCATATGGATCGTCGCGGTCAGCTGACCCTCGCTCGCCGCCAGCACCGAACGCATCTCGGCCTCGTCCTTGCAGCGCACCAGCAGCGATGCGGCGCCGAACACCTCGTGGCCCAGTGCCTTGTCGGCCAGAAATTTCGCCGCGCTGGTCGCAAAGAAGGCGGCGCGGCCTTGCGCCACGCCCTGCCCGGCCTTGCCCATTGCAACCGTTTCGACAGCATCATTGGCCTGAAGCGCCGCGACACCCTGCTCGTAAGCGGCGTGGATACCGCCGGTCAGCATCGTCGCCGCATCGGCTTTCTCCAGCCCTTCCGCCGCCGCATGCACGAACGCATCCAGCCCGTCGCCCTCGATCGCGACGATCAAACCGGGATTGGTGCAGAACTGGCCCGCGCCCATCGTCAGCGAAGCGACAAAGGCCGTACCCAAGGCCGCGCCGCGCGCGCGCAACGCTTCGGGCAGCAACACGACGGGATTGACGCTCGACATCTCGGCGAAGACGGGGATCGGCACGTCGCGCGCCTGTGCCAGCCCGACCAGCGCCAGCCCGCCACCGCGCGAACCGGTAAAGCCGACCGCCGCGATCCGCGGATCCTGCACCAGTGCGGTGCCGAGATCGTTGCCAGGTCCGGTCAGATGCGAGAAGACGCCTGCGGGCAGCCCACACGCGGCCACCGCGGCCCGAATCGCGCCGGCGACCAGTTCGCCGGTCGCCGGATGGGCGGGGTGCCCTTTTACCACCACCGGACATCCGGCGGCCAAGGCCGAGGCCGTGTCTCCGCCTGCGGTGGAGAAGGCGAGCGGGAAGTTGGACGCGCCGAACACCGCGACCGGCCCGAGCGGGATCATCCGCAGCCGGAGATCGGGACGCGGCAGCGGCGCGCGATCGGGCAGCGCGGGATCGATCCGCACCCCCATCCAGCCGCCACGCCGTACGACGCCGGCGAAGAGCTTGAGCTGACCGACGGTGCGCCCGCGCTCGCCCTCGAGCCGGGCGCGCGGCAACCCACTCTCGCGCATCGCGGTCTCGATCAGCACGTCGCCTAGCGCCACGATCTCGGCCCCGATCCGCTCCAGGAAGGTTGCGCGGTCTTCCGAACTGGTTTCGCGATAAAGATCGAACGCGGCATCGGCAGCGGCGCAGGCAGCATCGACATCGGCCGGCCCATGCACGGCAAATTCGGCTCCGGCCGCTTCGCCGCTGTGGGCGTCGATCGAACGAAATTGGGTCCGGGGGGCTTCCATCGTGTCGGCAGGCATCGCACTCTCCTATCTTGTCTGACATAAAAGCCCGATAGCGGTTTGGCAATCGCCGGTTCCCTGGACCGGTGGCCACTGATAGGCGGGGGTTCGGGAGGCGATGGTTCGCATGGATGATGCAGGGTCCGCCACGATGATCGAGGCCGCCGGCAGCGACGGCGCGCGGGCGCCGCGGCGCACCGGGCGGCGGCTGCACGGGTCGATCGCGCACAAGCTGGGCATCGCGATCCTGTCGGGCGAATATGCGCCGGGCCATGTGCTGTCGGGCGAGGTCGCCTTCTCCGAAGCGCTCGACGTGTCGCGCAGCGCCTATCGCGAGGCGGTGCAGGTGCTGACCGCCAAGGGGCTGGTGGAGAGCCGGCCCAAGGCGGGCACCCGGGTGCTGCCGCGCAATCGCTGGAACCTGCTCGACCCGGACGTGCTCGCCTGGGCGTTTGCGGGCGAGCCCGACCTGCAATTCATCCGCAGCCTGTTCGAACTGCGCGCGATCGTCGAGCCTGCCGCCGCGGCGCTGGCCGCACAGCGCCGCGAGCGCAGCGACGTGAAGCTCATGAAGGACGCGCTCGCCGCGATGACCCGCCACACGCTGGCGACCGAGGCGGGACGCGCCGCCGACCGCGACTTCCACGACGCGATCCTGCGCGCGACCGGCAACGACGCCCTGGTGGTGTTGAGCGCCAGCATCGGTGCGGCGGTCAATTGGACGACCCAATTCAAGCAGCGCCAGCGCGCGCTTCCCCGCAATCCCATTCCGGACCACCGTCGCGTCCTCGACGCGATCGTCGCGGGCGATGCGGGCGGCGCCAGCGAAGCGATGCGGGTGCTGGTGGAACTGGCACTGGAGGATACGCGCGCAGCGATGGAGCGGTAGGCACGGTCCATCGGCCGCCACCTTCCCCATCGGCCAGACTTTGCGCCAAGCCTCCGCGCGCGAAAGGTCACTGGAAAGTCACATCCTACAGGGTGTGACACTCATCGGCGAGGGCGGCGCGTCGGGTCATGAACTCAGTTCCCTTCGCAGCATGAGAAAGCGAGATCCAACGCGCTTGGCCGCGACCATGATGCACGACCGCTGCGTTGTAGGACAGCGGAAACAAGGCGCTATCTAGCAGGCGCGCAGATCCGCAAACCGCTGCGATCCTGGCAGGGCCAGCCTCATTTCAGGGACACACGCCGTTCGCCGACCGGCGGGCATCTGGTGCGGCATCCGCAATTTTCTGGCATCGACATCTCGGCCATCATCTTGCTTG
Organism: Sphingomonas sp.; assembly: GCF_036387595.1. GTDB lineage: Bacteria > Pseudomonadota > Alphaproteobacteria > Sphingomonadales > Sphingomonadaceae > Sphingomonas. Next base: position 23,027 of record NZ_DASVTL010000078.1, read on the forward strand.
TGAAACCGCCGCCGCAGAACATTGCCGCGCCCGCTTTCGCTGCGAACGCTAGGCTGCGACCTCGACCACCGGTTCCGGCAGCGCATGCGTCGGCCGTGAACCCCAAAGCGCGTAGAAGAGGATGTACACTTCGCACACGACGGTCAGCAGGAACGACATCTGCAGCCCGTAGCGATCCGCCAGCCAGCCCTGCACGATCACGAGCGCGCCGCCGGCGATCGCCATGATGAGCAGGCCGGAACCCTCCTCGGTCAGCGGACCCAGGCCGCGGATGCCGAGCGTGAAGATCGTCGGGAACATGATTGAATGGAACAAGCCGACCGAGATCAGCGCCCACATCGCGACGCCGCCGGTGGTGAACGTGGCGACGAGCATGACGACGAAGGCGCCGATGCTGGCGGCGGCGAGCACCTTCTCGGCGGCAACCTTCTGCATGATAGCCGAACCCACGAACCGCCCGATCATCATGCCGCCCCAGAGGAACGTGAGGTAGCGGCCCGCCTGTTCATTGGTGACGTTGGCGATGTCGGGCTGGCTGACGAAGTTCACGAAGAGATTGGCGACGCCGATTTCCGCGATCAGGTAGATGAAGATCGCGGGGATGCCGAACACCAGGTTGCGGTGCTTCCAGAGCGAATGATGACGGCGTTCCTCCTTCGCCATCCGGCTCGTCGCCTGGCCCATCGCCGGCAGCGGGAAGCGGGCGATGACGATGGCCAGCACGACCAGCACGACCGCGACCAGCACATAGGGCAGGACGACCGACTGCGCATCGGCGAGGCGCTCCGCCTGGGTGAGCACCGTTCCGGCCTCCGACGTGCCGCCCTTAGACCGGCCGAGAATCAGATATGCGCCAAAGATCGGCGCCAACATCGTACCAGCCGAGTTCAACGCCTGGACGAGATTGAGCCGCGACGACGCGGTCTCCGGTGGGCCGACCACCGCGACATAGGGGTTGGCCGCGACCTGGAGCAGCGTAATTCCGCTGGCGATGACGAACAGCATGACCAGGGTCACGCCATAGGACGGCAGCGTGGCGGCGAGCACCATACCTGCGGCGCCCGCGGCCATCACCAGCAGCCCGGTCACCAGCGACTTCTGATAGCCGATCCGTTCGATCAGCTTGGCCGACGGGATGGAGGCGATGAAATACGCGATGAACCAGACGCTCTCGATCAGCGTGGTCTGCGTATAGTTCAGGTCGAAAACGCTGCGCAGGTGGGGCAGCAGCGTCCCGTTGATGACGGTGATAAACCCCCACATGAAGAACAGACTGGCCAGCAGGGTCAGCGCGGAACGGTAACTCTGCCCCGTCGCACCGGCCGTGGCTGCGCCGGTCGCCGGCGTCGTCGTATGTGGCGGCATGGCCATGGGTCACCCTCATCCTTTTGCAGCGTCCGTGTCGCGCTTTCGAAAAGCAGTGTACCGGACGGCTTGCCCTGATTTATATTGTCTGACTATATAGCCCCAGAAGGCCCGTCAACGGCTCGATCGAAGGGATTGGAACCGAAATGCGCATCCGAGGCAAGTCTGCTATGGCAATGGTGGCTACAATGACGGCTCTTGCAGCATCCGGCGCGCACGCGGCCGAGGCGAAGCGCGACACCGCGGGCACGCTGAAGGACGGTACCGTCGTCGAAGCGGTGACGCTCAGCAACGCCAATGGCGTCAGCGCGCGCGTCCTCACCTATGGTGCGACGCTGCAATCCTTGAAGGGCCCCGACCGCGACGGTCATATCGCGGACGTGACGCTCGGCTATGACGATCTCGCATCCTATGTCGATCGTCCGAATTACTTCGGCGTCACCGTCGGCCGCTATGCCAATCGCATCGGCGGCGGCCGCTTCGTGCTGGACGGCAAGACCTATCAACTGCCGCTCAACGACAAGACTAACTCGCTCCACGGCGGCGGCAAGGGCTTCGACAAGACCGTCTGGAAGATCGTCTCGGTGAAAAGCGGGCCGCAGGCGAGCGTGGTCTTCGGCCACCGCAGCCCCGATGGCGATTCGGGCTATCCGGGCAATCTCGACGTCACGGTCACCTATTCGCTCGACGAATCGGGCAGCCTGAAGATCGCGTTCGAGGCGAAGACCGACAAGCCGACGATCGTGAACATGACCAACCACGCGATCTTCAACCTGGGTGGAGAAGGATCGCCGCACGGCGCGATGGGCCACCGGCTGACGATCCCGGCAGGCGCGATTACCCCTGTCGATGCGACCCTGATCCCGACCGGGCAGTTGCAGCCGGTGGCGAACACCGTGTTCGACTTCCGCATCCCCCGCGTGATCGCCGATGGCATCCGCGACGGCCGCGACCAGCAGATGCGTTACGGCCAGGGCTACGACCACAATTTCGCGCTCGACAAGGGACAGACCGCCACGCCCGAGCTTGCCGCACGACTGGAAGACCCGGTGTCGGGCCGCGTGCTGGAAGTGTTGACGACCGAGCCTGGCGTCCAATTCTACACCGGCAATTTTCTCGACGGCACGTATGTCGGCAAGGGCGGGCACCTCTATCGCATGGGCGACGGCATCGCGCTGGAGCCGCAGAAATTCCCCGATGCGCCCAACAAGCCGGCATTCGTCTCCGCGCGCGTCGGTCCGGGCAAGCCATACCGGCACACCATGATATACCGCCTTTCCACCGCTCGCTGACGGAACGCTGCCATGACCGAGACCCCCCCCCGCGCAGAAAAGCTGCGCTCGCGCGCCTGGTTCGACAATCCCGACAATATCGACATGACCGCGCTCTATCTGGAGCGGTATCTGAATTTCGGGCTGAGCCTTGAAGAACTGCGGTCGGGCAAGCCGATCATCGGCATCGCGCAGACCGGCAGCGACCTCAGCCCCTGCAACCGCCACCACCTGGTGCTGGCGGAGCGGCTGCGCGAGGGCATCCGCGAGGCAGGGGGCATCGCGCTCGAATTCCCGGTCCATCCGATCCAGGAGACCGGCAAGCGCCCGACCGCGGGGCTCGACCGCAACCTGGCCTATCTGGCGCTGGTCGAGGTGCTCTACGGCTATCCGCTCGACGGCGTGGTGCTGACGATCGGCTGCGATAAGACGACGCCGGCGTGCCTGATGGCGGCGGCGACGGTGAACATCCCCGCGATCGCGCTGTCGGTCGGGCCGATGCTCAACGGCTGGCACAAGGGCGAGCGCACTGGATCGGGCACGATCGTGTGGAAGGCGCGCGAACTGCTCGCGACCGGCGCGATCGACGACGAAGGCTTCATCAAGCTGGTGGCGTCGTCGGCACCGTCGACCGGCTATTGCAACACGATGGGCACCGCGACGACCATGAATTCGCTCGCCGAGGCGCTCGGCATGCAGCTGCCCGGATCGGCGGCGATCCCAGCGCCGTACCGCGACCGGCAGGAGGTCGCTTATCACACCGGCAAGCGGATCGTCGACATGGTCGCGGAAGACCTGAAGCCTTCCGACATCCTGACGCGCGAGGCGTTTCTGAACGCGATCGTCGTCAATTCGGCGATCGGCGGATCGACCAACGCGCCGATCCACCTGGCCGCGATTGCGCGCCACACCGGGGTCGATCTGGCGATCGACGATTGGCAGACGCATGGGCACCACGTGCCGCTGATGGTCAACCTGCAACCCGCGGGCGAATATCTCGGCGAGGATTATTATCACGCCGGCGGTGTGCCCGCGGTGGTCGCCGAACTGATGAAGCAGGGCCTGATCCACGAAGACGCGATGACGGCGAACGGCAAGTCGATCGGCGACAATTGTCGCGACGCGGTGATCGAGGACGAGCGCGTAATCCGCCCCTTCGCGACGCCGTTGATCGAGGACGCCGGCTTCATCGTGCTGCGCGGCAATCTGTTCGACAGCGCGATCATGAAGACCAGCGTGATCAGCCCCGAATTCCGCCAGCGCTACCTGAGCAATCCCGCCGATCCCGAGGCGTTCGAGGGGCCGGCGGTCGTGTTCGACGGGCCGGAGGATTATCATCACCGCATCGACGATCCGTCGCTTGGCATCACCGATCGCACGCTGATGTTCATGCGCGGGGCCGGGCCGGTCGGTTATCCCGGCGCGGCCGAAGTCGTCAACATGCGCCCGCCGGCCTATCTGATCCGCGAGGGCATCCACGCGCTGCCGTGCATCGGTGACGGGCGACAGTCCGGCACGTCGGGCTCGCCCTCTATCCTGAACGCCAGTCCGGAGGCGGCCACGATGGGTGGCCTGGCGCTGATCCGTACCGGCGACCGGGTGCGCATCGACCTGGCCAAGGGCACCGCCGACGTACTGATCTCGGACGACGAACTCGCCGAACGCCGCCGCGTGCTGGCTGCGGCCGGCGGCTATGCCTATCCGGCTTCGCAAACGCCGTGGCAGGAAATCCAGCGCAGCACCGTAGGCCAGTTGCAGGATGGCGCGATTCTGGAGGGTGCGGAGAAATACCAGCGCATCGCGCAGACGATGGGCCTACCGCGCGACAATCACTGAGCGAAGCTTGCCGGGATCAGGCGGCCCGCGCCTTGCGCCTGCATATGCCAGGTCGAGCAGCTTGTAGGTGACGACCAGCCGGTCGGTGTGCTGAGCCTTACTGAGATAGCCGCGCCGTTCCATCACCACGACGATGCGGAACAGCTCGCTCAGTGAGCGGTTCAGCCGCGCCGCGATCTCGGTCATGGTCAATCCATCGGGCGCGTCCGCCAGCAATTCGATGACGTCGAATGCCTTGTCGAGGGCGGGCGCCGCATAGACGTTCTTGCGCTTGCCCGCGGATGCGGACTTCGTTTCCACGGCGCGTTCCATCACTCGGTTCGTAACCGGGCTGGTGGCGGTTTACAACGGGCGCGCCGGCGCGTTCAGAAGGTCGCGATCGCCTTCAGCACGCGGCCCTGTCCGGCAATCAGCTCGGGAACGTGGCGCGCGGCGTCGAGAGCCGGAAAGCTGTGGGTTTGGAGCGCGGCCGTGGGAACCGATCCGTCGGCGATACGCGCGATGACCTGTGCAAAGTCCGCATGCGTCGCATTGCGGCTGCCCAGCAGCGTCGTCTCGCGCTTGTGAAACTCCGGATCGGGAAAGACCAGATCGTCCTTGACCACGCTGACCAGCACGTAGCGCCCGCCGTGTGCGACATAGGACAGGCCGTGACACATCGCGTCGACATTGCCGGTGGCATCGAACACGCAGTCGAAATGCTCGCCACCGGTTCGATGCGCGAGCGTCGCGGCGGTTGCGGCGTCCACCGTCACCACATCGTCGATCCCGACCGCATCGCGCGCGTGCGCCAGCCGCTCGACGCTGGTATCGATCAGCGTCACGCGCGCACCCGCCATCCCGCAGAACAGCGCGACGGCGACGCCGATCGGTCCTGCGCCGCTCACGAGCACCGCTTCGCCTGGCATCAATGTGCCGCGCCCGACCGCGTGCGCGCCAACCGCCAGAAACTCCACCATCGCCGCCTGGTCGAGCGTCAGCCCGCCTGCGGGTACGACCGCATGCTCGGGCACGCTGAGATATTCGCACATGCCGCCATCGACATGCACGCCCAGCACCTGCACCGTCATGCAGCAATTCGGCTTGCCCTTGCGGCATGCGATACACGTCCCGCACGGCAGATAGGGATTGACCGTGACGACCAGGCCCGGCGTCAACCGGGAACCGGCATCCGCCTCAACCACTTCGCCTGCCAGTTCATGGCCCATTACCCTTGGATAGGTCAGGAACGGCTGACGCCCGGCATAGATGTGGAAATCGGTGCCGCACAGACCGATGCGTCGGATGCGCAGCATCACCTCGCCGGGGGCGCGATCGGGCATGGCGCGCGTGACGACGCTCAGCGCGAGCGGACGTTCGCAGACGACGGCCTTCATCCATCCCTCCTTGCGACCCCATGACATGCGGGATAAGTTCCGCCTATGAAACCGCTTTATCCCATGTGCAAGCCGGATGGCGGGGCATGAAGCGGATCGACGCGCACCAGCATTTCTGGCAGTACGATGCCCGCGCCTATTCCTGGATCAACCCTGCGAGTGTCCTGGCGGCAACTCACGAACCCGCGGACCTGAAGCCACTGATCGAGGCGGCAGGCATCGACGGCTGCATTGCCGTGCAGGCGCGTCAGGATGCTGCCGAGACCCGGTGGCTGATCGATCTCGCCGCCGCGCATCCGTGGATCGTCGGCGTGGTCGGCTGGGTCGATTTGCGCGCCGACGACATCGCGGAACGGCTGTCGGCAGCACCCGCCGGCGCCCCCATCGTGGGTTACCGGCACGTCGTTCAGGACGAGCAGGAGGACGATTTCCTGCTCACCCCCGCCTTCGTCCGTGGCGTGCGCGCGGTGCTGGCGCACGGATTGGCCTACGACATTCTCATAACCCCGCGCCAGGCGAGCCATGTCCGCCGCTTCGCCGAGATGGCCGGATACGGCAGGTTGATCCTCGACCACGGCGCGAAGCCCAACATCGCCGCAGGCGACTGGCAGCCGTGGGCCGCGTCCATCGCGGACATGGCGCAGGTGCCGACGATCTTCTGCAAGGTCTCGGGACTGGTGACCGAGGCGGATCACGCCGCCTGGACACCCGACGACATCGCTCGTTATCTCGATCACCTGCTCGGCTGTTTCGGCCCGGATCGGCTGATCTTCGGGTCGGACTGGCCGGTGTGCCGGCTCGCCGCCGACTATGTGCGCGTCCACGATCTGATCGCGGGCTTCGTCGCCCGACACTGTCCCGATCATGCCGGAGCGATCTTCGGCGGCAATGCCGAGCGCGCCTATGCGCTGGGATCCGCGTCGTGAGCGCACGCATCGTCCAGTTCGGCACCAGCCGTTTCCTGCAGGCGCATGTCGACCTTTTCGTCCACGAGGCGCGCGAGGACGGGCAGGATGCCGGGCCGATCACGGTCGTGAAGACCACCAGGTCGACCGAGCGGGCCGGCCGAGTCGCCGCCTTTGCCGCGGGCTATCCAGTGATCGTCCGCGGCATTGAGGACGGCCATGCGGTCGAGCGCCGGCTAATGGTCACCAGCGTCGATGCAGGATTGTCCGCCGTGGACGATTGGGAGGCGCTGGTCGCGGTCTTCGTGGGTCAGGCGGGATTCGTCGTGTCGAACACGGGCGACTCCGGCTATACGATCGACCCCGCCGACCGTCACTTGAGCCTGTTCGGCGCTGCCGGTGCGCCGCAGTCGTTCCCCGCGATCCTGCTCAAGCTGCTGTGGCTGCGTTGGCGGGACGGGGGCGCTCCGTTCACCATCCTCCCGTGCGAGTTGATCCACCGCAATGGCACCGCGCTCCGCGGGATAATCACGGGGTTGGCGCGTGAGGTGGGTGCGACGGCGGCGTTCGTGGATTGGTTAGGCGCGTGCATCTGGGCGGACACGCTTGTCGATCGGATCGTCTCGGCACCGATCGAGCCGATCGGCGCAGTCGCCGAACCCTATGCCTTGTGGGCGATCGGCGCGCAGCCCGGGCTCGTCCTGCCCTGGACGCATCCCGCAGTCGTGATGACCGACGATCTGGAACCCTATGAACGGCTCAAGCTGCACATCCTCAATCTAGGCCACACCGTCCTGGCGCAAAGCTGGCTGGACGATGGCGCGCGCGAAGGAATGACGGTGCGCGCGATGATGGCGGGCGAGGCGGGTGCGCGCATGGAGGCGCTGCTGCGCACAGAAGTGGTGCCCGGCTTCGCTGCCAAGGCATTGGGGGAGCAAGCCGACGCATATCTGGCGACCACGCTGGACCGCTTCCGCAATCCTCACCTCGACCATCTGCTCTGCGACATCGCGCAGCATCACGCGCAGAAGATCGAGCGCCGGATCGAAGCCTTTTTCGCGTGGACCGGCAACGTGACACCGCAACTCGCGGCGATCGTCGAGCGCAACCGCGTGTCCTCCGATCAGGATGGAACGGATCGGGTCACTCCCGCAACGCTCCGGGCATAGAGGGCGACGATCGCGAAACACGCCAGCGGTGATAGCAGCGCGAGGCGCAGGCTCCCCGCATAATGATCGACCGCCCCCATCATCGGCGGAAACACTGCGCCGCCGATGATCGCCATGATGATGAGCGACGATCCGAGCGATGCCGCAGGACCGAGATCTTTCACCCCCAGCGCGAATATCGTCGGGAACATGATAGACATGAAGAAGCCCGTCAGGATCAGCGCACCGATCGCGATTTCGCCCGGTGCCAGGATAGCTGCCGCACACAACGCCATGTTGGCGATGGCATAGAGCCCCAGCAGCCGGGTGCCGCTCCAACGCTGCATCAGCGCGACGCCCACGAAACGCCCCGCCATGAACAGTATCAGGCTGGCGGAAAGCAGATAGGCGGCGGTGCGTTCGGGAGTTTCCGGGCGGATGTCCTTGATGAAGTCGACGAAAAAGCTCCAGATGCCGACCTGTGCGCCGACGTAGAAGAATTGCGCGATCACTGCGCCGCGTAGTGCCGGGATGCGCAACAGCCGCGTCAACCCGACTGGCTGCTCCCCGGCCTTGGCATCCGTGACCGCGACGCTCGGCAATTTGGTCACGGCGATGGCGATGGCGATCACGATGACGACCGCCGCCAGCACGAGATAAGGTGCCTGCACCATTCGCGCCTCGGCCAGGCGATACGCTTCCAGCTTGGTGACCGACATGCCCGCGACGGCTGCGGTGGAATGTTCGACGCCCGAGAAGATGAACATCCCGCCGAGGATCGGCGCGAGGAACCCGCCGAAGCCGTTGAACGCCTGCGCCAGGTTCAGCCGCTGCGACGCGCGCGCCGGATCACCGAATGCGACGATATAGGGGTTGGCCGCCGTCTCCAGAAACGCTGCGCCCGAGGCGAGGACGAACAGCGCGGCTAGGAACGCACCATAAGCGCGCATCTCGGCAGCGGGATAGAACATCAGCGCTCCGGCCGCATACAGCCCTAGCCCCGCGAGGATGCCCGCCCTGTAGCCGAAGCGCCGCATCAGCAATCCGGCGGGCAGCGCGACCAGGAAATAGCCCAGATAGAAGACGAACTGGATGAAACCCGCCTGGGCGCGGTTGAGATCGAGCGCCTTCTGGAATTGCCGGATCAGAATGTCGTTGAAATTGTTCGCGATGGCCCAGAGGAAGAACAGGCTGGTGACCAGCGCAAATCCCAGCATGTAGCCGCGCGTTATGAACGCTCCCGACCGGTCGGCGTGCGTGGTGTGGGGCATGACCCTCTGCATGATCCGCTCCTTACTTGCCGCCTGCGGGGGAGAGTTTGACCACCGCGCCGCCGCTTGGGGCCAATGTCAGGGTGAGCGCATCGGTGGCCGCCAATCCCTCGCGCGTTGTCCGGATGGTCTCGACAGGCGTGCTGCCATCCTGCCGGATCGTCGCGGCGAACCTGCCCCTGCCCAGAAACGTCAGCGGCACCGCGATGGTCCGTCCCGCTTCGTTGGTCATCGCGCCGACATACCAGTCGCGCCCCTTGCGCCGCGCCAGCACGATCGACTGGCCGATCTCACCGGCGATGAACCGCGTCTCGTCCCAGGTCGTGGGCACGTCGCTGATGAACGCCAGCGCATCGGTGCCCGCATACACATCCGGACTGTCCGCCACGGCCTGCAACGGACTGTCATAGACGACGTACATCGCCAGCGCCTGTCCCCGCGTGGTCTGCACCTGCGGCTGTACCCCGCGCCGTTCGAACGTCTGCGGCGTCCTGTTGCGCAATCCGCCGGGGGTATAATCCATCGGCCCGAGAACCATGCGGGTATAGGGCAAGGTGACATTGTGGGTCGCGGTAATGCGACTGGACCATTTGTTGTATTCGGCGCCCAGCACGCCTTCCTGCGTCAGATAATGCGGGTAGGTGCGGATCAGGCCGGTGGGGCGATACGCACCGTGCAGATCGATCAGCAGCCTCCGCTCACCCGCCTTTGTCAGCAGGCGGTGATAGAAATCGACCATCTGCTGGTCGTCGCGGTCCATGAAGTCGATCTTCAGCCCTTTGACGCCCAAGGCCTGCACATGGGCGAGGGTCGCGTCGAGATCGCGGTCGATCAGCGACCAATGCGCCCACAGCATCACGCCGACGCCCCGCTGCGCCGCATAGGCGACGAGCTTCTTCACGTCGATGTCGGCATTCTGGCGCAGCATGTCCGCATCGGGGTTCGGATTGCCGCCGCCGCCCGCGCGCCAGTACCAGCCCTCGTCGATCAGCATGTACGCCAGCTTGGAGGAGGCGGCGAAGTCGATGTAGCGGCGGATCGTCGCGTCATCGACCGCGGCCTTGGCAGGCGGCGGCAGATAGGGACCGGACCACCAATCCCAGGCGAATTTGCCGGGCTTGATCCATGACGTATCAGCAAGCGCGGTGGGTGGATTGAGGGTCGCGATCAGATCGGACTCGATCAGGTCGCCGGCCCGGTCGGCGGTCATCACCACGCGCCAGGGCGTGTCGATCCCGCCCGACCCCATCGAACGGATCACCGCCACGCCGCGCTGGTCACGCCGGGGAGACAGCGACGTCTCCACGCCCAGCCCGCCCTCGCCGCGCCCGGCGAGATACATGCCGGCATAATCGCGCAGATCGGCTTCGGCGATCACGAAGCTGGTCTTGCCCGAGGGAGTGGTGCAGCTGAGCGGCGTATCGTAGAGCGTGTGGGCCAGGATCTGCGAGGCGTGGACAGGCCGGAACTCGCCTTCATGCGCCGTGTCGTAACGGCCGATGTTCAGCCCCCAGCAGGCGTAATCGGCTGGAAAGCGGAATTGCGTCCGCTCGAAGCGGATGCGCAGCGTACCGATCGCCGGCTGTTCGGGAAAATGGTAACGAAAGGCGATGCCGCCATCATAAGCACGCACGATCAATTCCAGCCGCCGCCCCTCACCCGCAGCTTCGCGCATCGTGACGCGCATCTCGTTGTAATGATCGCGCGCGGTCGCCGATTTGCCCGCGACCGGCGCGTAGCTGCTGTCATGGGCAACCGCCGGCGCCGCCGCGTCGATCTTCATGGCCGACAATTGCGGCGCACCGTCGAATTCGAAGCCCAGCGCGGACGGCGCAATCACGATTTCGCCGTGGCGCTCGATGGCGTACATCGGCATGCCCCCGGCATCGCCCGTGACGATCGCCGTTGTGGTCCCGTCGGGCGACGTGACGCTGCCCGCGATGGTGTCGGCCGATGCTGGCGCTGCCCATGCGAGCAACAATCCGCTGACGAGTGTCTTCATCGGTGGCGCCTCTCCTGCCCTGTGCCGGGTCATGTCAGGGTGCTATGATGCACCGTCTGCAAGCACGCTAGGCGACGGTTTCACTGGCGGCAACGCTCATTCACATGAGATAGTCGGGGTGGCTTGGCGGAAGAGAGATCATGCGCGATTCGAACACGGCAGATGTCGCCGGACATGCGGTCCATGCCGTGGAGGCGCATGACGACGTTGCGACCGCGCTTCGTGCGCTGGCGCCGGGCGAGCAGATCGACACGCCCGCCGGGCCGATCACGCTGATCGGCGCGGTGCCGAACGGGCACAAGGTCGCGATGCGCTCGGTTGCCGCGGGTGCAGGCGTGCGCAAATATGGCTGGCCGATCGGCCGTGCCACGCGCGCGATCGCACCTGGCGAGCACGTCCATGTCCACAATGTCGAGACGATGCTCGGCGACCTGCTCGACTATCGCTACCAGCCATCGACGGTCGCGACCGCTGCGGCGGCGGTCAGCAGCCGGACGTTTCGGGGCTATCGGCGTGCTGACGGGCGGGTGGGTACGCGCAACGAGATCTGGATATTGTGCACCGTCGGCTGCGTGGCGAATACCGCGCGCCGGATTGCCGAACAGGCCAATGCGCGCTTCGTGGGCCGGGTCGAAGGCGTCTTCGCCTTTCCGCACCCGTTCGGCTGTTCGCAGCTGGGCGGCGACCTCGATCAGACACGTCGGCTGCTCGCATCGCTCGCATCGCACCCCAATGCAGGCGGGGTGCTGGTGGTCGGCCTGGGGTGCGAGAACAATCAGCTCGAGGCGATGCTGAGCGAGATAGACGTCGCCGATCCCGCACGGCTGATGTCCTTTGCGGCGCAGATGGTCGAAGATGAATTGGCCGACGGACTGGCTGCGGTCGAGGCATTGGTGCGTCTGGCCGAGACCGACCAGCGCAGCGACTGCCCCTTGAGCGACCTGGTATTGGGCCTGAAATGTGGCGGTTCGGATGGTTTTTCGGGGATCACCGCCAACCCGCTTGTCGGGCGCATGGCGGATGCGTTGGCCGACGCAGGCGGTACCCCGGTCCTGACCGAGATCCCCGAGATATTCGGTGCCGAACAGGTGCTGATGGACCGCGCCGCCGATGCGTCGGTCTTCGCCGGGATCGGCACGCTGGTGGACGATTTCAAGCGCTATTTTCTGGATCACGGCCAGCAGGTCCATGAGAATCCCTCGCCCGGCAACATCGCTGGCGGGATCACGACGCTGGAGGAAAAGTCGCTGGGCGCGGTGCAGAAGGCGGGTCGTGCGCCGGTCGTGGACGTCTTACGCTACGGCGAGCGGGTGCGCACCCACGGGCTGACGCTGCTGGAGGCGCCGGGCAACGATGCGGTCTCCTCCACGGCACTGGCGGCGGCGGGGGCGACGGTCATCCTCTTCACCACCGGCCGGGGCACGCCGATGGGCTTCCCTGCGCCGACGATCAAGATTGCGTCGAACAGCACCTTGGCCGCGCGAAAACCCGGCTGGATCGACTTCGACGCGGGCGCGGTGCTGAGCGAAGGCGATGCGGTGGCCGACAGGCTGCTCGATCTGGTCGTCGCCACCGCGTCCGGGCAATCGACGTGTTCGGAACGCAACGGCGAACGCGAGATCGCCATCTGGAAGCGCGGCGTCACGCTGTAGGCGCCTTGCTTCTTTTGCTTGGCCTGCCGGTTCGCGCAGCTTATCGAGATCTGCATGACGGTCGTTGCCGCTTATCTCTATCGCCACGGCAAGCGCGTTCGCGCGGTTTCGATCGACGAGAAAGTCGATTGCCCGGCCGACAAGTCGGAATTCGTCTGGATCGGCATCTGCGATCCCACGGATGACGAGATGCAGACGCTCCAGGAGCAATATGGCCTGCATCCGCTCGCGATCGAGGATGCGGTCAACGCCAGGCAATTGCCCAAGGTCGATGTGTACGGCGACCAGCTGTTCGTGGTCGCACGCACCGCGCATCTGGATGGCGACACGATCGACTATGGCGAAACCGCGATCTTCGTGGGCCACAGCCACATCATCAGCGTCCGGCACGGATCGGCACGCTCGCACAAGGCGCTGCGCGACCAATTGGAGGCGGCCCCCACGCTGCTGGTGCACGGCGTCGACTATGTCCTTCACGCCATCCTCGACTATATCGTCGATGGGTATCTGCCGATAGTCGAGGCGATCGAGGACAGCGTGCTGACCATGGAACAGCGCACGCTCGACGCGTTCCTGGGCCGCGACGATATAACGCGGATCTTCACGCTGCGCCGCCATGTGACCAAGTTCCAGCGCGTGCTCGGGCCGATGGCGGAGGTTTCGGGCAAGCTGGTCCGTCTCGACCTGCCCTGCATCGACGTGGATTCCAAACCGTATTTCAGCGACGTGCTGGATCACGTCCGTCGCGTCCAGACGATGGTCGACGGGCTGCTCCAGGTGCTGACGTCGGTGTTCGAATTCAGCAACCTGCTGGAACAACAGCGCACCGGCGCGATCACGCGCCAGCTGGCCGCCTGGGCCGCGATCCTGGCCGTGCCCACCGCGATCGCAGGCATTTACGGCATGAATTTCGAACATATGCCCGAGTTGAAGACCCGCTACGGCTATTTCGTCGTGCTCGCGGTCATCGCGGCGGTATGTACCGCGCTCTACATCCGCTTCAAACGGGTGAAATGGCTTTGATCCTCGATGTGAGCGTCACCCCGCTCGCCTTCGAGGACGAGGTGTTGGGTGTGATCGAGCTGCCTAAAAGCCGGCTGTTCGTCACGCGGGGATTGGGATCGGGGCTGACGCGCCGTTCGGGCGACCCGGCGGGAACGATCTGGGCGGTGGGCGACCGCGGCCCCAATCTCAAGGTGCCGCTCGCCATCGCGCGTTACGGCATGGCCGAACTCGGCCACCTGGCCGACATCGACGGTGCCAAGGTCATGCCGATGCTCGACGTCGGCCCGGCGATCTCGGAGTTGCGGGTCGAGGGGGATCGGGTGATCTGCGTGCGGACCATCGCGCTGCGCGACGGCGACGGCATGCCGCTTTCGGGACTGCCGATCCCGGGTGGGGTCAGCGAACCCGCGTTCGACCTGGAAGGCCGGCAACTGCCTGCGAACGCCGGCGGCGCGGATACCGAGGGGATGGCGGCGGTATCCGACGGCACCTTCTGGGTCGCCGACGAATACGGCCCTTCGCTCTTCCACGTCGCCGCCGATGGCGTGGTGCTGGCGCGCTGGGTGCCGGAGGGCTGTGCTGGATGGTTCGACGGCGCGCGCTACCCGATCGTGGAGGCGCTGCCCGCGATCGCCGCGCGGCGGCAGATCAATCGCGGGTTCGAGGCGCTCGCGCTGTCGACGGATGAGGGATCGCTCTACCTGGCGTTCCAAAGCCCCCTCGCGCATCCCGACGAGTCCACGCATCGCCACGCCCGTCACATTCGGATCTGGCGACTGGATCTCGCCAGCCGGTCGCTGGCAGCGCAATATCTCTACCCGCTCGATTCCCCCGACACGTTCGCCCGCGATGCCGCGGTGGAACCGATGCACTGGCGCGACCTCAAGGTCAGCGAATTGGTGATGCTTGGCGACGGCCGGCTGCTGGTGCTCGAACGCGGATCGGCGACGACGAAATTGTATCTCGTCGAACCCGGAGCCGGCAACCTCGTCGATCGCGCGCATCTGGACGTGGCTACGATGCCCACCCTGGAGCAATTGAGCGCGCAGGATCGCCTCGACCCGACCATATTGCTCGCCAAGACGCTGTTCCTCTCGACCGACGATCATCCGGGCGTCGGCGCCGACCTGGAGGGGCTGGCACAAATCGCACCCGGCGTATTCGTCATCGTCAATGACAATGACTTTGGTATCGAGGGTGTGGCCACGCGATTCTGGCGGATCGACGTGCCGGGGTTGGACAAGGATATAGTGGAATGAACGGCATACGCACCTATGTCGCCGCGCTGGCATTGGCGCTTCCCGCCGCCGCCATCGCCGCCGGGCCGATCGTCGTGCACCGCGACCCCGGCTGCGGGTGTTGCGAGGCCTGGTCGCGGCAGGTGAAGGCGCAGTTCGGCCGCGCGGTTCGCATCGTCGACGACGCGAACCGCGGCGCCTTCCAGCAGACCCGCGCGGTGCCGAAGGATCTTGGCTCCTGTCACACCGCGATCATCGACGGCATGACCTTCGAAGGCCATGTGCCGATCGCCGACATCAAGCGCGCGCTGGCGACCCGGCCGAAGGGCATCAGCGGGCTGGCGGTGCCCGGCATGCCGATGGGATCGCCGGGCATGGAGATGCCGGGGATGAAAAGCGACGCCTATGACGTGATCGCCTTCGGACCCGGCGGCCGCCGGGTGTTCGCACACCACCAGGGGTGATGCGGCCCACGAGATCGGTCAGACCATGTGGACCGACTTGGTCACCAGATGCGCCGCGACACCCTCCGGGCCATCCTCCGAACCGTGGCCGCTGTCCTTCACGCCGCCGAACGGGCTGTCGGGCGCGCTGAGGCGGACCGAGTTGATGCCGATCATCCCGGCCTCGATCGCGTCGCCGAGCATGTTCTGGCGGCGGCCGTTCTCCGTGAAGCAATAGGCGGCCAGGCCAAACGGCAGGCGATTGGCCTCGGCGATCGCGTCGTCGACGCTCGCGAAGGAATGAAGCAGCGCAACCGGGCCGAATGGCTCCTCGTTCATCGCACGCGCGGTCAGCGGCACGTCGGCTAGCACGGTGGGCGTGAAGAAGAAGCCGCCTTCGCTCCCGCGTGTGCCCCCCGCCAGCACGCGGGCGCCGGCGCCCCGCGCATCCTCGACCAGCGCCTCCATCGCCTCGGGGCGGCGCGGGTTCGCCATCGGCCCCATCTGGCTGTCCGCTGCCATGCCGTCGCCCATCTTGACCGCCTTCGTACGCTCGGCGAACCCGGCGGCGAAACGATCGTAGATGCCCTCCTGCACATGAAAGCGCGTCGGTGCGATGCACACCTGGCCTGCATTGCGGAACTTGTGCGCGACGAGCAGGTCCAGCGTCTTTTCCAGATCGCAATCGTCGAACACCAGCACCGGGCCGTGACCGCCCAATTCCATCGTCGTCTTCATCATCGTGTCGGCGGCCAGCTTCATCAGATGCTTGCCGACGGGGACCGATCCCGTAAAACTCAACTTGCGGGTGACCGGCGAGGCGAGCAGCCGGCGCGAAACCATGTCGGGCACGCCGAAGACGCATTGCGCAACGTCGCCCGGCAGCCCGGCATCCTGGAAGCAGCGCATCACCTCGACCGCGGAACCCGCGGTCTCCTCGCTCGGCTTGATGATGATCGAACAGCCTGCCGCCAGCGCCGGCGCGATCTTGCGGACGACGTTCATGATGGGGAAGTTCCACGCGCAGAACGCGGCGACGGGGCCTACCGGCTGGTGGAGCACCAGGCTGCGCGTGCCCATGGGGCGCTGTAGCACGCGGCCGTAGATGCGCTGCGCCTCGCCGGCATGGAAATCGAGCAGCGCCGCCGCGAAGGCGACCTCCCCCTTGGCCTCCGCCTGGATCTTGCCCTGTTCGAGAGTCGCGATGGCCGCGATCCGATCGGCCCTCTCGCGCAGCAGCCGGGCGGTCTTCTGGAGCACCGCCGCGCGTGCCTCGGGTGCAGTCCCGCGCCACAGGACGAACCCGCGCTGCGCGGCGTCCAGCGCGGCGTCGAGATCGGCCGCGGTCGCCAGCGGCAGAGCGGCCTGACCCGCGCCGGTCGCCGGGTTGCGCACATCCTGGGTATCGCGTCCGCCCCCGCTCAGCCATTCGCCGGCGATGTAGAGGCCGAGGGTCGCGTCATAGGTGGTCGTCATCACTGATCCTTCGGCCGAGAACGCCGGCTCAACGCGCGAGCAGCGGCAGCACCTGCGCCATAGCGACGAGTCCGGCATATTTCACCTGGAGATCGAACCGGTTCGCCTCGCGCGGCGCCCGAGCGCTGCCGCGTGGACGCGACCCGAGGTGGTTAGCTCGCCGACCAACATCTTTTCGGCGGGAAGCGGGGATCGACCCCGCGCGACCCGGCTCCGCGCCTTGCTTTCACCGACCCTCGCGGGCGCCTGCGCCTTGTCGCCGTGCCATGAAGGCTGGCCTCCGACCGGCGTCGCGCGGTAGCGTCTGAGAAATCCAATGGAGTCTGCCGAGATGAGCCACCGCCGCTGCTTCGCGCTCGACCTGGTCGACGATGCCGACCTGATCGAGGAATATGAGGCGTTGCACGCGCCACGCGCCGTCTGGCCCGAAATCATCGCCGACATTCGTGCGAGCGGCTTTGGCGATATGGAGATCTGGCGGACGGGCGATCGCTGCTTCATGATCGCCGAGGTCGCTGACGATTTCCCGAGACCCCGCAGTGCCGAGGCGCAGGCGGCTGTCGATCGCTGGGAACACAGGATGTGGCGCTATCAGCAAGCCTTGCCTCACGCCGCGCCGGGGGAGAAATGGGTGGAGATGCGTCGCATCTTTGCGCTGGCCGAGCAGGATGCTCCTCCTTCCTCGTGACTGAAACCCACGAACGGGAAGCGATGGGCTGGACATGCTAGCGCTGGCATGGAAGGATTGCGGTATGATCCACCGCCTCCTCTATCGCGCCCTGACCGCCACTGCGGCTCTCGGTATCCCATCGCTCGCTTATGCCGAACCGCTCGCCACCGTGGATCGTCACGGCAGCATCGTCGCGGTCGAACCCTATGCCCCCAACATCGTGCGCGTGACGATCGCGCTCGATCGCGCGCAGGCGGACGCGCCGGCAGGCTATGGGGTGAGCGGCAAGCCGGATGACGCCGGCTGGACGCATCGCACCGATGCTTCGGGCGACGTGTTCGCATCCGCCGCGCTGACGCTGACGGTCGATGCCAAGCCGTGGCCGAAAGCGCCGAGCCAGATGGAGCGCTATTTCGCGCCGTCGCTGCCCGGCGTCAGCCTCAGCGTCCGCACCCCCGATGGCCGGACGCTGGCGGAAATGACGGGGTGGGAGATGGCGCCGCAGACCGTCAACGGCGAGAAGACGTTTCGCGTCGGCGCGAGCTTCGCCTCGCCCGCGGACGAGCATTATTACGGCCTGGGCCAGAACCAGGAGGGCAAGCTGGACCTGCGCGGGCGCACGATCGACTGCCGCCACAATTACGACGCGCCCGCCGGCGAGACGGTGTGCGTGCCGTTCCTGGTCACCAACAAGGGGTACGGCATCGTCTGGGACAATCCGTCCGCGACGATCGTGTCCCCCGGACTGCACGGATCGACCCGCTGGCAGAGCCAGGTCGGCGAGCGCGTGTCCTTTTTCGTCATCGCCGGCGCGACGACCGACGATATCTATGCGGGCTATGCCAGACTGACCGGCGCCACCCCGCTGCCGCCCAAGGCCGCGTTCGGGCTGATCCAGTCGAAGGCGCGCTACGAGAGCCAGGCCGAACTCATGGGCATCGCCGACGGGTATCGCACGCGCGGCTACCCGCTCGACATCATGGTGCTCGACTGGTTCTACTGGACACGGATGGGCCAGATCGACATCGACCGGACCTATTTCCCCGATCCCAAAGGCATGAACGACGCGCTGCACGCGCGCGGGCTGCATTCGATCATCAGCGTCTGGCCGCGGTTCGAGCGTGAGTCGCGCTATTTCGATCACCTGGAATCGAAGGGCTGGCTGCTGAAGGACAAGGAGGGCGCGGTCGTCGACGGCCTGGCGATCCGATCCGATCGCGCGGGCGCGCTGCTCGATTCGACGAACGCGGACGCGCGCGGCTGGTTCTGGGACAAGATCCGCGACAACATCCTGAGTCAGGGCTTCGATTACACCTGGCTGGACGAAACCGAGCCGGACCTGGTTCCCGACGGTTATTTCTATTCGATCGGTTCGGGCGATCGTTTCCACAATCTCTACCCGCTGGTGCATCCGATGAGCGTGGCGGAAGGGGCGGCGCGGGACCGACCGACGGTGCGCAACCTGATCCTCGCGCGCGCGGCCTATCTTGGCGCACAGCGCAACGGCTCGCTGTTCTGGTCGTCGGACGTCCAGGCCACGTGGGAAGCGCTGCGGCGTCAGGTGCCGACGGGGCTGAACTTCACCGCGTCGGGGCTGGCCTATTGGAGCAGCGACACCGGCGGCTGGCAATGGCCGAATGGCCCGAAGGCGGAGCGCCCGGTGCTGCTCGATCCCGCGGGCGCGACCGCCATGGCCCCCGCCTATCGCGACTATCCCGAACTGTTCGCGCGCTGGTTCGCCTACAACAGCTTCACGCCGACATTGCGCATCCACGGCCAGCGTCCGGGCACCGCGATCTGGGAATATGGCAAGGCTGCCGAACCCGTACTCGCGGGCTTCCTGAAGCTGCGCTACGCACTGATTCCCTACACCTATGCGCTGGCCCACCGGACATACGAGAACGGCGCCCCGTTCATGCGCGCGCTGTTCATGGACTTCCCGAACGACCCCAAGGTCTCGGACCTGGGCGATCAATATATGTACGGCCCCGCCTTCCTGGTCGCGCCGGTGACCGAGCAGGGAGTGACGAGCCGCTCGGTCTATCTGCCGGCGGGCAGCGACTGGTACGATTACTGGACCGAGCAGCGCTACACCGGCGGCCAGACGATCGTCGCGGCGGCCCCGATCGACCGCATACCGCTGTTCGTGCGTGCCGGGTCGATCGTGCCGATGGGCGCGCCGGTGCCAAACACCGCAACCAAGCAGTTGCTGGAGAGCGTTCGCGTCTATCCTGGGCGCGATGCGCAGTTCACGCTCTATGACGACGACGGGGTAACCAACGCCTATCGCAACGGCGGCGGCACGCGCGCGACGTTGCGCTGGGACGATGCCGCCGGACGGCTAACCGCGTCGGGCAAGTTGCCGACGGGCCAGGCGCTTGCGCCGCTGATCCGCGTCATCGGCAGGGCGCAATGAGGCGGACGGCGCGCGCGCTGGTCCTGCTCGCGCTGCTCGGCGCATCGGCTCCCACGCCGATCATACGGCGCGCCGCGCCGCAGACCGCGCCGGCCGCCAGCATCGTCGCGCGGCATGGGCACCTCCACGTCCGCGGCAACCGGGTGGTGGATGCGCACGGCAATCCGGTGACGCTGCGCGGCAATTCGCTCTTCTGGAGCCAGTGGCAGCCCGCCTTCTACAACCGTGATGCGATCGCGTGGCTCAAGCGCGATTGGCACGCGGCCGCGATCCGCGCCGCGATCGCCGCCGCGAGTGGCGGCTATATCAAAGACCCCGCGGCAGAGACGCGACGCGCGGAACAGGTCATCGACGCGGCGGTCGCCGAGGGCGTGTACGTGCTGGTCGATTGGCACGCGCACGATCCGATGCCCGAAGAGGCGATCCGCTTCTTCACGCACATCGCCAGCCGCTATCGCGGCGTGCCCAACATCATCTACGAAACGTGGAACGAGCCGCTGCCAAAATACGGCTGGGCGGATGTCATCAAACCCTATCATGCCCGCGTGATCGCCGCGATTCGCCGCGAAGATCCGGGTGCCTTCGTCGTGGCGGGCACGCGCAGCTGGTCGCAGGACGTGGACGAAGCCGCCGCCGATCCGCTGCCGCTATCCGACGTCGCCTACACGCTCCATTATTACGCGGCGACCCACGGAGCAGGACTGCGCGCGAAGGCCGACGCGGCAATGCGCCGGGGTGCGGCGCTGTTCGTCACCGAATACGGCACCACCGCGGCGGACGGCGATGCGCCGATCGACGCAGCGGAGACCCGGCGGTGGTGGGATTGGTGCGATGCGAACGGCATCAGCCAGATGAACTGGTCGATCGCCGACAAGGACGAGGCGTCGGCGGCGCTGCGGCCCGGCGCCTCGCCACGCGGCGGCTGGTCACCGTCGGCGCTCACGACCTCCGGCGCGCTGGTCCGCACCCATATGCGAACCTTTCCCGAATAAGGATCAGTCGCGCGACCAGGCAAAGGTCAGCCGCCCACGATAGGCGCCCGTAGCCTGCGCCGGCTTGCCGCTGGGGCCGGAGTCCTCGGGCGCGATGAACTTCGACCCGATCGCAGGGATGGCCTTGAGGAACGACAGATCGCCCGCGGGAAAGTCCACCGACGTCATCGGGTGGTCGTCCAGCCTCGTCCCAAGGCGCAGGTAATCGGGAGTGTCGCTGGCGACGACCCAATCACCGCCCCGCCCCGCCAGCCGAACCCAGCGCAGGCCCGCGAAATAGCCGGCATGCGCGGGCGCTGGCAGCGTCGAGGAACCGGCGGCCGCGATCTCGTGCACCCCGAGCATCGTGCCCCGCAGCCGGTTCTGCCAGACCGGCGACGGCCCCTCCAGCAGCGCGCGCACCGTCCCGACCTCGGCCAGTGGCGCGTCGAAGGTGACGCCGTGATAGAGGACGGCGCCGGTCAGCGAATAGCCATAGTCCATCGCCAGCGTGCCGTCGGCACGCAGCGTCCAGCGGACCATGTCCAGCCCGCCCGCACCAGGCGCCTCCAGCCACGCCTGGGCACGGCCCGTCGCAGCGTCCCGATCCGTCCCGGTGCGAACGATGATCGGCGGTGCGGGCTTCGCGGGGAATCGAGCAGGCTCATATCCCAGCCGAACCGATGCCACCTTGATCGGACGGTCGCCCGACCCGCGCGGATCCACGACCCTGACCGCGGCGACCGTCATCGGCGGCAGGATGAAGCGGTCGCCATCGCCGCCGCCGTGCGCGCCCGCGTACACGGTCTTCCAAGCGCGACCGTCGGACACCGCCAGCGTCAATCGGCTCCAGCTGTCGCCGGGGTTCAACGTGAGCTTAACCTCGGCGATATTGGCCATCACCGGCCCCGCCGGCCGGAAGACCTGTCCGTCATCGGCAGCGGTTGGGGTCCAGCGCGGTTCTTCCTTCGACTTTGGATGCACGGCGACCAGCCTTGGCCCGTTGCCGAGCGCCATGCTCCCCGCGCCCCGCGTCACCGCGCGAAGCAGCCCGGTGTGCGGATCGAACCGCGCGGTCACGCCGCCTGCCGACAGCGTGATCGCATCGGCCGTGCGGCTGACGGCGGGCGTACCCATCGCCCGCCCCGCGGCGGCGGCCGGAGCGTCTGCGATCGGCCAGGTCCACGTCAGTAATGCGTCGCCGCCTTTGCTGGCAGACAAGGTCAAGGCGTCGGCACGCCGCCAGTCGGCCGGAAGCGGCACGCGGATCGTCCCGGTCGCATGCGGCGCGACGGCGGGGCCGTTGACGCTGCCCCGCCCCAGTATCTTCGGCGTTGCCTCGCGCGCGCCCGGCTTGGCGAAGCGGATCAGCTTCCAGTCGAAGCGAACCTGATCGAGCGGCGTGAAATCGTACCCGTTGGTTACCGTCAACGCCCCGTCGAAGCGTGCATCGAGGACCGGGGTCGCGATCTGCACCGGCGACCAGAGATCGCGGATCGTATAATAGCTTGGCTCCTTCTCGTGCCGTGCGCCGACCACGCCATCGGGCGCGTTGCTCGCGAAATTGTCGATCCGTCCGCCGCGATCGGTACGCGCGATGCCTTCGTCGGCAAAGACCCAGAGGAAGCCACCGGCACCTTTGGGCGAAGTGGCGATGGCGCGCCAATAATCCTCTAGCCCTGCACCGGCGCCGCCATCGAACAGACCATGCAAAAATTCGGTCGGCATGAACAGATCGGGTCCGGCCAATCGCCGCTCGACGTCGGGAAAGGGAGGATAATGTTTGGTATCGATGCCGTCGTGCAGCTCCCACGGGTGCATGACCTTGCGACCTTGCGGATCGTAGAGCGCGAAATCGCCGTCCAGTTCGCGGTTCCAGCCGCCTTCGTTGCCATTGTCCCAGAGAATGATGCTGGGATGATTGACGTCGCGCTCGATCATCTCGCGCACCAGCCGGCGGCCGATCTCGGTGCCATGCGCGTGCTGCCACCCGCTCAGTTCGTCGATGACGTAGAGTCCCAGTTCATCCGCCGCCTTCAGGAAGGATTCGTCCGGCGGATAATGCGACATGCGTACCGCATTCATGTTCATCGAACGGATCAGGCGGACGTCATCGACATTGTCCTTTGCCGTCAGCGCGCGCGCCGTGTCGGGGCGGAAGCTGTGGCGGTTGATGCCCTTGAGCAGCACGCGCTGCCCGTTGAGGTACAGCCCCTGCCCGGCGCGCACTTCGAACGTGCGGAAGCCGAAGCGCTCGACGGTGCGGTGGACTGCGCGGTCGCCCTGGTACAGGGTCAGCGTCAGATCGTAGAGATGCGGCGTCTCCGCCGTCCACAGCTTGGGCGCGGCGATCTGCCCGGCAAGCCGCACGCGTCCCGTGCCGCCGCGCGGGATCGGGACCGCAAAGGGTTCGCCCACCGGCTTGCCGGCTGCATCGCTCACCTGCGCCGTTACGCGGCTCACCTCCCGTGGCGCGGCGAGCGTCACGTCGGCGGTCAGCGTGCCGTCGGCGCGCGCGTCGATTGCCGTGTGCGCGATCGCTTGCATCGGGGTCGCTTCGAGCCATACCGGGCGGAAGATGCCGCCGAAGACCCAATAATCGGAAAACCGCTCGGCGCGGTTGGTGTCGGGATCGGCGGAAGCTTCGGAAACATCGACCTCGACGATGTTGTCGCCGCCCACCTTGACGAGCTTGGTCACGTCAAAAGCGAAACGGTAGAAGCCGCCCTGATGCAACGGCCCGGCGGGCACGCCGTTCACGCTCACGCGCGTGTCGGTCATCACCCCGTCAAACACCAGCCGGATACGCTGGTCCTTCCAGCCCGCCGGAATGGTGAAATGGCGGCTGTAATGGCCGGTATTCTTGCGTCGCGCGGGGTTCTCGTTGCCGTATTGATAGGCGCCGAACCCCTGCTGCTGCCAGTTGGATGGCACCGGGATCGTCGCTTTCTCCCCCGCGCGGCGATCACCGTCGATCGTGAAGTCCCACGGCACCGCATCGTCAGGGCCGGTGCCGGACAGCATCAGACGCCGGGTTTCCAGCGCGGCATGCTGCGCAGCGACGGGCTGCGCGATAAACGCCAATGCCGTCAGGGCCATCCACAACGCGCGCATCGTCACTCCTACTCCGCCGGTCATGCCGCCTTGCAATGCTGCGCAATGAAGGCCGCGTGCGTCGGCATCGCGCGCGCGGTGCGCCCGACGACGTCGCGCAGATGGGCCAGGAACCGCTCGCGCCCGTCCGCAGCCAGGCTGTCTACCAGCGGATCGTGCCGCGTGGGCATGATGTTTTGCCCCAGCATCACCGCCACCCAGCTGTCGAGCGTGAACAGGTCGTCGTCCTGCCGGAACACCCGCCCGGCCGATCGAAACAACTCCATCTTCGTGCCCAGCGTGTCGGGCACGTCCATGTCGCGGCAGCGGCGCCAGAAGGGCGTGTCATCGCGCTCGGTGGCCTTGTAATGCAGGATGATGAAGTCGCGAACCTGCTCGTATTCGAGCGCGGTCATGCGATTGTACTGGTCCGTCTCGGCATGGCCGAAGCCGCGGTCGGGGAACAGGGCCAGCAGCCGCGCGATGCCGGTCTGGATGAGGTGTATGCTGGTCGATTCCAGCGGCTCGATGAACCCTGCCGCCAGGCCGATGCTCACGCAATTGCCGACCCAGGCACGCTTGCGGCGTCCCGCGGTGAAGGAAAGGCGGCGCGGATCGGCCAGCGGCGCCCCGTCCAGCCCGGCGAGCAGGGCGCGCTCCGCCTCTCCGTCGTCGATATGTGCGCTGGCGTAGACATAGCCGTTGCCGACGCGGTGCTGGAGCGGGATGCGCCAGCGCCAGCCCGCTGCGTCGGCGGTGGCGCGGGTGTATGGGCGCGGCGGCTCGACGCTGGCGCAGGGCACCGCGATGGCGCGGTCGCACGGCAGCCAGCGGCTCCAGTCCTCATAGCCCGCGCCCAGGCATTGCTCGATCAGCAAACCGCGAAAACCCGAGCAATCGACGAACAGCTCGCCGTCGATCGCCCGGCCATCGTCCAGCGTGATGCCCGCGATCCGATCGGCAACATCGCCGCGGCGCACGTCGATGACGCGGCCCTCGACGCGCGTGACGCCGCGCGCCTCGGCGTAGGTCCGGAGATAGCGCGCGTAGAGTCCGGCATCGAAGTGGAAGGCATAGCCTAGAGTCGAGAGAACAGTCCCCGGATCGGCGTCGGGCCTGGCGAACCGCCCGAGATGCGCGGCGCGGGCGGTCAGATTGTAATCGTCGAGCACGCCTGCGGCGGCCGCGGTCGCCGGGTTCTGCCGCATGGCGAGCCAGAATTGGTGGAAACGGATCGCCTGGAGATCACGGCCGGCGGTGCCGAAGGGGTGGAGATAGCGGTCGCCCGCCCGCCCCCAGCCGACGAATTCGATCCCCAGCTTGAACGTGCCCTGCGTCGCGCGGACGAAATCGTCCTCGTCGAGTCCCAACATCGCATTGAAGGTGCGCAAGGTCGGAATCGTCGCCTCGCCCACGCCGACCGTGCCAATCTCGTCGGATTCCACCAGCGTGATGCCGACCCGGCCATCCGCACAGAGCCGAGACAGGGCCGCAGCGGCCATCCACCCCGCGGTGCCGCCCCCGACAATCACGATCTGGCGGATCGCGTCGTCCGGCATCTCCGCCCCGTGGTTCACCGCCGCGCGCCGAAGCAGCCGCGATGCGCCGCGTTCACCAGTTCGCGGTTGGTCGGCAACGTCCGGCACGCGAAATCGGCCTGGCGGCGCACGTCCGCAAAGGCGGCGCGCGCCTCGTCGTGATAGCGGAACGTGCCGGCCTGCGGGCGCAGATCGGTGCGATAGCCCATGCCGTAGAGGACATATTGCCAGCTTGCCTCGGCGAAGATGTCGACATTGGGGTCGATGTCGATCGCGTCGGGCGCGCGGAAACGCCAGCGGTCGAGCAGTTCGTGGAGCGAATCCGGCGTCGTCGCGGGATCGGCATTGTCGCGCCAGAAGTCGGAATCGCGGCGCTCGGTGATGTTGTAATGCAGCTTGATGAAATCGCGTGCGCGCTCGTAGCGCTTCAGCATCATCGCGTTGAATTGCCGTGCCGACGCTTCGTGATCGTCCCCCCAAGGAAACAACGTGGCCAGCTTGACCGCGGCGACCTCGGTAAAGACGATGCCGGTCGCCTCTAGCGGCTCGAAGAAGCCGCTCGACAGGCCGATGGCGACGCAGTTCTTGACCCAGTTGGTCTCGCGGTAACCCGCCTCGAAGCGGAACTTGCGGACCTCGACTCCTTCCGCCCCCGCGCCGCAATAGTCGCGCAGCACCTCCTCGGCACGCGCATCGCTGCTGTGCGCGGAGGAAAAGACGTGGCCGATGCCCCGGCGCGTCTCCAAGCCGATGTCCCATGTCCACCCGGCCTCCTGCGCGGTCGAGATGGTGTAGGACGCGATCGGACTGTCGGCGCGTTCGTAAGGAAGCTGGATCGCCAGCGCGCTGTCGCAGAACAGCACGTCGCGGCAGGATTTGTACGGAACCCCCATCGCCTGGCCGATCAGCGCGGCGCGAAACCCGGTGCAGTCGATATACAGATCGGCTGTCAGCGTGCCGTTCGCACGCGTCTCCAGCGCGGCGATCGCGCCGTCCTCGGCAAGGCGCACCTCGTCCACCGTATCGACGATCCGCCGCACGCCCAGCTTCTCGCCGGTTCCGCGCAGCAGATGCGACAGTGCCACCGCATCGAAATGAAAGGCGTAGTTCAGCGGGCCGACATAATCGTCATGGCTCGCCAGCTTGGGTGCGCGCCCCGCATCGGCGACGCGCTTCTGCGGCGTGTTGACCTCGTCCCAATTCGCCTCGCCGCCGACGCCGAGCAGCCAATAGGGCAGCAGGTCTAGGCCGCTCGGGTCGCTGGCGACCTGAAAGGCGTGGAGATAATGGTCTTGCCCGCGGGTTCCGGGAGTATGCCGCCAATGCGCGAACTTGGCGCCCTGCTTGAACGTGGCGCCGCAGCGGCGGACCAGTTCCGCCTCGTCGATGCCGATGCGGCGCAGCGTCTTGCGGATGGTGGGGAAGGTGCCCTCCCCTACCCCCAGAATGCCGATGTCCGCCGATTCCACCAGCGTGATCGCCACCCCGCCCGGCGCCCCGGTGGCGAGGGTCCGGGCGAGGTAGCATGCCGTCAGCCACCCCGCCGTTCCCCCGCCGACGATGACGATCTGTTTGCGCGGGTCACTCATCCGTCAGAAGGAGAACCTGATGCTGCCGTCGATCCGCCGGTCCGACACGAACCAGCTGCGGATATAGCGTTGCCCATTGTCATAGCCCCCCATCGACGTCTTCGCGACCTCGTTCAGCAGATTGCTGCCCTGGATCGAAGCCGAGATATTCTTCGAGAAGCGGAATGTGAAGCCTGCGTCGAGCGACCCGTAAGGCTCCGAATAGATCGGCAACGAAATGTCGGTGAATTGGCAGAACGGATTGACCGGAGCCGTCGCACTGCAATTGGTCGTTCCCGGCGTCGGTGCCTTGTAATAGACGTAGTCGCCGTTGGTGCCGTTGGAGTTCGTGGTCATCAGATACCGGCTGCGCCACGAGTAAGCGAGCCGCGCGGAAACCTTGCCCTTTTCATACAGACCGGTGACGTTGAACGTATTCTTCGACAATCCGGTCAGCGGCACGTCGGCGCGTCGGACGCCGTTGATGTCGATATAGCTGTCGCCGGGATTCTTGCTGTCGATGAAGGTGTAATTGGCCTCCACCCCGAACCCGGACAGCACGCCGGGCAGCATGTCGAAGAAGGTCCGGAAACCCGCCTCTACGCCCTTGATCTTGGCGTTCTCGGTCGCGTTGAAGATGTTGGTCGACTGCACCGTCTCGCGCGAGATCACGCCGCCCGCCAGGGTCACATCGACCTGCTGGTTGCTGGAGCCGTAGATCAGCACGTTTTCGAGCGTCTTGTGGAAGAGCGAGACATGGAGCGCGGTGCCGCCCTTGGGATACCATTCCGCCGACAGATCGAGATTGTTCGAGATCAACGGCTTGAGCCTGGGATTGCCCGCATCGGTGGTGAAGCCGTCGAAGATGCCCGGCGCTCCGCCGCCGCCGCCCGTCGTCCTGATGCTGAGCGAGCCTGCCGCACGCAGCGCCGTGAAGCTCGGGTTGTCGAGCGTGATGTTGTAGCCGGCGCGGATATGGACCGTGGGATCGGGCAGCAGCTGGACGTTGACCGAGGGCAACAGCCGTTCGTAGGTCCGGCTGCCGGCGCGCGGCGCGCCGACCGTCGGCAAGGTGACGATCACGCCGTTACGCTGGAACGTGCTGGTGTTCTGCTGGAAGAAGCCGTTGCTCTGGTTCTTGTTGCTGATGAACCGCGCGCCGACATTGCCCTGAACGGGCACGCCCAAGAAAGCGTCGCCTTCCTGGAAACGCACCAGCGCATAGGCGGACATCGAGTTGCTGCGGCTGGACGTCAGATCGAGCGGGCCGAAGCTGTCGGCAGGAATGCGGTTGCCGTAACGGACATGATCGCCCGCGACGTCGAACCGCTTGGCCGCCGCGTCGGACGGAAGCAACAGGCTGGTAGGCAGATTGGCCTGGCCGCGAAAGAAATTCTCGAAGACGAACTTGTTATACTCGCCCGCCGCCGCGCCGGAGAAGAAGGTTGCGGGTGAGCCGTTCCAGCCTTGGCCGAACGCCTGCCAATTGTAGCCCGAATTGTTGTCCCGCTCGCTGCGGTCGGCGTAGCGCATACCGGTCTTGAAGGTGCGGAAGAAGCCGTCGTCGGACAGATCATATTCGAAATCGACGTTGCCCGAGTACAAAGTCCCGCGATTGTCCTCCAGATGGTCCTGCGATGCGTTCCACATGTAACGGGCGGGATCGTCGAACCCGGCCAGCGAACTGGCGGGCAGCGTCACTTCGGGGAACTTGCCGCTCAGGTCGATTGCGAAATTGCCCGGATAAGGGATCGCGGGAAACAGATCGTAGGATTGCCGCGTCGATGTCGATTTGACGTATTGAAACGCCGCGCGGATGCGCATGCGATCCGACGCCTGCCAATCGACCGCAGTCGACCAATCGGTGGTCTTGCTGGTGCCTGCCGAAAAGCCGGTATTGCCGCCGGCGGTGATCGTACCCGTCACCGGCAAGAAGGTCGTCGGCGCGGAAAGGAACAGATTGGGGCTGGAGATCAGTCCGTTGTTGCTATCGAACTGACTCGTGGCGGGATCAGCACGCAGCACCTTGGACGTGACGAACACGCCGTGTCCGAAACTTTCCTCCTCGTATTTCGACTGGAAGAACGTCTGGCTGATCGTCAGCGTGTCGACCGGCCGCCATTGCAGTGCGGCGTACAGGCCGGTGCGGCTGCGCTCGTAATCCTGGTCGCCGTAGGTGAAGCCGCCGGGGATGAAGTAATCGGCCGCACCGATGCGGGTTTTGTAATAGGGCTCGGTGCGCAGAAAATGCGAAAGCTGCAGGAATTCGTTGCGCGCAATGTCGACCAGCAGGCCGAACTCGCCGATGCCGGTTTCCACGCGTCCGGTCGCCAGGACGGAAGCGCCGTAGCTCACCTTCTTGCGCAGGTCGCCGTAGCTGCCGTTGAGCGATCCCTGAACCGTGAACTCGCGGTAATCGAACGGCATCTTGGTGCGCAGGTCGATCTGCCCGCCGGTGCCGCCCTCGACGAGATCGGCGGTGGAAGCCTTGTAGACGTCGACCGCAGCCATCAGTTCGGGCGTCACGTCGCCGAAGCTCAGCCCCCGGCCGCCGCTCGCGCTGAAGATCTCGCGCCCGTTCAGGCGCCCGGCGACGCCCGAGAGGCCGCGCACCTGAATGCCCGAACCCTGCGCTGAAAAGTGATCCGGGTCGCCGAGCGCATCGAAGCGGACGATCGTCACGCCAGCGACGCGCTGAAGCACTTCGGTGATGCTGTTGTCGGGCAGCTTTCCCGCATCGTCGGCCAGAACAGAATCGATGATCGTGTCGGAATTTTCCTTCCGCCGGATTGCCGATTCGATCGCCGCGCGGCGGGCGGTCACGATGACGTCGTCGGCCTTGCCTTCGTCGCTTTCGGGGTTTTCGATGGAAGGCGGTGTCTGCGGGATCGTACCGGTCGATTCCTGCGCCATCGCCGGCACCGCGCCGCACCCCATCGCGCTGATCGCCAACAGCGACACGCCCACGCGATACTTCAGCCCCGCACCGGACCGGCGCACCCACGAACGATCAAACATACCCTCTCCCCTTTTGTCTGCCGCGGTGGCGGCCCGGGCGGCGGCATTGCGCCGCTCGCTACGTTCCGCCCCGACATTCACCGCCGGCGCCTGTTCGCCGACACCGTTCATTCTCTATGGTGCCAACGCTAGCATACACGGTTCGTTAAGCAAGTGGCCTCTTGCCTGCCGCCCAAAATAAGTCTGACAAAAGGTGGGTGGGTGTGGCGTGACAGCCCCCATTGCTGGGCTCGCACCGGCTTCGGTAACTACCGAGCCGATCACCGATATCGTGCCATGACCACCTTCAGCCAGACGGGCTTGTCGATGAAGTTCAGCCCGTAATCGGTCTGGTCGCCATTCCACAACCGATCCACGATCCAGCGTTCGCCATCGTAATGGCCCTGCTCGACGCGCAGCACCATGCCGTTCGGGGAGCCGCCCTTGGCAGCGGCGAAGTCGAAACGGACATGGTCGCCAGTGACGAGGAACTCGTCCGCCGACAATTGCGCGATCACCCCGCCGCCGACCGGCTGGTCGTTCCACGGCGTCGGGGGCGCCTTCAGCCAGGCCGAATCCTTGCTGCCGAACTGCCATTGGCCATAGCTGGCGACGATGGTCCAGTCGCCCGCGGTCACCGTTTGCGAAGCGCCGTCGTCAGGCTTGGCCAGGCCCCAGGTCGGGTGTTCGAACGCGATCCGCGCCCACGCCCGCTGCATGCCGGCAAACGGCGCATATTTGGATGCGAAGGCCTCGACGATCTCCGCATCCAGCGGCCCGCCGCCCAGCGGAAAGTTGTAATAGCCCGTGTCGTCCATGCCGAAGGGGGCGAAACCGATCGCGCCCTTCCCGATCGCCGCATGGGCATAGCGCGCGAACTTGGCCGCGTTGCCGATCTCGGGCACCATCAGCGCATTGTCCGCGCGGGCGTAGCGGCGCAGATATTCGATCACCTCGCTGCTCTTGGCCTCGTAGATGTCGGGCGCGACCAGGTCGATCGCGGGCGCCGCCGCCTTCCATATGTCGATGACGTCGGGCTGCGGCCCCCCGCTCGCGACCCCCTTTGGATCGGGCACGTTGAACGCACCCGATAGCGAGGCATTGGCGTACATCGGCACCGGCTTGATCGCCTTGCCCGCCGCCGCGATCTCCCCGACATAGGATGCGACGTGCCAGGTGTTGAAGGCGCGGTCCGCCTGCGCGCCGAACGCTTGCGACCAGCTGCCGGATTTACCCGTCTTCCTGGCAAGTATCGCCGGAAGCTGCCCAGCGAACAGCCGCGTCGCGTCCGCGCTGTAATCGCGCGGGTTGCCATAGCTGCCGGTCTCGTTCTCCACCTGCACCATGATGACGGTGTTCTGCGGATCGTGCGCCTTCAGATACGTCATCAACGCCACGAAGGCCCGCTTGTCCGCCTCCAGCGTGCTGCGGTGCATCGGCGATAGGACGTAATGATCCTTGCCCTCGGGCGTCTTCATCCGCGGGAAGCGCCGGTTGTCCATGCGCACCCAATCGGGGGCGTAATTGGCGTTGGTGTTCTTCCAAGTGCCGAACCACAAAAGCACCAGCCGCTTGTCGTGCGCGCGCGCCTGGGTCAGCAGGGTCTGTACCCAGGCGAAGTCGAAACGCCCCTCCACCGGCTCGACCTGCTGCCAGGCGACCGGCATCTCCAGCGTATTCGCATGGATGCGGTCGAGCACCGGCCACACCATCGGCAAGGCCCATGGATAGTTGCTCGAATTGTTCGCCTGCGCGCCCAGCATCAGGAACGGCGCGCCGTCAACGATCAGCGCATGCCGCCCGTCACGCGTCGCGATCGAGGGTATGGCGGTGGATCCCTGCGCGATGGCGCCACTGGTCGTCGCCAGCAGCGCGAGCGCCGCCAAGGTCTTGCCGATCATCGTGTCTTCCCCGTCTGTGAAACTCTTGCGTCGCCGTAAAGGATGCCGCGCCCGTCGGTGCCGATATAGACCCGTCCGAAGCGCCGCGGATCGCCCTCGATCACGCGGAAGCGCAGGCCCCAGCGATGATCGTCGTCGTCGATCCGCTGCCAGCGCGTGCCGCCGTCGATCGAGCGCCACACCGCCTCCAGCCCACCGCGGGTGCCGACCGCATAGAGCGCCGGCCAGCGTGCGCCGGGAGCGGCCTTGCCAAGCCCGTAGAGTGCGACCGCCAGGTCGCCCGACGCACGCGTCCAATGCTCGCCCGCATCGCTCGATCGGTACAGCGCGGTTCCGGCGTGAAGCCACAAGGCGCGCGCCTGCCCGGCCACCGCGCGCATCGGATCGGGAGCCTCGCGCCCGCGCCGCCCCGCCGTCGACAGATCGGCAGGCAGGCCGCGCGCGCTTACGGCATGGAAGCTAGCACCACCGTCGTCGCTGCGGACGATGCGGCCCCCGGCGACCGCATAGAAGCGGCGTGGATCGGCCTTGTCCGCGGTCACCCGCGTGCCGGCCGGCAGCCCTACAATCCGCTGCCAAGTGCGTCCGCGGTCGGCGGTGCGCACGGGCGCAGCGCCACCGACGAGAAACACAGCGCCATCCGCGGAGACGACGACGGGTGCGTCGCCGGTGGCGAGCGGATCGGGTATGCTACCGGGCGGCGCCAGCCGTGCCGCGTCGAGCGGTCGCCAACTGCCGCCACCGTCCGCGGACCAGGCGAGCGATGCGCCGGGCACCTCGCGCGTGTGCGTGCTGCCGCTGCGCACCATGATTTGAGGCGCGAGGCCGGCGTAATCGAGCGTGTTGGTATTGGTGAGATAGGGGTTGCGATGGACATGGGGTGGCGAGACCGCCAGATCGTCGTGGCGAAAGCCCGCGATGTCGCCGAAGCCCGACACCAGGGGCGCACCTGCGCTGGGGCTGACGAGCGTGATGATCGCAGTCTGCTCGATGCCGCGGACCCACGGTGTCCAGCGCATCGTGCCCGCCGTGGCGAACTGGCTGGTCGCGTACATCGTCGCGCCGGTGACATAGGCTGCGTGGTTCGCATCGAAGGGGTCGATCGCCAGCCCGGCGATCCAATGGCCGAAATCGGGGGTGCTGCCGTCGAGCGCCAGAAACGGCGATGCGGCGACATCGCGTATGCTGCGGGTCCACAATTCGTCCCAATGCCGCCCGCCGCTGCTCGATCGCCAGACCGTGTCGACCGGGCGAAAGCGACCAACCGTGCTCACCGCGATCACGCGCGGATCCTGTGCCGACACTGCTACGCCCATGTAGCCGCCCGGTGGCGCATCGGCACGCTTGTCGGGGGTCACGTCCTCCCACGTTCCGTCGCCGAGCGCATGACGCCACACCGCACCCCGCGTTATGCCGTTGGGTCCGATGCCATCGGCATAGGTGATGGTGGCAACGCCATCGGTGCCGATCACCCCCTTGACCGGGAGCAGCGAGGCTGCCGGGCCGCCTTCGATCGGCCGCCAGGTCGCACCACCGTCATCCGAGCGAAACAGATGCC
This sequence comes from Sphingomonas sp., assembly GCF_036387595.1. Taxonomy (GTDB): domain Bacteria; phylum Pseudomonadota; class Alphaproteobacteria; order Sphingomonadales; family Sphingomonadaceae; genus Sphingomonas. Next base: position 56,727 of record NZ_DASVTL010000078.1, read on the forward strand.
GCGGCCCCGCGTCCGCGCTGGCGACCAGGATGCGGCCGGGATGCTTTGGGTCGAACAGCACGAAGCTCAAGCCGCCATGCGTCCCGCGCCGCGGCGGTTTGCCTAGTCCGCTCAGGGGAAAGTGCGGCACCTTCGCCCAGCGCGCGCCCGAATCGTCGCTGCGCCACAAACCGTCATGGCGCGATCCGAAGAACAGCGTCGCTGGCCGGTTCGGGTCGATCGCCAGCCGCTCGCCCATCCCGCGGCCGTCCTCGTTTCCGCCCATCGCAAAGGGAACGGGCACGACCCGCCAGTGATCCCCTCGGTCGCTCGATCGCATGATCGCCGCAGGACCGCGCGACGACATACCCACTGCCAGATAGACGATCGCGGGATCGACCGGATGGGCGGCGACGCTCTCCACCCCCATGTAGCTGCTCACCGCATTGCCATCGAGCAGCGGTACCCAGCGATTTAGCCGCGCGTCCCGGCGATAGGCTCCGCCCATGTCGGTGCGCAGATAGGCAAGACCTCGCTCCGCGGTGCTGAATACGATGCCCGGCGCAAACCCGCCGCCGCCGACCGCGACATTGCGCCAGTGATACGCCACCGATGCCGGCTCGTGCGCGAAGCCCGGCATCGCCAGCACGATCACCGCCGCCACCTGGACCAGCCGTCGCCGCACGGCGCCCGCCCGCTCGGGGTCAGCGATAGGTGGCAAGCCGCACCTTGAGCACCTGTGGCGCCGACGTGAGGTTCAGCCCGTAATCGGTCTGGTCGCCATTCCACACGCGCTCAAAAACCCACGCTCCGGCGGCGTCGTAATGCCCCTCCTCGACCCGGTCGAAGATCATCTTGCCACGCGCCGGATCGGCGGGGGTGAAATCGACGCGCGCGTGAAAGCCGGTGACGAGATATTCGTCGGGCGCCAGTTCGGCGATCGCGACCCCGCCTGACGGATATTCATTGCCCTTGGGCGGGTCCATGCCGAACTGGGGGCGGCCGAAACTCGCCGTGGCGCGCCATCGCCCCAGCGCCATCACCTGCTGGTGATCGGCCTTGGGATCGTTGGGTTCCACCGCGCCCCATGTCTTGCCAGCGAACGCCAGCTTGGCCCAGAGCCGGACCATCGGCGCGAACAGCGCGTAATTCTGCGCGAAGACCTGGATCGTTGCTGGGTCCAGCTTCTTGGCGCCGAGCGGGAAATTGGCATAGCCCGTCTCATCCATGCCGAAGGGCGCGAAGCCGAAGCCGCGATGGCCGATCAGCGCGAAGAAGAACCGCGCATATTCCCGGTCGTTGCCCGTCTCGGGCACGAACAGCGGATTGTCCGCCCGGCCGTATAGATCGAGATAGCGGTTGTAGGCCGCCGCATCGCGATTGTAGATGTCGGGCGCCAGCGCATCGATGTGCGGCGCCGCAGCCTTCCACACGTCGATCACGTCATGGGTCGGGCCACCGCTGGAATAGGTCGCCGGATCCTGCTTCTTGAACGGATCGCTGAGCGCCGCGTTGACGTACATCGGCAGCGGCTTCACCGCCTTGCCCGCCGCGGCCACCGCATCGACGTAGCGCGCGATGGCCCAGGCGTGGAAATACTCGTCAGCATCCTTGCCGAACGCCTCGCGCCAGGTGCCCGGTTTCGCCTTCAACCGCGCGACCAGCGCGGCCGGGGCCGGGCCGTCGAACAGCTTCTGTGCGGCAGGTCCGTAATCGCGCACACTGCCATAGGTGCCGGTCTCGTTCTGCGGCTGCACCATGATGATCGTGTGCTGCGGATCGGCCGCCTTGATGTGCGTCATCAGCGCGACGAACGCACGCCGGTCGGCATCCCGCGTAGCCTTGGCGAACGGCGACAGCGCGTAATGCACCTCGCCCTTGGCATTCATCATCCGCGGAAAGCGCTTGTTGTCGAGCTTGACCCATGCGGGCGCGTAATTCGGCCCGGTGTTCTTCCAGGTGCCGAACCACAGGATGACCAGCCGCACGTTGTGCGCGCGCGCCTGCGCCAACAGCGTGTCCAGGAAGGAGAAGTCGAACCGCCCTTCCGTCGCCTCGATCTGCTCCCATGCGATCGGCACTTCCACCGTATTGGCGTGCAGCGCCTCGATCGTCGGCCAGACCTTGGGCAGCATCGCCGGCCAGGCGCTCGAATTGTTCACCTGCGCGCCGAGCATCAGATAGGGTGCGCCATCGACGATCAGCGCATGGCGCCCGTCGCGTGACACGATACGCGGCATTGCTCCGGACTCGGCGGCGAGCGCAGGCGCGGCCGCCATCAGCCAGATCGCGGTAGCCACGGCACACAGCCGGCCGATCGGCCCGACTTCGGAGCGCACCCACCGCTTGACGTCGATCATGCCACATCCCCTCGACCCCGCGCCTTGCCGCGATGATCCCGCTTGCTAACCAACCCAGGACCGGCACCAAGTCAATCTTTAATTGCCACCGCTGGCATAGGTCGGTCGTCTTTCGTGTGGAGCCTCGCGCGAAACCGGCTAAGAGCGGGCGCAGGGGAGAGCAACGATGACGATCCTTCTCGCGTGAGCAGCTTCAAATCCGTCACCATCACCCAGGTCGCAGAGGCCGCGGGGGTGTCGATCCGAACCGTCTCGCGGGTGCTCAACGATTCGCCCAAGGTCGCCGCCGAGGTGCGCGAACGGATCAAGGCGACGATCGAGACGCTGGGCTTCAGGCCCAGCAGCCGGGCGCGCGCGCTCGCCTTCGGGCGCTCATCCCTGATCGGCGTCATCCAGGACGATCCCAACGCCCACGTGATCGGCGTCCTGCAACGCGGGATCGTCGAGGTGTGCGCAGCCAAGGGATATGAGCTGGTCGTTCACCCGGCCAAATTCGGTCATCCCGAGCTGATGCCCAGTATCGAGGATTTCGCGCGGCGCTCGCGGATCGACGGGTTGATCGTGCTGCCGCCGATCTCGGAAGCCTCCTCGATCCCGATGGCGTTGTCGCAATTGGGCGTACCGACAGTGGGCATCGCCTCGGTACGCGTGCCCGGCTATCCGGCCGCGCTTGTCAGCTGCGAGCGGGATGCCACGGCGCTGCTCGCCGATCACCTCGTCGCGCTCGGCCACCGCCGCATCGCGATCGTCACCGGGCCGATGCATTTCCACTCGGCCAAGGAGCGCGAGCAAGGCTTTCGCACGGCGTTAGCCGCGCACGGCCTGCCCCTGCCCGACGCCTATGTGCGCGAGGGCGATTATGGCTTTGCCTCGGGCCATGCCGCGGCCGGCGCCCTGCTCGATCTCGCGGCGCCACCGACCGCGATCTTCGCCAGCAACGACATCATGGCGGCCGCCGCGATCAAGGCTGCTTTCGATCGGGGGATCGCGGTTCCCGCCCAACTATCGGTCGCCGGCTTCGACGACAGCGACATCGCGTCGATGGTCTGCCCCGCCCTGACCACCATCCGTCGGCCGCTCTTCGAGATGGCGAAGGCAGCGGCCGAACGGCTGATCGGAATGATCGAGGACCGCAGCCTGACGAGCCTGCCCGACCATCACGTTGCCTTGAGCCTCATCGAACGACAATCCACCGCACCCGCGTGCGATTGAGACGTCCGCGTCCAAGGGATAGGTTCGTCGGGGAGCAGCATGGGCAGGTACGACGCCAACGCCTCGCAGTCCTTGCCGGACGCGATATTGTAAGAAGTTGCCAACCTGACCTTCTTCAATCGCAAGCAGCTTTCGCGTACCTATCGTATCTTCTTCCTACCTACGCTCGGTCGAGTGATCTTCGGAAGGTTTGGACATCTACCTGGAAAGCTGGTGGGGGCGCCGGCGAGGGCATCTGCTATCGCTGCCTGATCCTGATCGACGGAAGGCGACAAGACATGCACCCGTGACGACACGCTGATACTTGATGAAAAGCGAATAGGCGGGCAAAAGCACGTCGGGGATGGGACGGGGGAGGTATACTTGGAGAAGTTTAACGCTTGGTTGTTGGCAGATGGTCTGAACCTTCAGCGCGGACAGTCGGACCCGTTTTCGGCTGCGATCCGCGCGACGCGTATGCCGATGATCGTGACGGACCCAAAACAGCCGGACAATCCGATCATCTTCGCCAATGATGCTTTCCTGACCATGACAGGTTACGCGCGCGAGGACGTCAATGGCGTGAATTGCCGCTTCTTGCAGGGGCCGGATACCGACCCCGCGCATGTCAAGAAGATCAAGGAGGCCTTGGCTAGGGGGGAAGACGTCTCGGTCGACATCCTGAACTACCGCAAGGACGGCACGCCGTTCTGGAATGGCCTGTATATCAGCCCGGTTTACAACGCGCTCGGAGAGATACAATATTTCTTCGCGTCGCAGAGCGATGCCACCGAGCGCAAGAACCATGAACTAAATGCAGCCAATCTCCAGGTCGATCTGGAGCGTCTTGTTTCCATCCGCACGGAGGAACTGGAACGCGCGCTCGGGACGAGCACGCGCCTCGTCGCCGAATTCGAGCAGCGCGTCCGTACACGTACGGAAGAATTGGAAGAAGCGCTCTCCACCAGCAACCTGCTGCTTCACGAAGTCGACCACCGCGTGAAGAACAATCTGCAGATGATAAGCGCCATGCTGATGCTGCAATCGATGAGCATTCCCGATGCCGGGATCAAGACCACGCTTCACGAGATGCTGGAACGCGTCGAGGCCATGGGCCTGGTGCACAAGCGGCTCTATCAATCCGATAACATCGCCGAATTCGATCTGGGTGAGTTTACGCGCGAAATCGCCATCAATCTCGTCGGCGCGTCGGGACGCAACGACATTGGCTTGGTCATCGATACGGATAGCGTGAAGATCAAGGCAGACGATGCGGCCACCATCGCGCTCGTCATCAACGAGACGATCACCAACGCGCTCAAGCACGCTTTCCCCTCGGGCCGCGCCGGAGACCTGCACGTCAGCATCAAGCCCGTCGAGAGATCCTGTGAAATCGCGATCCGGGACAATGGCGTCGGCATGGGCTGCTCCAGTTCGCATCGTACCGGCTTTGGTCATACGCTGGTCGAAACCCTGGTGCGGCAACTCCATGCCGATATCGAATGGACTCCCACGCTACCGGGAACATGTGTCAGGATAAAGTTGCCCATATCGGCAGCGGCGTGAACGGAACGAGCGTGAAAATCCTGATCGTCGAAGATCAGTTTCTGATCGCCAGACAGGTCGAGATGATCGTGTCGGCGGCCGGCCACCGCGTGGTCGGTATCGCATCGAGCTTGGCCGAGGCGTGCCGGATGGGAACGGCGTCGGGGCCGGATATCGCTTTCGTCGATCTCAGCCTGGCGGACGGTCTCACCGGTGCGGCGGTCGCTCGCTTCCTGATCGACGAATGTCATGCGAGCGTCGTCTACACCACGGCGAACCTGCGCCGCCTGCCCCAGGATCTTTCGGGCGCCTTCGGCGCTGTGGAAAAGCCCTTTACCAAGGGCGGACTTCTCGCGGCGCTGGGCTATGTCGTCGCGGTCGTCCGGGATGGCCTCTGCCCGGACAAGGTGCCGCGCAGCCTCAATCTGCCATCGCCGGGCCACGGCGCTCGCGGCTGCGTGGCCTGACGACGTTGCGTTGAGTAGCCAGCAGGCAAACGCAGATCTTCCGCGGGAGCGTCAGGTCTTGGCGCAAGTGAAACTGGTCGCCGCATCCATGCTGCCCGAGCCGCGATACCGCGCGATCTTTGGATAGGCGCAGACCGGTCGGGTGCGCAGCAGCCTGCCGCCTTCTCGTCGTTCGGTCTTGCCCGCGACGATCGCGTCGGGCGCCTGGCCTGCCTCGACCCAGTTGATGATCGCGGTCATCGCGTCCATCCGGTCCGGACCATAGCCGCCAAAACAGTGGAACATGCCTGGAAGCAGGAACAACCGCACGGAATCGGATCCGGCCGGACCGCCGCCGCGCGCGGTCGCGGCGTTGAAATAGTCGATCGTGTGCAGCGGATTGGTGCCGAGATCGGCCCAGCCGTGATACATCAGCAGCTTGCCTCCGCGCCGCGCGAAATCGCCGAGATCGGGGTCCAGCGCATCCACCATCTGACGGCCCTCGGTCATGCGGGCCGGATCGCTGGTGAAGTCGAAAGCGTCGGCCCGCGCCTGCGGATCCTGCACGGGATAGGCCATGTACTTCAGGAACTGCTCGGCCAGCTGCCCCTGGTAGAACATCGGACCGCGCGGATCGCTGACCCATTCGAACCAGCCGGTCTTGATGTCGTTGGGCGGCAGATAGATGACGCCGTCGGGTTCGGCCCCCGGCAGCACGCCGTGAACATAGGGTCGCCCGTTCGCCGGTGGTCCGGACCTGATCTTCTGAAGCGTCACCAGTTCGGCCGCCGTTACGCACGCGCCGCCCGCATCGCCTGAGCAACGCGGCAGGTCGCGTGCGGGGTCGAAATTGCAGGCGCGCGGATCGGCGATAAGGCCGTCCCTCACACCGTCTTTCGCATCGCAACGGCGCAACACCGCCGCAGCGATCATCGGCATCTTGGGCGCAGGAATCGGGGTCTGCGCCAGCGCACGTGACGTCCAGAGATAGGAGATCGAGGTTTCGGTGAAATTGAGCAGCGGCGCTCCCGCAACGATGCCGTCGAAATCCTGCGGAAACCGCTGCGCGGAGATCAGCCCCTGCCGCCCGCCGTTGGAACAGCCGTCCAGATAGGCGAAGCTGTGCGCGCGATCGAAATACATCCGGACCAGCTGCTTCGACGCTTCCGCGGTCAGATGCGTCGCGCGATAGGCCCAGTCGATCTTCTTCTGCAGATTGCGGGCGGCGAAGGTCGCGTCCGGCTCCGCGCGTGCGTCATGCCCGGTGTTGGTCGCAGCGGTAGCAAAGCCATGCCGGATCGCCGTATCGCGATATTGTGCGTAGAAGGTGTCGACGGGCTGCCCGCCATAGCCGCCGTTCCCGGTCATGTAGATGCGTCGATTCCAGCGGGTGGGCAGGCGTACCTCGAACTGGATCTCCGGCGTAATGACCCCGCGCACGCGGCAATAGGCCGGAACCGTCCCGGTCGCCGGAACGTCCACTGCCGAGGCGATCGTGAGGTCGGCGGTGAACGCCCGCATCAGTGCCTTGCACGGGATTGCCGGCGCCACGTCGGCGCGGCTGTAATCGAGCCGTGAGGCGCCCGCATCGAGGAAGCTGTAGCCGTTCGACGCCGCCGCCGGCGACCCGATCATCGCGCCATATGCCGCCGCCAGTGCGATCAGCCGCGGTGCATGTCCCATGTCGGAGCCTCCCAACGTCGTATTAAGCATGATTTCTGCGAGAATATCGATAAAGTGCCGCCATGCCGGACAGTGTCGATCCATCCTCCGCCACCGAACGAGCCTATGGCCGCCTGCGCCGCATGATCGTGACCGGGGAGATCGCGCCGGCGCAGCGGCTGAAGGTCGAGACGCTCAAGCAGCTCCTCGACACCGGCGCGACGCCGATCCGCGAAGCGCTGAGCCTGCTGACGTCGGATCAACTGGTCGAGCGGGTCGACCAGCGCGGGTTCCGTTCCGCGCCCGCGACCAAAGCCCGGTTCATCGAAATCCTGACGCTGCGCTGCACGCTGGAGAGCCTGGCGCTGACCCGCGCGATCGCCAGCGGCACGGCGGAATGGGACGAGCGGCTCGTGCTCGCCCTCCACCGCACGACGCGCGCGCCCCGCACGCTGTTCGAGGAGAGCGAGGTCCACCACAAGGCGTTCCACATGACTTTGCTGGACGCGTGCGGCATGCCGATGCTGCTTCGGCTGTGCGGCCAATTGTACGATCTCAACATCCGCTACCGCTATCTCGCCGGCACCGCGGTCGACTATGGCCGGCGCGACATCGCGCGCGAGCATGGCGACGTGGTCGCGGCGGTGCTCGACCGCGATGCGCCGCTCGCGGCCGAACGCCTGGTCAGTCATTATCAGCGTACCGGCCAGTATCTGGCGGACAAGCTGGCATAAGGCGACGTCATCATTCCGCGGTCAGGATCAGGTCGAAATCGACGCTCGAATAGCCGCCGTCGACCTGGCCTGACAGGGCCAGCCCTCCGGGAAAGCTGCCTGCCGGCTGCGGGACATAACGCATCACGAGATCGCGCCGCACGCCGAACACCGTATCTTCATCCAGATACGGATCGTCGTCGGGAAACACCTCGGTCACCAGCGTGCGAAAGCCGTCGGCGGTGACGATGAAGTGGAGGTGCGACGGACGCCAGGCGTGGCGCCCGCTCGCGCGCAGCAGCTCGCCCGCGGGTCCGTCGGTCGGCACTTGATAGGGAACCGGTCGCACGGTGGTGAAGGCATAGTGCCCGTCGTCGTCGGCGGTCAGCAGGCCGTGGAACGAGTAGGTATCCTGATCCGGATCCTGGCTGGAATACAGGCCGTTCGGCGCGGTCTGCCAGATGTTCACCGCCGCGCGGGGCACGGGCCGGCCCGACGCATCGCGGACCTGCCCGCGGACGAGCACGACTTCGCCGGCGAATTGCCCCTTCAGATCGCCGCCGTTGGCAAGCGCGGGCGCGCCGGTGACATGGAACGGCCCGAGCACGCTCGAACTGGTGCCCGCCGGCGTCGAATGGATCATGTCGACCAGCGACGACACGCCGAGCACGTCGGAAAACAGCACGAACTCGTTGCGCTCGGGCGTGGTGATGCGACCCGCCCAGCCGAGCAGTTCCAGCCCCTTGCGCCATTCGTCATGCGTCAGCCGGGTTTCGAGCACGAACGCGTGGAGGTGCTGCGCGAGCGCGCCCAGAACCTCGCGCGCGCGCGGATCGCTCGCATCGTCGAAATAGCCGCGGAATACCTGGGTGATCGTTTCGGGAGTCAGGTCACGCATGGCGGGCGTCCTTGCGACAGGCGGAATGCGGTCATGCTATCGTACCGAACAGGCGGCGGCGAACGGCAAGCGCGGCAGCTTGGCGAACAGCGCGGTCTCGTCCGCATAGCCCAGGTTGCAGAGGAAATTGGATCGCACGCTGGTCCCTGCGAAGAACGCATCGTCGACCACCGCATTGGAAAAACCACTCATCGCGCCGACATCGAGGCCGTATGCCCGCGCGGCAATCATGAAATACGCACCTTGCAGTGTCGAATTGCGGAACGCGGTTTCCTCGGCCAAGGCGGGATTGTCCGCGAAGATGGCCCGGCGCTCGTCGTGCGGAAACAACTCGGGCAGCAGCCGCCAGAACTCGCGGTCATAGGCGATGATCGCGGTGACGGGTGCGTCTGCCATCTTGGCGAAATTGGCCGGCTTCACCGCGGCACCGAGCTTTGCCTTGCCCTCGGACGACTGCACGAAGACGAAGCGCGCCGGACACGAGTTCATGCTGGTCGGCCCCGCCGCGGTCGCGTCGTAGATTGCCTGGAGCAATGCGGGGTCGATCGGGCGTGCGGTCCAGGCATAATGCGATCGCGCGCTGCCCAGGATGATGTCGATCGCGTGCGCATCGAGCACGGCGCCCTTGGCCCGTGCGGCGCGCACATTGTCCCAGGCCATCCTGCGGTCGGCTGGTTCCGCTAGCGTCGTCACCGCGCGGGCTCATCGACGATCGGGCTGGCGCAGATGCCGATGCGCTCGATCTCCACCTCCACCGTCTCGCCCGTAACCAGCCAGCGCGGCGGCGTGCGGGCGTGACCGACACCCGGCGGCGTGCCCATCGCGATCAGGTCGCCGGGCTCAAGCGTGGTGTATTCGGAAATGATCGCGATCGCTTCCTCGACCGACCACATCATGTCGGCCGTGTCGGCGCTCTGGAGGATTTCGGATCCGACCCGCGATTCGATCTTCAGCCCGCGCGCGCCTTCGGGCAGTTCGTCCGGTGTCACGACGATAGCGCCGACCGCCCCGGTCGCGTCGAAGTTCTTGCCCGGCGTCCATTGATGCGTCTTGCGCTGATAATCGCGCACCGACCCGTCGTTGAAGACGGTATAGCCGAACACATGCCCCAGCGCCTGATCGCGCGCGATATGACGCCCGCCGCGGCCGATCACCACCATCAGTTCGACTTCATAATCCAGCCGGTCGGAACAGGCGGGACGGACCATCGCTGCGCCGGCCGGCATGATCGACGTCGTGCTGCGCATGAAGATCGCCGGATAATCCGGGATGTCGTAGCCGCCTTCCTTGACGTGATCGACATAGTTCAGCCCCAGGCAGATGATCTTGCCCGGCCGCTCCACCGGCAGGCGCGGTGTGATGCGGGCGACCGGAATGGCCGGCGCGCCTTGCACCAGCGACACGATCTCCCCGCCTGCGACCCGTCCCGCCGCAAGTGCCGTCAGGTCCGTCCCGATCCGCTCGTCGAGCGCGGTCAAGTTCGTCGCCGCGTCGCCATCGATCAGGAACACCGCATTGCGACCCTCCAAGCTGCCCACCATCAACCGCATGCCAATCTCCATTGTTGCGGCAAAACTATAGATTGAACTTGTCGTGTCAACGAATATCGATATTGTGGCCGCCGACGGGGAGTGTGGAACGATGCAGTCCGGATCGTTCAAGGACATGATCGCGACGCTGTTGGAGCGCCGCTTCAAGCCCGCGCGCAAGAGCGACGACGGGCCGATCGAGCTACTGTGCACTGCGTTGCTCAGCGAAACGGGCGACATCGCGACCGTCGGGATCGGCCGCCAGATTCTGGGGCGCTACCGGGCCATGACGGCGGGTGAAAAGGCACGGTTCTTCGGATATCTGGCACGCGATCTCGACATCGACCCGTTCGCGGTCGCGGCGTCGGCGAGCAGATATGGCCAGGAACGTACCGCCGAACGCCTCGCTGCCCTGCTCGAAGCCGCCGAACCTTGCCGGCAGGAACTGCTGCGGCGGCTCAACCGTGTTCCGGGGGCGACGCCACTGCTGGTCGCCATGCGGTGCGATCTGTTCGCCGCCATGCGCGACGATCGCGACCTTCGCCGCATCGACCTCGACTTCGCGCATCTTCTGTCGTCCTGGTTCAATCCCGGCTTTCTGGTTCTCAAACGGATCGGATGGGACAGTCCGGCGGACATCCTGGAAAAGATCATCGCCTATGAAGCGGTGCACGAGATCGGCGACTGGGAAGAGCTGCGGCGCCGCATCCACCCCGACGATCGCCGCTGCTTCGCCTATTTTCATCCCAGCATGCCAGACGAGCCGCTGATCTTCGTCGAAGTCGCGCTGGTAGCGGCCGTTCCGCGTTCGATCCACGCGGTGCTGGCGACGGCACGAACCGCGCTGCCGCCCGACCACGCGACCACCGCGGTATTTTATTCGACATCGAATTGTCAGGAGGGGCTGCGCGGCGTCTCCTTCGGCAATTCGCTCATCAAGCAGGTGGTCGAGGATCTCGCGCGTGAGTTTCCACAACTCACGACCTTCGTCACGCTGTCCCCGATTCCCGGCTTTCGCGCCTGGCTCGACGCTCGCGGCGATACGAAGGTCGGCGGCTGGCGCACCGCGGCGGCACGGTATCTCGTCGATGCCAAGCGCGCGGATGGCTTGCCGATGGACGCCGTAGCGCGATTCCATTTGGCCAACGGCGCGATTCTTCATGACATTCAAGCCGATGCTGACCGATCCGACAAGGGTATGGAGCAATCGCATGGCCTGATGGTCAATTATCGCTACGACCCAACGCGGCTGGAGGCGAATATAGACGCGTATTTCGGCAAGGCGTCTGTCGCGCGATCCCCGCTGGTCGCCGACCTGCTGAAGATGCCGGCATGACACGCCTGGAGGGGCCATGACCAACACCTTGTTCGATGCATTGTTCGGCCCGCGCCAGGCAAGCCCGCGGCCGTTCCTGATCCCGCGACACGGCGATCCGGTCACCTATGGCGCGTTCCTCGACCGGTCCGCGCAGCTTGCCGGGCTGTTCGAGCAGCTGGGCGTGGAGAAAGGCGACCGGATCGCGGTGCAGGTTGCCAAGACGCCCGAGGCGCTGGCGATCTACGCCGCCTGCGTGCGGACGGGAGCAGTGCTGCTGCCGCTCAACACCGCCTATACCGCCGACGAAGTCGCCTATTTCATTGCCGACGCGCAGCCGCGGCTGCTGATCGCCGATCCCGGGTCCATCGACGCGCTTGGCGGACTCGCCGCGCGACATGGCGCGACGCTGCTGACGCTGGGCGCCGATGGGACCGGCACGCTGACCGATGCGGCCAACGCCCATGGCACCGATCATGGCGTGCGCGCGTGCGAACCGGACGATCTGGCGGCGATCCTCTATACGTCGGGCACTACCGGTCGGTCCAAAGGGGCGATGCTGTCACATCGCAACCTGCTGTCCAACGCACAGGTTTTGGCCGAGCTATGGCGGTTCACCGCGGACGACGTCCTGCTCCATGCCTTGCCGATCTTCCACACTCACGGATTGTTCGTCGCGGTCAACACCTGCCTCGCTGCGGGCGCATCCATGATCTTCCATCCCGGCTTCGATACCGACGCGGTCATGGACGCGCTGCCCCGCGCGACCGCGATGATGGGAGTCCCGACCTTCTACACGAGGCTGCTGCAAAGCCCGGCGCTGACCCGCGATCTGGTCGGCCACATACGGGTCTTCATTTCAGGCAGCGCGCCGCTGCTGGCCGAGACCCACCGGGAGTTTTCCGTGCGGACGGGGCACCGCATCCTGGAACGCTACGGGATGACCGAGACGAACATGAACACGTCCAATCCCTATGTCGGCGAACGCAAGCCCGGCACCGTCGGACTGCCGCTGCCGGGCACCGAGGTGGCGATCACCGATCCCGACACCGGCGCCGAACTGCCGCACGGCGAGGTCGGGATGATCGAGGTCCGCGGGGCCAACGTGTTCCGCGGCTATTGGCGCATGCCCGAAAAGACCGCCGACGAACTTCGCGCCGACGGATTCTTCATCACCGGCGATCTGGGCTGCGTGGATGCCGACGGCTATCTGGCGATCGTGGGACGGCAAAAGGATCTCATCATCTCGGGCGGCTACAATATCTACCCCAAGGAGATCGAGCTGCTGATCGACGAACTGCCCGGCGTCGTAGAATCCGCGGTGTTCGGTGTCCCCGACGCCGATTTCGGCGAGGCGGTGGTAGCGGCGGTCGTCGCCGACGGAGCAAGCGCGGAAGACGTCATCGCGGCCCTCCGGCCGAAGCTCGCCCGGTTCAAACAGCCGAAGCGGGTGATCCTCCTCGACGATCTGCCCCGCAACGCGATGGGCAAGGTCCAGAAGGCCGTGCTGCGCGACAGCTATTCCTAGAACCCCCTCCCGAAGCGCTCATTCCTGAAAGGATCGCGCTCCCCGGTGCCAGGCGAGCCAGCGATGCTCGGCGGCGGAAAAGAGCATGTTCAGGCCGTAGCCGAGCAGGCTGAGCAGCAGCAGCGCCGCCCACAGGCGCGGTAGCGCGAAGCTGGCCTGCGCATCGACCAGATAGCCGCCGATACCGTTGCTGGCGCCGACCAGTTCGCTGATGATCGTGACGACCAGTCCGACCGATACCGCCACCCGCATGCCCACCACGATCGACGGCGCGGCGGCTGGCAGCAGGATGCGCCACATCGCCTGGCCACGCCGGATCTGATACGCCGCGGCGGTCTCGCGCATCGTCGGATCGACCGCGCGCGCGCCATCGACGGTGTTGATGAGGATCGGCCAGACGGCGGCGCTGACGATCAGCGCGATCTTCGATGTGTCGCCGAGGCCCAGCAACAGGGTCAGCGCGGGGATCAGCGTCGCTCCCGGCAGCGAACGGAAGAAACCGATGAACGGATCGAACCCGCGGTAGAGAAGCGGGTAGGCCCCGAGCACCAGGCCGGCACCGACCCCCAGCACCACCGAAAGCGCAAAGCCCAGGATAAAGCGCCACAGCGTCTGGCCGATGGTTAGCAACCCCGCGGTGGAAAGAAAATCGCGGCCAAAGGCTGCGGCGATCTTGTCCGGGGTGGGAAAGAAGATCGCCATGGTCGTTCCGAAAAACGGCACCAGCCACGCGGTCAGTGCGTACCACAGCGCAAGCAGCGCGATGATCGACGCAAGTTCGATACGAACCGCTCGCCCCCGGGTCATCATGGCTGTTCCTCGCGGTGAGCGGCGTGCCAGGGCATCAGCCGTCGTTCCATCCGCGCCAGCAGCGATCCCAGCAGCATTCCCTGAACGCCGATCAGCACGAGCAGCGCGTACATGCCGACATAATCGCCCGCCTGATCGAGCTGAAACACCAGGATGCCAAGTCCGCCGCCGCCGCCAAGCGCGACTTCGGACGTGATCGTCACCAGCAGCGCTATCGACGCCTGGATACGCACCGCGGTGGCGATGCCCGGCAGTGCGCTCGGCAGCACGACCCGCCGGATCACCGCCCGACGGCCAAGCCCGAACGAGCGTGCGGTCTCGATCGCGGTCGGGTTCGTGTCGCGCACGCTGTAGGCGGCCTGAATGAAGACCGGCCAGATCGTGGTGAAGCAGACGAGAAACGCCTTGCTGAACGTCGATGGTCCCCACAGCAACACGACCAGCGGGATCATCGCGACGGTCGGGAGTGGGCGCAGGAACTCCACGAGCGGCCGGACGACATGCCACGCCACCTGGCTGCGTCCCGCGACCAGCCCGGCCGGAATCGCGATGGCGAGGCCGATGGCGAAGCCGTAGAGCGCGGCGCTCCAGGTCGCCGCGGCATTCGCCCACAACGACGGCTGCGCGAGCAGGCGCACCACGCCGACCGCGACGTGCGAGGGGCGCGGCAGATACCGGCCGTCCACCACGCCGCCCGCAATCAGCACCTCGATCGCCAGCAGCACGATCGCGACCGTCCAGAAAGGCAGTCCGCCGCGGACCCAGCGGGGCCAGGACCGCGGTCGCTTGGGTGCGCGGCTGGCGACGGACCGCAAGGGGAGCGCGGTGGCCATGCTTCAGGCGAACGCCGCTACCTTGGCGAAGCCGAGCAGCTGCGCGGCATTCACTTCGAGGATATTATGCTTTTCGGTCTCGGTCAGGTGAACCGAGTCGGTGATGTAATCGACCGCAAGAATGGGGTCGATCCGCGGCGAATCGCTGCCGAGCATCATCTTGTCCGCCCCGAACAATTCCTTGGCAGCGAGCAGCACCAGCGGCTCCTCGATCACCGACGTGTCGAACCAGAATTTGGCGTAATGGCTCGCGACGCCGCCCAGCTCGGCATATTCCTGCGGATTCTGCTGCTGATAGCCGTGGTCGAACCGGTGCGCGAAGAAGGGCAGTCCGCCGCCGGTCGTCGAGATCAGGAAGCGGATATCGGGGTAGCGGCTGGTGACGCCGCGAATGATAAGCCGGGTCGCGGCGACCGCGATTTCGGCGGGGCTGCAGAAATCGGGGCCGAGATGATATTCCTGCGCGCCGGGCACCGACGCCATCTGCACGCCGGGATGGAGAAAGACCACGGTCTTGCGCCGGTTCAACTCGGCCCACACCGGCTCGAACCGCTCGTCGTCGAGCGGCAGGCCGTGCGCGGAGCAGCCGATCACCACGCCGACTTGCTCGCTTTGGCCCAGCACGCGGTCGATTTCGGCCAGGGTCGCGTCGATATGGGGGAGCGGCAGACACGCGAAATACGAGAAGCGGCTGCTGTTGGCCGCCGACAGTTCGGCATAGAGATCGTTGGCGAACCGCGCCGCCGCGACGGCCGACGCCTGATTGCGAAAATATGGCTGGTAGGCGCCGATATCGAGGATCTGGCGGTCGCACCCGGCTTCGTCCATGGCCGCGAACCGCTCCTCCAGCACCCCTTCCAGTCCGATGGCGAACCGCTTCTCCCAATATTTGCGCCGGTGAATTCCCAGCACCTGCAGCCCGACGAGTTCCTGGAAACCGCCAAGCTCGTCGAGCTTCTCGAACAGCTTGGGCGAGTGGAAATGGGTATGGACGTCTATGCGCATGGCTAGGATCCTCGAGGCGGGATGGGCGATCGGCAGGTCCGGGGCGCGATGGCGTGGCCGGAATAGAAGAGGTCGGAAAGCCGGGCCACCGGCGTGTGCGTGAAACCGTACCGCAGCGTGTAGTCGGCGATCGAGCGGATCGCGTCCATCTGGAAGCACCGGCTCCACGCGGCGAGCGGCACCCGTGCCGCCGCCTGACGATCGGGGACGATCTGCGGAAAGTAGCGCGGCATCGCCGCGCGCGCCTCCGCCGGATGCTCGGCGGCATATATGGTCGACTTTTCCGCTGCACGGATGAACGCCTTCAGCTGGCGCGGATGGCTGTCCGCCCAGACGGTGTTCACCGCGATCGGCCCCAGCGGATGGCCGAGCGCGGTCTCGGCTATCGGATCGCCGATCTTGCGAAACCCGGCGGCTTCGGCCTTGGGCACCAGGCCCGGGGACACCGATGCCGCGTCCAATTGGCCGCGGCCGAGCGCGGGCACCGCCTGTGCGGTCGGCATGGTGACCAACTGAATTCTCGCTGAATCGCCGCCGTTGCGATCGACCGCGCCGCGCAGATAAAGTTCGCTGCCACATTTGCGGCAACTGGTGTTGACCTTGCGGCCTGCCAGATCAGCCCAGCGGCGAATGGGGCTGTCGGGGCGGACATAGACGCCCTGGAACGCCACGTCCGCGCGATCCGGGCTGCTGTGGACGGTCGTCACCCATTGGATCGGCAATTGCTGCTCGCGCGCGATCAGGCCGGTGACGACATCGACGTTGGCGAAGTGGACGGTGTTGCTCAGCAATGCGCTGACCGCGGCGTCGCCGCGCGGAACGTCGATGAAGCGCACCTTGATGCCCTGTTCGGCGAAGAACCCCTTCGCTTCTCCCAGCCGCAGCGCGACCAGGTCCGGCACCGGCAGCAGCCCGACGACGACGGTATTCGGGTCGTCGCTGGCGCTGGCGCAGCCCGCCACGAGCAGGCACAGCAGCGACCCAAATACCGCTGCCGGCGCACGCGCCACGTTCAATGCCCCTCGACCATGGCCACGCCCTGTTTGCGCACGCCAGAGAACACATGCGCGCGCAGCCGGGTGAATTCGGCCAGTTCCTTGGTCGCGACCTGATCCCGCGGGGAAGGCAGATCGACGACGATTTCTTCCTTCACCCGCGTCGGCCGTCCGCTCAGCACCAGCACGCGATCGGCAAGAAACACCGCCTCGTCGACATCGTGGGTGACGAGCAGCGTGGTCATCCCGAAGCGGTGATGGATGTCGAGCAGCAAGTCCTCCAGGTCGGCGCGGGTCTGCGCATCGACCGAGGCGAAGGGTTCATCCATCAGCAGGATCTCGGGCCGGTAGGCGAGCGCCCGCGCGATCGCCACGCGTTGCTGCATCCCGCCCGACAATTGCCACGGGTAATGCTCGGCGAACCCCTCGAGCGACACCGCGCCGAGCGACTCGCGCGCGCGTTCCTCGATTTCGGCGCGTGGCAGCCGCTGGTTGACCAGCGGCAGCTTGATGTTGTCGGCGACGCTGAGCCACGGCATCAGCGACGCCCGATAATCCTGAAAGACCAGCGCCATCTGCGCGGGCGGCCGGGTGACCCTGGCGTCCGCCAGGATCACGTCGCCCTCGGCGGCCATCAGCCCCGACAGGCAGCGCAGCAAGGTCGTCTTGCCGCATCCCGACGGTCCGACGATGCAGACGAACTCGCCGCGCGCGACCGAGAAGCTGATCCCGTCGAGGATCCGCGCGGACCCGTAGGATTTGGCAAGGCGATCGACGCGCAGCATCGGCCCGGCGTCAGGCGGCGGGCGCGGCGTGCGCCGCCACGATCGCCGAACCGTGGATCGCATAGGCCGCGTCGCTCACCAGAATATGCGCCTGTGCCACCTTGATGTCGCGCAGCGTGCCCTCGATGACGTTGGGCAGGAACGCGGCCTTTGTTCCAGCGCGCCGGAATGCGGTATCGGCGCAGGCGAGCGCCACGTCGGTGATGTGCACCGCAATCGCGCGGCCATGCGCGGACACGACCGGATCGGCGCTCTGTTCGGTCGTCAGCGTCTCCAACGTGGTGTAATATTCGAGCATCAGCGCCGACGCCGCCTCCAGTTGCACCGACAGGCGGCTCACCTCGGCGGCGACGATCTCGCGCGTGGCAAGTGCGGGGCCGAGCCGCGCGGCCTGTTCGGTCAGCAGCGCCAGCGCGCGCCGTCCGATCCCCCAGGCAAAGGCTGCATGCTCGTAGATCGCGATCAGGATGCCCGGCCGCCCGTACAGGCGGTTGCCGCGCAGCTGGACCCGGCCGACGTTGGCGATCGCGCGGTCGGCGGGGATGTGGTAATCCTCCAGCGAGAAGTCGATGCTGCCGGTGCCGCGCAAGCCAGACACGTTCCAGTTGTCATGCCGCGTAACGTCTTTCTGCGGCACGACGATCAGCAATTCCAGCTTGGAGTCGTCGTCGAGCTTGACCGCGCAGACGATCCAGTCGGCATTGTGGAAACCGCTGCAGAACCGCCACCGGCCGGTGATCGCGTAGCCATCCGCGGTGCGCCGCGCGGTGCCGCTGGCACCCGCGACGAAGGAGACGACGGGCGGCCCGTCCGCGAATATGGCGGTGAGTGCGGAACTGGGGAAATAGGCAGCCAGTGTGCCGACGCCGTTGTTGTGCACCATCGCGCACCATGCGGTTGCCGAATCGGCCTCGGCCAGCGCGGCCAGCACCTTGCACTGGGTCGCGATCGAGGCTTCCATGCCCCCCATCTCTTCCATCAGCCGCATGTTGAGCAATTGGTGCCGCTTGAGCAGCGCCAGACTCGCCGGCGACAGATGCTGCTGCGCCTCCGATTCCGCGGTCGACGCCTGCAACTCCTCACGGATCGACGCGACGCGGCGCAGCAGTTCGCTGCACAGCCGCTCCTCGTCGGCTGCGGGTCGCAGTTCCTCGTTTCGGTCCGGAAGACGTGCCAGCGACGCGACCATGTTTGATTTCCCTTCTCGGTTCTGCGAAGCGACGCAGGAATCACTATCGACTAACAGTTATCTGAGATAATAGTTATTGGTTGAAATGTCAACCGCGCGTTCGGCGTGGAGACCAAAGGATCGATCATGGCTCAACCCGAACGCCCCCGGCGCGGCGTCATTCGTGACAGTGCGCCAACCGCAGCAGATTCCGACTATCATTTCGGCGTCTTGACGACGCTGAGCGGCTTTGCGGTCCGGTGCATGCATCAATATCTCGTTGCCGGGCTTGCGTCGGTGGTCGAGCAGGAAGGATTGAAGCCGCACCAGTTCACCGCCTTGTCGCTGATCGTCGACAATCCCGGCATATCGCAGCGCGACGTTGCGCAGGCGTTGACGATCAAGCCTTCGAACATGGTGCCGCTGATCGACGAGCTTGAACTTCGCGGTTTCGTCAAGCGCAACGCCGCCGCCACCAACCGCCGCAGCTATGCGCTGACTGCGAGCCGCGACGGGCGGCGCTTTCGGGACCGGGCACTGGCAGTGATTGCTGGTCATGAGGAGAACCTGCTGCGTTTTCTGAACGACGACGAGCGCGCATTCCTTGCGGGTCTGACGCAAAGGCTGGATGCCCATGTCCGCGGCAGACCCGCCTCGGACTAGAAATTGACCTGTCCGCGAATGCCGGCATAGCGGCGGAAATCACGCGCGATCTGCTGGGCATAGGCAGGGCCGTTGCCCGCGAACGTGCCGTTGAAGGTGATCGTGCCGACGCGGTATTGCTGATCGAACAGGTTGTTGACGAACAGGCTGAGTTCGAACCGCCCGTCGCCGGTGGTGAAGCCCGCGGCGGCTTCGGCGATCCCGTAGGCCTTCTGGACGCGCAGCGGATCCTGCGACACGTCGAAATTGACCTTGGACTGCCAGACATAGCCGAGTTGAACATGCGCCCGGTGCTCGCCGACGTCGAACTCTTGCCGCGCGGAAACGGTGTAACGCCAATCGGGCGCGTTAAGGAACGGTCTGCCGTCGAGCACCTGATAGGTGAGCGCCGGGCTGGCCTGCGTTATACATCCGAGCGCCGCGGTCTGACCCGGGTAGCAATTCGCATCGGTCCGCACGAACCGCGCGTCCAGATACGTCACGCCGCCGCTGATCGTGAGTCCCTGCGTGGGTGCCGCGGTCAGTTCCAGCTCGACACCGTCGATGCCGACCGTGCCGGCATTGGTCAGTGCACGCAGGCCGTCGCTCGGGCGCGTGATCGTTGCCTGATAATCCTCGTACCGCGTCCGGAACGCCGCCAGGTTCACGCGAACGCGCCCGTCGGCGAACTGGCTTTTCAACCCGATCTCATATTGCTCCGACGTCATCGGATTGGCGGGGCCGTTGTTGAACTCGGCGATGGTCAGGCTGGCGCCGCTGTTGGTGGCCTTGCCGGTATAGCCCGTGGCGTAGCTGGCGTAGGCCAGCACGTCCGACGTGGCCTGATACGCCAGCGCCAGTTTGCCGGTGAGCGCATCGTCCTTATAGTCATAACCGCTGTTGAGGGGCGGCGCCGTCGTCCGGTCGAAATCGAAGCGGTTCTTTTCGTTGATGTAGCGCAAGCCCCCGGTGATCGTGAATTTGTCGGTCGGGTGGACGTTGATCTGGCCGTAGAGGCCGATGTTGCGCGTATCGACCGACGCGAAGGCCAGCACCGGCACCAGCGCCGGCGTAGGCGTGATGACCCCCGTCTGCTGATTGATCGCGCCGACCGGTATCGTCGCGATGTTGTAACCGCGGCGATCGAGCAGGTTCGAGACGAAGCCGTCGAAATACAAGGCGCCCGCGACATAATCGACAAACCCGCCGGCGGGCGACGTGACGCGCAATTCGTGCGTCCGCGTCTTGCTCTTTTCGGTGTTCAGGAATTGCAGCAGGACTGCGGCACGGGTGTTGTCGGCGTCGAAATTGCTGACGTTCCTGAACCGACGTAACGCGTTGAGAAATGTAAGCGTGTGATCGCCGATGTCGAGGTTGAACTCCAGCGACGCGCCGTAATTCGTCTGCCGCGCGAACGAGGCGACGTCGTTGTCGACTTGATCGTTGCCGGCGCCGATATCGACCTGCGGCCGGGGCACCTTGGTGCTGGTTCCGATCGTGAACAGCGGCGATGCGCCCAGCGTGGAATTGAGCTTGTTATAATCCGCGGCCAGCTTGATCTCGAAGCCTTCGGTCGGGCGGATCGTCATCTTGGCCCGCCCCGAATAGGCATCGCCGCCATTCAGATTGTCGCCGGTGAAGACGTTGCGGACAAAGCCGTCGAGCGTGCGCGCAAGTGCCGCGACGCGGATCGCCACCTTGTCGGAGATCGGCTGCGAATAGATCACGCTCGCACGATACTCGCCGTCCTGCGCGATCAGCGCCGACGCGCTGCCCTCGACCTTGTCGAAGCGGGGATCGTTGGTGACGACGTTGACCACGCCCGCGACCGAGTTCTTGCCGAACAACGTGCCTTGCGGACCGCGCAGGATCTCGATCCGCGCGATGTCGATCAGGTCGCCGAATGCCGCGCCGGGTCGTTGCAGGACGACCCCGTCGACCACGGTCGAGATACTGGAATCGACGCCGACCGAACTGTTGTCCGAACCGATGCCGCGGATGCGGATCGAATTGTCGCGTGCCTCGAACCCGGAAGTGAAGGTAACGCTGGGCGCGATCGCGCCGATCTGGCTGATGTTGACCAGCCCGCGCTCCTGCAACGCTTCACCCGATACCACGGTGACCGCCACGGGCACGCGCTGCACTGATTCCTCGCGTCGCTGGGCGGTGACGATGATGTCCGCAAGGCCGACCTTGTCCTGGGGTGCAGTGCTGGTGGTCGTGTCCGTGGTTGCCGCCGTCGTGGCATCCTGCGCCCATGCAGCCTGCGGCAACAGCGAAGCACCTGCAAGAAGGCAGGCAAGCCACCGTCGCGCCGCGAGGCGGGTAGGCAATTGGCGGCGCTTTAGAATCGTCCTGTTCATAGCTGTCCCCTCCTGGGATGAGAACCGCCGACTCTTGCCGGTCTGTCGTTCAGTTATGCAGTAACACTGTTATCAATTATAATGTCAAGCCGCTTGCGTGCGGCAGTGCGAGAGGGGTTAAGCTCGCGCAGCGGCGACCCGAATTTGCGCGAACGGCGCCAGGCTCCCGGCCGCGCGTTCGATCTGCGTGGCGAGCATCGCGGCGCGCGCATCGATGTCGTGAAGATGATGTCGCCCCGCTGCGATCAGGCGCCGGTGCGACGGGCTGCCGTCGTCGTCGAGCGCACACAGGCGCGCGGCGATCCAGCCTGTCGCGGCAAGCGCTGCCAGGTGCAGAAAGGCGGTCGCTCCCGCGTCTCGGCCATGCGTGTCAGCGGCCATGCCCGACAGATGCACCGCCGCTGCGTCAAGATACCCGAGGCACGCGCCATAACGCTTGGCCTCACCGGCGGGGCAGGCGGCCAGCGACGCATCGGCCCCGCGGCGAAACACGTCGAACCCGCGTCGGTCGCCGCGCAGCAGCCGTCGGTGCAACAGATCCAACGCCTGGATACCGGTCGTGCCCTCGAAGATCGTCAGGACGCGCGCATCGCGCAGCGCCTGTTCGACCGGCCACTCGCGGGTATAGCCCGCACCGCCCAGCACCTGCATCGCCGCGCTCGCGGTATCGAATGCGATCTCGCCGCCCGTCGTCTTGACGATCGGCAGCAGCCATTGGACCAATGCCGCGGCATCCATCCGCTCTGTCTCGTCCGTGGCACGTGCCGCGATCTCGGCCAGGTTCGCAGCCTCCAGCACGAGGCCGCGCATCGTCTCGACCGCCGCGATCATGCCGAGCAACTGCCGCTGCACGTCCGCGTGCTCGGCGATTCTGACTGCCTGAGCAGACGTACCGCCCTGGCGGCGTTCCTCGGCATAATGCAGCGCCGTATCGGCACACCCGCCCGCGATCGCCAGCCCCTGCACGCCGACCGACAGCCGCATATTGGTAATCATCACGAACATCTGTGCAAGGCCGCGGCCCTCGGTGCCGATCAACTCGGCCACGGCACCTTCGAAGCCGAGCGCGCAGGTCGGCGATCCGTGCAGCCCCATCTTGTGCTCGATACGGCGGACCGAGACCGCGTTGCGCACCGGACCTGCCTCGGTGTCCACGACGCTCGACACCATGAACAGGCTAAGACCGCCCGCACCGGGTGCCGCGCCCGGCGTGCGCGCCAGCAGACAATAGCCGATGCGCGGCGTGAGATCGTGATCGCCGAGCGAAATCCAGCATTTCTCCCCCGTCACCTGCCAGCGGCCGTCGTCTTGCAGGATCGCCTGCGTTCGGATGCGCCCGACGTCGGACCCCGCCTCCACCTCCGAAATCGTGATCGCCGCGCCCCAGGCGCCCGTGGCGAGCGACGGCAGCCATTGGGTCTGGAGCGCGGGGCTCCCATGCGCGGCGATCAGCTTGGCGGCGGCCCGCTGCGGCACCGACATCATTCCGAAGGCGGGGCACGCGCGGTCGAACACCTCCTGCGCGGCCACTGCGACGATCAGCGGCAGGCCCTGACCGCCGGCCGCGACGGGCTGTTCCAGCGTCGGCCAGCCTGCTGCGACGAACGCCGCCCATGCCTGGCGGTGACCGTCCGCAGTCGTGACGCGACCGTCGATCAGCGTGCAACCATGCGCGTCGATGCCGTCGTTCAGCGGCGCAAGATGCAGTTCGGCGAATTTCGACGCCTCGTCCAGAATGGCAAGGATCGTCTCGGCATTCGCCGCGGCGCATTCCTCATCCGTCGCACGCACGCGCGCGATGCTCGGGGTCGCCTCGATATGCGCGGCGATCAGCGCGGTGTCGACGACCGGATATTGCGCTCTCATCTGCCCTGCCCCGTGCGTCAGGCGGCCGCTGGAATATAGGGAATGATCACCAGCATGGTGGAGGTGTCGTTCGATCGGTTCACCACTTCGCGCGTTTCGCCAGGCGCGATGGTGCAACTGTCGTAACGGCGCAGAACAGTTTCCCGGCCATCGACGATTACCGCGATCTCGCCCGATACCACGACGTAGATCTTCTCGACCGTGCTGCTGTCGGGTCCGGCGCTTCCGCCGGGGAGATAATGGGAAAGCCCCACCCACTGGTTCGCCGGGCCGTCCGGCTCAAAACCCTGCAAACGCAGACTGACACTGCCCCGGTGGTTGGCGGCGTCATAGGGTCGTGCTTCGTCGAACCGCGTGACCTTCATGCCGTGTCCCCTAATGGCAGCCGCCGGATATGGCTGCGGGCCATGCCACGAGCCATATCCGACCTGTCTAAAGCTCCGTTAC
Organism: Sphingomonas sp.; assembly: GCF_036387595.1. Classification (GTDB taxonomy): domain Bacteria; phylum Pseudomonadota; class Alphaproteobacteria; order Sphingomonadales; family Sphingomonadaceae; genus Sphingomonas. The sequence continues at coordinate 80,807 of NZ_DASVTL010000078.1, forward strand.
GTATATAACAATACTGTTATGGGATATAATTGAGTGATCGACATCGTGCTCCATTATGATGCGCCTGCACCCGGTGACCGCCACGCGCCAGGCATCAGTCGAGCAGGAGGATCCGAAAACAGGCGCCGCCGCCGGGGCAATCGACGATGTCGATCTGCCAGCCGTGCGCGACGATGATCTGGCGAACCAGGTTGAGGCCGATGCCGTTGCCCTCTGCCCGCGTGGTGAAAAAGGGCAGGAACACGTCGCGCCGCAACGGCTCGGGCACGCCGGGTCCGTTATCGCGGACCGCGATCGTCGTCGCAGAGCCGCCCGCGATCGAGAGGGTCACGCGCGGGTGAATCGCGGTGGCGCTCGCCTGTGCGGCGTTTCGCAGCAGGTTGATGAGCGCCTGGCCGAGCAGATCGGGGTCGGCGCGCAGCATGAGGTCGGGCGCGACCTCTGCCGCCAGCGTCACTCCCGGCCATTCGCTGCCGATCAGCCGCACCAGTTCGTCCGCGAACGGCGCTGCGCGAAAGTCCTGCAGCCGGACCGCGGGCGCGGTGGACACCGCGCGGTAGCTTGCGATGAAGCCATGAAGCGCCTTGGCGCGCCGTGCGACCGTCCGCACCGCCTCTCGCGCGCCCTCGCTGTCGCACGGGTCGGCTTCCAGCAACGCGGCAGCGGTCGCCGACAGCGACGTCACCGGCGTCAGCGAATTGAGTATCTCGTGCGTCAATACCCGCACGAGATCGGTCTGTGCCGCAATCTCGACGGCGTCGAGCGTACCCTGCACCGGCTCGACGGTGATCGCCCGGACACGCGCACCGAGTCGCACCAAAGTCGCCGCACGCAGGATCGCACGCTGCGGGCCGCCCGGCAGGCGCAGGATGATGAGCTCCGCCCCACCGCGTTCCGGATCGGCCAGCCGCGCGGCGAAGGTTCCGCCGAACGCGGCGTAATCCGCGGGCCGCGTGCTCTCGGCGTGGCCGAACAGGCGCCTGGCCGCCTTGTTGGCCAGCCGAACGCCGCGCGCGTCGTCGACGGTGAGCAGCGCGACGGGCAGGTCGTCGACCAGCGCTTCGAGAAAACGCAGTTCCTCCAGCCCTGTGGTACGCTCGCGCTGCAGACGCGCCATCGCATCGTTCAGCGCCTGGCCGAGCACCGCAAAGCCGGTGCCGCCGCGGGGATCGAACCGGGTCGCATAGTCGCCGTGGCGCTGCGCCTCGACGAAGCGCGCGATCATCACGTTGGTGCGCGAAACGTGACGCCACAGCCCGGCAACCGCGCCAACGGCGAGCAACAGCGCGATGATCCGCACTGCCACAAAGCCGGCGGTCTCGAACGCCAGGGTCACGCCGAACCAGGCGGCGATGATCGCCGCGATCCATGCGACCAGGATCAGCGTAAAGCGCAGATCAGAGCCCATGTTTCTCCATCCGGCGGTACAATGCTGCGCGCGACACGCCGAGTTCGGCCGCGGCGGCCGAGATGTTGTAGCCGTGCTTGCGCAGCGCCTCCTCCACCAGCCGGCGTTCGACCCGGTCGAGATTGTAGTCGGTCGGCGGCGCCACGACCGCTACGCGCGCGGCGGGCGCGGCGAGCGGAAAGTCTTGCGGTTCCAGTGGCGCATCGCCCGCCAGGATCACGGCGCGTTCGATCGCGTGGCGCAATGCGCGGACGTTGCCCGGCCAGTCGTGCGCGATCAAAGCCTCCATCGCGGCATAGGTGAGCAGCGGCGCGCGCCGATCGTAGCGGCGGGCATAATGATCGAGGAAATGATCGACGAGGGCGCGAATGTCCTCGCGCCGTTCGCGCAGGGGAGGCAGTTCGATCTCGACGGTATTCAGGCGGAACAGCAGATCCTGCCGGAAATGCCGATCGTCGCGCAGCGTCGCCGGCGTCATGTTGGTCGCAGCGATCACGCGGATGTCCACCGGCACCGGCTTGTTCGCGCCGACCGGCGTCACCTGACGCTGCTCCAGCGCGGTCAGCAGCTTGGGCTGGAGATGGAGCGGCAGGTTGCCGATTTCGTCGAGGAAGAGCGTGCCCCCATCAGCTGCCTGAATGCGGCCGACGCGATCGCCGCGCGCGTCGGTGAAGGCGCCCTTCACATGGCCAAACAGCTCGGAATCGATCAGGTCGGTGGCGATCGCGCCGAGATCGACGGTCTGGACCGGCCGGTCGGCCCGTCGCGAATGACGGTGGAGCGCGCGCGCGACCAGTTCCTTGCCGGTGCCGTTCTCGCCGAGTACCAGTACGTTGGCCTCGGTCGGTCCCGCCCGCGCGATCAGCGAGTGGACGCGCGCCATCGCCGGCGACGCCCCGATCAGCGGCGCACTTCCCGCGGCCGGCACCTCGGCGGGGGCCACCAGCCCACGCTGGCGGCGCAGTTGAGCGGCGGTGCGCACCGTTGCGAGCAGCCGGGCGTTGTCCCACGGCTTGGAGACGAAGTCGGTCGCACCCCGCTTCATCGCCTCCACCGCTACGCTCACGCCCGCATGCGCGGTTATCATCACGACGATGACGTGCGGATCGGCGACGAGCAACGTGTCGAGCAGCGCCAGCCCCTCGGCTGCATCGGTCGCGCCGCGGCCGTAATTGGCATCGAGCAGCACGACGTCGGGCGCACGCGTGGCGACGATTGCCGCGGCATCCTGCGGGTCGCTCAGCGTCACCACCTCGGCGAACAGACCACGCAGCAGCAGGCGGATCGCGGTCAGTATGTCCTCGTCGTCGTCCACCACCAGGCACAGGTCGAACGGTGCTGCTGTCCTGGTCATTGTCCGCTTCCGTACACGTCGCTGTTCGATATCGAACACTTCGGCGATGATGTCGCCTGCGAAATGACGCGAATGGCCGGTTTATGGGCTGGCACGATTCCTGCTTGGGTTCCTGCGCAAGCGTCGGCAACAGGGAGACGGTTATGCGCGAAACAGGCAGACGGCGGATCGTGGCGATGTTGGTGCTCGGGGCGATAGTGCTGGCGTCGGTGATCCTGCCGGGTCCACGCGCGCAGCTGAAAATCGGCACCGCCCAGGTTTCGCTGCTGATCGAGACCGGGCCTGTGCGTTTGCAGGCCCGGGTTGCGAACGAGCTTCCGACCCCGAAGACGCTAGCGCTTTCGATCGGCGGAATCACACCGTGAGCGTGCTGCGCTTGAAGCGGGAGGCCGGAGCGGCCGTGCCGGTCACCGGTAGCGGCATGGACCGGGTGGTGGCGCGCAGCGGATGGTCGCCGCGCGCGAAGATGGCGGGCGGGGCGGGCTTCCTCCTGCTGCTGCTCGCCGGCTTCTGGTGGTTCGCCCCGCGTGAGGGGTCGCAGACGATCGCCGCCGACCGGCTCACGCTGTCGCCGGTACGCCAAGGCGTCTTCGAGGATTTCGTGCCGCTTCGCGCGCGGGTGACGCCGCTGCTCACCGTCTTTCTCGACGCGATCGAGGGCGGACGGGTCGAGCAGGTGATCGCCGAGGATGGAGCTTCGCTGGCGAAGGGACAGCTGATCGCGGTGCTCTCCAACGCCGAGCTGCAATTGTCGACGCTGGCGCGCCAGACCGAGGTCGAGCAGCAGATCAACAACATGCGCAGTCAGGAACTGGCGCTCGCGCAGACCCGCCTGACCAACGAGCGCGCGGTGCTCGAAGCCGGTCTGGCAAGCACGAAAATGCGCCGTCAGTATGAGCGTGAGCGCCCGCTCGCCGAGCGCGGTTTCGTCGCGGGCAAGCAATTCGCCGACACGCAGGATGCGTATGAATATGAGCAGCAGCGCCTGCGCGTGTTGGAGCGCAGCCGGGCGACCGACGAACGGCTGCAGGCCAGCCAGCTCGCGCAGACCCGCGCCTCCGCCACCTCCATGCGCGCCAGCCTCGGCCTTGCGCGGGCCAATCTGGAGGCGCTCAATCTACGCGCGCCGGTGGCTGGGCAATTGTCGGGATTCAGCATCCAGGTCGGCCAGTCGCTGAGCCGCGGCGAACGGGTCGGCCAGATCGACAGCCCCGGGCGCAACAAGCTGATGTGCGGGGTCGACGAATTCTACCTCGGACGCGTCGCTTTGGGGCAGAGGGCGAGCGTCACGATGAACGGCCGCACCTATGCCGCCAAGGTCGCCAAAATCTATCCGCAAGTGCAGAACGGCCAGTTCCAGATCGACCTGCACTTCACCGCGGGTGAGCCGGCCGACCTGCAACGCGGCCAGACGCTCCAGGCCAAGCTCACGCTCGGCGACGCGCAGCCGGCCAAGTTGATCCCGAACGGCGCCTTCTACAACGAAACCGGCGGCAATTGGGTCTTCGTGCTCGCCCCCGACGGCAAAAGCGCGGTCAAGCGCCAGGTCAGGCTCGGCCGGCGCAACGCGGACTCCATCGAGGTGCTCGAAGGGCTCGACCGGGGCGAGCGCGTAATCACCTCTCCTTACACCGGTTTCGCCGACAAGGGCCGGCTCGACCTCTCCGCTTCATGAAAGGACATTCCATGCTCCAGATGCGTGCGCTCTCGCGGGTCTACCGCGCCGATACCGTCGAGACGACCGCGCTGGACGCGATCGACCTCGACATCGCCGACGGTGAATTCGTCGCGATCATGGGGCCGTCGGGGTGCGGCAAATCGACCCTGCTCAATCTGATGGGGATGCTCGACAGCCCCACCGGCGGCTCCTACCTGTTCGATGGGCAGGAGGTCGCGGGGCTCAGCGAGGCGCGGCTCGCCGAGGTTCGCAAAGCGGCGATCGGCTTCATCTTCCAGAGCTTCAACCTGGTCGACGAACTGTCGGTGCGCGAGAATATCGAACTGGCCTTGCTCTACCACGACGTGTCGGCGGCCGACCGCAAGCGCCGCACCGACGAGGTGATGGACCGCGTCGGCGTCGCCCACCGTGCCCGGCACCGGCCAAGCCAGCTTTCGGGCGGCCAGCAGCAGCGCGTCGCGGTGGCGCGTGCGCTGGTGTCCAGCCCGCGCCTGATCCTGGCGGACGAGCCGACCGGCAACCTCGACACCGCGCACGGCGAGGAAGTGATGCGCATGCTCCAGCACCTGAACACCGAAGGCTCGACGATCGTGATGGTCACCCATTCGCCCGCGCATGCCGATTACGCCAGCCGGATGGTCAACATGCTCGATGGCAAGATCCTTCAGGAGCGGCGGCGGGCGGCTTGAGCGGGGCCGGAGCGATGCTGCGCAACCATCTCACGATGGCATTCCGATTGCTGGCGCGCAATCGCGCGTATGCAGTCATCAACATCGGCGGGCTGGCGCTCGGGCTGGCCGGATGCCTGCTGATCCTCAGCTACATCCGCTACGAGCGGAGTTACGATAGCTGGCTACCCGAAAGCGATCGCATCTATCAGGTTCAGTCGGTTTTGCGGGAGCCGGGGCAGCCGGTGGCGCGGTCGCAATCCAGCCCGTTTCCCGTCCGGGATACGCTGGCGCAAGGGTTCCCGCAGATCGCGGCGATCACCGTCGTGCGGACGGGGCCGACGGTTACGACGCGCGGCGGCTTGCCCGTATTCGTACCTACCGCGTCGGTCGATCCGGCGTTCTTCGACATCTTTCGTCTGCCCTTCGCCTACGGTTCGGCGGCGACCGCTTTGCTCGACACCAATTCGATCGTGCTGACCGAAAGCGAGGCGCGGCGGCATTTTGGGAAAACGAACGTCGTTGGGCGAACGATGACCCTGGGGGCAGGCGAAGGGAAGCGCGACCGCCGCGTCACGGCGGTGCTGCGCGATCTTCCCAAGAATTCTTCCCTGCGGCTCAACCTGCTTTTCCGCAACGATCAGGCGCAGTTCGCCAAATGGCCCGCGTCTGAAACGGGGTGGGGCGCAATGAGCCAGCAGCATTATGTCAGGCTGCGCACCGGGGCGGACGCGACGGCGATCAACGCGGGGCTTCCCGCTTGGGAGAAGCGCACGATCCCGCCAGAAACCGCTCGGGGTAGCACCCTGTCGCGCGCCGATATGCTCGACCTGCGACTCATGCCGATGACCGGGGTGCATCTGGGCGATGCGCAGCAGGGCACGAGCGTACCGGGCGGCGACCCAAGGACGCTGGCGACGTTCGGGATCGTTGCGTTGCTGATCCTGGGCATGGCGGTGATGAACTTCGTCAACCTGTCGACCGCTCGCGCGACGCAGCGGGCGCGCGAGATCGCGCTGCGCAAGGTACTGGGCGCGTCGCGGCGGCAGATCGTCGTGCAATTGCTCGGCGAGTCCGTGCTGATGACCGCGGTGGCGATGCTGCTGGCGTGTACGATCTTCGAACTGGCAACACCGTGGATCGCGGTATGGACGGGCGCCGACCTGCATGTCGCCTATCGCGGCGCGGGAGGGATGCTGGTTCCCGCGCTTGTTCTGTTCGCGGTCACCGGCCTGGCGGGGGGATTGTATCCCGCGATCCTGCTCAGCCGTTTCCGGCCGGCCGACGTGCTGCGCGCCAACAGTTCTGCGGCGCAGCCCTCGGGAACAGGGCGGGTGCGCACCGTCCTGGTCTTGTTCCAGTTCGCGGTCGCGATCGGGCTGATCGCGAGTACGTGGGTGATCGCCGCGCAGACGCGCTTCATCGCGACGATCGATCCCGGCTATCGCCGCGACGGGCTGATCCAGGTCGATTCCGCCTGGCGTTTCGCGGGCGATCAGAGCGAATATGGCGCGGCGCGGCCGCAGTTGCTGGCGATCCCCGGCGTGGTCGCAACTGGCCGGACCAATCTGGCGCTGGCGGCGACCAACAAGTCGAACGTCACCGCGCATGTGCCGGGCGGGCCGGAACTGTCGTTTGGACGCTATGCGATCGACAAGGATTTCTTCGACACGATGGGGATGCGCATCCTCGCCGGACGTGCGCTCGGCGATCGGTTCGCGACCGACCGGGTCGAGCGGGTCGATTATGACAAGGTCGCCGATCCGCAGCGCGGGGTGAACGTCGTCGTCAATCGCGCCGCGGCGCGGCTGCTGGGGCACGCCGACCTGCAAGCGGCGATCGGAATGCCACTCGCGACCGGGATCGATGGCGCGGACGTGACCGCGACGATCGTCGGCGTCGTCGAGGACACGCGCATCCGCACGCCCCGCGATGCCATCGAACCGATCGTCTATCTCTACGATCCCCTGCGCACGAGCCAGGTGATCGTCCGCTACGCCGCGGCTCGGCCTGCCGACGTGATGGCGGGGATTGCGCGGGTGTGGCGGCAGTTCGAACCTGAAATTCCGTTCGAGGGGCGGTTTGCCGAGGATATCGTCGGCGAGACCTATGCCGCCGATCGTGCGCGCGGTGCCATGTTCGCGACCTTTGCCGCGCTGGCGGTGCTGATCGCATGTCTGGGGCTATACGGTCTGGCGGCCTTCGCGACGCGGCGGCGAACGCGCGAGATCGGCATCCGCAAGGTGCTGGGCGCGCAGGTGCGCGACATCGTCCGCCTGCTCGCTTGGCAATTTTCCAAACCCGTCGTTGTCGCCAATCTGATCGCCTGGCCAGCGGCCTGGTGGGTGATGCGCGACTGGCTGGACACTTTCGACGTCGCCATCGCGCTGACGCCGACCCCGTTCGCGGTTGCCGGCCTGATGGCACTCGCCGTCGCCCTCGTCACCGTTGCCGGCCACGCACTCCGCGTGGCCCGACTGAACCCGATCCACGCCCTTCGTTACGAATAGGAGCCTTCCCATGTGGCGCAACTATCTCACCGTCGGCCTGCGCGCGCTGATGAAGAACCGCACCTATGCGCTTATCAACATCCTCGGCCTTGCGATCGGCATGGCGGCGTGCCTGATGATCCTGCTGACCGTGCGCTACGAATTGAGCTATGATCGGTGGCTGCCAGGTGCGGAGAACGTCTATCAGATCCAGTCGTGGTACAAAGACCCCGACACCGGCCGCGAGGACGCGCTGCAGATGACGCCGTTCGTCACGGGCGCGGCGATGCAGAAGGATTTTCCGCAGATCGAGCGCTGGGTCTATGCTTTCGGCACGACGCCGGTCGTGATGAAGGACGGCCAGGCGTCGCCGAGCGAGGATTTCCTCTTCACCAACGACGATCTGCTCGACATCCTCAAGCTGCCGATGCTGCGTGGCGCACCCACGCTGCGCCAGCCCGGCGACACCGTGCTGACCCGGACGGAGGCGATCCGCCGGTTCGGCACCGACGACGTCGTCGGCCAGACGCTTAGCGTCATCAGCCGCGGCCAGACTCGCGACTTGCGCATCACCGGGGTGCTGCGCGATCTGCCCAAGAATTCGCACCTGGAGATCAACATCCTGTCGCGGATCGACATCCAGGCATTCAATGCCGATAACCTACAGTCGCTGAGCTGCTGGGGCTGCCAGAATGGCTGGATATGGGCGCGGCTGAAGCCGGGCACCGACCCCAAGGCGCTGGAGGCACAGTTCCCGGCGTGGGAAAAGCGCAATATTCCCGACGAGAATGCCGGCGACGCGCGCTTCAACGGCGGTGACGCGCAGGACTGGCATCTGGTCAACGTTCGTGACATCCACCTCGGTCGCGCGCAGAGCGGCGCGTTGACGCCGGGCAACGACCGCCAGACGATCGTCACCTTCGCGATCATCGCGTTGTTGATCCTCGGCATGGCGATCATCAATTTCACCAATCTTGCCACCGCACGGGCCGGGCAGCGCGCGCGCGAAGTCGCGCTGCGCAAGGTGCTGGGTGCGACGCGCAAGCAGCTGATCTTTCAGTTCATCGCCGAATCGGTGCTGATCTCGATATTCGCCATGATTATCGCGCTCGCTTTCGTCGAACTGCTGATGCCACCGCTCGCCGCGTTTCTCGATGCCGATATTCCGGTGACCTATCTGGGCAGCGGCGGCATCCTCGCGCCGGTACTCGCGCTGATGTTAACGGTCGGCCTGCTGAGCGGCATCTACCCCGCCTTCTTCCTCTCGCGCTTCCAGCCCGCACAGGTGCTCAAAGCAAACAAATCGGCCAGCGAGGCGCAAGGGACAGGCCGGCTGCGCAGCGCATTGGTCGTCGGCCAGTTCGCGGTGTCGATCGGGCTGATCGTCTGTACCATCGTCATCTACGGGCAGACCGTGTACGCGCGCACCGTCGATCCCGGCTACAGCCGCGATCACATCCTGCAAGTCGACGAACTCAGCCGCTACCAGCTCTACAACATGGGCGAGACGATTGCGGCGCAAACCGCGCGCGTGCCCGGCGTGCAGGCGGTGGGCCGTACCGGGATCGGCGTCGCGACCGACAATAATAACAACACCGGCGTAATGGTGCCGGGCGCGACCGAGCCGGTGACGATCGGCAACTATCCGGTCGACATCGGCCTCAAGGACGCCATGGGGCTGAAAATGGTCGCCGGGCGCTGGTTCGATACCCGCGCGATGGACGAGTTGACCCTGCCCTTCCCATCCGACCCGGCGAAGGAGCGCGCGCTCGTCGCCCGGGGCGGGCACGTCGTCGTCAACGAACTGGCGGTCAAACGGCTCGGCTTCAAGAGTCCCGCCGAGGCGATCGGCAAGACGGTGCGTGCGGGACTGGTCGACAACGAGATCGGGCTGATGCCGGTGACGATCATCGGCGTGATGAAGGACGCGCGGTTCCGCTCGATCCGCCAGCCGCTCGATCCGCTCATGGTCTGGAACGCGAAGGCCGGACAAAGCGTGATGATCGTGCGCTACCGCGGTGATCCTGCGACGGTGCGTGCGGCCGTCGAGCAGGCGTGGAAGCAGGTCGCGCGCGAAGTGCCGTTCAACGCCAAGTTCAGCGATGACATCATGGTCGAACTGTACAAGGCCGAGGATGCACGCGCCAAGACCTTCGCGGGCTTTGCATTGCTGGCGGTGATCGTCGCGTGCCTGGGGCTGTTCGGGCTGGCCGCCTTCACCGCCGAGCGCCGGACGAAGGAGATCGGCATCCGCAAGGTGCTGGGTGCCAGAACCCGCGACATCGTCCGGCTGCTGGTCTGGCAATTCACCCGGCCGGTGATCGTGGCGAATCTGATCGCGTGGCCTGCGGCATGGTGGCTGATGCGGGGCTGGCTCAACGGCTTCGACGCGCGGATCGCGCTGACCCCCGTGCCGTTCCTCCTGGCAGGTCTGGTCGCGCTGGGGATCGCGGTGGGCACGATCTCGGCGCATGCGCTGCGCGTCGCCCGGACCAATCCCATCAAGGCCCTGCGCTATGAATGAGATGTTCGTGCACGATGGGACAGGGCACCGATCCCGCTCCTTCGCGCGTCGTTCCGGTTCGCGGTGTGCCGTGTGCTGCGGCGGTACAGAGGCGTGCGAATGGGGCGCTTACCGATCCCAATCCCCCGCCGACGCCATCCAGACGGCAATGGCCGCCGCCGCCGCGGTATCGGCACGCAGGATGCGCGGTCCCAGTGTGATGCCTACCGCCTGCGGACAGGCGCGGATGGCAAGGCGTTCTTCGGAATCGAAGCCGCCTTCTGGACCGATCAGGATCGCCGCCACGCCCGAGCCCACTTGCATTGCCTGCGCCGCGGGCGCGCCGCCGGTTTCGTCGGCGAAGAAGAGCGTGCGGTCCGCCGGCCAGTCGCGCAGCAGGGACGCGAGTTTGATCGGATCGGCAATCTCGGGAATCGCGGTGCGGTCGCATTGTTCGGCCGCCTCGATCATGTGGGCGCGCAGGCGATCGACGTTGGGCTTGTCGACGATGGTGCGGCGAGTGATGACCGGCACGAAGCGCGCGACGCCGAGTTCGCACGCTTTTTCCGCCATCCAGTCGACCCGACCCTTCTTCAGCGGCGCGGCGCACAGCCAGAGGTCGGGAACGGCATCGCGCGCGCGCAGGCGCTCGGTAACGTCGAGCATGAGGTCGCGCTTGCCGATGGACGTGGCGACCGCGAGCCATTCGCCGGTCATGTCGTCGAACAGCTTGACCGGAACGCCCGGCTTGATGCGCATGACTACGCCGAGATAATGCGCCGCCGTACCGTCGATGCGGATCGATCCGGGCGCGAGCGGACCCGCCACGTATAGTCGCGGCGTGGACTGCGGCGGCCAGGCCGGGGTCGCGATCACGAGCGCCCCCCCTTGCGACGCTTCCACACGGCTCGGCCGAGCAGCCATAGGCCTCCGATCACCGCCGCCCCCGCGATCGCCGCGATCGACACCACGCCGGCGACGCGTGCGATCGCCCAGAACAGCGCCTCTACGAAGCGGCCGACCGCCACCGACAGGCCGATCAAGGGAGAAGGCTCATCATCACGCTGCTTGCGATAGCGCGGGCGGGCTTGCGCGCCTACCTTCGCGTTCGTAGGCGCTAAGGGATGAGCGCAGACATCGTCCCCGACAGCCAGCATCGTGGCGTGGTCGGTATGCTGCCGCCCACGGTGCGCGGGTTGGCGATGCTCGCGCGATTCGATCGGCCGATCGGCTGGTGGCTGCTGTTCTGGCCGGGCGCCTGGGGCGTGGCGCTGGCCGAGGGCGCCTTCGCCCGCTGGGACTTGATCGCGTGGCTGCTGCTCGGCAGCATCGCGATGCGCGGGGCGGGGTGCGTCTATAACGACATCGTCGATCGCGATCTGGACGCGCAGGTCGCGCGCACCGCGACGCGCCCGATCCCGAGCGGGCTGGTGCCGATCCGGCTTGCCTGGGTGTGGCTCGCGGTGCTGTGCCTGGTGGGGCTGACGGTCCTGCTCCAGCTGACGCCGTTCGCCGCCGGCGTGGCGCTGGCCAGCCTAGCGCCGGTCGCGGCATACCCGTTCATGAAGCGCATCACCTGGTGGCCGCAGGCGTGGCTCGGCATCGTCTTTTCATGGGGCCTGCCGGTCGGCTGGAGCGAGGTGACGGGCGGCTTCGCGCCGGCGATGTGGCTGCTCTACGCCGGGTCGATCGCCTGGGTGATCGGATACGACACGATCTACGCGCTGCAGGACCGCGAGGACGATGCGCTGATCGGGGTGCGATCGTCCGCGCTGCGCATGGGCCCGCACGTGCGGGCGGGCGTGGCGGGATGCTATGCGCTGGCGGTGGCATTATGGGCCGCGGCAATGTGGCAGGTCCGCGCCGATCCGCTCGCGCTGCTGGCGTTGCTGCCGGTGGCGGGGCATTTCGGCTGGCAGGTCGTGCGTCTGCGTCCCGACGATGGCGCGCGCGCGCTGGCGCTGTTCCGGGCGAACCGGTTTGCGGGGTTGTTGGTGTTCCTGGCGTGCGTCGTGGTCGGGACGGCTTAGGGTCTCTGGCATCAACGATCCCGCAGTCCGCCGCGGATAAATTGCCCGCAATGTAAAATATACTTTCCCTTAACGGCTCTCGCATAGTCTGCCGCCAGATATGGAGGACGTCACATGCTCGAGTTCACGATGGGTGGAGCCTGGTTTCGGTGGAGTGCCTTCGACAAGCGCTCCAAAGCCCTCGCGACCGCGAGCATGAGCCTGGGCGCGATCTCCGGCCTCCTGATCGGAATGGCCGTAAAGCCCGTCAACACGCGCCTTCAATTCGACGTCGCGCAACACGTGCCGGCATTGGCGTTCGCGGGCCTTGCCGCTGCTGCACTGGCGACCTGGCTGTGGCATAGTTTCAGCCTGCTCCAGGACGAGATGTTCAACCGGGTGCAGAAATGGACCCTTGGCATGGCGGGTGCGTGGACCTGCGCCCTATCCGGCATCTGGGCGATACTGGCTGCTTCGTCGCTCACCGCGCCGATGCCTTCGGCAGCGCCGGCGCTGCTTTTCGCCGCAACCACATTCGTGCTCTGGTTCGTGGCAGTCCGCAAATGGGCGTAGTGACCAGCTTGCCGGTGATCCGTGGCGAGCGCGGATTGACCCAGCAAGGACTTGCCGAACTGCTTGGCGTGTCTCGCCAGACCATCAATTCGATCGAGCGAGGACGGTTTGAGCCGAGCCTGTCCCTCGCCCTCAAGGCTGCTCTCCTGCTTCAACTGCCGGTCGACGAGTTGTTCCGCCTGGATGTCGGCCACGGCTTCCTGATGGCGACCGCCTCCGGTGAGCCGGTCTTGTGATTACAAGCGCCGCAAGGTGAACTTGCACCTTCCCTGACTTAGCTTGGGGTGTCACCGCCCCAGCCCTGTTGCACACGGTATCCCTGCCCCCTAAGTCGAACGCCATGCTGACTCTCGACCAAGCCCGCGACCACGCCCAGGAAATCGTCGCGCGTGCGATGCGCGCGGGCGCCGATGCGGGCGATGCGGTGTTCGCCGCCGATGCTGCGCTTGATGTGTCGGTGAGGCTGGGCAAGCTGGAGGATGTCGGGCGGTCGGAGAGTGCCGAACTGGGCCTGCGGGTGTTCGTCGGCGCGCGATCGGCCAGCGTTTCCACGTCGGACCTGTCTTCGGCCGCGCTCGATGCGCTGGTCGAGCGGGCGGTGGCGATGGCGCGCGAGGCGCCCGAGGATCGCTGGGCAGGATTGGCGCCCGAGATTCGGCTGATGCGCGGGGCAGCGCCGCTGCTCGACATAGACGATGGCGGCCAGGTATCGCCCGAGCAGTTGCGCGACGCCGCGCTTGCGGCCGAGGACGAGGCGCGCGCGGTGGCGGGCGTCACCAACAGCGAAGGCGGCGGCGCCAGCGCCTCGCGGATGATCTGGGCACTGGCAACGAGTCACGGCTTCGCCTCCGCTTATGCCGCGACGGGCTACGGCCTGTCGGCGAGCGTGATCGGCGGCGAAGGGGCGGGCATGCAGCGCGATTACGCGCATCATTCCACGCGCCTGCTGCGGCATCTCGACGCACCCGAGGACATCGGCCGCCGCGCAGGCGAGCGCGCGGTTGCCCGCCTGAACCCCGGACGGGTGGCGAGCGGGGCGATGCCGGTGGTGTTCGATCCGCGCGTGGGCGGCTCGCTTGTCGGGCATCTCGTCGGCGCGATCGGTGGCCAGGCGATCACCCGGCGGACAAGCTTCCTGCTCGAAGCGCTCGGCACGCAGGTGTTTGCGTCTGGCATCACCATCCGCGACGATCCACACCGCCCCCACGGCCTGCGATCGCGTCCGTTCGATGGCGAAGGGCTGCCGGTGTCGCCGACCGCGCTGGTCGAGGACGGCGTGCTGGAGACGTGGCTGCTGGATTCCGCGTCGGCGCGCCAGCTGGGGCTGGAGCCGACCGGCCATGCCGCGCGCGGCATTGGAGGCGGGCCGGGTGTCTCGACCAGCAACGTCTATCTGGCGGCGGGTGCGATGCCGGTCGCCACGCTGTTCGGCGACATCGCGGATGGCGTCTATGTTACGGAGTTGATCGGACAGGGCGTCAACGGCGTGACCGGCGACTACAGCCGCGGCGCTGCCGGCTTTCGCATCGAAGGCGGTCAGATCACAGGCCCGGCCGCCGAATTCACCATCGCGGGCAATCTGCGCGACATGTACCGCCAGATGATCGCCGCCAACGATCTTGAGTTCCGATACGGCGTCAACGTGCCGACGCTGCGCATCGACGGGATGACGGTCGCGAGTGGCTGACGGGCAGTTCGCCGGCGACGTGGCCGGGATCGTCCGGGAAGCTGGCCGACACGCGCTGGCCCAGTGGCGTACCGACTTCCAGCGGTGGGAGAAGTCGCCCGGCAACCCGGTAAGCGAGGTCGATCTGGCGGTCGACGCGCTGCTGCGAGCCCGCCTGGCGGCTTTGGTGCCGGAGGCGGGCTGGCTGTCCGAGGAGACCGCGGATCATCCGGACAGGCTAACGCGCCGGCTATTGTGGGTGGTCGATCCGATCGACGGAACGCGCGACTTCATCCGCGGACGTGCGGGCTGGTGCGTATCGGTGGCGCTGGTGGAGGATGGCTTGCCGATCATCGGCGTGCTTGACGCGCCGGCGCGGGCTGAAACCTGGGTCGCCACCCTTGGGGGCGGGGCGTCGCGCAACGGTGTCGTCCTTCGGGCTTCGAACCGGCAGACGCTGGCCGGTGCGCGGGTGCCGACCGACGCCTTGTCGAAGGCCGATCGCGATTTCGCGATGGTCGACAAACCCAATTCGATCGCACTCCGGATTGCCATGGTCGCGGCGGACGAGGCGGATCTGGTCGCCACCTTGCGGTGGGGCAACGAATGGGACATCGCCGCCGCCACGCTGATCGCGATCGAGGCGGGTGCATCGGCCACCGATGCTCTGGGCGCCGAACTGGTCTTCAACAAGCGAGAGCCGCAGGCATTTGGCGTGCTGGCGGCGGCGCCCGGCATCCACGCCGCGGCGGTGACGCGGCTGGCGGCGCGGGCCGCGGCGCTGCGCTGACGCCGGCCTACCGCTCCGACCCGTCGTCCTTGTACTTCATCTCCAGAAAGCGGCCGCGGGTCGCCAGTGCGTCGAGGTCGGTCTGCGCCAGGCGCTGCGTCATCTCGGCGATCTCCTGCTCGATCAGCTTCAGGCCATCGACCAGTTCGGCGTCGGGAGTCTTGCCGTTGCGCGGGGTGGCGCGCAGCGTCGGGGGCACGCGGGCGTAATCGGTGACAAAGGCGGGAAGCTGCTCGCCGATCAGGCGACGGACCTCATAAGCCGCCTCGTCACCTTCGCCCAGGCCGGCGAGTTGCGGCGACAGCGCCTCCAACTGCAGGCCGATGCGATCGACCAGAGTACGCGCCGGCGCGGGCAGAGCCGGCCGTTGCGCCTCCAGCCAGCGTTCGGTGCGCGCAGGCAGCACCTTTATATCGGCCTCGCGCAATTTGGCCTCGGTCGGCGGCTTGGCCACCGGCGCCAGCGCGATGGCCAGCGTCACCGCCACCATCATCAGCAACACCGCCAGCGCACCGAAGATGCCGAGCGGGAACAGCGTCGCGCCGACGATCGCCGCGACGAGGAGCAGGACGGCATTGGCTGCAGCGATCAGCGCCACGCGGCGGCCGAGCGTCGTCGCGCCCCGCTTCATCCGCCGCGAATGGCCGCGAATGGCACCGCGCGCGGTGTCGCGCCCATCGGTGGCGATCCGTGCCCAGGAGGCCCTCGCCTGCGCGATCACGTCATCGACTTCGCTCACGTCACATGGCTTCCAGCTTGAACTGCGCCGATGGCCCGGTCAGCGCGCCCGACCCCTGTGACTGGCCCTGCGACTGCCCTTCGGCGCGTGCGATATAGCCGCGCGACTTCTCGACCTCGTTCGACAGCGTCCCCACCGTCGTCTTCATCGAATCAAGCGCCTTCATCTTGAACGTGTCGATCGCGTCCATCGTGTCATAGACGTTCTGGAAAGCACGCTGAAGCACCTCGATCGGGATCGTCGCGGACGCCGCCTGCTCATGGATGCGCGCGCTATTGTCCTTCAGCAGCTTGCCGGTCGAATCGATGATGTTGGCGGTCGTCGTGTTCAGCTGGGTAATCTGTTCGAGCACCAGTTTCTGATTGGTCAGCGCCTGAGCGACCGTCACCGCGGTGCGCAGTGCTGACACGGTCGTAGTGGAGGCGCGATCGACGCCCTTCACCAGTTCGACATTGTTCTTCTTGACCAGGTCGAGCGCCAGATAGCCCTGCACCGTCACCGCCATCTGGGTCAGCAGATCCTGAGTACGCTGGCGGGTGTAGAACAGCGCGGTCTCGCGAATCGCCTTCGCCTTGGCAGGGTCGGTGTGGTCGAGGTCGGCGGCGGTATCCTCCAGCTTGGCGTCCATGATCTTGGACAGGTGGATCATCTGCTCCAGCCGCCCCATCGCCGCCCAGAGGTTCGCGCGCTCGGTGTCGATCGCGGCATTGTCCATCAGCAACTCGTCCTTGCCGCCCGCCAGGCTCTTCAGGATCGCGCTGATGTGGGTCTGCGAGGATTTGTAGCCGTCGAAATAATCGCGCATCTTGGAGCCGAACGGGATCATGCCGAACAGCTTCTTGGGCGCCGACAGATTGCCGCGCTTGCCCGGATCGAGATCCTCGATGATGCGGCGCAGCTGCGCCAGATCGGCACCGACGCCGCTGTCCTTGTCCATCGCCTTGACCGGGCGATCGAGAAAGCGGTTGGACTGGCCCGCCGCCTCGCGGATTTCCTTGGCGCCCATCGCGGTGATCGCATCGACGCGCTTGCCGAATTCGGGGCTGTTGACGTCCTGCGCGACCAGATCGGCGACGAAGCCCTCGACGCGTTCCTCCAGCTTCGACCGGGTGCCGGCATCGACCGGCACCAGCCCCGACGCCTTCTCCGCAGCGACGACGGGCACCGGATCGGGCGGGGTGAGCACCAGTGCGGGTTCGCCGGAGAGCGCCTGGGGGGTGATCGTCTCGGTGGTCGTCGCCATGTGATCTTACCCTGTCGTGTTCGGCCCCAAGATGACGGGCGGGGCGGCATCGTTCAAGTGTGTTGCTTCTATAGCACGGCTATCGCACTGACAACCGCGACCCTCCATGCTATGTGCGCAACGCATGGAGGTGCCGCGATGGACGACATGGTGAAGGTCATCTGGACCGATGGCGAAGCTGCCGTCCCCCTGCCCGCCGAATTCCGCTTCGACACCGACCATCTGCGGATCAGCCGCGAGGGCGACCGGGTGGTGCTTGAAGCGGCCGAGGCGCGCGAAGACGGCGATATCGACGATGATGCGATCGACGAGGAGACCGGACTGACGGTCGGCCGGTTGCGCGCGTTGATCCAGGAGGGACTGGACAGCGGCGACGCCGGATCGCTCGACATGGAGGAAATCAAGCGGGAAGGACGCTTCCGCATGCAGGCGAATCGCAAAGGTTGAGCGTCGTCCGGAAGTCCCGGCTTGCCAAGCGCGACCTGATCGAGATCTGGTGTTATATCTCGGTCGAAAGCGAGCATTTTGCCGATGCGATCCTCGACAAGATCGAGGCTAAGCTCAAGGCGCTTGCCGATAACCCGAAGATGGGTACAGGCCGGCCCGAATATGGCCCCCACATCCGCAGTTTCGTCGTAGGGCACCACATCATTTTCTACCGACCGATCGCGCTCGGTATCGAGGTCGTTCGCGTCGTTCATGGCAAACGCGACGTCCGCCGCATGTTCCGCCGCTAAGCCGCCCCCACTTCCTGCCCCCACTTCCCGCGGCGCAGCATTTGCGCTAAGGGCGCGCGCAATCCTTGTTCCCGCATTATCGAAAGAATTCCCATGAGCCTCCGCAATGTGGCCATCATCGCGCACGTCGATCACGGCAAGACGACACTGGTCGACCAGCTGTTCCGCCAGTCGGGCACGTTCCGCGACAACCAGCGCATCGAAGAGCGCGCGATGGATTCCAACGATCTGGAGAAAGAGCGCGGGATCACCATCCTCGCCAAGCCGACCTCGGTCGACTGGACGCCGCCGGGTGCAACCGAGTCGATCCGTATCAACATCGTCGACACGCCCGGCCACGCCGACTTCGGCGGTGAGGTGGAGCGCATCCTGTCGATGGTCGACGGCGTCGTCCTGCTGGTCGATTCGTCCGAGGGCGCGATGCCGCAGACCAAGTTCGTGACCGGCAAGGCGCTGGCGCTGGGCCTGCGTCCGATCGTCGTCGTCAACAAGGTCGACCGCAACGATGCGCGCATCCAGGAGGTGCTGGACGAGGTGTTCGACCTGTTCGTCAGCCTCGATGCGAACGACGACCAGCTCGATTTCCCCGTCCTCTACGCCTCGGGCCGCAACGGCTATGCCTCCACCGACATGGACGCGCGCGAGGGCACGCTGATCCCGATGTTCGAGACGATCGTCAGCCACGTTCCGGCCCCCGCCGTCGAGGTGGAGGACGTACCCTTCACCTTCCTGGTGACGTTGCTGGACCGCGACAATTTCCTCGGCCGCGTGCTGACCGGTCGTGTCAATTCGGGGACGATCAAGCTCAACCAGCCGATCCACGCGCTCGACAACGACGGCAAGATCGTCGAGACGGGCCGCGCGTCGAAGATCCTGTCCTATCACGGGCTGGAGCGCGTTCCGGTCGAGGAGGCCAAGGCGGGCGACATCATCAGCCTCGCCGGCCTTTCGGTCGCGACCGTGTCGAACACGATCGCGGACCCCAGCGTCAGCGAGCCCCTTCATGCGCAGCCGATCGATCCGCCGACGCTGTCGATGCGATTTGCGGTGAACGATTCGCCGATGGCGGGTCGCGAGGGCACCAAGGTGACGTCGCGGATGATCCGCGATCGCCTGTTCCGTGAGGCCGAGTCGAACGTTGCGGTCAAGGTGACCGAAGCCGCCGACCGCGACAGCTACGAAGTTGCCGGCCGCGGCGAGCTTCAGCTCGGCGTGCTGATCGAGACCATGCGTCGCGAGGGCTTCGAACTCGGCATCAGCCGTCCGCGGGTGCTGTTCGGTGAGGACGAGAACGGCAACAAGACCGAGCCGTATGAAACCGTCATCATCGACGTCGATGATGAATATTCGGGCACGGTCGTCGAGAAGATGAACGTCCGCAAGGCCGAGATGATCGACATGCGCCCGTCGGGCGGCGGCAAGACCCGCATCACCTTCTCCGCGCCGAGCCGCGGGATGATCGGCTATCACGGCGAGTTCCTGTCCGACACGCGCGGCACCGGCATCATGAACCGGCTGTTCGAGAAATATGGCCCGCACAAGGGCAAGATCGAGGGGCGCAAGAACGGCGTCCTGATCTCGAACGGGTCGGGCGAGGCGAACAGCTATGCGCTGGGTCCGCTCGAGGAGCGCGGCATCCTGTTCGTCGGCCACGGCGAGGCGCTGTACGAGGGGATGATCGTGGGCGAGAACGCCAAGCCTGACGACCTCGAGGTCAACCCGATGAAGACCAAGGCGCTGACGAACTTCCGCGCGAGCGGCGGCAAGGACGACCAGGTGCGTCTGACCCCGCCCAAGCGCGCGACGCTGGAACAGGCCATCGCCTATATCGACGATGACGAGATGGTCGAGGTGACGCCCAAGTCGATCCGCCTGCGCAAGCGGTTCCTCGACGCCAACGAGCGCAAGAAGGCGAGCCGGGCCAAGATCGCGGCGTAACTCTCTCCGAAACGGACCCGTCTCGCGCCAGCGAACGGGTTCGTCTCGCCAGACCGGCCTCTTCATGGGGAGGCCGGGATGCCGTTGCTGATCGAATGGCTTGCAAGGACCAAGCAGCACCAAAGATCGGTGCATTGCCAGGCACGATTCCTTGCGCGCTGTTCGTTGCTCTGGAAGCCGAGCCACGCTGGACCAAGCCGTTCGGCGAGCCTGAAGCAGCCGTTGCGTCGATGAACCTGCGCTAACTATCTCATTCCGCGACCATTCAGCCCGAATCGCCTAGAACCGAAACACGGTCGAGGCGTCGTGCGTTATCGCCATGCGGACCGGGCGTATGTTCAGGAGGGTTCGAGATGAACGGTTTGATGAAGAAGGCGGCGCTGGGACTGACCCTGACCGCAACTGCGCTCACCGCGGCGGCACCGGCCGATGCACAGCGCTGGCGTGGAAACCGCGGAAACCGCGGCGGAGATGTCGCCGCGGGTGCGTTGCTCGGCGGGATCGTCGGTCTGGGGCTGGGTGCTGCCATCGCGTCGAACGATCGCGGGCGCTACTACGATCGTGGTGACTATTACGACCGCGGCTATTATTACAATGCGCCACCGCAGGTGATCTACCGTGAGCGTTTTCGCGGACCGCGGCGCTTCTATCGCGGCTATTACGACGGCTATGCGCCGCGCGGCTATTATCGCGCGCCGCGTTACCGTGGCTATTACGGCTATTGAGGTCGGGCGGCGTGGCCTTTCGGGGCCGCGCCGTTTTGCTATGGCGCAGGCGCCGACGTTCGGGCTAGGGCGCGGGGATGAGCGACACTCCTTCCCCTGATGCACCTCCGGCCGATACGCCGCCCGATCGTTTGTCGATCAGCCCGGACAGCCCTTACTTCGACCAGGCACTGCTGGCGCGCGGCATCGGCATCCGATTCAAGGGCGCCGAACGCCATGACGTTGAGGAATATTCGATTTCCGAAGGCTGGATCCGTGTCGCGCTCGGCAAGAAGGTCGATCGCCACGGCCGCCCGCTGACGCTCAAGCTGAGCGGCACCGTCGAGGCATGGTACGAACGCCCCGATCCAAGCGATACGGGTGCTGGCGACGACGCCGACTGAATTGACCCGCGCCGGCCGCGTCGCAGCATCCGCTTGTTGACCAATGCGCGGTTAACCAGCGACGACAGGTGGGCGTTCAAACGTCGGCGGGCAATGTCCGTGTCATGGCAACTCCCCCAAACTTTCCGCAATGGCTGGCACGCGAAGAGCGCAAGGCCGATCGTAATGGCCTACAGCTGAGCGGTATCGCGATCAGTTCGAAAGCGATCCGGCAACCGGTCGAGGTGATCGACCTGTCACCGCTCGGCTGCCGGCTGCGCGTGCTCGAGCCGATGCAGGTGGGAAGCTACATTACGCTGGAGAGCGGCCGTCCGTCGGGAGTGCCGACGCCCCCGATGGAAGGTTGGGTCGCCTGGTCCCGCCCGTTCGAATGCGGGATCGACTTCGCTCAGCCCATGCCCGCACCCATCGTCGCACAGATCGCGGCGCGCGCCGCCGCCTGAGGCTACCTAAGCCGCTTCGAGTGCCTCGCTGGCTTCGAGCCACTTGGCTTCGGTCGCATCCAGCTTCGTCTGGAGATCGGCGCGTCTTTTTGACAGATCGGTCATCGACAGCGACGCGAAGCGCGGTTCGGAACCGGCGGGGTCGAACATCGCCCGGTCCACGGCGTTACGCTCCTTGGTCAGGCATGCTGTCTCCTCCTCCAGTTCGCGGACGGTTCTCCGCAGCGCCAGGTCGCGATCGCGGGCCTGCGCGTCGGCCTTCTTGTCCTTTTTCGTCTTGGCCGCCGGCTTCGCATCGCCCTTGAGGACGAAGTCGATGTAATCGTCCAGCGTCCCGTCGAATTCGCGCGCCGTGCCGTTATCGACCAGCACGAGCCGGTCCGCCGTCAGTTCGAGCATGTGGCGATCGTGGCTGACCAGCACGACCGCCCCCGAATAATCGTTGAGCGCCTGGACCAGCGCCTCGCGCGCATCGACGTCGAGGTGGTTGGTCGGCTCGTCGAGGATAAGCAGGTGCGGCGCGTCGCGGGTGATGAGCGCCAGCGCCAGGCGCGCACGTTCCCCGCCCGACAGCCTGCCGACCTTGGTCGTCGCCTTGTCGCCCGAAAACCCGAACCGCCCGAGCTGACCGCGCACCGCCGCAGGTGCGGAACCGCGCATGATCCGGGTCATATGTTCGAGCGGCGTGTCGTCGGTATCCAGTTCCTCGACCTGATATTGGGTGAAATAGCCGACCTTCATCTTGCCGGTCGCGTTCATCTCCCCGTCCATCGGCGCCAGCTGCGCGGCGAGCAGGCGGGCGAGCGTCGTCTTGCCGTTGCCATTGCGCCCGAGCAAGGCGATGCGATCGTCGGGATCGAGGCGCAGGTTCAGGCGCTTGAGGATCGGCACGTCCGCATAACCGACGCTGGCCATGTCCAGCGTGATGAGCGGCGGGCGCAGTTCCTCGGGGTTGGGGAAGCCGAACGACAGCGTCGGATCGTTCGCCATCTCGGCGATCGGCTGCATCTTCGCCAGCATCTTCTGGCGGCTCTGCGCCTGTTTGGCGGTGGAGGCGCGGGCGGAATTGCGCGCGACGTAATCCTGCAACTTGGCGCGCTGCGCGTCCTGGCTGGCCTTGGCGGCGGCGAGTTGCGCCATCCGCTCGGCGCGCTGGCGCTCGAACGCGTCATAGCCGCCGGGATAGAGGGTGATCTTGCCGTTCTGCAGATGCAGGATGTGATCGACGACGTTGTTGAGGAAATCGCGCTCGTGGCTGACCACGACGATCGTCGCCTTATAGCCTTTCAGGAAATCCTCCAGCCACATCACCGCTTCGAGATCGAGGTGGTTCGACGGTTCGTCGAGCAGCAGCAGGTCGGGCTGCGAGAAGAGCAAGGCGGCGAGCGCGACGCGCATCTTCCAACCGCCGGAAAAACTGTCGAGCGGCTGGCCCTGCATCGCCTCGTCGAAGCCCAGGCCCAGCAGGATCTGCGCGGCGCGCGCGGGCGCGGTATAGGCGTCGATCGCGATCAGCCGCTCGTATATGTCGCCGAGCTTGTGGGCGTCCTCCTCCGTCTCCGAGGCGTGCATCAGCTCGGCGCGCTCGGTGTCGGCGGCCAGCACGGTGTCGAAGGGGGTGGCGACGCCGTGGGGGGCTTCCTGCGCGATATAGCCGATGCGGGCGCCCCGCGGCATGTCGGCGCTGCCGCCGTCTGGCTCCAGCAGCCCGGCGATCACGCGCACCATCGTGGATTTACCCGCGCCGTTGCGGCCGATCAGGCCGACGCGGCTGCCCGGCGGCAACGTGGCCGTCGCGCCGTCGAGGATCGTGCGCCCGCCAAGGCGCACGGTGATGCCGTTCAGATTGAGCATGGACCAGCCGTTAGCAGATGCAGCATGGATTTGCGATAGGGGGCTGCCGGCGTTGCGGCTACCGTTCGCCTTCGATCCAGAGGATGTCGCCGGGCGTACAGTCCAGGATGGCACAGATGCTGGCCGGCGTTTCGAAACGCACGCCCTTTACCCGGCCCTGCTTGAGCAGCGAAAGGTTCGCCTCGGTGATGCCGATCCGTTTGGCCAAATCCTTGACGCCCGAGACTGCGAGCAGCGTCAGGCTGCCCGAACCGATGCGGATCGGCAGTTCGGCACCGCCGGGGCTGTCGTGGGTCAGCCACAACCCCAGCGCCGGGACCGCCAGGGCCGCGACGCCTACCGACACCATCGCCGCCCCGTATCGCCCGCGCCGAAAATACGTCGCCGGTCGCAAATCGCCGTCTCGAGGTGAAGCGCGCAGCGCCGACGCTGAGCGAGCGGATCGACCGTGCGGGCGGCGTCGGCTACCGGGCCTTTGCCGGGTACGACAAGACGATCGGACTGGTCGGAGTCGAGGCCGGTATCGGCAACGGTGGCAAGGACGCCAGGCATGCCGTCACCCGCGGAACGTATCGCCTTGATCCCGGCTGGGCATGGGATGCCTCGGCGCGCTTCGGACTCCTGCCAGCCGCCAATCTGCTGCTCTACGGTCGCGCCGGCTATGGCTGGACGCGCGCGAACGAGCAGGTCGCCTTTGGCGCGGCTGGACGAACCCCGTTCCGGCGGAAGACGACCGAGGGCGGGTTCATGTATGGCTTTGGTGCCGAGATCGCGGTGGCCAAGTCCTTCGCCATCCGAACCGAGTTCGACCAGACCGGCAAGAGCTTCAAGGCCGCGCGCCTGCAACTCGGCGGTGTCGTCCACTTCTGCGCGTCGCCGGGCCTCGCCGAATGGCTTGGGCGGGGTCCGGCCCCATTTTTTCGGAGAATTGCGATACGCACTATGCGCGGCGCAGCCTTGCTGCCGATCATGGTCCTGGCGCTCGCCGGTTGCGCCACGGAGATCATGCGGGGGTATATCGGTGCTCTACCCGAGGCGGTGATGGCTCGCTACGGCCCGCCGGATCGGGTTTACGACCTGCCCGATGGGCGGCGCGCCTATCAGTGGATGGACGGGACGCGTTCCACCAGCCTGGGCAGCGGGGAAACGCGCACGCGCCTCGTCCGTCGCGGCAGGCAGCCGCCCGAGCGGGTGACCACTACCCGGACCAACCCGGCCATAGTGGGGGAGCGTCGCTGCTACTATACGATGTATGCGCATCGCCAGGGCGGCGGCTGGGTATTCGAAGATTTCGAACGGCCGAAACGGGGATGTTGATCGCATCGTTTTGCTTCGGCCGTGCCCGCGCGTGCCTCCGCGTGCCTTCCATCAGTAACAATCCGACGTTAGAGGCGCGGCAGTGATCCTGCCGAATCCGACTGCGCCAATCAGGCTGCGGCGGATGGGAGCGGCGGGGATGATCCACATAGGGGAATTTTCGTGACCAAGACCGCCGCCTTCCGGGCGCTGCTCCTGCTGACCGGCGCCTGCGCCGCAGCGCCTGCCTTCGCTCAGGACGTGCCTGCGCCTCAGACCGCGACCGACGCGGGCGACACGCTGGGCGACATCGTCGTCACTGCCGAGCGCCGCTCGGAGAATACGCTGCGCGTGCCGGTGTCGGTCGGCGTCGTTTCGGGCGAAGCGCTGCGCGATTTCACCGCAGGCGGCGACGATACGTTGCTGTCGCTGTCGGGGCGGGTGCCGGGGCTGTACGTCGAATCGACCACGGGCCGCATCTTTCCGCGCTTCTACATCCGCGGCCTGGGCAATATCGACTTCTATCTGGGCGCGTCGCAGCCTGTGTCGATCGTCCAGGACGACGTTGTGCTGGAGCATGTCGTGCTGAAGTCGAACCCGGTGTTCGACGTCGCGCAGGTCGAGGTGCTACGCGGGCCGCAGGGGTCGCTGTTCGGGCGTAACACGACCGCGGGCATCATCAAGTTCGATACCATCCGCCCCAGCCAGACGTTCCAGAGCCGCGCCAGTGCTTCGGTCGGCAGCCTGTATTCGACCAATTTCGACGCCGGCGTCGGCGGGCCGCTGATCGACGGCGTGCTGGCGTTCCGGCTGTCGGCGTTGCTCCAGCATCGGCAGGACTGGGTCGACAATGGCTATAATGGCCCGACCGCGGACGGCACGTCGACTCCGCGCAAGAACGCGATGGGCGGGTTCGACGATCGCAACGTGCGGCTGCAACTGCTGCTGACGCCGGGTGATCGCTTCTCGCTGAACCTGTCCGGCCACGCGCGCGATTACGACGGCACCTCGACGCTGTTCCACCGCGCGGCGTTGCGTAAAGGATCGAACGACGTGTCGGGCACACGCCGTGACCGGGTCGATTTCGACGAGGCGGCGGACAATCCCCAATCCTACACGACCTATGGCGGATCGGCCCGCGCGGCCTATGATTTCGGGGGCGCGACGCTGACCTCGATCACCGCTTATGAGACGACATCCGGCTTCAGCCGCGGCGATACCGATGGCGGCGCGGCGGCGAATTTCCCGGTGAACGGCGTGGCCAACGGCTTCGGCCAGAGCCAGGGCAACATCCGCGACCTCGATCAGTGGACGCAGGAAGTGCGCCTCGCCAGCCCGGGCGGCGACCGCTTCAACTGGCAGATCGGCGGCATGTATTTCGACAACCGCGACATCACCGAATTCTACCAGCGCACGTTCTTCCTGACGACGGCGGCACGCAACCCGAACAATTTCGTGCGGCTGCGCGACGTCAACACCTCCTGGTCGGGGTTCGGGCAGGCGAGTTATGCGGTGACGCCCAAGCTGAACCTCACGCTGGGCGGACGGATCACCGAGGACAAGAAGCGCACATTGCTGCTCAAACCCGTCCAGAACGTGGCCGGCGTCAGCCTGTACCCCGCGTCGGCGCGGCGCGACGTGACGTTGAAGGATACCCAGCCGAGCTTCGACGCCGCGATCCTCTATCAGGCGTCGCCCGACTTCAGCCTGTACTCGCGCGTCGCACGCGGTTTCCGCGGGCCGACGATCCAGGGGCGCTCGGCGGTCTTCAATTCGGACTTCACGACCGCCAATTCCGAGACGATCCTGTCGTGGGAAACCGGGTTCAAGAGCAATCTTCTCGGCAACACGCTGCGGCTGAACGGCACGGTGTTCGGCTACCGGGTCAAGGACATCCAGCTCAACGGCAACGATTCCAACGGCAATGGCGTGCTGTTCAATGCGGGCAAGGCCGAGGCGTACGGGTTCGAAGGCGATGCGACGTGGCGGCCGGTGCCGAATCTGACGCTGGGTGCGGGCCTCAGCCTTCTGCACAGCGCGATTCGCGACAAGCGGGTCTTTGCGCAGGTCTGTACGCTGAATGGCGTGACGGTCTGCACCGTGCAGAACCCGACGGTGACGCGGCCGGTGTTCGGCACGCCGACCCAATTCGCGCAGATCGACGGCGAACCGCTGCCGAACGCGCCCGAATACAACGTCGATCTGACCGCGCGCTACGAACAGCCACTGTCCAGCGGCGGCCGCGCGTTCATCGCCGGCGACTTCAACATCCAGGGCTACACCCAGTTCGTCCTCTACAGGACGAAGGAATTCAACGCGAACGGCAATTTCGAAGCCGGGTTGAAGGTCGGTTATGCGGCGCCCGACGATGCGTATGAAGTCTCCGTCTTCGCGCGCAACATCACGGGTGAGAAGAACCTGAAGGGCGTGATCGAGAATTACATGGCCGCGGTGTTCAACGAGCCGCGGATCATCGGCGTCCAACTCAGCGGCCGGTTTCGCTGAGCCTTCATTCGGTCGCCCTGTCCCTATGGGGAAGGGCGACCGACCGGTTTACTCCATGTCGCTCTCGCTGATGACGATCAGTTCCTGATCGGGATCGCGCGCGAGCGCGGCGGCGGCGTAGGTCGCTATGTCGTCGCCGTGGCGCACCACCAGCAGGGCGGCTTCGTCATCCTCCGGCACGTCGCCCGACAGCGCTTCGAGCACGTCATATTGTACCGCGAAGCGATAGGTTTCGCCGCTCGCTTCGCCGTCGAATTCGACCACGCGCGCGTCGTAATCGTTCAGCAGGGTCGTCTCGTCGATCGTCACCCGGTCTTCGGCCATGAATTGCTCCTATGTGTCTTCGCTGGCCCCAAGCGCAGGGGATGCCCGCGGGTTCCGCCTCAATGAACGAAGCGCGCCACCACGTCGCGGTAGCTGCGCGATACCTTGACGCTGGAGCCTGAGTTGAGGACCAGGAAGCATTCTCCGTTGGTGTGCGGCTTCACCTGCTTGACCAGATCGAGGTTGACGATCGTCGAGCGGTGGATGCGCTGGAAACGACGCGGATCGAGGCGCTTTTCCAGATCCTTCATCGTTTCGCGCAGGATCAGGGTGTTGTCGGCGGTTTTGATGACCATGTAATCGCCCGCCGCCTCGATCAGCTCGATGGTATCGACGTCGACGCGGAAAATCTGGCCCTGGTCCTTGATATTGATGAGTTTTTCGAAGCGGTTGGATGCCGGCTCGCCGGCGCCGCCGCCGTCGCCTGCCATGTCCGCCACCGCGTCCGGCGCGACTTCGGCGAGCACTTCCTTCAATTTCTCGGTTTCGCCCGCGCCGCGCTTGTCGGCCAGACGCTGGCGCACCTGGTCCAGCGTGTCGGCAAGCTCGGTTTCGTCGACGGGTTTCAGCAGGTAATTCACCGCCTGCGCCTTGAAGGCCTTCAGCGCGTGATCGCTGAACGCGGTGACGAATACGAACAACGGCGGTTCGACCTCCATCAGCCCCTGCACGACCGAGAAGCCGTCGAAACCGGGCATTTGGATATCGAGGAAGACGAGGTCGGGCTTATGGGTCTTGATCGAACGGATCGCCTCGCGGCCGTTCTGGCATTTGTCGATGATCTCGACGTCGTCGTGGACGCCCAGGCGCAATTCCAGTCCCTGGATCGCGAGCGGCTCGTCGTCGACGAGGATGGTGCGGATGGTCATTGAACCTCTCTGTTCAGATCTTCGAGCTGGAACGGAATCTCGATCTCCACCGAAAA
Organism: Sphingomonas sp.; assembly: GCF_036387595.1. Lineage (GTDB taxonomy): Bacteria > Pseudomonadota > Alphaproteobacteria > Sphingomonadales > Sphingomonadaceae > Sphingomonas. The sequence goes on from NZ_DASVTL010000078.1 coordinate 109,057, forward strand.
GCCGCCCGTCGGCCTCGCGCCGGTTTCGAACCGGTGGTCAGGACCATAAGCCTGCGCCAGCCGGTCCCTGATATTGGCAAGCCCCACGCCGGTTGAAAGGCTTGGTCGGATTACCGCATCGTGCAACCCCGGCCCGGTGTCGGATACGGCGATCTGCACCCGTTCGCCGCTGAGCCGCACCGCCACGTCGATATCCGCGCCGTCCTCCTGCGGGCTGACCGCATATTTGATCGCATTCTCGACCAGCGGCTGGAGCAGCAGCGAGGGCAGGCGCGCACGCTCGGCGCGCGGATCGACGTCGAACGAGGTGCGTAGCCGATCCTCGAAGCGCATCTTCTCGATCTCCAGATAGAGTTTCAGCGTCTCCACTTCCTGACGGACGGTGACGTGCGCGGTCGGCTCGTTGGCCAGCGTGTAGCGCAGGAACGACGACAGCCGGCTGAGCATCGCGTTCGCCCGCTCGGTCTGTTTCAGCAGCACCAGCGTCGAGATCGAGTTGAGCGTGTTGAACAGGAAATGCGGGTTCAGCTGATAGCGCAGCATCGCCAGCTGCGCCGACGATGCCTGCATCTCCAGCACCTGCATCTCGTCGATCTGCTGTTCGACGATCAGATAGAAATTGATCCCGAAATACAGCGCCGACCAGCCGAAGAGAACGGTGAAGGTGACATAGACAGAGCCGAGGAGACGGGTGAGAGTGACCCCCGGCGTCGCGGTGGTGATGAAGCTGAAGGTGAAGGCGTCGAGCACCGCATAGACGAACGTCGCCGCCGCCAGCGTCGCAATGATGAGGAACACGCTGAGCGCGACCGGCAAACCGCGGTAATACCCATAGAGCGCGGACAGCAGCAGGGTGAGGCAATAGCCGACGATCGCCTCGATGATGATCGGGATCACCGCATCGAGCGTCAGCCCGTTGGAGACCGACGACACGCCGCGCAGCAGCAGATACCCGGCCCAACCCACCGCCTGAAGCGTCCAGAACGCCCTTATCTTGTTCTCGAAGAATGGCCTGGCCGACAGCCGCGGGCGCGCCTTCTGGCTGGGGGGGAGCGGAAGCGAGGCCATGCCCCGTGCGCTTACACCCTGTAGGGGGCGCGCAAAAGAGGGCGGTGACGCTGTACCGGGATCACGAAAGTGTGATGAGCTGAAACCGATCCGCTCGACCCGAGAGGCTCTACTCATAATCCTTGCCGATAGGCTGACAAGGATGAGCGCGTCGAGGCAGCATCCTGAAGCATCCCTCGGCGCCCCAGACGGCCTTGGAGGCAACATCTCGGCCTCGCTCAATGCCTCCTCAGGGCGAACGAAAGGAGGTCAGTCCAAACACCATACCGTTCTGAACTCGATCAGATTTGCTCCCCCCCTTCCCTTCGGGTGAGCGCCTTCTGCGTTATCAAACCTGGTCGCGAACGACTCTGGATGCGCCGTGGTATGACCGGCGCCTAGTCGACCGGAGCACAGACGCGATCCGCCACGGGCATGCGTCCCGACCACTCACGAAAAAAGGGAGGCCGGCTCGCGCCGACCTCCCCATTCTTCATCCCTTCCGGGAAGGCTCTTACTGACCCGAACCCGGACCGTAAGTGACCTCCACGCGGCGGTTCTGGACTTCGCGAACGCCATCGGCCGTATCGACCCGCGGGCGGCTCTCGCCGAACGCTTCGGTCGAAATCGAACCCTCGGGGATCGAACGCGACGACAGATAGCCCTTCACCGCATCTGCGCGACGCTGCGACAGACCGACGTTGTACGTTGCTGCGCCGGACTTGTCTGCGTGACCTGCCAGCATGACCTGTGCGTTGCCGCACGTCTGATACTGGGTGACCGCATTGTCGAGAATCGACCCGGCTTCCGGGGTGATGTCCGACTTGTCCCACTCGAAGAACACGATGAACGGTCCAGGCGAGCAGACCGCAGGCGGAGCGGGGGGCTCGGCAGGCGGCGGGGGCGGAGGAGGCGGCGGCGGCGGCGGCGGCGGCGGGGGTGCCTCGGGCTCGCCGAAGTTGAACGTCACGCCGCCCAGGATGCTGTGCGAACGATAGCGACCCTCGAAGGTGCGGTTCGACACGTCGACCAACTGGACGTTGTCGGCGTTGAAGAAGCGATACTTCAGCGTCGCGTCGATGTTCTCGGTCAGCGGCGCACGGATACCCGCCAGCCCCTGATACGCGAAAACCGTGTCGGAATCGTCGAGGAAATCGCCACGCGTGTTCAGGCCGTAGTTCGCCTTGACGCGTGCGACGCCGACGCCGCCGCCGACGAAGCCCTGGATGCCGTCGTCTTCACCGAAGTCGAGCAGGCCGTTCAGCATGAAGCTGAGCGCCGAGGTCGAACCACCGGCAGTATCAAAACGACCGACCGGCGCGTTGAAGCGACCGCCCGCCGCATTGAATGCAGGTGTCGTGACCGTGGACGTGTAGCCATCGACAGTGGCGCGGCGATAGCCGACCTCGGTTTCGAGGCGGAACGCGCCAAAATCATAGCCGATCGTCGCATCGACGTCGTACCCATAATCGTGATCGACCGAGCCCGCGGAGGACGCGGTTCCGATATCGTACTCGATATCCTCCACGATCATCGCACCGCCTTCGACACCGACATACCATGCCTTGTCCTTTGCGAGGGCGGGCGTGGCGAGAGCGGTGGATGCAAGTGCCAGTATTACGGCAAGCTTCCGCATAAAAGTCCCCTTTCTGAGTTGTCACTACGGACACGGCAAACTCACTACCGGATGGTTGGTTTCGCCGCAACCCAACAAAAGCCGGCGCTGTTGCCTAAACAACACACCTGGATCAGGCCAGCCAGCCCTGAGCTCGCAAGGCGCCGAGGATCGCGACCACCGCCGACCGGCATTCGGCATCGACCGTCGCACCGCCCGTCGGCGACGCGATCGGCGCCACCCGGTCCAGCCGCCACCCTTGCGCGCCATAGCGAACCGCCGTCGCATCCGCACGGCTCCACGCCGCCATGCCCGGCCGCGGCGCGAGGAAGCGCCAGCCGCCGTCGGTCCACCCGGCAATCGCGCCGGCATGCCCGTTCCACGCCCCGGAAGGCGCCGCGCCCACGATCCAGCACGCGCCGGCCGCGGGGCTTGCCGGCGGCGCGTCGACGCCGACGGCTTCGACGCTCGCCTGCACCGCGATGTCGATCAGCGCGAGCGCCTCGTTGTGGGTCCATTCCTTCTGCGCCTGCCCCGCGTCGAGATAGGGCAGCGCCAGCCGTGCGCTGTCGGTCATGTCTTACTCTCCTGCAAAACTTGGGTCACGCCGGCACCGCGATCGTCGTAAGCCGCGAATCCCCGTTCGTGCCCCGCTGGCACACCGTCACCGTCGCAGGACGCGCGACCGTGATGAACGACGCGCCGCTTACGGTCGTCGCGCGCGCCGCCCCGGTGGCGACGGTCACGACGTAAAGTTCCGCTTCTTCGCCCAGCGGCACGTCGGCGCCGTCGATCCAGCGCCAGCCGACCCGGCTCCGCCGCACCCAGCGGACGATCGCCTCGCCCGGCCCGGCGGCTTCCCAGCGCATCCGCGCCACCGCCGGCGGCAGCACCGATCCTTGGTCCAGGCTGACGTTCGCTTCCACCGGCGTCGCGTCGCCCGCCCCCGACGCCAGCACCCGCACGCCGCGCGTTCCCGCCGGCGGGTCGACGGTACGCACCGCCCCCGCCTCGATAGTCGCGAAGCGCACGCCCGCGATCTGCGTGCCGATCGCCCATTCGGTGCCCCGCCGCCCGCGCAACAGCCGCGACAGCCGCCACCGCGCCTCGCCCAGCGGTTCGGCCATCCCGAACTGCACCAGCTCGTCGCCGATCAGCGCCAGGTTGCTCCCCCGATCCAGCGCCGCATCGTCGGCATCGGCCAGCAACATGTCCGCATGGGCGAGGCGCACCACCAGCGTTCCCACGCGATCGGCCAGCACCGCGCTGCCGGCGGGCGGCGGCTGTTCCACCGTCCCGATCGCCGCAGGCGCCGCGGTCGATCCCGCTTCGGTCCAGGTTGCGCCCTCGTCGGTGCTGACGAGCAGCGTGGCGGATCGCCACCCCGCGCCCTCGCCCGCCGCCACGATCGTCAGTCGCGGCGCGCCCAGCAGCGCATCGTCGAGCGCGGGCGTCTCGAACGCCGCCAGCAATGTCCGCCCGGCCACCGCGTCGCGCTGCGCCAGCACCCGCCCGCCGCTCGCGCCGACAGGGCTTGCGGTCGCGCCGCCCACGACGCGCACCAGGTCCAGCTTCACCGCCATGCCTTCCAGCGTCGCCTGCGCCACGCGCCAGCGTCCCGTCTCGCCCGCAATCGCCACGATCGTCCCCGGCACGACGTCGATCGCCTCCAGCCCCGCCGCCACGCTCCGCCGCACCCGCTCCGCTTCGCCGCGCGCGAGCATCGCCTGGGCCACCGCCTTGGCGGTTGCGGCGTCGATCACCGCCGGCACCTCGATCCGATCCTCGCGCACGCCGCCCCCGGGCCGCCGCGCGCGCTGCAACCCCGACTGATAGTCGCGCGCCGCCTCGTAATGCGTCACCGCCACCGCGCCCGGCGCAACGCGCGGTGCCGCCACCGTGCGCACGCCCGTCCCGCCGCCAAACCCCGCATCCGCGATCGTCCGCGTTGCCGCGCCGATGGTGCGGAACGCCAGCCCCTCGCCCGCTACCGCAAACCACGCCCCGCTCGCCTGCGCACACGTCTCCAGCACCGCGCGCACGCTGCCCCCCGCCGCCGCGAACCCGCCGAGCGTCAGCCCGTCGTCGGCCGCGATCACCTCGTCGGCCAGTGCCCGCGCCACCGCGCCGCTCGTCACCGCGCCCGCGTCCGCGACGATTTCGAAGGTCAGCGACGGAATACGGTTGCCGAATTCGGCCAGCTCCAGCCCTTCGAAAACCACATAGGCCGCGCCGCGGTGCGCCGGAGTCGCGCCAGTGCCCTCCGCAGAGGCGATCAGCGGGTCGACCGCCTGGTCCTCGCGCCCCCGATGGACGCGGAACCCGGTGCGCACCTTGAAATCCCCCGCCAAACCGCGGAGCAGCCTGCCATCGGCCCAGATGCGCGCCACGTCGCGGATCGGTCGCGCCGACAGCAGCACCGCGAAATTGGCCGCATAGGCATAATTCGTGCTTTTCGCCTGTCCCTTGCCCCCGCTCGTGCTGCGCGTCTCGATCAGGTCGGTCGCCCAGATCACCGTGCCCGCCACCCGCATCGTCCCGAACAGCTTGGGGATTTGCGTGCCATAGGACGACGTCTGCACCGCCAGCTCGGTCAGCCGCGGCCCCTGCCGCCGCGCGCCGCCGCCGATCACCGCCCGGTCGACGCTCTGCCCCAGCAGCGCGCCGATCGCGCCACCCACCGGCCCGCCCAGCGCGGTCCCCGCCGCAGTCAGGATCAGCGTCGCCATGTCATTTCCCCCTCCGCCACACGCCACGCGCCGATGATCGGCCAGGGCACGGCGCCCGGCCGCTCGACCACCCGCCCCAGCCCCGCATCGGCGTGGACCATTCCGCCGTCGACGCGGATGGCCAGGTGCATCTGCCCCGGCCCGGAGGCGCACAGCAGCACATCGCCCACAGCCGCGCCGTCGCAGCGCCCGAGAACTGCATCGAGCACCCCCGCCACCTTCGCGGGATTGCCACCCCGCAGCGGATACCCTCGCGGCACGTCTCCCCCATAGCCGCCCGCCCTGATCGCCACCGCGACCAGCCCGACGCAATCCACCCCCTCGCGCCCGCGCCCCTGCGGTCGAAAGCGCACCCCCAGCATCTCCCGCGCCGCCGCCGCGACGCGCTCGCCGGCCGTCATGCGCCCGGATACCGGGTCAGCAGGTCGACGCCCGGAAGATACGGCTCGCCGCGAAAGTTCGCCGCGTTCTGGAACCGCGCCGCGCAGGTGGCGATGCTCTTGTCGCACCCCTCGATCACCGCAACGCGCGTGCCCGCCGCGACCGCGAAGGCAGGCTCTGCCCGCAACGTCACCGTCGCGCCCGCGGATACGGCGATCGCCGCCTCCATCCCGCAATTGGCTCCGCCGAACCACCGCAACCGCCCGCCGCCATAGCCGTTCGCGATCGGCTCGGCCGCATCCAGCGTGACGACCGCGCCGTCCACGCCCACCACGTTCAGGAACCGCCTGCGCCCGGCCACCGCCACCCGGCACCGTGCATCGCCCAGTTCGGCGCGACATTCGGGCGAGGTCTCCTCGACGACCGGCCGATCCAGCGCCGCGGTCACCCCGAGCAGTTCGGCGGTGAACCCGTCCTCCCCGGTCTCCACCGCGCCGATCGTTCCCTGGCCCAGGTCCACCCGGATAGCGGACTCGCGCCAGTCCACCGCGAACACCGCCACCCGCGCCCCGTCCCAGCGTCCGGCGATCAGGTCGCCCTCCCCGATCGCCTCCGCGGTGAAGGCGCCGGACACGTCCATCGTATCCGCCTCCAGCCCGTCGGATCGCACCACCGCCGACGGCACCATCCCCGGCGCGGCGCGATGGACCAGCCCGTCGATGACGAGATCGCGATCATGCGCGGTCAGCCCGATCGTTACCCCATCCCGCCGCTCGATCCGCCAACACAGCACCCAGTGCGTCAGTTCACCCATCGTCCATCCCCTTCTTCAGTCCTCCCCAAGCTCGCTTGGGGAGGGGGACCGCGTCGCGTCAGCGACGGGGTGGAGGGGCCGGCGCAGCCGGTGCTTCGCACCACCCCTCCACCACCGCCTGCGGCGGCGGTCCCCCTCCCCGAGCAAAGCTCGGGGAGGACAAGCCAAGCCGCTATTCCCGCACCTCGACCAGCGGCACAGACGCCGCCTCCCCCGCGCGCCAGCTCGCCGCGGTCACCGCCAGCCGGTCCTCGGCAAAGCGCACCGGCACGTCGAAGGCGAACCCCGCGGTCACCGCCGCGCCCGCGGGCGGCGCCACGTCGAGCACCACCCAGCCGCCCGCCTCCATCGCGAAGCCCTGCGTCGCCACCCCTGCGACCTTCACGGCCACGCTCCCCGCGACCGGCCGGGTGATCCGCCGTCGTTGCGCGCCATAATGTTTCACCAGCGCGAACCGCCGCTGCACGCCGTCACCGGTGCCGATCGCCTCGCCCACCGCCTCGCGGTCGAACGGATCGCGCAGCCGAAATCCGCGCGCCGGCCCCATGCGCGCGCGAAAGAACGCCAGCAACGCGGCGATGTCAGCCTCCGATCGCACCCCCGGCCCGACATCGTAGAAGGTCCGCGCCTGCCCCCATGCGGCGTTACGCTGCTCGGCACCGCCCGCCGCCGTCACGATCGCGGTCGAAAAGGTCGGCGCCACCTCCGCCTGCGCGCCGATCGCCAGCGGAAACTGCACGTCGTCGAACGCCATCGCTTGCTCCTCCCCGGTATCGAAATGCACGAAGCCGTCGCGCATCACCTGCGGCAGCGCCCACAGCACCACCGCCGCCACCCCGCGCGCCCGCGCCACCTCCGCGGCGGCGTCGATCGCGCTCCATTGCAGCGCGTCCTCGGGGCGCAGCACGAAGCCCGAAAGATAATGCTGCGCCCCCGGCGGATAGCCCAGCCGCGCCTGCGCCGCCGCGACCCCGCGTGCGCTGTCCGCGGTCGCGCCCGCGGTCACCCAGTCGTAATCCTCCAGCTGCACTATATCGAAGGCCGGCCGCGCCCAGCCCACCGGCATGTTGGCACGCTTGGCCTCGGGCGCCGCGGCATCCAGCACCGTCGGCAGATACGTCAGCAGGTGCGTCACGCATCCCGGCGCTGCGACCCGCACCGCAGCACACAGCGCCCCGGTGGACGCCGCCAGGCACGCCCCCGCGCGGTCCAGCGTCGCCCGCTGCGCCGCATCCAGCGCCCCGCGCAACGTCGGGATCGCCACCGGCGCGAACGCCGCCACCGCCGCCGCGTCGTAAAGGCACGGCCGGCCATCGGGCATCGTCCACCACCACGGCTCGCCGACCTGAAACTTTGGCGCCAACCCCGCCGCCGCGCCAACGCCCAAGAACGCCGCCGCGACCGCCTGCAGATAGGCCATCGCCCCCTGGTGCGCTGGCGACAGCAGGGTCGACGGCGGCACCCACCCGGTCAGCGCCGGCGAACCATCCGCCGCCCGCTGCTTCCAATCGCCCCAGCAATGCGCATCGAACAGCTCATAGCTCAGCGACCAGATCAGATCGTACCCCAGCGCCCGCGCCCGGCCCGCGAAATCCCTGTGCCACGCTGCGCACGCGACGTTGAGCACACCGCCCGCCAGGCTGGCATACAAACTGCCGCCGCTCGCCTCCAGCCGGAAGTAATGGCTCATCCCGACATAGTGGATCAGCGTGCCCCGATACCCCAGGTGCAGCGCGTTCCGCAGCAACCGCGCGGGCGTGAGATTGTAACTGTCGTCATAGCCGCTCGCGATGCCCAGCCCGTGTTCGGGCACCACCACGTCGCCGCATCCGATCACCGATCCCGCCCCGGTGCAGGTGACGCCGGTCAGTTCGACCCACCCCTCGGCCGGCGCCGTCAGCAGCGCATCCGTCGCGTCGTAACCCGGTGCGACCAGCGAGATGAACATCCGGTCGACGTCCCCCGCCCACACCGGATCGGCCTCGCCCGGCAGCAGGAACCCGCCATCGAGCGCTCCGAAGTCGAGATCGACGTGCGCGTCCTCCGGCGTTCCCACCGCGTAATTCCACAACCGTACGTACCAGGCGCGCGCATTCCCCCCGGCATCGCGCCCCTCGATCGTCAGCGTCGGGCCATGCACCGCGTCCAGCGGCTTGACCCCGCCCGATCGCCACCGGAACGCCAGCCGGCAATCCCGAAAGTCGCGCGACGTCTCATAGGCCAGCAAGGGATGATCGAACCGATCCTCCGCCTCCCAGATCAATCCGGCCAGATCGTCACGGGCGTAGAAGACCGCATCCACCCGCATCGTGTCATGCGCAGGCGTGGTCACCGCCGCCATCATCGGCCGCGGAAAGTTCACCGTCCAATGGACGGGATCGAACCGCGTCATCACGTCCACCGCCTGAACCGTCCGCCGCTTCGCCAGCCACCAGCCCATCAGCCATCCTCCGGTCCCGTCGCCCTCACCTTCCCGCCGCCTTCGGCGGCTCCTTTCCCTCTCCCGCCGGGAGAGGGAGGGAGGCGCGTAGCGCCGGAAGGGTGAGGGTGACCCGCATCAACTGAAACGCGAGCGGCTCAATCGTCCTGCAAAGCCGCGCGCACCGCCCGCGCCACCTGCCGCGACGAGCGCGCCAGCGCCGCCGGCGCCTCCCCCGCGGACGCATTGACCGTGATCGCCACCCGCACCTCGCGCGCCGCGCCCGAGGCGCCGGTTTCGACGCGCCCGCTGGTGGTCGGCACGAACAGCTCCGGCCCGCGCTCGCCGACCCGGTACGCCCGGCCCGGCGTCACCGGCCCGCCCGTCGCGCGCCCCGGCTGCCCGCCGATCAGCCCCGCCAGCACCCCGCCGATGCCGCCCCCCGCGGTCGCACCGCCGCCCAGCAACGACGCCAGCCCGCCCTTCACCGCCTCCGCCGCGACCTCCGCCAGCGCCGACAACGCCGCGCGCTTGAGGTCGTCGAACCCCAGTTTACCCGTCCGCACCGCGCGCAGCAGCGACGTCTCGATCGCCCGCCCCGCGCGATCGGCCCCCGCGCCCAGCGACCCCTCCAGCGTCTCGCGCATCGCCGTCACCTCGCGCGCAAAGCCCGCGGTATCGGTGCGCACCCCGATCACCGCCTTGTCCACCTCATCCATCCGGAAACGCCTCCATCAAAGCCGCCACGCCACGCTGGTCGAGCGCGGTCGCCGCATCCCCCGCCAGCACCGCCACCACGCCCGCCAGCTCGGCCGGCGTCGCCCGCCAGAACGCGTCCGGCGACCACCCCAAGGCAACCGCCGCAAACCCCGCCAGCCGAGCCGCCGCCCCACCAAAGTCCTCCCCAAGCTGCGCTTGGGGAGGGGGACCGCTCGGCGCAGCCCAGGGGTGGAGGGGCAGCCCCATCACCGCCCCGCCAATATCTGTCGCAGCACGCCGCGCAGCACCGGCGTCACCACCGCCAGCCCCGCCTCCACCACCGCCTCGCCCAGCGTCTCGCGCGTCACCCCATCCGGGCATTCGCGCAGGCAGTGCCAGAACAGCGCGACCATCTCGCCCAGCCCCAGCTTGCCGTCGGCCGCCCGCTCGACCAGCGCGAACAGCGGCCCCAACTCGCCCTCCGCCGCCACCAGCGCCGCGAACGTCGGCCGCAGCACCAGCGTCTCCCCCGCCACCCGCAGCGAAGCCTCGCCACGCACCGTATTTGCAATTGTCATGAATGATCTCCCTTTTCCTTCTCCCCTTGCGGGAGAAGGTGGCGCGAAGCGCCGGATGAGGGGTGCGAGCCGCTGGCTCGCGCGGAGCTTCGCTCCGCACCCCTCTCCCTTGCGCTCCGCTACGCTGCGCTCCTTCCCTCTCCCAAAAGGGGAGAGGGAATCAGGCGGCCACCACCGCGCCGGAACTCTCCAGCGACAGCGTGTAGGATCGCTCCCCGTTGAAATCCCCGGCATAATCCAGCCGCGTCACCAGGAACCGCCCGGTCATCGTCTCGCCACCCTCGAACGTCAGCCGGTAATCGTCCAGCACGCCCGACAGCGCATTTCCCTCCACCCGCGCCTCCGCGGCAGAGCCGGTGAAGACGCCCGCCCCCGACACGCTCACCGATCGCACCCCCGCCCCCGACAGCAACTGCCGCCAGCCGCCGGAATCCTTGCTCGTCACCACCACGCCCTCGCCGTTCACCGACAATTGCGTCGTCCGCATCCCCGCCACCGTCGCGAAACTCGGCGTCACCGCCCCGTCCCCCACCTTCAGCAGGAACGCACTCCCCTTCTCCACCGCCATGATCTTTCTCCTTTTTGATCCTCCCCGCACGCGGGGAGGGGGACCGCCGCAAAGCGGTGGTGGAGGGGGGCTTGCCACGGGTGAATCGCTCGCGGCCCGCCCCCTCCACCAGCCTTCGGCTGGTCCCCCTCCCCGTGCCGGGGAGGAATCCAGTTATTCCTCGCGCCACATCCGCACCGCGAACTCGCTCGTCCCCACCCACCGCTCGCCGCTGCGCACCAGCCGCGATCGCACGCACCGCATCTGCACCACCCGCCACCCGTCGCCGATCGCCGGACCCAGCGCCATCACCGCCGCCTCCCCCTCCTCAATCGTCGCGCGCAGCCGCACCGGCCGCTCGCCCGCGTCGGCGAAGCGCACCGTCACCCGCCCCTCGTGCCCCGCCCAGGTCTTGGTGCTCCAGTCGCCAAGCACCGCCTCCTCCACCACCGCATGCGGCAGCGCACCGCGCACCGGCGGCGCGTCGAAGGCGGTGACGCCCGCCCCCTCCAGCGCCGCGACGATCGCCGCCGACAGCATCGCGCGCGCGCTCATGCCGCCAGCACCCGACGCGCACTGCCCAGCCGCATCCGCCGCCACGGCCGCCAAAGCGCCGCGATCGCGGACGGCGGCGCCGCATCGCCCTCGCGGTGTTCGAACAGATGCGCCGCCAGCAGCGCGACCCCCTGCGCCAGCGCGGCGGGCAAGGCCTCCCACGTCGTCGCCAGCCCCGCGGAATAAGCCACGCTCGCCACCCCGCCCCCGGTTGCCCGGACCCAGCCGACGCCGTGCGCGTCGATATCCACCGCGAACCCGTCCCCCACCAGCGCGGTCACCGGCTCCGCCACCAGCCGGTGCCACGCCCCGTCCGCCGGAACCCGGTCGACGAACCCCCGCACGATCAGCCGCTGCCCGACGAACGCCTCGGCCAGCAACAGCGCGGTGCCCCCGAGCCGCCCGAGCAGCGCATCCTCCTGCCCGCCCTCCAGCCGCAACAACGCCCGCCCCGCCGCCACCGCACCCGCGATAGCAGCCGACGGAATATCCGCTTCAGCCATGTCCATTTCCTTCTAAAGTCCTCCCCAAGCTCCGCTTGGGGAGGGGGAGCGTTCGCCAAAGGCGAATGGTGGAGGGGGTTCTCAGTCCTCCCCGAGCTCGCTCGGGGAGGGGGACCGTTCGCCCACTTGGGCGAATGGTGGAGGGGCAGCCGCTAGGCGAGACGCTCCCGGCTCCACAGCGCAGGCCGCCACGCCCGTCAGACGGGGACGCGCAAGCGCGTCCCCCCTGCCCGGCCGTGTCGCGGTCGCGATCGGCTCACGCCGATCGCTACGACACGGCGAACTTCATCACCTTGATGGCCTCCGAATTGCTCACGCACCCGCCCACCCGCTTGGTCGCGTAGAAATTCACGAACGGCTTGTTCGAATACGGATCGCGCAGGATCTGCGTCTCGCTGCGTTCCGTCACGATATAGCCCATCCGGAAATTGCCGAACGCAATGCTGAGCGCGTTCGCCGCGACGTCGGGCATGTCCTCGGCCTCGATCACCGGATAGCCCAGCAGCGTCGCGGGCTGCCCTGCCGACAACCCCGCCTGCCAGACGAACGCGCCGTCGCTCGTCTTGAACTTGCGGATGCGCGCCAGCGTGCTCGCGTTCATCACGAAGGTCGCCCCCTGGCGGTACGGCGCGCGCAAGGACTGGACCAGGTCGATCAGTCGCTCCTGCGGGTTGGCGCCGAAGTCGCCCGCCGCCCCGCTCGCCAGATGTTGCAGCGTCCCGAACGCGCGCGTCGCATCCCCCGCCGTCGCCGTCGCGCCGGTGAGAAACCCCTTGGGCCGGTTGACCCCCGAACCGCTGACGAACGCCGCCCCTTCGGCCTTGGCGAATTCGGTCGCGATCTCGCCGCTCAGCCACGCCTCGACATCGAACGCCGCATCGTCGAGCATCGCCTGGCTCGCTGCCGGGTTGGCATAGAGTTCGCCCATCGGCGGCACCAGTTCGGTGAACACCGGCGAAGCCGTCTCCGGCCGCGCCGCGGTCTCCGCCGCCCAGCCCGACGGCGTGCCCCCGGTCGTCATCAGCTTGCGATACCCCGCGGTCCCCACCTTGACGACGTTGGCGATCGAACGGATCGGCGAGATGCCTTTCAGCACCGCGTCGATCTGCGCGTCGATCTCGCGCGGCACCGCATAGCCGCCTGCATCCCCCGTCACGCCGGTGAACGCCTTCATCTCCAGCGTCGCACCCGACCGCACGAACCCCGCAAAGCCATTGGCCGGCGCACGCGCCCCCGCCAACACCGGCCGCGCCACCACTGCGTTATCCGTCGTTTCCATGCACTTGCTCCTCATGAGAAATGAAAAAGGGGAGCCGAAGCCCCCCTTTGCTAAAGTCCTCCCCGCCCCGCGGGGAGGGGGACCGCTCGGCACAGCCGAGTGGTGGAGGGGGTTCTCCACAGGCGAGCCGCCCGGCGGCCACCCCCCTCCACCAGCCTACGGCTGGTTCCCCTCCCCGTGCCGGGGAGGAATGGAGATGTGCTCCACCCGCGCCAAAGGCTGCATCGGCTGCGCCACCAGGCTCACCTCGACCAGCGCCACCCGTGACAGCGAACGATGCGCGCCCTGCCGCACCACCTGCGGCCGATACCCGACCGACAGTCCGGTCAGCGCGCCTGCGCGCACCAGCGCCGCGACGGCCACGTCAGAAACCTCGCCCGATACCGCCAATCCCCGCGCATCCTCCGCCACGACGATTCGCCCGACCGGTAGCCCACGATGCTGCACCAGCAGCGGCACCTCGCCCGCGCCTGCGAAGGCGCCGGCGCGGAACACGTCGCCCGCCCGGTCCACCGCATCGAACACCGCGGCATAGCCCCGGAACCGCACCACGCCGGTCACTGCACCAGCTCCGCGAACCCCAGCTTGACCGCCAGCATCGCCAGCACCGCGGCCGACACCCAGCCGAACACCGCCTTCCACGCGCTCGTCTTGGCATCGCGCCACGCGGCCAGCAGGTCGCGCAGTTCGCGCATGTCGCCCGCCGCTCGCTCGTCGGTCAGCCCGAGGCGCGCCAGCGCCCGCGTCGCGCCCAGTTCGCCCGCCTCCTCGGCGATTCCGCGCAGCGTCACCAGGCCCGCCCCCTCCTCCACCCCTTGCGCGATCAGCTGCGCCAGCACCGCCCCGCTCATGCTCCCTCTCCTGCTTCCAGCCCGACCATCTGGCGCTTCTCCTGCGCCGTCAGGAAATCCGCCGCCGTCACGGATCGCCACAATGTCGCGCGATCCTCGGCCAGCGCGGGAACGGCGTTCAGGTCGACGGCGAGCGTCGCCCCCTCGAACCACCCGTTCAGCCCCTGTGCCAGGCCGGTCAGTATCGTCCCCGCCAGGGGCAGGATCGCCTGCCGCCACAGCGCCCGGTTCGCTTCCTTGTAATTGGCATAGGTCGCATCGCCCGGCTGCCCGAGCAGCATCGGCGGCACCCCGAAGGCCAGCGCGATCTCGCGCGCCGCCGCCGCCCGCGTGCCCGCAAAGTCCATGTCCGCCGGGCTCAGCCCCAGCGCCTGCCACTTCAGCCCGCCCTCCAGCAGCATCGGCCGCCCGGCATTCGCGCCGCCCGAAAAGCTCGCGTCCATCTCGGCCCGCAGCCGCTGGAACTGGTCGGGCGCCAGCGTCGATCCGTCGCCGGGATCATAGACCAGCGCCCCCGACGGCCGCGCCGCATTGTCGAGCAGCGCCTTGTTCCATTCGCCGGCCGCGTTGTGGATCGCCACCGCGCCCGCCGCCGCACCCAGGCACCCCAGCCCATAATGGTCGTCGATCGGGTTGAAGAAGCGCAGGTGCACCACCTCGGGCCGCACCGCGTCGCCGGTCAGCCGCGTGGTGCGCTCGCCAACCTTGTAGCGATAGGCAGCGGGCCACCCGCCCGCGTCCAGTTCCACGCTCACCCGCTCGGGGCGCAGCGCGTACAGTTCGGCGACGTTTCCGCCGGTGTCGCGCAGCACCTGGATATAGGCATTGCCGTGGAGCAGCAGATGCGCCGCCGCCGCCTCGATCAGCACCTGTCCCCCCGACCGCCCCGTGGCCAGCGCGATCAGCTCGGCATGCGACGCGACCAGCGGCGCGCTCCCCAGCGCCTCCATCACCAGCCGCACCGCACGCTGCACGACGGGATTGCGCGCATAGCCCTCACGCACCTGCGCGTCGTAACTCGGCGGCCCGAACCCCTCCCTCAGCGCCGCCCCGACACCATAAGTCGCGACCCCACGCGACAAAACCGGACGCGATTCCTCGCGCCCGGATGTCCATCCGAACAATTTCATGATGTGCTCCCGTTGTTGCTAGGCGCGCGAGTCAGCGCGGGAAGAAGATGCCCTTCACGCAATCCATGTTGCGCACCGCGATCTGCACATGGCTGCGTTCGCGAAAACCGCCGCCGGGATAGAGTTGCCCACCTTCACCGAACATCCCGCGCACCGTGTCGAACGCAGGCACGACACGCTCGGGGAGGGGCACGGATTCGATCATGGCATGAAGGTGCTTGATGACCGCGCAATCCAGCAATCGCAGCACGCGGTCATCGTCCGGATCGGTGCCGACACCACGGTTGGTCGGCATCTGCAACCCGGTTTCGGCATGCTGCTTGACGAGTGAACGATACGCGCCGCGAACAAGCTCCAGATCGTGCCGGGACACCAGGTCGAGGCAATTTCCAAGGTCGATCGCAGCACCGATCACCGCCGCCTCCGCGTAATCGCCGCGGCGAACCTTCGCCTCCGCCCATTCTCGCGCGCGCTGCTCGTCCGACTCCCAAATGTAGAAGCCCGGCCCGAGCCAGTCATAGGCGCGGTCGCTTTGGATCAGATCTATCTTTCCGTTGACCGCCTGCTCGGCCACGCGTCTGTCACATCCATGATAGCCGAGGACGAAGGACGTCGCGAGCCGGCTCACCCGGCCTTGCGTTCCCAGCCCGGTCCGCCCAATTCGGCGCGCAGGTCACCATTTGCTTCGTACAGGCCTTCGGCGATCAACGCCGCTCGCGCCTGCTCCGGCGAGCGCGTATTGCGCTTCGTATACTCTTCGATCAGGTCGAGGATCGCGGCATTGCGCTGGGAATGGGTCATGGGTGGTCCGACCGCCTGGATGGAGCGATATTCCATAAACGCATAACCATGACCAAATGTCCAACCACTGAACGCCTCACACCACCGCCACCCTCGCCGTCCCCCGCTGGCCCAGCACCAGCTCGCTCACCGCCCACACCAGCGCATCCGCCCGGTCGGGCGAGCGGCCCGGCCCCTCATAGCCGCCCCCCGCGATCAGCCCGCACAATTCGTCCTCCAGGGCGCGGAAGCGTCCGCAATGCCGCACCCGGCGGCGTTCGTAGAGCGCGGCGACCGGCTCGGCCCGCGCGCTCTTGCCCTTGGTCGCATGCACCATCCGCACCGGCAGCGCGACGTCGGCGATGTGGAGGACGCGGCGGACCATTTCACCACCCTGGTTCGCCTCCGCGATCACCCGGTCGGCGCCATGCCGATCCGCGCAAGCCGCCACCGCGCGCGCCCATGCCTCGGGCGAAGCCCCGCTGACGCTGGCATCCTCCAGCACGTGCGCGATGCCGTCGCCGTCCAGCGCCACCGCCACGATCCCGCACGCATCGCCGCCGATCCCGGCCGGCGGGTCGACGCCGACGACGACGCGCACCGGCTCGCACGCGACATCGCTGCGGCACGCCTCGATCGTCGCGCGCGTCCACAGCGCACCGACGGCATCGTCGATCATTTCGCCCTCCAGCTCCTGCCGCCCCAGCCGCGTGTCGCCATATTGCGCGTCCATCTCCGCGACGAAGCTCGTGGGCAGGTGCACGTTGTCGCGCGTGGCACCGCGGATGTCGCGCACCCCGTCCATCTGCATCACCCGCCGCATCAGCGCATTCGGCCGGGGGGTCGTGGTCACCACCACCCGCGGCCTGTCGCCGCTGCGCAGGCCCAGCATCAGATTGTCCCACGCCGCCTCGCCGCCGTGCGATCCGCCCAGCCTGAACCCCTTGCTCCATTTCGCCAGCTCGTCGCACCAGGCGCCATGATGTTCCGGCCCGCGCAGGCTTTCCGGCGCGGTCGCGGCATAGACCTGCGCGGTGGCGCCGGAGGCAAAGCGCACCTCGCCGCGCATCCGCGACCAGCCGACCTGCTCGCCGGGGTGCGCCACCGCGATCAGCCCGCTCGTCCCCTCCACCATCACCTTGGCGACGTCGGGCATGGTATGGCCGACCAGCGCGATCCGCGCTGCGGGATGATCGCGCGCGAACTGGCTCACCCATTCCGCGCCCGCCCGCGTCTTGCCGAAGCCGCGGCCCGCGCGGATCAGCCATACCCGCCACTCGCCCTCCGGCTCATATTGCCCCGGATGCGCCCATATGCCCCAGCGTTCGCCGAACTCACGCGCCTGCGCCGGGGTCAGCGCGTTGAGCAGGCGGCGCCGGCCTCGCTCGTCCAGCGCCAGCACGCGCTCGACCAGCGCCTGGTCGGAGAGGAAGTCCCCGCTCACGCCGCATCCCGCGATTCACCGCCGCCCTCCCCCACACGTCCCGCATCGTTCGCACCGATTGCCCCATCCGGCTGCGCCTCGATCAGCAACGGCTTGGCCAAGGCCGGGCCGCGCCCGCGCCGCACCCGCCCCTCGATCGCGCGCAGCTTCTTCAGGATCGCCTCGGTCGTCTCCTGCGAGGTCGCCTTCGTCAGCTTGGGACCGCCCTTTAACGGCTTGCCCAGCATCGCACCCTGGTGCGTGCCGAGCAGTTTGAGTGCCAAGTCCACGTCGATCGTGCCGGTGGGCGTCACGTCCCCATTCGTGGTCTCGCGCGCGCCGCCGCCGTTCAGCGCGTGGCCGACCAGCTGCGTCTCCAGCATCTCATAGCCAGAGATCAGCGCCTCGCCCCACGCCGCCGCAAAGTCCGCGTCGCGTCGGCGCAGCGGATAGATCGCGGTGGCCGGCACCCCCACCACCGCCGCGGACGCACTCACGTTGCACGTCGCGGCCAGGTGATCCAGAAACGCCGCCTTGCGCTCCGGCGACCATTGAACCCGCGGCCCGTGCTCGCCCGCCTGATCCCCCGCCAGCTCGCCAAGCCCGGCGTCATCCACCCCGTCATCCATCGCTCATCCCCCGAAAGCCAAAGCCCGGCCCAAAAGCAAAAGGGCCGGACAGCACCCCCGTGCCCCGGCCCCGACTCGCAATTCTTCAGCGTTCCTGTTATGTACTCAAACAGCGTCGCGCTGTCAAGCCGAAAAGTGCCAATCCGGTTCGCGCCTGCCCGCATGCTTGCAGCGTCGGTTCTGCGGTCGGTCGCCCAGGAGCGACATCATGTCAGGCGACGGCCCGCCAGGCGCGTCAGCATGAACACCAGCATCGTCGTCGCCACGCCGTCCAGAACCGGAAGGCCGGTCAGCGTGACGAGGTGACGCGTCGTCGCGACGCCGACGATCGTCCCGACGGCCCAGCACAACCCCGCCAGGCCCGCCTCGCGACGGCCGGCCCGGCCGCGGACCGCGAAGTGAGACATGATGAGGATGGTGGCAAGCGGCGGCAGCGACACACCCAGCGCCAGAAGGAACGGAATGAATGCGGATTCGACGCCCAACACCACCAGAGCGACCCCTGCTGCCCAGACCGCAAACCCGATCAGCCGGAATTTGACCCTGGGAAGTTGATTGGCGAACGACAGGCTCGCAGAGTAGAGGCTCGCGGCAGAATCTATCCATGCCCCGAACAGCAGAACGATCAGCGCGGGCAGGCCAAATCCGAGCCTTATCATCGCGGTCACAAGGTCGCCCACGCCAAGGGCGGCACTGGCGAAGGATGCCAGCAGCATGATCGCCGGGAAAACCACGCCCAGAGCAAGTCCGGCGCCCAAGGCGGCATGCAGCGGCCTTCGCACGAAGCGGCCATAATCCGGCTGGATGACGATACCGACGACGTAGATTCCCACGATCGCGGACACCGCTTCGCTGAAATCCAGGTCGCCCGATCCTTGCGCCGACAGCACCGCATCCGCGCGATGCCAAGTCAGCGCCACCGATACGAACAGAACGCCGAACGTGACCGGCACCAGCACGAGGCCGATTTTCTCCAGCCCCGAAACGCCCCTTATCGCCATTGCCGTGATGGCGATCGATACGGGAAGCGCGATCGCGACCGGAGAGATCGTCCAGCCCGCCATCTGGCCGACTGCCGAGGCCGCGCGCCAGTTCGGCCATCACTTCCTGTTCCCGCGTGCTCAGGATCGCCGCGCGGCCATCGCTGGCCGGCGTCGTTTCCGTGCGCTCGGCGATCTCCGAAAGGAACGATGCTTCGACCGGGTTGCCGCCGCTGTCCCAGATGTCGCGCGTGAGATAACGGATGAGCGGCGCGAGTTCGGGTTGCTCGTAGAAGGGCAAAGATATGCCCTCCCCCGCCGCCTCGCCGACCGCGCGCTTGAGATGGGACATCGCCGCCTCGGACTGCCCTGCCAGGTCGGCACTTCGCGCCAGCAGAAGATGCGCCCGTACCACGTACGGCCGTGCGCCGACCGCTTGCGCACAGTCCAGCGCGTCGGCCGCCCGGGCGCTCGCGATCAGTGGAGCACGCCTGGCAAACCACATGACCAGCGCAAAGGCGACGTCCTGATACGGCCGCCAGCAGACCCGGTTCTCCCGCCAGATGCCAAGCGGGAACTGGCTGGCCAGCTTTTCGGCGAGCGCCGCCGCCGGTTTCGTGGCGCCGGCGATCAGGTGCCGTTGAAGCCGCTGCGCCTTGACGATGGTGGCCAGGCGCAGGAGACCACGGGCTTCGGCGAGTGCCTGGCCGTCAGCGATCACCAGGTCCATCGCGGCAATATTGCCGGCCAGCCACGCCGGCCGAAACCGCCGCTCCAGGCCCGCGGCATAGACTTCGACCCAGCCGTCGTAATCGCAGACGTGGCGGAATGCCTCGTCCAGATCGGCAACGGTCCTGGCAAAAGGCCCGCCGGTCCACAATTCGACCATCGAGAGAAGCGTTTCCGCTACCGCTTTCAGGCCGCTGTCGGCGCCGAAATTCTCCTCGGCCATCGCCTTCGCGCGTTCCAGATAAGCCGCCGCGCTCCGCAATTCTCCCTGGTACGTGCAGGCGACACCCGCGTGCAGAAAGCAGTAGTTCAGCCCCAGCACCGAGTTCGCCGAGCGCATCGCACTCATCGCCTGCCGCGCCGTCGCCTCCGCGTGGTCGAAGTCTCCCAGGCACAGCGCCGCGACGGTGCCGACGCATTCGAGAATGCCCTGGGTCAGGCCATCCGCATCCGGCAAGCGCTCGCGGGCATGTCGAATACGCCGCAGCAGGGGAAGGTCGATGCTATTGTCTTCGTAGATGCGCAGCAGAAAGTCGACGTTCAGAATGTCGCGCTCGCAATCGTCCAGCGCGCTCCAGTCTTTCACCGGCGCCTCGTCATCGGTAGCGACCAGATCGAACGTCGACCGTGCTTCGCGCAACCGGCCCATCTTCACGCGGGCATAGGCTTCGGCGATCAGCAGCCGGGGGTGGGACAGGCGCTCCGCCAGCGGGATCAGGTCGAGCAGCTGATTGAGCTGGCTCAGTCCGCCGAACAAGATCAGCCGCCAGCCGCCAGCCTGTTCGACGAGCGCCGAGCACCGCGCATAGTCACCCGCCAAGCTGGCGTGTCGCACGGCTTCCTCCAGCAGGCCGCTGCGTTCGAACGCTTCCGACGCCCGAAGATGGAGTGCAGCGACGCTGGCCGGCCGGCGCTGGCGCAGCTGCGCCTGAAGATATTCGGCGAACAGGTGATGATAGCGGAACCAGGCAGCGTCCCCGTCCAGCGGCGCCACCAGCGATTGCAACTGTTCGAGCTGCTCCATGATGTGCCAGCCGTCGTGCCGCTGACGGGTCGCATCGGCGATCTCGACGCTGAACCGTTCTAGGATCGACGTATCCAGCAGAAAGTCGACCGCATCCTGGCTGAGGCCGTTGAGCACCTGGTCGGACAGGAACGTCCACAAATGCCCGCCGCGTCGCGCCAGACGCCCCAGCGAAAGCGAATGTTCATTGCCCAGCGGCTTTGCCTGGAGCGAAATCAGACGCGCCAGCTGCAAGGCGACGGGCCACTCCTCGATCCGTTCCGCCAGCGCATCGCGCTCGGATTCGTCCAGCCCGACATCCAGTACCGAGCGCGATTCCGCTGGCGTGAAGCGCAGCATCTCGCTGGTGATCTCGACGACCTGGCCCGAACACAGCAGGCGATGCAGCCCGATGTCCGGCCGCTTGCGCGAACTCATCAGCAGCCGCATCCCGTCGGGCAATATCGCGATCCAGCGCCCCAGGAATTCGTCCAGCGCAGGCGACGATGCGCGATGATAATCGTCCAGGATCAGTGTGACCGGATCCGCCTGCGCATCCAGCGCAGCCTGGATTTCGCGAACGATGCCGTCCAGCATCAGCTCGACAAGCCCGCCCTCCAGATGAACCGCCAGATTGGGGATCGGCACGCCCGCGGCCTGCAGTGACCGGATCACCCCGATCATGAACCGCCGGACATCGGCATCCCCCTCGTCGAGCGTGAGCCAGCCGACGCGTCCGCCATCCTCGCGAATATGGTCGCGCCACCTGCCAAGTCATCCGTATAACAGAGCCGGCAAATCCTGCCCCATGTTAAAATGCGTGCGCGGCACGACGACACGCTCAACGGCTTGACCGGCAACGACACGCTCAACGGCGGCGGTGGCAGCGACACATTGAACGGCGGCATCGGATCCGACGTCCTTTAAGCCACGGGCGACGATTCCAGCGTCACGATCGGGCCGGCATGGCCTCTCACCGCGCCAGCGGCGAAGCCTCGTAATCCGCCAGCAGCGTCGCCACGTCGGCGTAAATCGCGATCGCGCCTGCTTCGCGCAACACATCCTGCGCGAACCCGCCGGACAGCAGCGCGACCGTGTTCGTCCCCGCTCCCGCGGCCGACGTCACGTCATACGGTGTGTCACCGACCGCAACCGCCCGATCCCCCTGCACGCCTGCCTTCTTCAGCGCCACCGCGAAGATGTCGGGCGCCGGCTTGGTCGTCGCCACATCGTCGCTGCTGGTCCTGGCCGCGACGATGTCTCCGATGCCGAGCAGCTCGACGTAATGGTCGAGTTCAGCCGCACTCGCCGATGACGCCAGCACCACCTTGCGCCCGTCCGCCGCCACCCGGCGGAGCAGGGCCGCTGCATCGGGGAAGGGGCGCGCGCGTTCGATATAGCGGGCCTTGAACACGTCGCCATGCGCCTCGTCGAGGCGCGCACGTTCGGCCTCGTCGCTATCGGGGAGCAGTGAAGGCACGAGGTTGTCGCCGCCCTTGCCGATCTGTCCGGCGATCGCTGCGCGGGGAACGTCGTGCCCGGCGTCTGCGAACACCTCCGCCCAGGCATCGACATGCAGCGTGTTGCTGTCGATCAGCGTGCCGTCGATGTCGAACAAGACCGCCTCGATCATCACATTCTCTCCCCGCTCGGCTTTCCTGCCGCCAATTCCCATGCCGCAACCTCGGCGCCGAACCTTTCATGCACCACCAGCCCGCTTGCCGCGCCGCTGGACAGGTCGACGTCGATCGCGCCGGCATATTCCCAAGTCGCATTGCCGATGATCGTCACCATCGCATCCGCGCTCGCCTGCGCGCGCACCAGCCCGCCGCGGTTGAAGACGGTGATCGGCGCGTCCCATGCGACGCGCCCGGTCAGGCACGCGGCATAGGTGGAGGCCGCCATCGCGCTGCCGCAGCTGTCGGTTAGTCCCACGCCGCGCTCGAACGTCTGCACGAACAGATCGCGCGTGCCGGATACGCCCTCCCGCATCTCGGCGAAGGACACGTTCGCCCGGTTGGGCACCCACGCCGGAGCCGCCTCGCACGCCTCGCCCGCGCGGCACAATGCCGCCTCGTCGACCGCTTCGACGAACGCCACCAGATGGGGATTGGGCATTGCCACCGCGGTGAAGGCCAGGCTTGAGGACAGTTCGGCAAGCGGCGCCTCGACCAGTCGCACGTGACCGCCGAGCGGCCAGGCGCCGGCATCCAGCGACGCCGGCCCCGCCACTTCGCGCACCCCATAGACGCCGGGTGCGACATCGGGCTCGCGCGCCACCTCGGCCACGCTGGTCTTTAGCCGCACACGCGCGGCGTCGATGGCCAATGCCGCGAACCCGGCACGCGCGACGCAGCGCAGGCCGTTCAGGCACGTCTCCGCCTCCGACCCGTCCGAATTGCGCATGACCATCGAAAAGGCGCAATCGCCGTCGCCCTCGCCCAGCAGCAGCAGGCCGTCGCCCCCCACCGGCCCGCGCCGATCCGCCAGCGCCCGCGCGACGATCGCCCAGTCCTCATCGCGCAACGCGATTCCGCGCGCGTCGATCAGCGGAAAGTCATTTCCCGACCCGTGGCAATGAACGAAATCGAACCGCATCACGCCACTACCCTGCCGACCCGGCCCGTCGCCGTCGACTCGCAACCGTCAGCCTATCGGGCAGCCGCGCACCGCCCGCAAGTCACACCGGTCCCAATGCACGATGCGGCGGCGGCGGAAGCGCGATCGTCACCGCATCGCCGCCGCGCA
Organism: Sphingomonas sp.; assembly: GCF_036387595.1. Lineage (GTDB taxonomy): Bacteria > Pseudomonadota > Alphaproteobacteria > Sphingomonadales > Sphingomonadaceae > Sphingomonas. The sequence continues at coordinate 132,496 of NZ_DASVTL010000078.1, forward strand.
CCGCGCCGTCCGCGATCACCACCGCCATCACCCCGGCCTTGCGCACCAGCCGGCCGCGCGCATCGCGATCCAGCGTCGCGCGCATCAGCCCGGGCGCGAAATCATCCAGCTGCGAACACGGGTTGCGCAATCCGGTCACCCGCACCTGCGCGGATTCGCCCAAATGCACCACCGCCCCCTCGGGCAGGTCGAGCAGCGCGATGCCGCGCACCAGCACGTTCTCGCCGATGTCCCCAGCGCGGACCGCAAAGCCCTTGCCCGCAAGTTCGTCGAGCAGTTCGGCATGAAGCAGATGCACCTGCCGCAGGTTCGGCTCGGTCGGGTCGCGCGCCACCCGCGATCGGTGCTTCACCGTCTCTCCGCCATGCGCATCCCCCACCACACCCAACCCCGCGACCAGCCGGATCGTGTCGCACACCTGCTTGGAAAAGCGATGCTCCCGCGCCGCCGCCACCGCGATCACCTGTCCCATCATGCCAATCGCTCCCTCACCGCAGCCCATAATGCGCCGCCACCCGGTCGAGCGCCAGAGTCAGCACCAGCCGTCCGGCGCGCGCGGGCCAGCCCAGCGCCTTCTCCGCCACCGGCAACCCCTCGCCAGCACACACCACGCGCCACAGCACGTCGCTCAGGCCCGGACCCGCCGCCGCGACCGCCCCGTCGAAGCGCCGCTTCGCCGCGATCTGCGCCGCATGGGGCTCCAGCGCGGTGCCGCCGCCGCCGTCCACCCGCGCTGCCCAGCGCATCGTCACGCGGGGCGCGAGCATCGCCATTTCGTAATCGCCGCGCAGCCGCTCGCCCGCCTCGAACTGCCGCGCATCCACCAGCCCGCGCGCGCGCAGCCAGCCCAGCGGCGATTCGGCGAGGTTCACCGTCACCCTGCGCCCGCGCCCGCGCCCATCCTGGGTGAAACCCTGCGCATCGACCGTCCGCTCCATCAATTCCCGCATCGTCCGCTCCTGCCATGCCTCGACCGGCAAGGCCCTTGCCAGCGCATCGCGCATGTAGGACAGCAATAAAAACCAGATAGGTTCGCAAGGGACGCCCATGATAACCAACATCCGCAATGTCCGCCGCGCGCGCGGCATGACGCTGGATCAGGTCGCGCGCGCCTGCGTGCCTGCCACCACCGCGCAGCAGATCGGCCGGCTCGAAGTCGGCACGCGCACCGTTTCGGTCGCCTGGCTGAACCGTATCGCCGCGGCGCTGGGCGTGACCGCCGCCGACCTCGTGCAACTGCCCGACCGGGTCGATCTGCCCGTTGCCGCGATCCTCGACGCCACCGGCGCCCGCGCACCCACCAAGGCGTCGGCAGTGGCCGCGCCCGTTCCCGCACCCGGCCATATCGCGCTATGCGTGACCGCCAGCATCGGCGATTACCGGGCGGGCGACGTGCTGTGGTGCGAGACGCTCGCGCCCGAGCAATTCGCCCGCGCGACGAACCGCGACGTCCTCGTTCCCCGCGCCGCCGGCCGGTTCACCTTCGCCCGCCTGCTGGACCGCGATGCGACCCGCCTCCACCTCCTGCCCCCCGGCCCGGGCGCGCGTCAGCAGATCGTCGCCAACCCGCCCTGGCTCGCGCGCGTCGTCCGCCTGGTGCGCGACATGTAGCGGGTGTCGATCCGCCGCCCCTCTCGCGCCAAGCATCATGCCACCTCCGCCGGTTTCGCACGTTGTCGCGTCGCGAACCAAAGGAGACGAGCGATGGAAATCATCAAATTGCCGGTGGGGCAGGAGGCACCCAAGGACAGCGACTGCATCAACCTGCAACCGATGGCCGATGGCCGATACCGGCTGGAAGGATCGGCACTCATCAATTGCGGCGACAGCGCCGAAGCCGAATCGGTCGCGATGGTCGACGGCGGACATTACGACAGCTGCGAGCAGGCGGAAGCCGCCGGCATGGCCTGGGCGGCGACGCATTGCGTCCAGACGCTGTACATCAGCACCGCCCCATAGATCGCCGGCGCGGTCCGCCTGCTAACGCGGTGCCGGCGTCTCGCTCGGCCGAATATCGTCCAGCAGCTTCGGATCGATGGGGAGCGGCGCGCCCTTCGCGGGCGTGCCGGGCGGTGCGTAGGAAGCCGGCACGTCGACCAGCGGCCCGCGCCCATGCAGCGCCTCGATCTCGGCCTCGCGCTGGTTCAGATACGTCTCGCGCGCCGCGGCATAGGGATCGGTGGTCGCGCGCACCTGCTTCAGCCGCTCGTCGACTTCACTGCGGCGGTTCAGGGCCGTCATCACGCCGACGGGAATACGGTAGCTCGCCTGGTTGAACGGCTTGCCGACCCCGACCGGCAGCACCAGTCCATCGGCGACCCCGCCGACCATGTCGCGCAGCGTCGTCGGGCCGACGCCGGGCAGGAACAGGAACGGCCCCGACCCGACGCCGTAATAGCCCAGCGTGTTGGCGAAGCCGTTGCGCCGCCGCGGCAGCTTGAACGGCTTGCGCCGCGCGAAGTCGAACAGGCCGAACACGCCGATCGTCGAATTGATCGCGAACCGCCCGAACGTCGCCGCCGCCTTGCCCACTTTCAGCTGCAGCACGAAGTTGATGAACACGATCGGCTCGCGGACATTGCCCAACGCATTGCGGATGCCATCGCGCACGGGTTGCGGCAGCACCGTCTTATAGGCGCGCGACAGCGGCGCCACGATCGCCCCGTCCACCGCCTGCATCGCGGCGAAGGATTGCGCGTTGACCTGTTCCAGCGGGTCTCCGGGCGTCTTCGGCTGCTGTGCCGCAGTCACCACGACATCGCCCTGCCCCGTAGCGCCGGCGGGCGCAGCCGGCCCGGCGGGCACTTGTCCCGCGTCGGCGGGGGGCAGCATGATCGCCGGATGATTGCGGGCGATCCCTGGCACGGGCACGCTCGGCACCGCCGCAAGTGGCTGTGTCGAGAGGATCGGCCATTGCGCAGGGCCAGCCACCATTGGAACGGCCGCGGGCGGCTGCACACCGACGATCAGCATCACGGCGTGAAGCGCGATCACTTGCCGGCCCCCCTCTTATCGTCTGGATGCGTCTGACGGTCCTCCATCGACCTAGCCGATGGGACGACGAACGACGTGCACCGAACAGCCGCAGCTTGGCGACGCACGTTCTCGGATCGCACGGCGCATCGCAGATCATAACCGACCGGCGTGCTGGACCTGCACCACGAACCGACCGATTTCCTCCTCGCGCTCTGGCGCATAGCGATCCTCAACGCGACTCCGCCGATCATGCGATCGGCCGAACCATGGCCGAAATGAATGCCGCTCCGTCAACAGGACAGCCGTTTCGCGTCAAACTCGCGCTGCGGCTTTGAAGGTGGTGGGCGCTGACGGGTTCGAACCGCCGACCTACTCGGTGTAAACGAGCCGCTCTACCAGCTGAGCTAAGCGCCCCCTTGCGGGTCGGGCAGCGATGCCAAACCCCGCGCCGATACGCAAGGGTCACACGATCGGCAGCCCGCCGCGCCGGACCGCATCGGCATAGCCGTGCATCGCCGCGCTGGCAGCCGGCGTCAGCACCAGGAACGCGCGCCGCTTGTCGCCCGCATCGGGCATTCGGGCAAACAGCCCCGCCGCAACCATCCGCGATATCCAGCGCAGCGCCGTGGTCGGCGCCACCGCCGCTGCGATGCACAGGCTGGAGACCGACACCTGACCCCGCTCCAGTTCCGATGCGAACAGATCGAGCAGCATGTCCCAGCCCGGATCCTCCACCAGCCGTGCGTCGAAATATTGCGCGCGCATCCGCCGGGCGCGAATCGTGCGCCGAACGTCGGCGGCAGCTACCGGCGCCTGCGCCTGCGCCGCGGCCACGCTGTAACCCAGACGCCGGTCCTCGACCGCCCCATCGCCGGCGTCGGGCGCCTCGACCAGCCGCGCCAGCAGGCCCGCGATCCGCGCCACCTCCTCGTTCATCCGCCGCAGCCGCTCGCGCTCGTCCTCGCGAACGAAGCCGGGCGTATCGCCGATGCCCGCCGCCACCGCCACCGCCGCCACCCGCTCGGCCAAGGTCGGCGCGCACAACAGGATGACCCGTGCACCCAGCAGCTCGGCGGCGACCAGATCGATCTGGTCGACCGCGATCGTCGCCACCACCGCCCGGCCCCGCGCGTCGGCGATCGCCGCCAGGCCCGGCAGCGCATCGGCCAGCACCGCGTCCGCGACGCCCTCCGCCTCGACGACCAGCACCGTGGCGGCTTCTCCGGGCACACCGTCCCACCCGATCCGCTCACCGATCCGACCGCCGGCCAGCGCGATCGCCTCTTCCCCGTCCGCCGACGCGCCGACCAGCGCCACGACGAAGCCAGAGCCATACCCGCCCCCCGGCTGCATCATGCTCAGCCCAGCGCCTTCACGATATCCTCGACCATCTTCTTGGCGTCGGCGAGCAGCATCATCGTGTTGTCCATATAGAACACGTCGTTGTCGACGCCGGCATAGCCGACCCCGCCCATCGACCGCTTGATGAACAGCACCGTCTTGGCCTT
>NZ_DASVTL010000079.1:0-6278 GCF_036387595.1 Sphingomonas sp.
GTTCGAAACCTTCGCGACAGGCCCGAACGACAATGATCTCGATCTGTGGGGCGTCCAGGGCGTCATCGCCTATGAAATCGGCAGCGCCACGCTGAAGTCGATCACCGCCTATCGCGACATGAAGGCGTATTTCACGCGCGATGGCGACGCATCGCCGTTCCTGTTTCGCCAGACCACCAACCGCGACAAGCAATGGCAGTTCAGCCAGGAACTTCAGGTGACCGGCAAGATCCTGGACGACCGGCTGAGTTACGTGATCGGCGCGTTCTACTTCAAGGAGAAGGCGTCCGACATCGCCACCGCCGACATCGCGGTCGGGCTGCAGCCCCCGCTCGCCACCGCGGGGCCGTTCACGCCGGCGGTGTTCGTCCAGAACTATACCGACAATCGCAGCCTTGCCGCCTACGGCCAGATCGATTTCGAGATACTGCCACGGCTGAGCCTGACGGTGGGTGCGCGCTATACTAGCGATAACAAGGTGTTCACCTCGATCAATGTGCGTCAGCGCGACCTTGTCGAGTTCGTCAATGTGACGAAGGAAGCGACGTTCAACAAGTTCACGCCGCGACTCGGGATCAGCTACAAGGCCGCCGACGATGTGCTGCTGTACGGGTCATATTCGGTGGGGTTCAAGCAGGGCGGGTTCAACGGGCGTCCGCTCGCGAATGCCGAGGAGGTGACCCAATACGCCCCCGAGGAGCTCACCACTTACGAGGCGGGCATCAAGGCGCAGTGGCTCGACGGGCAGTTGACGACCAATCTCGCGGCGTTCCACTCGATCTACAAGGACATCCAGCTGACGGTGAACCAGACGCCGACCAACTTCGTCGCCAACGCCGCGTCGGGCGAGATCAACGGTATCGAGTTCGAGACGGTGATGCGCCCGGCACGCTGGATCAGCGTCAACGCGGGCCTGGGCTATCTCGACGCCAAATACACCTCGGTCGGCCAGGGGTTAGGGCCGACGCAGATCCTGCCGATCACGCTGGGCAGTCGCTTCGTCAAGGCACCCGAGTGGACCGTCACCGCGGGCCTTGATCTCAGCCACGAGTTCGACGGCGGCAGCGAGGTGGCGTTCCGCCTGGACTATACGATGTACAGCCGCATCTTCCAGGATGTCGCCAATACGCCGATCATCACCGAACCCGGTTACGGCCTGCTCAATGCGCGATTGAGCTATACCTTGCCGAGCCGCGCGATCACCTTGGCGATGTTCGGCACCAACCTGACCGATTCGCTCTACCTGGTATCGGGCAACATCTCGGGCGCGTTCGGCCTGGCCGAGGGCAGCTATGGTCGCCCGCGCGAATGGGGCGTCAGCGCGAGCTACAAGTTCTAGCGCCCGGCGCTAGACGGCGCCGCAAGTGAATGTTGGGAGCGACATGACCGCCACAGACCCGCGCTCGATCGTCGATGCGGCGCCCATGTCGCGCTTTCAGTGGGGGATCGTCGCGACGATGATCGGCCTCAACGCGCTCGATGGATTCGACGTGCTGTCGATCAGCTTCGCATCTCCGGGGATCGCCGCCGCCTGGGGGATCGATCGCGCGGCGCTCGGCTTCGTGTTGTCGATGGAGCTGATCGGCATGGCGATCGGATCGCTGGTGCTGGGCGGCGTCGCGGATCGCATCGGGCGGCGCGCGACCATCCTGGGGTGTCTGACCGTGATGGCCGGCGGAATGCTGGGGGCCTCGACCGCGGGTGACGTGACGGCCCTGTCCTTGTGGCGCGTGCTGACCGGCCTTGGCATCGGCGGCATGCTGGCAGCGACCAACGCGGCCGTCGCCGAAGCCGCCAATAGCCGTCGCCGGGCGCTTTGCGTCGTGCTGATGGCGGCCGGCTATCCGGTGGGCAGCGTGATCGGGGGGTCGATCTCGGCGGTTCTGCTCGCGCGCTACGACTGGCAGGCGGTGTTCGTGTTCGGCGGGATCGTGACTTTGTGCTTCATTCCGCTGGTTCTGTGGCGCGCGCCCGAATCGATCGCGTTCCTGATGCACCGGCGTCCGCCGGGCGCGCTGGAGCGGATCAACGTCATGCTGGCGCGGATGGGGCATCCGGCCGTCGATGCCCTGCCCGCGCCCGAGCCGAAAGCGGCCAAGGTGCCGCTGGTCGAACTCTTCTCACCTGCCTTCGTGCGGCTGACCGGCCTGCTGACCCTGGCGTATCTCACGCATATCATGACCTTCTATTTCATCCTGAAATGGATTCCCAAGATCGTCGTGGACATGGGCTTTCCCGCGCCGCTCGCCGCGGGCGTGCTGGTTTGGGCCAGCATCGGCGGCGCGAGCGGATCGCTGGTACTGGGTCTCCTCACCGCGCGGGTGCGGCTGATCGGGCTGACGATCGGCGCCATGCTGTTGTCGACCGTCCTCGTGATCGCCTTCGGGCGGGCGTGGAGCGATCTTGCCGCCCTGTCGCTGATCGCCGCCTGCGCGGGGTTCGCGACCAATGCCGCGGTCGTCGGCCTTTATGCGCTCATCGCGCAGAGCTTCCCGACCGGAGTCCGCGCGACCGCGACCGGGTTCGTCATCGGCATCGGGCGTGGCGGATCGGCGCTGGCCCCCGCCCTGGCCGGCTTGCTGTTCGCCGCGGGCTATGGCCTGTCCACCGTTGCGATCCTGATGGCGCTGGGCTCGGCGATCGCGGCGGGCGCGCTGTTCGTGCTCGGGCGGCAGGCGACGGCGACTTGAGGCGCGGCCTCGGACTGCCTAACGCCCGTCGCTTCAGGAGACTGGCGACGTGCAGGACGAACCGGAAATCGCGATTACGGCGCTCGGCGTGCTCGATGAGCTGGTGGGCTACCACATGCGTCGCGCCTCGGCGGTCATCGGCAACGACTTTGCGCGCGCCATCGCGGGAACGGGCATGCGACAGGTGCTGTTCGGCATCTTGTCGGTCATCGCCGCCAATCCGGGTATCAATCAGGGCAATGTCGGTCGCGCGCTGGGCATCCAGCGCGCCAACATGGTGAGCCTTGTCAACGAGCTGGTCGATTCAGCCCTGGTGCTGCGGGAAACCGCGGCGGACGACCGCCGCGCCTTTGCGCTGACGTTGACGAGCGCGGGCGAGGCGAAGGTCGAGCAAACGTTGGTGCGCATCCGCGCCCATGAGGATCAGCTATTGTCCGGGCTGTCGACAGCCGAGCGAACCCAACTGATCGATCTGCTCGCCCGGATCGAGGCCGTGGGCGCCCGGGACGGGATGTGAACGCGACAAAAGAAGCATTGCGCGCACACACGCCATAAGTTATGTGGTACAACAATAACGGGAGAGGTTGCATGGCTATGCTTGCGCAAGCGCCGATCGTTCGGACCTTCGATCGCGTAAACCCCGTCACCGGCGCCGTCGCGACGACCGCATCCGCGGCGACCGTCGCGGATGCCAACGCCGCGGTGGAGGCGGCCGCCGCGGCATTCCCCGCCTGGTCCGCGCTGGGGCCGAATGCCCGCCGCGCGGCGCTCAACAAGGCCGCCGACGCGCTCGCCGCGAGGGCCGACCAGTTCATCGAGGCGATGATGGGCGAAATCGGCGCGACCGAGGGCTGGGCGCAGTTCAACCTGATGCTCGCCGTCGGCATGGTGCGCGAGGCCGCATCGCTGACCACCCACATCGCGGGCGAGGTGATCCCGTCCGACAAGCCCGGCTGCATCGCGATGGCGCTGCGCGAGCCGGTCGGCGTGCTGCTGGGCATCGCGCCGTGGAACGCACCGATCATCCTGGGCGTACGCGCCGTCGCCGCGCCGCTGGCGTGCGGCAATACCGTCGTGCTGAAGGCGAGCGAGCAATGTCCGCGCACCCATGCGCTGATCGGCGAAGCGTTCGACGAGGCGCTGCCCGCGGGCGCCGTGTCGATCGTCACCAACGCCCCCGCCGATGCCGCCGAGATCGTCGGCGCGTTGATCGATCATCCAGAAATCAAGCGCATCAACTTCACCGGTTCCACGCATGTGGGCAAGATCATCGCCCAGCGCGCGGCCGCGCATCTGAAACCGGTGTTGCTCGAACTCGGCGGCAAGGCCCCGCTGATCGTGCTCGAGGACGCCGACCTCGACGAAGCGGTGAAGGCCGCCGCGTTCGGCGCGTTCATGAACTCAGGCCAGATCTGCATGTCGACCGAGCGGATCATCGTCGTCGAGAGCGTTGCCGACGCCTTTGTCGAGAAGTTCGCGGCCAAGGTCGGCACGATGCCCGTCGGCGATCCGCGCGAGGGCAAGACGCCGCTCGGCGCGGTGGTCGACCAGAAGACCGTCGATCACGTCCGTTCGCTCATCGCCGATGCGGTCGGGTCCGGCGCGGTGCAGGTCAATGGCGGCGAGGCGGACGGGGTGCTGATGCCCGCGCACGTGATCGACAAGGTCACGCCCGACATGAAGCTGTTCCGCGAGGAAAGCTTCGGTCCCGTCGTAGGCGTGATCCGCGCACGCGACGAGGCGCACGCGATCGAGCTGGCCAACGACACCGATTACGGCCTGTCCGCGGCGGTCTTCACCCGCGACACGGCCCGCGGCCTTCGTGTCGCACGCAAGATCAAGTCCGGCATCTGCCACGTCAACGGCCCGACCGTGCACGACGAGGCGCAGATGCCCTTCGGCGGCACCAAGGCGTCGGGCTATGGCCGCTTCGGCGGCAAGGCCGGCATCGACGCCTTCACCGAGCTGCGCTGGATCACGATCGAGACCGAGCCAGGCCATTATCCGATCTAACTAGGGATATTCGCATGACCGAACTGAGCAGCAACGGCGTCGTCAGCTACCTCGTCGAAGACCGTATCGCGTGGGTGAACTTCAACCGTCCCGACAAGCGCAACTGCATGTCGCCGACGTTGAACCGCGACATGATGGAGGTGCTCGACCTTCTGGAATTCCGTGACGATGTCGGCGTGCTGGTGCTGTCGGGCGAAGGCACCGCGTTTTCGGCGGGCATGGACCTGAAGGAATATTTCCGCGAGACCGAGGCCAAGGGGCTGGGCGCCACGCGTCAGGCCCAGCGGGAGAGCTATGGCTGGTGGCGGCGGCTGCGCTGGTATCAGAAGCCGACGATCGCGATGGTCAACGGCTGGTGCTTCGGCGGCGGATACGGCCCGTTGTTCGCCTGCGACCTGGCATTCGCCGCGGACGAGGCGCAGTTCGGTCTGTCCGAGATCAACTGGGGCATCCTGCCGGGCGGCGGCGCGACCAAGGTCGCGGTCGAGCTGCTGCCGTTCCGCAAGGCAATGTACCATGCGATGATGGGCGAGAATGTCGACGGCAAGACCGCGGCGGAATGGGGCCTGGTCAATGAATCCCTCCCCCTCGCGCAGCTTAAGACCCGCGTGATGGATGTGGCCAAGGTGCTGCTCGCCAAGAACCCCGTCGCGCTGAAGGCGACCAAGGACGCGGTGCGCCGCGTGTCGGTGATGAGCTACGACGATGCCGAGGATTATCTGATCCGCGCGCAGGAAGCCGCCAACAGCTACGACAATCACGGCCGCAAGGAAGGCATCCGCCAGTTCATCGACGAGAAGTCGTACAAGCCGGGCCTGGGTGCGTACGACAAGGACAAGGCGGGGGTCTGACGTTCTAAAATCCTCCCCGCATGCGGGGAGGTGGCGCGCGTAGCGCGACGGAGGGGGCCGCCGCCGGCGGGTCGCGCGCGGCGATCCCCCCTCCACCAGCTTCGCTGGTCCCCCTCCCGGTCCCGGGGAGGATCGCAGATGCCGAACGGATGAAATTCATGCCCAAAGACCTATCCCGCCTGCTCACCCCGCGCTCGGTCGCGATCGTCGGTGCCTCCCCCACCCCGGGCGCCCTGGGCAAGTCGGTGCTCGACAATCTCGAACGCCACGGCTTTGCGGGCGACATCCACCTCATCAATCCCAAGCGCGACGCGATCGACGGCCGCCCGTGCCTGAAGTCGATCGAGGACCTGCCGCATGGCGTCGATGCTGCGGTGCTGGCGATCCCGGGGCCGGCAGTGCTCGCCGCGGTGCAGGCGCTTGCGGCGAAGGGCGTCGGCGCCGCGGTGATCTTTGCCGCCGGGTTCGCCGAGGGCGGCGAAGAAGGCCTGGCCGCGCAGGCGGAGGTGGCGCGGATCGCCGCGGATACCGGCATGGTCATCGAGGGGCCGAACTGCCTCGGCATGACGAACTATGTCGCGGGCGTGCCGCTGACCTTCGTCGGGACGCCCGCGCTGCAGCTCACCGGCAAGTCCTGCGTCGGCATCGTCAGCCAGTCGGGGGCGATGGCGGTGGTGCTGGGCACGACGCTGATGGCCAAGGATCTCGGCATTTCGATCTCGGT
>NZ_DASVTL010000080.1:0-2229 GCF_036387595.1 Sphingomonas sp.
ACAGCGGGGCGCCATCGAGACGGCACACCGCCTTCGCCAGCGCATGTCGGGCATCTTCCTGCATGGTATCGCCACCGGCATCTGCCGAGCCGATCCGGCCGCGAGCCTGGGCAAGGCGCTGCGCCGGAAGCCGCGCGGCAAGAAGCAGCCGTCGATCGTCGACCGCATCCGCGACCACGACGACCAGATCGCGCTGGTGCGCCAGATGCTCCGTGACTGCGACGACCAGCGCTGCCGCGCCGCGACGAAGTTCGCCCTGCGCCTGCTCGCGCTGACGGCGGTGCGTCCGAACGAAATCCAGCACGCCCACTGGTCGGAGATCGAGGATCTGGACGGCGCCGAGCCGCTGTGGCGCATTGCCAGCAGCACCGGTCTCTGATTCAGCATGGCAAACGGACTGGGGTTTGCCATGGCTATCGCGCTTCGCACCGACTTCGACGCCACCGCGGTTAGGAGCGCCGCCCGGCTGTCGAAGGACGGTGCGCAGACCCGGCGGCTGCTCGCGCTGGCGGCGATCTATGAGGGATCGAGCCGGACCGAGGCGGCGCGGATCGGCGGGGTCACGTTGCAGATCGTCCGGGACTGGGTGATGAAGTTCAACGCGAGCGGGCCTGGCGGGCTGATCGACCGGAAGGCGCCAGGGCCGCCATCGCTGTTGCAGGCAGCCCACCGAACGGCGCTGGTCGAGGCGATCGAGCGAGGCCCTATCCCGGCGGTCCACGGGGTGGTGCGCTGGCGGATCGTCGACCTTGCACAGATGCTGTGGGACGACTTCTCGCTGTCGGTATCGCGACCGACGTTGAGCCGCGAGCTACGCGCGCTTGGCTACCGCAAGCTGTCGGCCCGGCCGAAGCATCATGCCCAGGATCCGGATGCGATCGAAGCCTTCAAAAAGGGGGCTTCGCGGCCAAGCTGGACAAGGTCGGAGCCTCCCTCCCGCGCGGTACACCGATAGAGGTCTGGTTCCAGGACGAGGCTCGGATCGGGCAGAAGACCAAGATCACGAGGCGATGGGCGAAGCGGGGGACGCGACCCTCGGCACCGCACGATCAGCGCACCACCTCGGCCTACATCTTCGGCGCAATCTGCCCGCAGGAGGGAAAAGCCGCAGGCCTCGTCCTGCCGTTCTGCAACACCGACACGATGAACCTGCACCTGGCGGAAATCGCACTGCATGTCGCGCCCGGCGCCCATGCCGTGCTGCTGATGGATCAGGCCGGCTGGCATCTGACGCCGAAGCTCGCGCTGCCCGCCAATATCTCGATCATCGCGATCCCATCGAAATGCCCCGAACTCAACCCACAGGAAAACATCTGGCAGTTCATGCGCGACAACTGGCTCTCGAACCGCGTGTTCGGCTCCTACGACGAGATCGTCGACCATTGCTGCGGCGCCTGGAACAAGCTGGTCGAGCAACCCTGGCGCATCACGTCGATCGGCATGCGAAAATGGGCCCAAGGGTTCTGATCAGCGAGTCTTGGTATTAGGTCTACCTTATGTCATCCCGCTACAGCCTTCGACCGCGGCGGTTCCCGTTACAACCGCCCGAACGCCGCCTCGAACCCGGCGCGGTCGTCGTTGGCTAGATAGCCTGCCTGTTCGATCCACCGGTCGCGCGCGATGCGGCCCTGGAAGGTGCCAAGCTGGGCGTCCAGCGCGATGGCTTCCGCCGGGGTCAGCGCGGCGATCTGCGCGAAGCGGGTGATGCCCAGATCGCCCAGGCGCGCGGCGAGCTTTGGCCCGATTCCCTTCATTCGCGTCAGGTCGTCGGGGGTGGCGGCCGGCGTGGCTGGGGCAGGGGCGGGCGGGGTGGCGAGGTCGGCCGCGATCGCCGCCGGGCCGGCGTCGAACGGCGCGGCGGCGACCACCGGCGTGTCGGCCAATGGTGGCGGGGCGGGATCGAACGGGGCCGGTTCGGTCTCGGGCGCCGGCGGGGGCGTATCGTCGAGCGATGCGGCGAACGGCGCGGGCGCGGCATCTTCGGCGCGATCCTCGATCACCCGATCGACCGCTCGGCGCTGACGCTTCAGCTTCGCCCCCCACCAGATCACCAGCAGCGCCAGGATGACGCCGATCGCGATCAGCACCAGGTTCGTCGCGGTCAGCCACGCACCGGCGGTCGCGGCCCCAAGGCTGGAAGGCGGCAGTTCATTGGTCATCGATCACGCTCCGGTACTGGCCGGCAAGGCCGGTATTTGACCGCAACGATAGTCGCCCCGTCGCCCGCGT
>NZ_DASVTL010000081.1:0-32005 GCF_036387595.1 Sphingomonas sp.
CAGTTGCTGGTTCTCGAACTCGGCGGCAGCTACGAGCACGAGGGCGTCAAGCCGATGTGCGGGTGCACCGACCAGACCCACGACGATGTCCGCAAGCTGATCCGCCTGCACGGGCTCAAGGAAATCCCGGCGGTCATGCAGGCGCTCGAATGGTCGACGCCGAACGGCTGCGCGTCGTGCCGCCCGGCGCTCAACTATTACCTGCTGTGCGAGTGGCCCGGCGTCTACGTCGACGACAAGCAGTCGCGCTACATCAACGAGCGCGCGCACGGTAACATCCAGAAAGACGGCACGTTTTCGGTCGTGCCGCGGATGTGGGGAGGACTGACGACGTCGCGCGAACTGCGTGCGATCGCCGACGTCGTCGATAAATTCGAGGTGCCGCTGGTCAAGGTCACCGGTGGCCAGCGGCTCGACATGTTCGGCATCAAGAAGGAGGACCTGCCCGCGGTCTGGGCCGATCTCGGCGCCGCCGGCATGGTCTCGGGCCATGCCTATGCCAAGTCGCTGCGGACCGTGAAGACCTGCGTCGGCATCGACTGGTGCCGCTTCGGCACGCAGGATTCGACCGGCCTCGGGGTCAAGCTCGAAAAAATGGGCTGGGGGTCGAACATGCCGCACAAGTTCAAGATGGCGGTGTCGGGCTGCCCGCGAAATTGCGCCGAGTCGACGATCAAGGACTTCGGCGTGGTCTGCGTGGACTCAGGCTACGAGCTTCACGTCGGCGGCAATGGCGGGATCAAGGTCCGCGTCACCGACCTGCTCTGCAAGGTCGCGACCGAGGAGGAGGCGATGGAGCATTGCGCCGCCTTCATCCAGCTTTACCGCGAGGAGGCGCGCTATCTGGAGCGCACCGCGCCGTGGATCGAGCGCGTGGGACTGGCTCATATCCAGGCGCGGCTGCTCGACGATCCAGACGAGCGCGCCGCGATGGCCAAGCGCTTCCGCCATTCGCAGACCTTCATGCAGGACGATCCCTGGGCCGCGCGCGCCGACGGGGCCGACCGCGAACAGCATGCGCCGATGGCGCGCTTCACGCCCGTTCGGGAGGAGATGGCATGACCGGCGATTGGCTCGACATCGGCTGGGTCGCCGAAATCCCGCTGCGCGGCAGCCGCACCGTTCAGATCGCCGGCGGCGACGACATCGCGGTGTTCCGCACCGGCGAGGATCAGGTCTTCGCGCTGGTCGATCGCTGCCCGCACAAGGCGGGGCGCCTCAGCCAGGGCATCGTCCACGGCGGCGCGGTCGCCTGCCCCTTGCACAATTGGCGGATCGCGCTGGCGACGGGTCAGGCGCTGGGCGACGACAAGGGCTGTACGCCGGTGATCCCGGTGAAGGTGACGGGCGGCCGTGTGCTGATCTGCCGGGCGAGCACCTTGGCGGTGGCGGCGTGAAAATCGCGGCAATCCTCCCCAGCACGGGGAGGGGGACCAGCGAAGCTGGTGGAGGGGGCTCGCCACGAGCGACTCGCTTGCCGCACACCCCCTCCACCAGCCTGCGGCTGGTCCCCCTCCCCGCGAGCGGGGAGGAATGATGATAAAGACCACCTGCGCTTATTGCGGCGTCGGCTGCGGCATCGTCGCCACGCCGACGGGCGAGCGCACCGCCACCATCGCGGGCGATCCGGACCACCCCGCCAACCACGGCACGCTGTGCTCCAAGGGCACGCATCTCGGCGAGACGATAGCGCTTGATGGGAGAATGCTCACCCCGATGATCGGCCGCAAGCCCGCAAGCTGGGACAGGGCGCTCGATCTCGTCGCCAGGCGGTTTCGCGAAACGATCGCCGAACACGGGCCGAACAGCGTCGCCTTCTACGTCTCCGGCCAGTTGCTGACCGAGGATTATTACGTCGCCAACAAGCTGATGAAGGGCTTCATCGGATCGGCCAACATCGACACCAATTCGCGGCTGTGCATGGCCAGCGCGGTCGCCGGCCATGTCCGCGCATTCGGCGAAGACGTGGTGCCCGCCAGCTATGACGATGTCGACGCCGCCGACCTGATCGTGCTCGTCGGATCGAACACCGCCTGGTGCCACCCGGTCGTCTATCAGCGGATCATGGCCGCGCGCGCAGCGCGGGGCACGAAGCTGGTGGTGATCGACCCGCGCCGCACCGAGACCGCCGACGAAGCCGACCTGCATCTGGCCATCCGCCCGGGCAGCGACGTCGCGCTGATGAACGGGCTGCTCGCCTGGTGCCGTGACAAGGGCGCGATCGACGCGGCGTATCTGGCCGCGCATGTCGCGACGCCGGACGATTTCTGGAACGAGGTAGGAGAGGGAAGCGACCTGTGGTCGGTGGCGCGCACATGCGATGTGCCGCCATCAGACCTCAGGCGCTTCTTCGAACTGTTCGCCGCGACCCCGCGCACGGTGACGCTGTTCAGCCAGGGGGTGAACCAGTCGCTCGCCGGCACCGATCAGGTCAACGCCATCATCAACGTCCACCTGGCGACCGGCCGGATCAGCAAGCCCGGCGCCGCGCCCTTCTCGATCACCGGCCAGCCCAATGCGATGGGCGGGCGCGAGGTCGGCGGGCTGGCCTCCAGCCTGGCTGCGCACATGGACTTCGCGCCCGATAATGTCGCGCGTGTCGGCCGCTTCTGGGCGGCACCCGCGGTCGCGGCGCGGCCGGGACTGAAGGCGGTGGACCTGTTTCGCGCAGTGGGTGAGGGCCGGATCAAGGCGCTGTGGATCATGGCGACCAACCCCGCGGTTTCGATGCCCGATGCAGCGCGCGTGCGAGAGGCGCTGGCCGCCTGCCCCTTCGTGGTGGTCAGCGACGTGATCGCCGAAACCGACACCTCCGTTCACGCGCACGTCCGCCTGCCCGCTGCGGCGTGGGGCGAAAAGGATGGCACCGTCACCAATTCCGATCGCACGATCAGCCGCCAGCGCGCCTTCATGCCCTTGCCTGGGGAGGCGAAACCCGATTGGTGGATCGTCACCCAGGTCGCCCGGCGGATGGGGTGGAAGAGCGCCTTTCCCTATGATCGCCCGGCCGACATCTGGCGCGAGCATTGCCGCTTGTCGGTCTATGAGAATGACGGCGCCCAAAATACAGGGCGCGTGTTCGCGCTGCCGGGGCAGGCGGCGATGGGCAACGCCGCTTACGACGCGATGGCGCCGTTCCGCTGGGGCGGCACGCCGTTTGCGGATGGCCGCTTCTCGACGCCGGACGGGCGTGCGCGGCTGGTGCTCGTGGCGCAGAAGCCGCTTGCGCCGCCGCTTGGCGATTGGCCGATGACGCTCAACACCGGCCGCTACCGCGATCAATGGCACAGCATGACGCGCACCGGCCTGTCGCCCAAACTCGCCCGCCACCGCGAAGAGCCGCTGGTCGAAATCCACCCCGACGATGCCGCGCGGCTCGGCATTGCGGATGGTGCGCTGGCCCGCGTGGCGACCCCGCAGGGGCATAGCCTGTACCGCGCGCAGGTGGTCGAGACGCAGCGCCCGGGCGAGCTGTTCGTGCCGATCCACTGGACGGACCGCACCGCAGCCGGGGGGCGCACCGGATTGCTTCCCCGCCCGCTCGCCGACCCGATCTCGGGCCAGCCCGGCTTCAAGGCCACGCCCGCGCGGATTACCGCGGTGGCATCCGCGTGGCGCGGCTTCGTGGTCGCCGCGGGCGAATTGGCGTCGCGCCCGAACTGCCTGTGGGCGACGCGCATCGCGGTGCCGTGCGGCGCCGCCTGGGAACTGGCGGGTGACGGCGATCCGCGCGCGCTCGAAACCCTGCTGCCTGCCGGGCAGCGGATCGAGGCGATCGACGCCGCGCGCGGCACCCGCCGGGTCGCAATCCTCGACGGCGGGCGCCTGGTCGCCGCGCTGTTCGTGACGCGCGACGGGATAGTGCCGCAGCGCGACTGGCTGGTCGCGCAACTCGCCGAAGCGGTCGCCGCGCCCACCCTGCTCGCCGGGCGGGCGCCCGGTGTGCAGGTCGACCATGGGCCGATCGTCTGCGCGTGCTTCGATATCGGGCTGAAGACCATCCTCGCCGCCATCGCCGATCAGCGGCTCGCCGATGTCGCCGCGATCGGCGCCGCGCTGGGTGCGGGGACCAATTGCGGATCGTGCCGCCCCGCCCTCGCCCGCCTGCTCGCCACCGAAGGAACCACCCATGCCGCATGACTTTTCCCACGGCACCGTCTGGCTGGTCGGCGCAGGGCCGGGCGACCCCGATCTGCTGACGCGCAAGGCCGAACGGCTGATCGCAGCCGCCGACATCGTCTTCCACGACGCGCTCGTCGGCCCCGGCATCCTCGCGCTCATCCCGGCCGGCGTGGAGCAGGTCGGCGTCGGCAAGCGGTCCGGGCGCCATTCCAAACATCAGGATTCGATCAACGACCTGCTCGCCGCCGCCGCGCTGGCGGGCAAGCGCGTCGTTCGGCTGAAGGGCGGCGATCCGTCGATCTTCGGCCGGTCGACCGAGGAGATCGACCACCTGGCGCAAGCCGGCGTCGCGGTTCGCATCTGCCCGGGCATCACCGCCGCCAGCGCCGCGGCGGCGGCGGGTGGTGCCTCGCTGACGCTGCGCGGGCTGGCGCGCAAGCTGACCTTCGTGACCGCGCATGCGCGCGCCGCCGAGCCGCTCGATCTCGACTGGACCGCGCTCGCCGCCGCCGATGCGACGCTGGCGGTCTATATGGGCCGCGCCGCCGCGGGAGAGGTCGCGCGCGAACTGATCGCCGCGGGCCGCGCGCCCGACACGCCGGTGATGGTCGCGGTCAACGTGTCGCTGCCCAGCGAACGCATCATCCGCGGGCGGCTGTCGGCGCTATCGTTCCTGGTCGCCACGATCGGCGAGACCGACCCGGCACTGCTGCTGATCGGCGAAGCGGTCGCTGCGCCGCCGTACCCCGCAGCCTCTATCGCTCGCTCAGATAATAGCGATCCGTCGTGTTCAGCGCGTCGTCCAGTTCATAGACGATCGGCTGTCCCGTCGGAATCTCCAGCCCGGTGATTTCGTCGTCCGGGATGTTCGACAGATGCTTCACCAGCGCGCGCAGCGAATTGCCGTGGGCGGAGATCAGCACCCGCTGGCCGTCCTTCAGCGCGGGCGCGATGCGGGCGTCCCAATACGGCAATACGCGCGCGATCGTGTCCTTCAGGCTCTCGGTCTTCGGGATCGCGATGCCGGCATAGCGACGGTCCCGCGACAGATCATATTCGCTGCCGTCCGCCATGACCGGCGGCGGCACGTCGAAGCTGCGCCGCCAGATCTTCACCTGATCCTCGCCGTGGCGCGCCGCGGTTTCGGCCTTGTCGAGCCCGGTCAGCCCGCCATAATGCCGCTCGTTCAGCCGCCAGTCCTTCTCCACCGGCAGCCACAGCCGCCCCATCGCCTCCAGCGCGAGGTTCAGCGTCTTGATCGCGCGGGTCTGGAGCGAGGTGAAGGTCAGGTCGAAGTCGAAACCCTTGCTCGCCATCAATTCCCCCGCCGCGCGTGCCTCCGCAACGCCCTTCTCCGTCACATCGACGTCCCACCAGCCGGTGAAGCGGTTTTCCAGATTCCAGGCAGACTGGCCGTGGCGGATCAGGACGAGTTGCGGCATCGTGCCTCCTTCAAAGTTCGAGCGTCATGTAGCAATTATGCGGGCTGTCCGCCGGATAGTCGGCGAAGGCCGCGCAATCGACGAATCCGGCGCGCAGGTACAGCGCACGAGCGGGGGCGAAATCCTCGCCCGTCCCCGTTTCCAGGCTCAGCCGCGTGAGTCCTGCCTCACGTGCGCCTGCGACGATGCGCGCGAGCACGGCCGCGCCCACGCCCTTGCGCCGGTGTGCGGGCTCGGTGCGCATCGACTTCACTTCGGCATTGCCGCACCCCGAGTCCTTGATTGCGCCCATGCCCGCGAGCGCATCGCCGTCCCACGCGCTGAAGAAGGTGACGTCGGGCTGGGCGAGCTTTTCGGGACCGAGCACGAAGCGAAAGCCTGGGGGCGAGTTCGCGTGGGCATCCGCGAAATGCCGCGCGATCATCGCCGCTACGGCGGGCGAAGCGGGGTCGTCGACGCGCACTTCGATCATATCGTGTCGATCATCCCCGCCAGCACTTCCAGGCACGAGACGCCAAGCCGTTTCGACCGCTCCGGACTCCAGCCGAACTCGGCGTCGGGATTGGCATCATGATCCTTGAACGGCATCTCCAGCGTCACCGACACCGCCCCAAAGCGGTGCGCCAACTGGTTGGTCGACATCGACAGATTGGCGGTCCCCGGCGCCGATTTGGGGTAGCCTTTCTCAGTCTGGAAATCGGCGGTGTGCGCCGCCAGCCGCTGCCCGAAATCGTAGAATTTGGCGCCGTGATCGTCGGTCCAGTTCGGGATGCCTTCATAGCCGGCGATGAAATTGGCGGGGATCGCCTCGTCGCCGTGGACGTCGAGCGCAAACGCGACCCCGGTGCGGTCCATCTCGCGCAGCACGCACGACACTTCTGGGCTGCGCTCAGGCGTCGGCGCATGCCATTCGCGATTGAGGTTCACGCCGGCGGCATTGGTGCGCAGATGCCCGCGCCGGGTGCCGTCGGGGTTCATGTTGGGGACGACGTGCACCGTCGCGGCGGCGAGCAGCGGCGCCGCCGCTTTGCTCGTCAGCCAGTCGAGCGCGCCTTCCATCCAATATTCGGTCATCGACTCGCCGGGATGCTGGCGCGCATACAGCCACACGGGCTTGGCGCCCGTGCCGAAACGGAAATAGTCGATCGCCTGCCCGTCCAGCGTCGTGCCCAGCTGGCGGTGATGCGCGCCGGTCGCGGCGATGCGCGCGACCAGATCGTGGTGCATCTCCATCGTATAGGGCGCGAAATAGGCGAACCAGGCGACGTCGGCCTCGCCTTCCCAAACCCATTCGAGCACACCGTCGGCATAAGCCGTATCGACCATCCGCCACGCCACCCGGTCGGTCGAGGCGCGGACCTTGTAGCCCGGCCAGCCGAACGGATAGGCCGCGCCCCCGGCGTTGACGATGCGCAGCCGAAGCCGCCGCCCTCGCGCACCCGCCACCCGGAACGAGAACCATTGGTAGAAATCCGACAAGTGATCGGCGACGATCTCCAGATCGACGGTGTCCCCGTCGATCCCGGCAACGCGAATATTGCCGCCGTCGAAGGCAGAATTGATGCTGATCGGCTGTTCGGTCATCTGACCTCGATAGTGCGCCCCGACTCGCCGGGGAAGCCCATGAAGAGCGCGGATGCCAGCTTGGCCGCCTGGGTCGCGGCATCCGAGCCGGCGGCGCGTGCATCGGCCGCCGTCTGCGCACGGCCTTCCCAGACCGGCGATTGATCGACCCGGCGCTTGATCGTCACCGACAATTCGGTGACGACGAGCGCGCTGTTGCCGCCGCCGCCGATCGGAAAGCCGACACCGCCGCCCAGCCCCACGCCGCCGCCGCCACGCCCGCCACTGAACCCACCGCCACCCAGGCCGATCGAGATCGGCGAGCGCCGCGGCGGGCCGACGCGGTTGGACCGCGCATAGGATACGACCGCCACGAACAGCGGCCGCGCACCAGGCGCCGCGGGCGCATAGCCGTTTCGCGCCAATTCGCTCCGAACCGCGGCGGCATAGGTCTCAAACTCCAGGCTAGCCGGCGCGCCGCCACCGGTCAGCGGCTCGACCGATATGGCGCCGCGGTCGATCGGTTCGCCGAGGTGATAGCGGATCACCTCGGTCGGCGGCAGCGGCGCGGTGGTGGCGCATCCGGCAAGCCCCATCGCGCCGAGCGCGACAACCGTCGAACCTGCTACAGACCATTTACGCATACTTGTGCTCCACCCACGATTGTTCCGCCAGGGTAACGCCGCAAGCCCCGGCGAGGTTCATCTGGCGGCAGCGGCGGGTTGACTTGGCGGGGGGCCGCCGATAGGCGGGCGCGTCCTTTCGACGGCGCCATTGCTGCAAAGATGGTCCGTCCTGCCAAGAAAAGCGAATGCCATGAAGATCCGCAATTCCCTGAAGTCGCTCAAGGATCGCCACCGCGACAACCGCGTGATCCGTCGCCGCGGCCGGACCTACGTCATCAACAAGACGAATCGCCGGTTCAAGGCACGCCAGGGCTGAGTACCGCCAACCCGACGGCCGTCATCTTCGACGTCGGCCGCGTTCTCTACGATTGGAACCCCCGGTTCCTCTACGAGCGTCTCATCCCGCAGGGTGAGGCGCTCGATGCGTTCCTGCGCGATGTCGTCACCTATGACTGGCATTTCCAGCACGACGCCGGCCGCGACTTCGCCGACACCTCGGCCGAACTGGCCGCGCGTTACCCGCATCATGCCGACCTCATCGCCGCCTGGGGACCGCGCTTCATCGAGAGCATCGGCGATCCCGTACCGGGCATGCACGCCATCGTGGAGGAACTCGACGGGCGCGGCGTGCCCCTGTTCGCGATCACCAATTTCAGCCACGAATTCTGGCCACCTTTTCGCGCCCGCGAATCGGCGCTGTTCGACCGCTTTCGCGACGTCGTCGTGTCGGGTGCCGAGAGACTGGTGAAGCCGGACGCCGCGATCTACCACCTCGCGCTTGCCCGCTTTGGCCTGGACCCGGCCAAAGCGGTGTTCGTCGACGACAACGAAGCCAATGTCGCCGGCGCGGCAGCGGTCGGCATGGCCGCGCTGCACTTCACGGACGCGCCGACGTTCCGACGAGAACTGGTCGCGCTGAGACTGCTAGACTGATTCCCCGCATGCGTGTACAAAGTGTACACAAGACGGAGACTCACGATGGAAATGTCGGTTCGCGAAGCCCGCGCGCGATTCGCGCATGCCCTATCCGCCGCCGAACGCGGCGAGCGCGTGACGATCACCAAGAACGGCAAGGCGGTGGCCGAACTGGGGCCACCGTCTCCGCCCGTCGCCGAGCCGGAAGAAGACTTCTGGACCCGGGTCGAGCGCACGCGTCGCGAGCTTGGCCTCGACAAATATGACGGGCCGCCCCTCGACGAAGCCTGGCGTCAGGAGTTCGACGATCCGGCGTGGACCCGCGAGTTGTTCGGTCCCGAATATTTCGATGACGAACCCGACACTGCCGCCCGATGAGGCTGCTGCTCGATACGCATTATGTGATCTGGTTCGCCAACAACACCGCGATGATGACGCAATCAGAACGGCTTGCCATCAGCGATGCGTCGTCCGTCCATGTTTCCGCTGTGTCGCTCTGGGAAATTCGGATCAAGTGGCAGACGCGTGATCGCCACGGCAGGCGCAAGGGAACCCTCGACCCCGCCGCAGCCCTGTCTTTCATCCGGGCCAACAGTTTTCAGCTGGTTCCGCTGCTAGGCGAAGACAGCATCTTCGCGCTCTCGCCGCCGATCGATCACCGCGATCCGTTCGACGAAATGCTGTTGGTGCATGCCGGCCGTATCGGAGGCCGCCTCTTAACGCGTGACGAAAAGCTGCGCGATCACCCGCTGGCGCTGTCGGTATAGCCCTTCAACTCGTCGCCGACGATCCGCACGACATGGACGACGTTGGTCGATCCGGGCGTCTTGAACGGCACCCCCGCCATCACGACCACCACGTCGCCGGCACGCGCCAGGCCGTGGCGCAAGGCCATGCGCTTGGACTTGGCGACCATGTCCTCGAACGACGCCACGTCCTTGGTATGGACCGCATGCGTGCCCCAAAGCAGCCCCAGCCGCCGGGCCGTCTCCAGCCTGGGCGTCAGCACCAGGATCGGCACGCCGGGCCGCTCACGCGCGATCCGGCGCGCGGTCGATCCGGACGAGGTGAAGCAGATGATCGCCACCGCCGATACCGTGCGGGCGATGTTCTTGGCCGCCTCGCAGATCGCGTCGCCGGTCGTCGGATCGGGCTTCATCACCGTGAAATGTACGCGGTCGCCGTGCATCGGGTCACCTTCGACCGAGATGCCGATGGCGTTCATCATCGCCACCGATTCGACCGGCCACTGGCCCGCTGCGCTTTCCGCCGACAGCATGATCGCGTCCGCCCCGTCGTAGATCGCGGTCGCCACGTCGGACACTTCGGCGCGGGTGGGCGAAGGCGACACGATCATCGATTCCAGCATCTGCGTCGCCACGACCACGGGCCGCCCGAGCCGCCGGGAGACCTCGACGATGCGCTTCTGCAAGGGCGGCACCGCCTGCGGCGGCATCTCGACGCCCAGGTCGCCGCGCGCCACCATCACGCCGTCGCACGCCTCGACGATCTCCTCCAGCCGGTCGATCGCCGCGGGCTTCTCGATCTTGGCGAGGAGCGCGGCCTTGCCGCCGATCAGCTTGCGCGCCTCCGCCAGATCCTCAGGCCGCTGGACGAAGCTGAGCGCGATCCAGTCCACCCCCTGCTCGACCGCGAAGGCCAGGTCGCTGATGTCCTTGGGGGTCAGCGCCGCCATCGGCAGGACGACGTCGGGGACGTTCAGCCCCTTGCTGTTGGACAGCGCGCCGCCCACCTCGACGATCGTCTCGATCCGCTCGAGGCCGTGATCCTGGACCCGCAGCACGAGCTTGCCGTCGTCGAGCAACAGCCGCGCGCCCGGTTCGATCGCGGCGAAGATTTCCTTGTGCGGCAGCTCCACCCGCGTCGCGTCGCCCGGCTCGGGGGAGCGGTCCAGCACGAAGGTGCTACCGGTGACCAGTTCGGTCTTGCCGCCCGCGAATTTGCCGACGCGCAGCTTGGGGCCTTGCAGGTCCGCCAGGATGGTGGACGGGCGGCCGAACTTCTTCTCCAGCGCGCGGATCGCCTGGATCACCGCGATCTTGGATGCCTGATCGCCGTGGCTCATGTTGATCCGAAAGGCGTCGGCGCCTGCACGGAACAGCGTCGCGATCATCTCGGGCGTGTTGCTCGCGGGGCCGAGCGTGGCGAGCACGCGGACCTTGCGCGCTCGCGGGCCGATAGCCTTGGTCATCGCTGGTTCCCGGTTCCGTTAACGATCATTGCCCGCGTTCGTGTAGAGCCTATCTGCCACCGATCAACCACAAGGCATACAAATGGACCCGATCGACACCATCGACGACGCCACCGCCGCCGCCGCATTCCGGCGGCTGGTGCGCCATTTGCGCCACCGCGACGATGCCCAGAATGTCGATCTGATGGGACTGGCGGGATTCTGCCGCAATTGCCTGTCGGACTGGACAGCCGAGGCGGGCGCGCTCGACAAGGACGTCGCGCGCGAAGCGATCTACGGCATGCCCTATGATCGGTGGAAGGCGGAGCACCAGCGACCCGCCAGCCCCGAGCAGCTGGCGCGCATGGCGGACAGCGTGGCGAAGAACACGCGCTGACGCTCGCGTCCGGGGGGATGGCAAAATCGGCCGATTTCCCCTATGTGCAGCCAATGCAGATCACCGCGATGACCATCCCGGGGCACATCGACCCCGTGCCCGTGCCGCGCGCGCCGACCTTGCGCGCCGACGGCCGCATCGACCTGATCGGCCTGTCCAAGGACCAGCTGCGCGCCACGCTCGCCGATGCCGGCCTGGACGCGAAACAGGCCAAGCTGCGCGCCAAGCAGATCTGGCATTGGATCTACAACCGCGGTGCCACCGAATTTTCGGCGATGACCGACATCGCGCGCGCGCAGCATCCCTGGATGACGGAGCGATTCGTCGTCGGTCGTCCCGAGGTCGTCGAGGCGCAGGTGTCGAGCGACGGCACCCGCAAATGGCTGCTGCGTTCGCCCGACGCGCAGGATTACGAGATGGTCTTCATCCCCGACGCGGACCGGGGCACGTTGTGCGTCTCCAGCCAGGTGGGCTGTACGCTCAACTGCACCTTCTGCCATACCGGCACGATGCGCCTCGTCCGCAATCTGACCGCGGGCGAGATCGTCGGCCAGGTCATGCTCGCACGCGATTCGCTCGGCGAGTGGCCGTCCCAGCCCGACGGGCGGATGCTCACCAACATCGTGATGATGGGGATGGGCGAGCCGCTGTATAATTTCGATGCGGTGCGCGATGCGCTGAAGCTGGTCATGGACGGCGACGGCCTCGGCCTCAGCCGCCGGCGGATCACGCTCAGCACCAGCGGCGTCGTGCCGATGATGGCGCGCGCGGGCGCCGAGATCGGCGTCAACCTCGCGGTGTCGCTGCATGCGGTGACAAAGGTCGTGCGCGACGAGATCGTGCCGCTCAACCGCAAATACGGGATCGAGGAACTGCTCCAGGCGTGCGCCGATTACCCCGGCGCCAACAATGCGCGGCGCATCACCTTCGAATATGTCATGCTCAAGGACAAGAACGACAGCGACGCCGACGCGCGCGAACTCGTCCGCCTGCTGCGCCATTACGATCTGCCCGCCAAGGTGAACCTGATCCCGTTCAATCCCTGGCCCGGCGCCGATTACGAATGCTCGACGCCGGAACGCATCCGCGCCTTTTCCGATATCGTCTTCGGCGCAGGCATCTCCGCCCCCGTCCGCACCCCCCGCGGCCGCGACATCGACGCGGCGTGCGGCCAGTTGCGCACCGCCGCCGAGAAGAAATCGCGCGCGCAGGTGGACCGCGAAGCCGCCGAGCAGCTTACCGCACTTGCTTGACCTGACCACCGCGGCGTTGGCCGCCGCCGCCGGGATCGTCGGCGGCGCGATGAATGCGCTGGCGGGCGGCGGGACGTTCGCGACGATGCCCGCGCTGCTCGCGATCGGCACGCCCGCCAACATCGCCAACGCCACGTCCAACCTCGCGCTGATGCCCGGCGCCGCCGCCAGCGCGTGGACGTTTCGCGACGAGTTGCAGCCGGTCGGCGGCGCCTCGGTCCGCGCGCTCGCCGCGATCACCTTTGCCGGGGGGCTGGCGGGCAGCGCGCTGCTGGTCGCCACCCCGCCGCAGGCCTTCGACCTGATCGTGCCCTGGCTGCTGCTGATCGCCTTCCTCGCGATCGTCTTCGGCAAGAGCGCCGCTGCACGGCTGAGCGAACGCGTCTCGATCGGCCGCCGCACGCTGTTCGTGGCGCAGGCCATGCTCGGCACCTACGGCGGCTATTTCGGCGGCGGTGTCGGGATCATGACGACCGCGACCTACGGCCTGCTGGCGGGCGAGACCCCGCGCTCGATGTTCGCACCGCGCACGCTGATGCTGGCGGTCGCCAATCTCGCCGCCGCGATCGTATTCACGCTGACCGGCCTCGTCCGCTGGGACGCCTGCCTGCCGATGCTGGCGGGTGGCCTCCTTGGCGGTTGGCTCGGCGCCCACCTCGGCAAGCGGTTGCCTGCGGGAGCGGTGCGCGCCTGGACGATTTTCGTCACCGCAGCGACGACGGCGGTGTTCTTCTGGCGGGCTTATGGCTGAGGAAGAGGCTTGCGTTACGTCCATGTTTGGTGGACAACAGACCTAGCTGCCGCAGCGAAGTGATTATCAGTCCGTCGCAGGATCGTCGCCATCTGTCGGTTTCAGTCTCAGGAATGGAGCTTCGGCGGCTGCTTGGGTCAACCCTGCTTGCAGGCCCGCCTCCATGCTACCGCTCGCAAACGCCCAGTCGACCTTCTCGTTTACGAAGGTTGCTTGAGCAAAGATTGACCGACGCGCACCCATTTCTGCGCTCTGACCAGAATCATAACGTCTGAGTAGATCCAGCGAATACTCTCTGCCCGCCGCTTCAGACTTGCCACTTAATACCTGCACCGCCCGCGTCTCGGTGGCGGACCAAGGCTTTAGAAAGTTAGCGTAGTGGCGGGCCACCTCGAAGGTGTACAAATCATGCTCACCACTGTCGAGGTTATTGTCGAGCCAATCAAGGTTCCCCATATTATGGGCTCCAAACTAAAGGTCGCGCTTAGAGAGGAGGTCCGATGCCTGCAAGCGGGCGTTTGCCGACCGGCAGACGATCTTGGGTCACCCACATGTCATCCATAGGACAGCGGCGACTACCCCGGCGATGGGCAGCGTAATCAGAGCGGCCGCGGCGATCCAAGCCGCCACCCTGCCAAAACGATCTTCGACCCAAGGGATTAGGGTGTGGGTCAAAGCGTAGTAGACCTGCTCCATCCGTCGAGCTTAGCACAGGGCCGGAGGTCCGCTAATGGGCGTCAGCCGACGAAGCATCCTACCCCTCCAACACCCGCGCCCTTCGCCGCTGCACCGAACTCCCGATCCCCAGCGCCTCGCGGTATTTCGCCACCGTCCGCCGCGCGATGTCGAAGCCCTTGGCATTGAGCAATTCGACCAAAGTATCGTCCGAAAGGATTTTCGCCCCCTCGCCCGCGATCAGCGCGCGGATCGCATTCTTCACCGCCAGCGCCGACACTGCATCGCCGCCGTCCGCCGCCTGAATCGCGGAGGTGAAGAAATATTTCAGTTCGAACACCCCGCGCGCGCAGTTCAGATATTTGTTGCTCGTCACCCGGCTGACCGTCGATTCGTGCATCTCGATCGCCTCGGCGACGCGGGCCAGCGTCAGCGGGCGGAGCGCGGAGACGCCGTGGAGGAAGAACTGCTCCTGCTGCTTCACGATCTCGGTCGCGACCTTGATGATCGTGCGCTGGCGCTGGTCGAGCGCCTTGACCAGCCAGTTGGCGCTGGCGAGACAGTCGCTCAGCCATGCCTTGGACGCCTTGTCCTGCGGCCCCGCCGACAGTTCGTGATAATAACTGCGGTTGACCAGCACCCGCGGCAGCGTCGCGGCGTTGATCTCGATCGCCCACCCGGTCTTGGTGCGCGCGACGAACAGGTCGGGCACCACCGTCTGCACCGCCTCTCCGCCATAGCGGCAGCCGGGCTTCGGGTCGTAGCCGCGCAGCTCGCGGATCATGTCGGCCAAGTCCTCGTCGTCGACGTGGCACAGCCGCTTCAACCGCGCGAGTTCACCGCGCGCCACCAAATCGAGGTTGGCGATCAGCTTGACCATGCACGGGTCATATCGATCCGCCTCCTTGGCCTGGAGCGCAAGACATTCGGACAGATCGCGCGCGCCCACCCCGGTGGGGTCGAAGGTCTGAATGATCGCCAGCGCCGCCTCGACCCGCGCCAGCGGCACGCCCAATCGCGTCGCGACCTCCAGCAGACCGACCGTCAGATACCCGGCCTCGTCGATCTGGTCGATCAGATGCGCGGCCAGCCCCAGGTCATCGGCCGCGAACGCGGTTCCCGCCTGCGCCATTAGATGATCGGCCAGGTTAGTGCCCGCCGCGGCGAAATCGTCGATCCCCGGCGCATCCTCGCCCAGCGCACCACCGCCCGCCGATCCCCCGGTCAGCCCCAGCGCACCGTCCAGCCCGGCGCCGCCATCAGCGACGCTGTCCTGCTGGTGGCTCTCGGTCGCATAATCCACGTCCATCGCGGGCTCGGCGGAATCGCTTCCCCCCGCCCCGCTTATGAGCGTGTCCGCGCTCGCCCGTTCCTCCGGCGCTTCGGAAGCGGGCGGCGCGGACCCCTCGACGCCGGCCTCCAGCAACGGATTGCGCTCAACCTCCTCGGCGATGAACCCCTCGATCTCCAGATTCGACAGCGCCAGCAGCTTGATCGCCTGCTGCAATTGCGGCGTCATCACCAGCGACTGCGACTGGCGAAGGTCCAGGCGGGGCGCGAGGCTCATGCCTGAATTCCTCCCCGGCACGGGGAGGGGGACCGCCGCGCAGCGGTGGTGGAGGGGGTGGGCAACGTGCGACGTGGCTTGCGGAGAACCCCCTCCACCAGCCTGCGGCTGGTCCCCCTCCCCGTGCCGGGGAGGATCAAGAAGGCTGCGTTCGCCATCGCTAAAGCGAAAACCCCTCGCCCAGATACAGCCGCCGCACGTTGGCGTCCGCGACCAGCTCCGCCGGGCTTCCCGAAAACAGCACCCGCCCGTCGTAGATGATGTACGCGCGGTCGACGATGTCCAGCGTCTCGCGGACATTGTGATCGGTGATGAGCACGCCGATGTCGCGGCGCTTCAAGTCCTTCACCAGATCGCGGATGTCGGCGATCGAGATCGGGTCGATCCCCGCGAACGGTTCGTCGAGCAGCATGATCGACGGGTCCGCCGCCAGCGCCCGCGCGATTTCCGCGCGCCGCCGCTCGCCGCCCGACAGCGCCATCGCCGGGCTGGTCCGCAGCCGCGTCAGCCCGAATTCGTCGAGCAGCCGCTCCAGCTTCGCCGCCCGCGCCGCCTTGTCCGGCTCGGACAGTTCCAGCACGGTCGAAATGTTCTTCTCGATCGTCAGCCCGCGAAAGATGCTCGTCTCCTGCGGCAGATAGCCGAGGCCGAGGATCGCGCGCCGGTACATCGGCAGCCCGGTGATATCGTCGCCGTCGAGCAGGATTCGCCCCGAATCGGGCTTCACCAGCCCCATCACCGAATAGAAGCACGTCGTCTTGCCCGCGCCGTTCGGCCCCAGCAGCCCGACGACTTCGCCCCGCCCCACCGATACCGATACGTCGGTCAGCACCACGCGCTTGTCATAGGATTTGGCGATCGACACGACCTGCAACCCATGCGCGACCGGCGGTTCGACGACCGGTTCGGCAAAGGACTCGGGCGTCATTATCGTCTCGGCATCCATCGCACGTCGGCCTCGCAAATCCTGATTGCGCAAACCCTAACGGATCGGCGGTTGGCAGGAAACATGCATGCGACGAACGGCGCCCCCGCGAAGTACGCTCAGTTGCGCTTGGGCACCGAAAACGTGCCCGTCACCCGGCCGCCGCGCGCCTGCACCGCGCCGCCCGACGCCGCACCGCCGCTGCCCACCGACGATCCGTCGATCACCGCGCGCCCGGTATCCAGGTTGATCGTCAGCCGCCCGCCGTTGACGGTGTTGCCGCCTTGCGTCAGCGACACCGCGCCCAGCATCGTGATGACGCGGCGGTTGAGATCGTAGATGCCATATTGGCTGCGTGCGGTCTGGTCCGGCCGGATCACGGTGACGCCGCCCGACGCGTCCAGCCGCGACACCTGCGGGCTGCCGCCGACGACCTGCCCCGTATAGGCCACCGTCATCCGCGCCGCATTCAGCGTCATCTCGGCTTGCTTGACCGAGACGTTCCCCGCCAGCACGGCGCGATTCGCCCTGTCCTGCAACTCGATATGGTCCGCGCCGAAATTGATCGGCGCCTCCGAATTGTGACGCGTCTGTGCCGCCGCGGGGACGGCGAGCAGCATCAGCAGGGCGGTCGGCAAACGCATGGTGCGCGCTATCTCGTGCTTCGCGGCACGATCCGCAAGCGGGCATTGCCGTCCAGCGTCACCGTGCGTTCGGCCAGATCGGCGCGCATGCGATTCGCGCTGAACGTGCCCTGCGCCACCTTGCCGGTCACCGCGCCGCCGCTCGCCAGCGTCCGCTGCTTGAGGTCGACGGTCGCGTCGCGGGTCTGCAGGTCATAGCCGTTCGGCCCGCGGAAATGCAGCGCACCGTCCAGCGTCACCTGCTCGCTGTCCATGTCGTAGCGGCCGGTCTTGGCCTCCAGCGTCGCCGGGCCATCGGGCAGCTGGATCGCCGCGGCCAGCTGGTTCAGCTGGACGATCGGCTCGGCCGAACTCCGCTGGATCGCGGACCCCGCGGTCAGGCGAAACGGCTGGCCCTTGGCATCCTGCCCCATGTAGCGCGCCGACTGGATTTTCATCCGCTCAGCCGCCACCTCGACCTTGTTCTTATCCAGCACGAACGACACGTCGCCCCCCGCGGTCAGCGGCGCGGTGACCAGGAACGCCGCCAGCACCCCGATCGCCCCCGGCAGCACGATCCGCGCGATGCCGATCAACCGGTCGTGGCGGCTCCCCGGCGCCGCCCAGACCTGCCGTGCGGTGCGCACGCGGCGCCCTGACTCAGACATGGGCAGACTCAGACATGGGCGGAATCAGACATGCGCGAAGATGTCGCTCTCGGCCCAGCCCGCGATGTCGAGCGCGGCACGGTGCGGCAGGAAGGCAAAGCACGCCTGCGCCAGCCCGTCCCGCCCTTCGCGCACCAGCCGCCGGTCGAGTTCCTCGCGCAGGCGGTGAAGATAGCGGACGTCCGACGCCGCATATTCCTTCTGCGCGTCGCTCAACACCGGCGAACCCCAGTCCGACGATTGCTGCGCCTTGGAGAGTTCGGTCCCCAGCAGCTCGCGCACCAGCTCCTTCAATCCGTGCCGGTCGGTATAGGTGCGGATCAGTTTCGACGCGATCTTCGTGCAATAGACCGGCGCCGCCACGACCCCGAGATAATATTGGATCGCCGCAATATCGAATCGCCCGAAATGATAGAGCTTGGTGCGCGCCGGATCGGCCAGCAGCGCCTTCAGATTGGGCGCGGCGTAATCGCTCCCGCTCGCGAATCGCACCAGATGCTCGTCGGCGCCGCCGTCCGACAGCTGGACCACGCACAACCGGTCGCGCGGGGTCAGCAGGCCCATCGTCTCGGTGTCGACCGCGATGGCCGCGCCATCGGCGAACAGGCCGGCGGGAATGTCGTCTTCGTGCAGGTGAACCGTCATTCGTGGAGGCCCTACAGGCTGGCACGCCATCGCTCAATGCCCGTAAACGAGGTAGGCCGTGGTCGGGCTGTCGCTTCTGCGCAACGATCGGGCGTGGAACGCGCGTGAGAGGACGATTTCGTTCGCAGGGGCTTGCGATGTACGCTATGGCAGCGGGTGAGGCGCGAACCGTTTGGCGCCTGAAGGCTCGCGTTCGTCGTCCGGCGCTCGGCCTTACGGACTTGCGGGCGACCCGGGAAGACGAACAGGGCTTATGAGTTTCGACAAGGGTGGCCGCGGCAATCGTGGCGGACGTGGGCGCGACAAGCGCGACAGCTTCGGTGGCAGCGATGAGTCCGGTGGCGGCGGCTTCGGCGGCGGCGGATTTGGCGGCGGCGGCTTCGGTGGCGGTGACCGCTTCGGCGGCGGCGGCAGTGGCGGCTATGGCGGTGGCGGTGGCGGTGATCGCTTCGGCGGCGGCGGCGGCGGCGGTTACAGCGGCGGCGGCGGTGGTGGTGGCTATCGCGGCGGCGGTGGCGGCTTCAGCGGCGGCGGCGATCGTGGCGGCGGCGGCGGCTTCAGTGGCGGCGGTGGCCGCGGCATGCCGCCCCAGGTCGTCGGCGAAGGCACCGGCGTGGTCAAGTTCTTCAACGCGCAAAAGGGCTTCGGCTTTGTCGTCCGCGACGACGGCGGCGAGGACGTGTTCGTTCACATCTCCGCGGTCGAGCAGGCCGGTCTGACCGCTCTGGCAGAGGGTCAGCCGCTCGGCTTCACCCTGGTCGATCGCGGCGGCCGTATCTCGGCGACCGAACTCAAGATCGAAGGCGAGCCGATGGCCGTCACCGACCGCGGCCCGCCGCGTGACCGTGATGCCGGCCCGCGCGACTCGGGTCCGCGCGGCGGCTTCGGCAACGATCGTGGCGGCGACCGCGGTGGTGATCGTGGCGGCGCACCCCAGCGCGAGCTGACCGGCGAAAAGGCGACCGGCACGGTCAAGTTCTTCAACGCGATGAAGGGCTTCGGCTTCATCCAGCGCGACGACGGACAGCCCGATGCGTTCGTCCACATCTCGGCCGTCGAGCGCGCCGGCATGTCCTCGCTGAACGAGGGCGATCGCCTGCAGTTCGAGATCGAGGTCGATCGTCGCGGCAAATATGCCGCGGTGAACCTGGCACAAGGCAGCTGATCCGGCCGGCTCCGGTCGCATGATCGGAACCGACGCTTTCCGGAGGGCCGGCATCGCCATCGCGATGCCGGCCCTTTGGCTTTGCCCGGCCCTTTGGCTTTGCATGGCCGGCGCCCAGAGCCCGGCTACAAAGCCCGCGCCGCCGGCAACGCAAGCGCAGCCGGCCATTCCGATCCTCGCCGCGACCATCGTCGCGCGGCATCCCCACGATCCGACCGCCTTCACCGAAGGCCTGGCCTGGGCCAACGGCTCGCTTTACGAGAGCACCGGGCTGGAGGGCCGTTCCGAAGTCCGCCGCGTCTCGCTCGACGGCCGCATCACCGCCCGCGCCACCCTGGACCCGGCGCAGTTCGGCGAAGGTTTGGCGATCTGGCGCGATCAGGTCATCACCCTGACGTGGCACGACGGCATCGCCCACCGCTGGAACGCCCGCAATCTCAAGCGTATCGGCACCGCGCACTACTTGGGCGACGGCTGGGGCCTGGCCGCGGCCGGGGACACGCTGGCGCTGACCGACGGCACGCCGATCCTAAAATTCTACGACGCGGCCACCTTCCGGGAGCGCCGCCGCGTCACCGTCACCCTGCGCGGCAAGCCGCTGGCGGAAGTAAACGAGCTGGAATATGTCGACGGCGCGCTGCTCGCCAACGTCTGGCATACCGGCTTCCTCGTCCGCATTGACGCCGCCAGCGGCAAGGTGACCGCACTCGTCGATCTGCGCCCGCTGATCGCCGAAATCGCCGCGACCGATCCCGAAGCGGTCGCCAACGGCATCGCCTGGGACGCAAAAGCGCGCCGCCTGTTCGTCACCGGCAAATTATGGCCGACGATCTTCGAGGTGAAGATCGGCTGATTCGCGTGTCCAGCCGATTTCGCTGTCGCCCCCGCGCGCGCCATGCTGGAATGAAGCGATGATCGCCCTCCTCCTTCTCGCCGCGCAGGTCGCCGAACCCACCCCCGCCATCACCAGGCGGATCGAGCGGCTGCTCGCGCGCAGCCCCGTCGTCGACGGCCACAACGACCTCGCCTGGGAAATCCGCGAGACCCGCGCCGCCAAGGTCGAGGCGCTCGATCTGACGCAGGACACTGCCGCGCTGCCCCGCCCCTTGCAGACCGACATCGCCCGACTCCACAAGGGCCATGTCGGCGGCCAGTTCTGGTCGGTCTGGATACCCGCCGCCGTCACCGGGCCGCTCGCGGTGGAGATGACGCTGGAGCAGATCGACATCGTCCGCCGCATGGTCGCGGCCAACCCGCGCGACATGGCGCTGGCCACCACCGCCGCCGACGTCCGCCGGATCGCGCGCGACGGCCGCGTCGCCTCGCTGATCGGCATCGAGGGCGGGCATCAGATCGACGGGCGGCTCTCTGTCCTACGCCAATATCGCGCGCTTGGCGTCGGCTACATGACGCTGACCCACGGCAAGAGCCTGGAATGGGCCGATTCGTCCACCGACGCGCCGCGCGCCGGCGGCCTGAACGATTTCGGGCGACAGGTGGTGGCCGAGATGAACCGCATCGGCATGCTGGTCGATGTCAGCCATGTCGCCGACTCGACCATGCGCGGGGTGCTCGCCGTCACGAAGGCGCCGGTGATCGCCTCGCACTCCGGCGCGCGCGCGCTGGCCGATGCGCCGCGCAACATCCCCGACGATCTGCTCGGCCTGATCGGCGCCAATGGCGGCGTGGTGATGGTCAACTTCTACCCGGCCTTCCTATCTGCCGACTGGCGCGCCTGGGATGCCGCGCGCACCGCCTTTGCCGCCACCGCCGGCGTCCCCGCGGACACCTATGGCGCGCGCGCCGCCGCCCCGCTGGTGGCGTGGGACGCCGCGCACCCGCAGCCGAGCGTCACCATCGCCACGGTCGCCGACCATATCGACCATGTCGCGCGCGTCGCGGGCCACGCCCATGTCGGGCTGGGCGGCGACTTCGACGGTATCAACGGCACCGCGCCGCAGGGACTGACCGGCGTCGACGGCTACCCCCGCCTGCTCGCCGAACTCGCGCGGCGCGGCTGGAGCGATGCCGATCTGGCCGCCCTGGCCAGCGGCAACATCCTGCGCGTCATGGACGCCGCCGATGCGGTCGCACGCGGCATGGCGGGGCAACTCCCGGTCGACGCGACGGCGCGCTGAGCGCCCTCCTCAAAATCCCGAGAGAAACGCGGCGACGTTGGCGCCGAGCGCATCGACCGCATAGCCGCCTTCCATCACGATCGCGGTCGGCCACCCCCGCGCGGCGATGTCGCGCGCCAGCACCGGATAATCCCCGGTCGTCAGCGCGAAGTGGGAGATCGGATCGCCCTCCCACGTATCCGCGCCGAAGCTGACGACGAGCAGCCCGGGCGCGAACCGCGTGATCGCGTCGAGCGCCCGTGCCTGCGCCGCGCGAAACGCCTCTGCCCGCGTACCGTGCGGCAGCGGCAGGTTCAGCGTCGCCCCCTCTCCCGCCCCCGCGCCGCACTCATCGGCATGGCCCCAGAAGAACGGATAATCGGTCGCCGGATCGGCATGGACCGAAG
The DNA here is from genome assembly GCF_036387595.1 of Sphingomonas sp. GTDB lineage: Bacteria > Pseudomonadota > Alphaproteobacteria > Sphingomonadales > Sphingomonadaceae > Sphingomonas. The sequence continues at coordinate 22,053 of NZ_DASVTL010000081.1, forward strand.
CGTAGAACACATCGCCGCGGGTCCAGAAAATGTCCTGCGTGCCGTTGCCGTGGTGATAGTCGATGTCGAGGATCGCGACCCGATCGACGCCCGTATCGCGCGCCGCCTGCGCCGCGATCGCCGCGACGTTCAGGTGGCAATAGCCCCCGAAATAATCCGCCCCCGCATGGTGGCCCGGCGGACGGCACAGCGCGAAGGCCGCGCGCTCGCCGTCGAGGACCGCGTGCGTCGCCGCCAGCGCGGTCTGCGCATTGGCATAGGCCGCGCCCCAGGTCTCTGGCGTGATCGGCGTGGTCGCGTCGAAGCTGTGCGCACCCAGCAACGCATCCACCCGCGACAGCGCGAGCGGACGCCGCCCGACGACAGGGAAGGCGTAGGGAATCGCCTCTCCCGGCCGGCCCGCCGCCCGCCACAGCGCCGGGATCGTCTTCAGCGCGGTAATATAGGCTGGGGTATGCACCGCCAGGATCGGCGACTCGCCACGATCCGCCGGCTGCTCCGCCCCGCCGATCGCGCGCAGGATCGCTTCCGCGCGCGCCGGCGTTTCGGCGTAGGCGGTGAACGCGCCGTTGTGGAGTTCCTGCACGGGTGCATGCGCCGCCTGGGCGGAATCGTGGAAACGGCGCATCAGCGGACCTTCTTCGGACACGTCAGCAGGACGGCGACCCCGGCCAGCGCCGACAGGATCGATCCCGCCAGCACCCCCAGCTTCACGTCATCCGCCAGGGTCGGATCGTCCGGAAACGCGAGGCCGCCGATGAACAGGCTCATCGTGAAGCCGATTCCCGCCAGCAGCGCGACCCCGTACATCTGCCGCCACGAAGCCCCCGGCCGCGGCGCAAAGCCGGTGCGCTCGGCGATGGCCACCGCGCCGACGATCCCCGCCTGCTTGCCCAGGAACAGAGCCAGCGCGATGCCCGCCACCAGCGGTTGGGTCAGCGTGCCCCATCCCAGACCGGCCAGCGACACGCCCGCATTGGCAAAGGCGAACAGCGGCACGATCGCATAGGCCACCGCGGGTTGCAGCGCATGTTCGAGCCGGTGGAGCGGCGAGGCTGCATCGTCGGGCGCACCCGGCGATCGCGTGACGGGCACCGTCGCCGCCGCCAGCACGCCCGCCACCGTCGCATGGACGCCCGAGACGAGCATCAGGAACCACAGCAGGGCGAAGCCGGCCAGATACGGCCACAGCCCTCGCACACCCCGGCGGTTCAGCGCCCACATCGCCGCCAGCACCCCCGCCGCTGCGGCCAACGCCGCCCAGTCGATCGCCTGGGTATAGAATAATGCGATGATCGCCACCGCCCCCATGTCGTCGACGATCGCCACCGCGGTCAGGAATACCTTCAGCGACACCGGGATACGCGATCCCAGCAGTGCGAGAATGCCGATCGCAAAGGCGATGTCTGTCGCCGCCGGGATCGCCCAGCCGCGCGCCAGCCCCGGCACCGCACCCGCGATCAGCAGATAGAGGATCGCAGGGACGGCCATCCCCGCCGCCGCCGCGACGAAGGGCAGGCGCCGTTTGCGCGGATCCGCCAACCGCCCGTCGACCAGCTCGCGCTTGATCTCGGCGCCGACGAGCAGGAAAAACAGCGCCATCAGCCCGTCGTTGATCCACAGATGGACTGTCATCGCCCCGAGCGCCGGACTGAGCACCGGCCCCGTCTTCCCATGCAGGAACCCTGCATAGGCGTCCGCCGTCGCGCCCAGATTGGCCGCGAGCATCGCCAGCACCGCCGCGCCGATCAGGACGATGCCACCCGCCGCCTCGCTCGCCAGAAAGTCGCGCGCCGCTGACCACGTGCCGCGGCGGGCGACACGCGCCGTCATGCCGCCAGCGCCCCGGCGATCAGCGCGCGCGAATTGTCCACGCCGTAAAGCGCGAAGAAACTCCCCATTCGCGGCCCCTGGCTCGATCCGAGCAGCGTTTCATATAGCGCCTTGAACCAGTCGCGCAGGTTGTCCTTGCCGAAATGCACTTTGCCCACCTCATAGACGTGGTTCTGGAGCGCGCCGGCCAGGTCGCCCTCCTGCGGCTGCGCGAGCAGCGCGTCGAGGTCGCGCAGCGCCGCGGCCTCCTCCGCGGTCGGTACGCGCCGCTTTAGCGTCGGTGCCACGAAGTCGCGCGCATAGGCCACAGCATAACCGATCAGCCGGTCGAGCGCGGGATTGCCCTCGGGCGATAGCGCAGGGTCGTAACGCTGGAGGAACCGCCACAAGGTATCGCGGTCGCCTACCCCCGGCAGGCTCGCCAGGTTGAGCAGCAGCCCGAACGTCACCGGCAACGCCTCGTCGGGCACCTTGCCGTCGTGGATATGATGCACCGGATTGCCCAGCTTCTGCTTCATATCCTGCGCGGCGTAATTGGCGCGGAACTGCCAGTAATCGTCCACCGCGCGCGGGATCACCCCCATGTGGAGCGACTTGGCCTTTTTCGGCTCGCGATAGGCGAAGAAGGCCAGGCTCTCCTCGGGGCCGTAGCGCAGCCAATCGTCCATCGACAGGCCGTTGCCCTTCGACTTGGAGATTTTCTCGCCGTGCTCGTCGAGGAACATCTCGTAATTAAACCCCTCGGGCGGTCGCCCACCGAGAACGCGCGCGATGCGGCTGGATTGCACGACCGAATCGATCAGATCCTTGCCCGCCATCTCGTAATCCACGCCCAGCGCGACCCAGCGCATCGCCCAATCGACCTTCCATTGCAGCTTGGCCCGGCCGCCGAACACGGACTCCACGATCCGCTCGCCGGCATCCTCGAACGCGATGAGTCCCGCCTCGGCATCGACCACCTCGACCGGCACCTGGAGCACGACCCCGCTCGTCGGGCTGATCGGCAGCACCGGCGAATAGGTCGCGCGCCGCTCGGCGCGCAGCGTCGGCAGCATGACGTCCTGGATGCCCTGGAATTGCCGCAGCACGCCCTTCAAAGCCTCGTCGAAATGTCCGCCCTCGTAATATTCGGTCGAAGACACGAATTCATATTCGAATCCGTAGCGATCGAGAAAGTCGCGCAACCGCGCATTGTTGTGCGCCGCAAAGCTGTCGTGCGTGCCGAACGGATCGGGGATGCGGGTCAGCGGCTTGCCCAAATGCTCCGCGAGCATCGCGCCGTTGGGCACATTGTCGGGCACCTTGCGCAGGCCGTCCATGTCGTCGCTGAACGCGATCAGCCGCGTCGGCTGGTCGCTCAGCGCATGGAACGCCTGGCGTACCATCGTCGTGCGCAGCACCTCGTTGAACGTGCCGATATGCGGCAGGCCGGACGGGCCGTACCCCGTCTCGAACAACATCGGCGAACCACGAGGCTTACCCTGCGGCCAGCGCGCGAGCAGCTTGCGCGCCTCCTCATAGGGCCAGGCCTTGGATGCTAGGGCTTCGGTGCGGAGTTCGTCGGTCATGATCGGCGCATCTGGCGCTTTGAGCCCAAGAGCGCAAATGCTATGGATTCGCCATGAACGTCATGGCCTCGATCACCAGTATCGCCGACGACGAACCGCAGGCCTTCAAGCTGCGGTTCGAGCATTACGAGTTGCTCGATCGTGCCGGCACGTTCCAGGATCGACGCGTGGAACTGATCGAAGGAACGCTAGTCGAGATGAGCCCGCAACAGAGGCCGCATTCCTACGCCAAGAACGAATTGACGTTTCGCCTTCGCCTCGCACTGGATGCGCTGGGCTCCTCGTTGTCGGCACAATCGGAGGTAACCCTTCCACTCGGTCCGCACAGCGGCGCCGAGCCGGACATCGCGCTGACCGACGCTCCCAGGGGCCAGGGCTACATTCCCGTCGATTCGGTCAAGCTCGTCGTGGAAGTCGCCGACACCTCGTTGCGGTTTGACGTCGGGAAGAAGCAGACCGCCTACGCCGATGCGGGCCTGCCGGAATATTGGGTAGTCGATGTTAACGGACGTCAGGTTCACCAGTTCTGGGCGGCGTCGGATGGGGTTTATACGCATAGCCGCATCGTTCCGCTCGACGGCGAACTCCGCAGCGCCACCATGCCCGAACTCGCGATCGACGGGTCCGGCATCCTCTAGCGTTTCGCTTTCGTTCCGCGCTAATATGGCTTGGTGACCGCCCTCCCCTATCCCGCCCTTCACGCCAGCCACGCCGGCATCTGGATCGCGACCGCAGACGAAACGCGCGCGGTGGGCCGCGGGGAAGCGATCCGCATCGCCGCAGAGACGCCGGTGATCGTCCTCAACGCGGCGCTCGCCGGGCAGCGGCTGGGCTATGCCGAACTGTCGGGGCTGGACGTGCTGGAGCTGTTCGCCTTCCTCCACCCCGCGCGCTTCATGGCGCCCACCCCGCGCGGGCTGGCGCGGGTCACTGGCCTGCCGGTGCCGCAGGACGATGCCGCGACCGCGGCGTTCCTGCGCGCCGCGACCCAGGCGCTGCTCGCGGTGCCCGAAGCCGAGGACTGGCCTGAGCGCGACGGGGCCTGGACGGCGGCGCACACGCTCCACCGCCTGCGCTGGCCGTGGGCGCCCGCGCTGGTCGAGCGCATCGCCAAGCCGCGCGAACACGAACGCTGGCTGTTCGGCACCCTGCCCGAATGGGAGGAGCAGGCGCCGCGTCCTGCCCCGCGCACCCTGACGCTCGACCCCGCCGACACGCTCGCCCGATTGACCACGCTCACCGGCGAGAAGGCCGAGGAACGCGCCGGCCAGCGCGCCTATGCCGCCGCCGCGACCCAGGCGTTCCAGCCGCGCGTCACCCGCGAATCGCCGAACATGGTGCTGGCGGAGGCAGGCACCGGGATTGGCAAGACCTTGGGCTATCTCGCCCCCGCCTCGCTCTGGGCGGCGCAGGCGGGCGGCGCGGTATGGGTATCGACCTATACCAAGGCGCTCCAGCGGCAATTGGCACATGAGACGACCCGCCTGTTCCCCGACGCCGCAACCCGCAAGGCCAAGGTGGTCACGCGCAAGGGCCGCGAGAATTATCTCTGCCTGCTCAATCTGGAGGATGCGCTCCAAGGCGGGTTCCAGGGGCGGGCGGCGGTGCTGGCACAACTCGTCGCGCGCTGGGGCGCGTATACCGCCGATGGCGACATGGTGGGCGGCGACCTGCCCGGCTGGCTGCCGACGCTGTTCCGCCGCAACGGCCCGGCGGCACTCACCGACCGCCGCGGCGAATGCGTCTATGCGGGCTGCCCGCACTACCGCAAGTGCTTCATCGAGCGCGCCGCGCGTGCCAGTGCGGACGCCGATATCGTCATCGCCAACCACGCGCTCGTCATGGTCAACGCCGCGCGCGGCCGCGAGACGACGACGCGCCCCACCCGCTACGTCTTCGATGAGGGCCATCATCTCTTCGACGCCGCAGACGCGATGTTCGGCACCGCGCTGACCGGCGCCGAGACGATCGAGCTGCGCCGCTGGATATTGGGGCCGGAAGCGGGCGGGCGCGGCCGCCGCCGCGGACTCCAGGCGCGGCTGTCGGACGTCGCCAGCTATGACGAGGCCGGGGGCCGCGCGATCACCGATGCGGTCGATGCCGCGCGCGCGCTCGCCAGCGAGGGCTGGCTGGCACGCGTCGCGGAGGGCCAGCCGTTCGGCGCGATCGAGACACTGCTCGGCGCGGTCCGCGGCCTGGCCTATGCCCGCGCCGAACAGAGCGGAGACGCGGGCTACGGCCTGGAGACCGAACTCGCCGAACCCTCTCCCGAACTGATCGAGGCCGCCGCCCCCGCCGCCGCCGCGCTGGACGCGCTGGTCCGCCCGCTCGTCACTTTGGGCAAGCGGCTGGAGGCGGTGCTGTCCGACGCACCGGACTGGATGGACGCGCCCGCGCGCGCGCGCATCGAGGGCGCGATCGCCTCGATCGGCTGGCGCGCGGAAACGGTCGCGGCATGGCTCGCGCTGCTCGCCCGCATCGGCGGCCCCGCGAACCCCGACTTCATCGACTGGCTCGCGGTGGAGCGCGTCGAGGGGCGCGAATATGACATCGGCCTCCACCGCCGCTGGCTCGATCCCACCCGCCCCTTCGCGGACATCGTCCTGAAGCCTGCTCACGGCGCGCTGGTCACCTCCGCCACGCTCACCGCCGGGGGAGACTGGGCCAGCGCCGAGGCACACACCGGCGTGCTCCATCTGCCGCGAACCCCGCAGCATTTCGCCGCCCCCTCGCCGTTTGCCTATGCCGATCACGCCGAGGTACTCATCGTCACCGACGTCAAGCGCGGCGACATACCCGCGCTCGCCAACGCCTATGCCCGGCTGATCGTCGCCAGCGGCGGCGGCACATTGGGCCTGTTCACCGCGATCCGGCGGCTGCGCGGCGTCCATGCGCGCATCGCCGATCGACTGGCGCGGGAGGGGCTGCCCCTCCATGCGCAGCACGTCGATCCGATCGACACCGGCACCCTCGTCGACATCTTCCGCGACGATCCCCATGCCAGCCTGCTCGGCACCGATGCGCTGCGCGACGGCGTCGACGTGCCCGGCCATTCGCTCCGCCTGGTCGTGATGGAAGGCGTGCCCTGGCCGAAACCCACCGTCCTCCACGCCGCGCGCAAGCTGGCCGCGCAGGATCTTGGCGGCGGCACCGCGTATGACGACCGCATCGTCCGCGCGCGCCTAGCGCAGGCGTTCGGCCGGCTTATCCGCCGCGCCGACGATCGCGGCGCCTTCGTCCTGCTGTCCGCCGCCATGCCCTCGCGCTTCCTTGACGCCTTCCCGCCCGGCGTGCCGATCGCGCGCGTTACCCTGGACGAAGCGGTGGCACGCGTCGCCGCACGGCTTTCCACGCCAGCCGGGATCGGGCATGGCGTGCGCGAACCCGCCTATCCCTCGGAGAGCGCATGAAGACGCTGACGCTGCTGCGCCACGCCAAATCGGGGTGGGACGACATGTCGCTGCGCGATTTCGATCGCCGCCTCAATCCCAAGGGAAAGCGCGCCGCCGCCACCATCGGCCGCCACATGCGCGAAGCCGGCCTCGCCTTCGATCATGTCGTCGCCTCCCCCGCCGTGCGCGTGATGGAGACGCTCGACGGGATTTCCGATGGTTACGGCCGCGCGCTCGCCCCGGTCTGGGACCGGCGCCTCTATCTCGCCGCCGCCTCGACCCTGCTCGACGTCGTCCACGAACTCGCGCCCGAGCACGACCGCGTGCTGCTCGTCGGTCACAATCCGGGGCTGGAGGATCTCGTCCTGCTGCTCGCCGCCGACGCGGGCGAGGCGGCGGAGAAATACCCCACCGCCACGCTCGCCGAACTCGCCATCGGGGACACATGGGCGGACGCAGGCGCCGGCGAGGCCGAACTCGTCCGCTTCGTCCGCCCCCGCGATCTCGACCCCGCGCTCGGCCCCGATGAGGAGTGAAGGTCGGGCATCAATGGTAGAATTGGGCCGCTTCGACCGCAATCTCGCGCACATCCTAGTCGGCCGTCTGGAGAGCGAAGGCATCGCGGCGATCGCCTTCGATGCCGAAAGTTTGATCGGCGACGGCAGCTGGCTGCTCATCCCGGTGCGCGTGATGGTCGATCAAGACGATCTCGACGCCGCCCGCGCGATCGTTGCTGCCTGAAAATCGGGCAATCGTCCCGAGCTGCCCGATTTTTACCTTCCCTTAACCTGTTGGCGCCGGGTTCCGCTTCTCCTGTGGGTCGTTCCGCATCTGGCACGATCATTGCGATGCGTGTCGGTGGGACACATTCGAACAAAGGGGGCGGGATGAAACTGGTCATCGCCATCATCAAGCCGTTCAAGCTGGACGAGGTGCGCGAAGCGCTCACCACGATCGGCGTGGCGGGGATGACGGTCACCGAGGTAAAGGGTTTCGGCCGGCAAAAGGGCCAGACCGAAATCTACCGCGGGGCCGAATACAGCACCAACATGGTGCCAAAGATCAAGATCGAGGTGGTCTGCGCCACCGGTCTCGCCGATCGGGTCGTCGAGGCGATCCAGGCATCGGCGAACACCGGCGCGATCGGCGACGGCAAGATCTTCGTGCTCGACGTGGGCCAGGCGGTGCGCATCCGCACCGGCGAAACCGACGAGACCGCGCTGTGAGCGCGCCGGTCGATAGCATTTCCAGGGGGGTGGTAATGAAGCAAGCGATGAAGGTCGCGGGCGCCTTGGGCCTCGGCGCCCTCGCGTTCGCGGCGATGCCGGCCTGGGCGCAGGCAGCCGGCCCGATCAAGGCACCCGACGCCGCCGCGATGGCGGGCATGGTCAACAAGGGCGACACCGCCTGGATGCTGATCTCGGCGGCGCTGGTGCTGATGATGTCGGTGCCGGGCCTGGCGCTCTTCTACGGCGGCCTCGTCCGCACGAAGAACATGCTCAGCGTGCTGATGCAGGTGTTCATGATCGTCAGCGTCGCGGCGCTGGTCTGGGTCTGCTGGGGCTATACGATGGCCTTCACCAGCGGCAACGCCTTCATCGGCGGGTTCGGCAAGGCGTTCCTGAACGGGGTGGACGGCACCACTTTGGCCGCAACCTTCTCGAACAACGTCTATATTCCCGAACTCGCGTTCGTGGTGTTCCAGATGACCTTCGCGTGCATCACGCCCGCGCTGATCGTCGGCGCGTTCGCCGAACGGGTGAAGTTCACGCCCCTCATCCTCTTCGTCGTCGCCTGGCTGACGATCGTCTATTTCCCGATCGCCCACATGGTCTGGTATTGGGCGGGTCCGGACTTCCTGCCCGATGCGCCGACCGACGTCGGCTATCTCTGGGGCATGGGCGCGCTCGACTTTGCCGGCGGCACCGTGGTCCACATCAACGCGGGCATCGCGGGACTGGTCGGCTGCCTGGTGATCGGCAAGCGGCTTGGGTTCAAGAAGGAGCCGATGGCGCCGCATTCGCTGACCATGACGATGATCGGCGCATCCTTGCTGTGGGTGGGCTGGTTCGGCTTCAACGCCGGCTCCAACCTGGAGGCCAACGGCGTCACCGCGGTCGCCTTCATCAACACCTTCGTCGCCACCGCGGCGGCGGCGGTCGCCTGGGCGGTCATCGAACAGATCGTCCATCGCAAGCCTTCGCTGCTCGGCGCGGTGACGGGTGCGGTCGCCGGGCTGGTCGCGATCACCCCGGCGTCGGGCTTCGCCTCGCCGCTGACCTCGATCCTGCTCGGCTTCGTCGCCTCTGGCGTGTGCTTCTTCTTCGTCACCACGGTGAAGAACAAGCTCGGCTATGACGACAGCTTGGACGTCTTCGGCGTCCACTGCGTCGGCGGCATCGTCGGCGCGCTGGCCACCGCGATCGTCGCGGACCCGGCACTCGGGGGTCAGGGCTTCTTCGACTATACCGTGTTCCCCGCGGCCGTCGCCGATTACGACATGGGCAAGCAGTTCCTCATTCAGATCAAGGCCGTCGCGGTCACCCTGATCTGGTCGGGCGGCGTCTCCGCGGCGCTGTTCATCATCCTCGACAAGACGATCGGGCTGCGCCCCACCGCCGAAGTCGAGCACGAGGGCCTCGACCTCAGCGAACACGGCGAACGCGCCTATAATTATTGACGAGATCGGGAGGAGGCCTCGCCTCCTCCCCCAACATGTTCCTCCTGCGGACGCCCTAAAACCCGGTGCGGAAACGCACCGGGTCTTTTTGTGCCCGCGGCTCGCCACGGCTAGCTTCGTTCGCGACCAAGTTGATGCGCGATAGCGCCTCCCCTTCAGGAGTGCCGGGTGAACCGCGCCCCGCGCGGTTCAGGTCAGGCCGGGGGCCTGACCGACCCGGCACTCCTGAAGGGTAGGGGTGAGCAAAGCTGGTCGCGAACGCCTCTAGATCAGAGCATGACGACGTTGGATTGACTTGCTTCCTTCTTGAGAAGCTGGCCCGAAAGTTTTCCGTTCGTCCTGAGAGCCTGGCTCATAAGTTTCCCATTCGCGCGAGGCGTCTGGAGAGGGTTCGAATGTGAGCGAGGATGAGCCAGGCTGCGGCGCTGGCTGTGGTGCGTTCGAAGTCCTTGGCGAGGCGGCGGCATCGACCGAGCCGGG
>NZ_DASVTL010000082.1:0-11022 GCF_036387595.1 Sphingomonas sp.
TCAAATGCCGCGCTGGCGGCACCACCCGCCAGCAACTGGTCCAGCAACTCGTTCGGTATCGCAGGCTCTTTGCGTCGTGACATAGGGGGAACTCCTCACACCCATTATGCCCGCCCGCACACGGAAATCCCGACAGTCCCACGATGTGCCGTTTGCGCCCCTTCACCCTCTTGGCCGCATCCAACCCTCGCGGGCCGCCGCTCTCGGTGGTCTGCGCGCTCTGGCTGTCGATGATGCAGACCGTGGGCTCGGCACCGCGCCCAGCCAAACGACGCGCCCGACCGTCGAGCGCGTCTGCGATCCCCTGCCAGACCGCGCTGCCAGCGGTAGAAGTAGCCCTGGACCGTGGAGCGCGGCGGAAAGTCCTTCAGCAGCGCGCGCCACTGGCAGCCGGTCGAGGCCATGTAGAGCAAAGCCTCCAGCACCACTCGCAGGTCGACCACGGGTGGCCGCCCCCAGCGTGATCGTTTCGGCAGCAGCGGCACGACCAGCCGCCACTCCGCATCCGTCAGATCGCTTGCATAGCGCAGCCCCGCGCGGGCATGATCCCGCCGCGTAGTCTCGGTCCAGGACATGTGTGCCTCCATCGTCGCCTCGCAAGCGCGACGGAATCACAACCCACCGAGATCACTCAACTCTTTTCAGCCAGGCTCTGAGGACGAACGGATCGATATCAAGTCATCACACCCTGAAGATTCGCGCAGATGAGAAAGAGGGGGCACGGCCGGTGCCGAGTCGTCGCCCTGGTGGCATGGCGCGCACGCTGTAGGACAGCGGCAAAACGGCTTGCGGTGCGGCTCAGACCAGTCCGCCCACGGTGTCCATGAAGCGGGCCAGGCTGATGGGCTTGGACACGTAAGCGGCCGCACCCGCGGCGCGGATGCGCTCCTCGTCGTCGCGGCCGGCATAGGCGGTGACCGCCATGACCGGGATGACCTTCAGCGTCGCGTCGGCCTTCAGCTCCAGGATCAGATCGTAGCCGGTGACGTGCGGCATCTGGATGTCCATCACGACCAGATCGGGCGCGAATTCTCGCGCGCGTGCCACGGCCTCCCGGCCGTCGCGGACCGGTTCGCAGATATATTCATGCGCCCTGAGGAGGTCGCAGAAAAGTTTTAGGTTCAGTTCGTTGTCCTCGACAACGAGCACCCTTTTTGCCACGCCGGGGCCTCCTGAAGGCGATGAGGACCGACGATAGGCAATGCGGCCAGCCGACACAAATGATGACGCGACCGATCTGGCGCTCCGTGCGCTCGTCTGGACGCTGGCGGAGCCGGACCGGGCGCTGCGGCTGCTGTCGGTCACCGGGCTGACGCCGGGCGATTTGCGCGCGCGGGTGAGCGATCCGGCGGTGTTGTCCGCCGCGCTCGGCTTTCTGGAAGGGCATGAGCCCGATCTGCTGGCCTGTGCCGAGGAATTGGGCGTCGCTCCTGCTTCGCTGGTGCGCGCGCACCTTATGCTGGAGCCGTCATGAAGCCGCTGCTGATTACCGATTGCGATGAGGTGCTGCTCCATATGGTGTCCCATTTCGGGACGTGGCTGGGCGAAGCGCACGATATAGACTTCCAGATCGGCGCCGGCGAATGGGCGGACCGGATGAAGCGCCGCGACGGCGGTGCGCCGCTGACCACCGAGGAGATGTGGGGGATGCTCCACGGCTTCTTCCCTGCCGAAATGGCGCGCCAGACATTGGTGCCGCACGCGCGCGAGGCCTTGGCGGCGCTGGCGGACATCGCCGACGTCGTCGTGCTGACCAATTTACAAGACGCCTGCCGCGTGCCCCGGATCGAACAGCTCGCCGCCTTCGGCATCCACTACCGCGTCGAATGCAATCAGGGCGGCAAAGGCGCGCCGGTCGCCAGGCTGGTTGCCGAACACGGCGCGCCCGTGACGGTGTTCGTCGACGATCTGGCGGTGCATCACGAATCGGTCGCCCGCCACGCGCCTGACGTCCACCGGCTGCACATGGTGTCCGAACCCACTCTGGCGCCGCATGTCGCCGCCGCGCCGCATGCCCACGCGCGGATCGACGACTGGCGCCAGGCGCAGGCGTGGATCGCCGATCGCTTCGCCGCGGGGCTGCCCGCGTCCGACCGCCTAATGCAGGAGACCGCATGACCGACCGTATCGACCGCGCCCTCGCCGAATTGGGGCTTTCGCTTCCGGAGGCCGCTGCGCCGGTCGCCGCCTATGTGCCCGTCGTCGAGGCGGGGGGCCTGCTCCATCTGTCGGGGCAATTGCCCTTTATCGACGGAACGCTCGTGACCGGGCGGCTGGGCGAGGATGTCGATCTGGCGGCGGGGCAGCGTGCCGCGCAGGCATGCGGGCTGATGATCGTTGCGCAGTTGAAGAAGCATCTGGGCGATCTGTCGCGGGTGGGGCGGATCGTGAAGCTCGGGGTCTTCGTCAATTCCGCGGCCGATTTCACCGATCAGCCGAAGGTGGCGAACGGCGCGTCGGAACTGATGGTCGCGTTGTTCGGCGATGCCGGGCGGCATGCGCGCTCCGCGGTCGGCGTTCCGGTGCTGCCGCTGGGGGCGGCGGTGGAGATCGACGCGATCGTGGCGTTGGCGGATTAGGCACCTCCTATTCATGCTTGGGTCGCCCTCTCCCTTCCGCGGCTTCGCCCCTCCTTCCCTCTACCAGAGGCAGAGAGAAGAGGCGCGAAGTGCCGAAAGGTGAGGGTGAGCGGGACCGCATGAACGCCGTCGTCGTCCGCCTCGCCGATGGTGTCGCCACGATACCGGCCGCGGAGTGGGATGCGTGTGCGGGGACGGGCAATCCGTTCGTCGGCCATGCCTTTCTCGCGGCGTTGGAGACCGCCGGCAGTGTCGGCGCGCGATCGGGGTGGCAGCCGTTGCCGATCGTCCTCGACGGCGCGGACGGACGGGCGGCGGCGATCGCGCCAGCCTATGTGAAGAGTCATAGCCAGGGCGAATATGTCTTCGATCATGGCTGGGCGGATGCCTGGACGCGGGCCGGCGGCGCTTATTATCCCAAGCTCCAGATCGCTTCGCCGTTCTCGCCGGTGCCCGGGCCACGGCTGCTGCTGCGCGACACGCGCAAGGCACCCGCCCTGCTTGCCGCGGTACAGGCGGTGGTGGATCAGAACGATCTGTCCTCGGCGCATGCGACATTCGTCGCAGCGTCCCAGGTGCCTTTGTTCGAGGCGGCGGGGTGGCTGATCCGCACGGGGACGCAATTCCACTGGACCAATCGCGGCTATGCCGATTTCGACGCGTTTCTGGACGACCTGACGAGCCGCAAGCGCAAGGCGATCCGAAAGGAGCGCGCCGCCGCGGTCGACGGGCTGACGATCCGCCATCTGAGCGGCAATGCGATCGAACCACGCCATTGGGATGCGTTCTGGCGCTTCTATCAGGATACGGGCGACAGGAAGTGGGGGCGGCCCTATCTGACCCGAGGGTTCTTCCCGCTGCTGGGGAAGGCGCTGGGCGAGCGGGTGCTGCTGATCCTGGCGGAGCGCGACGGGGTGCCGATCGCGGGAGCGTTGAACCTGATCGGCGACGATACGCTCTATGGCCGTTATTGGGGTGCGACCGAAGAGGTGCCGTTCCTGCATTTCGAACTCTGTTACTATCAGGCGATCGACGCCGCGATCGCGCGCGGGCTGACGACGGTGGAGGCGGGGGCGCAGGGCGAGCACAAGCTGGCGCGCGGCTATGCGCCGGTGACGACCTATTCGGCGCATTACATCCCCGACGCCAACTTCCGCCGCGCAGTCGCCGATTTCCTGCTGCGCGAGCGGGCGGCGGTGGCGGTCGAAAGCGACTATCTGGGGGAGATGACGCCGTTCCGCAGGGTGAACCGCACCGACCGATCGTCGACGCGGTAGAGGACATCGCGGCCGCTGCGCCAGATCGGGGTCAGTCCGCGCACCAGGGCGGGATCGTGAGGCGGCGGGTTGAGCAGCCAGACATAATCGAAGGCATGGCGCGGGAAGGCGGCGAGCGCCCACGCCACCGGCCGCCACCATTCGCCGCGGCAGCGGACATCGGTGACGATCTCCGACGGATCGTGCGCGAACCCTTGCGCCGCGCCATATTTCACGGTCAGCAACTGGCCGCCCGCCATCGACCATTGATCGTTGGTATAGGCCAGCTTGCGTTCGAGCAGCAGCGCGGAGACGTGTTCGAGGCGCGAGTAGGTCCAGTCGTCCTGGCAGCGCCGTCCGACGAACGTCACTACCCGCGCGCCCTGCGGCACATGGTCCAGCGCGGTCAGGACACGGTCGTATTCGCGGTCGTAGAGCCAGTAGCTGACCGTGGTCCCGACGAGACGCGCGCCGAAGAAGGCGAGGCCGAGGGCGGCAAAGGTCGCCGCGCCGCGGAACGACAGCCCGCGCCGTGGCCGCAGCGCGATCACGGCGATCGCGAGCATGAAAGGGGCGAGCCGCATGTCGGCATAGGCCGAGCCGAAGACGATGCGCGGCAGGAGCACGAACACGATCAGCAGGAACAGCGCCGACAGCCCGAGCTGCCGCGAATATTCGATCCGCTCGTCGCGCACGCCCTTGAACAGGATCAGGAACAGGACCGTCGCCGACGCCATGTCCCACGCCATCCAGCGATCGCGCAGGACCATGGCGATGTAGTTGAATTTCTGCCGCCAGTTGAACCAGTCGGTGGTCTGGCCGGTGACGTGATCGCCCGATCGCCAGAAGATCATCAACGCCATCGGCAGCGCCAGCGGGATGCAGCCGAGCGCGGCACGGAACCAGGCGTCGAACCAGCGTCGCCCCCCGCCCCCCCGACTGGCATCGTGCTGGCGGATCATCTCGGCGGAAAAGGCGAGCACCCCGAGTACCCCCCAGCCGAAGGTGTGGCACAGCCACAGCAGGCAGGAGGCGGGCACGAAGACGAGCGCGCGCAGGTTGAGCTGGCCGGCCCGGGCCATCCGCAGCCAGAGCGCGAACAGATTGAGCGCCAGCGCCATGGCGAGCGCGAAGTTCACGAAGCCGAACTGGAAAGGGTAGCTATAGGCGAGCGGCAGGGCGAACAGCGCGGTCGCCGGGATGCGCCCGTGAACCTCACGCGCGATCCAGAGCAGCCCGCTGACGGTGAGTGCGGGGATGGCGACGACGATCAGCTTGACCGCGAGTTCCAGCCCGAAGACGCGCTCCAAAGGGATTACGAGCAGATCGATGCCGAGGTTGCCGATCAGCTGCCAGCGGAAATCATACCAATCGGCCAGTTCGGGATGCGATCCGATCGCCACCTGGACGCGGTAGCGGCCCATGTGGCCGGGCAGATCGACGAGCGGCGGAATGTCGGGCCAGAGCAGGGGCACGATCGCCGCCAGCGCCATCGCCGCGACAAAGGCGCGCGTCTGCCACCAGTGAAGTTCCCCCTGCATGCCGCACCCTAGGAGCGAGGCATGGCTCGCGGCAAGGGTGCAGCTGTGCGGACGACCCGCCAGACGAGTACCGGCGAGCCGGACATGGCGATCGGGCGCAGCCAATCGAACCGTTCGCCGCGCTCGAGACGTGCCCAGAAGCCGCGGGGCGCGTAATAGCGATAGAGGTTGGTCTCGCTGAATCCGGGGCAGCCGGCGACATAGGTAGCACCCGCCCGGCGGACGATGGCCTCCGCCTGTTCGGGCGTTCCCGTGAACGAGGCCAGCACCTTGTGCATGGCAGCGGCATTGCGGTGATATCCGCCGGCGATCGCCGTGTGTCGGGTCGTCGCGATGAGTTCGGGGGTCACGTCGATCGGCAGGAACACCACGCCTGCGCTCAAGCGGCCGAGCGCCCGGACATCGGCAAAGGTCTCGCAGGGCTGACGTATCGACCCGTTCGCCATCGGCAAGGATTGGACAGGGGGCGACACCAGGCGAGCGATGGCGAGCGCGCCGCCTGCCGCCAGCCCCGGCGATGCGACGACCAGCGCCGCCGCCGTCGCGCCGACGCGCGGCAGGAAGCCGGGCACGGCGCGGGCGCGCAGCAGCATGAGCATCAGCAGCGATGCGGCACCGGGCAGTGCCAGGGCGTTCGCGGTCGCGCCGGCGCGGTTCACCAGGCACGACAGCAGGGTTGCGGGCAGGAGCACCGCCAGCATCAGCAGCCACCGGGTTCTGGCTTCGCCCGTGCTCCGCCGCAAGGCCCGGACGGTGCCGAAAAGGCCGACGATCGGGAGCGCGACGGTCATTACCGCCCAGCCAAGCGACTGGTGCCAGAGCGGCAAGCCCTCCTGGACGCTGTCATACCATATCGTGCGGACCAGCGGATCGAGCGTAGCGAAGGGGCCGCGCGCGCATTCGGGTGCGATGACCAGCAGCGAGGCAACCGCGGCCGCGCCCCCGGTCGCAAGGGCTGCGATGCGCGCGAATGGACTCGCCAGCCGCAGGTGCGTGGTCAGCAGCACCGCGGCCGCGGCGATTCCGAGCATCACCAGCCAAGCGGGCGAAATGGCGTCGCAAGCAGACGTCAGCCAGAACGGCCCACGCGTCGCCAGGTGGAGCGCTGCCGCCCCCGCAAACAGGCTGACGACCAGCGCCTTCACGAACCCGCGCCGATGCGGCTCGCTCGCCCAGGCGAGCGCGGCGACACCGGCGATGAGCGCCGCGATGGGAAGTCCTTCGAGGGAAATCGTCACGAGCGCCGCCAGCGCAAGGCCGGCCATTGCGCCGCCACCTGCCGTCGGACGCGTGACGAGCGCCACGGTGGCGGCAAGCGCCAGCGCGATCTGCCACCCGTGATGATCGATGCGCATCGGCCGCACCTGGTAGATCAGCGGCACCGCGAGCGCGGCCAGCAGCATCGCCAGCCGCGCCTGTTCCTCACCCGCCAGCCTGCGGGTCAGATGCGCGGCGGTCGCCATGATCGCGAGCAGGGTCGTCAACGGCACGACGACCATCGCGATACGCGTCGCGGCCGTTCGACCGACGAGCGGATCGAAGACCAGCATTACCGCGGCCAGCGGCAGATCGACCAGCCGCGACCAGTGCATCGGGAAATCGCCGCCGTTCAGCCGGTGCTGACCGACATCCCACCAGCTCTGCCCGTCCATCCAGTCGCGGACCTGGAGGAGTCGCATCGCGTCGTCGGGATCGGAAAAGATCATGTCCGCGATCAGCGGCCTGAGCACGAGGCACAGCATCGCCGCCGCGAGCAGCCAGGCGATCGGGATCGCGCGCGACAGCGGCATCGGCGTCACGCCGCGCGACGAGCCTTCGGGTGCGTCTCGGGCAGGCGCTCGGGCACTGCGCGCAGCGACGACAGCGCCCCGCCTTCAATGCTGCCTTCGACACTGCCTTCGCGGCCGGCTTCGTGGTATTCCGCATCCTCGTTGACGGCCCAGACATCGTGGACGCGGGCACCGGCCAGGATGTTGCGGACCGTCAGCATCGCGGTCATCATCGCGTGATCCTGATTGTTATAGCGGTGCATGCCGTTGCGACCGACGAGGTGGAGCGTCGGGTAGCGGGCCTCCAGCTCGCGTGCCACCGCGGCGACGTTGGCGGCATAGTCCTCATCATAGACGGGATAGGCCTTTTCCTGGCGAACGACGGTGCCGCCGGTGACCTGGTCGGCGCTGCACAGGCCGAGAAGCGCCATTTCACGGGTCGCCAGCGCCACCAGTTCGGCGTCGCTCGCCGACCACAATCCGTCGCCCTCGAAGCAGAAATATTCGAGACCGACGCAAGCGATGGCGGGATCGGGGACCATTTCGGGCGACCAGCTGCGGAAGTTCTGGACGCGGCCGACCTTGACCTTGGGATCGTGGATGTAAATCCAATTGTCGGGAAACAGATCGGGGGAACGGATGGTCAGCGCCACGGTCAGGAAGTCGCGGTATCGCAGGGCCGAGGCCTGGGGGAGCGCGGCCGGCAACGGGTGGAGCCGGGTGGCGAGTTCGCGCATCGGCGCGCTGCTGATGACATGCGTTGCGTCGATCGCGACGGTCGTGCCGTCGCTGGTCGTCGCGGTCATCCGCCAGCCGTCGCCGCTTTGCGCCAGCTGTTTGAGGGCATGCCCCATCAGCACCCGGTTGCCGTGATCGAGCACGCGGTCGCGCGCCGCCTCCCACATCATGCCGGGGCCGAGCCGCGGATAGCGGAAGTTTTCGAGCAGCGTCTTGGCCTGCATGCCGTTATTGGGGCGCTTGTTGAGGCCGAGCGAGCGTTTCACGCCATCGAATACGGCCGCGCCGAGACTGAGGCCCTTGATCCGCTGCGCCGCCCAGTCGGCGGACATTTCGGTGCACGGCATGCCCCAGACCTTCTCGGTATAGGTCTTGAAGAAGATCGAATACAGCTTGCGACCGAACTGGTTGACGACCCAATCCTCGAAGCTGCGGACGTCCTTCTTCGGGAAAGCCTTGGCAAGGCCGAAGCTCGCCATGCACAGCGACGACCGCCACAGTCCCAGATTGCGCAGCGCCTCGAACGCGCGCAGCGGATAGCTGTAGAAGCGGCCTTCGTAATAGATGCGGCTCATCCGGGGGCGTTCGATGAAGTCGTCCGGGAGCAGTTCGTTCCAGAGATCGACCACCTCCCTGGATTTCGAGAAGAAGCGGTGGCCGCCGATGTCGAAACGAAAGCCCTCGTGCTCGACGGTGCGGCTGATGCCGCCGACATACGTCGCGTCGCGCTCGATGACGGTGACCGAGAAACCGGCCTTGCCGAGCAGATACGCCGCCGTCAGCCCGGCCGGACCCGCCCCGATGATCGCTACGTCGACTGCCTTGGCCATACCTGCCCCCTGATGCGGTGGGGCAGGGATGAACGAGGATGGTTTAGAAAAACCTAATCCGCTTCCGGCGGCTGATCGAAAGCGTCTTCCCCGCTATCAGCGATCCCGCCGCCCGAGCAGCCGCAGCCTGAGTGCCTGGAGCTTGATGAAGCCGGCCGCGTCGCGCTGGTCGTAGGCGCCCTGGTCGTCCTCGAAGGTCACGACCTTTTCGCTATAGAGGCTGTAGGGCGATTTGCGGCCCGTCACATGCACCCCGCCCTTGTACAGTTTCAGGCGGACAGTGCCGGCGACCTTGGTCTGGCTGTGGTCGATCGCGGCCTGGAGCATCTCGCGTTCGGGGCTGAACCAGAAGCCGTTGTAGAGCAGTTCGGCATAGCGCGGCGCCAGTTCGTCCTTCAGATGCGCGGCGCCGCGGTCCAGCGTCAGTTGCTCGATCGCGCGGTGGGCGAGGTGGAGGATGGTGCCGCCCGGCGTCTCGTACATGCCGCGGCTCTTCATGCCGACGAAGCGGTTTTCCACCAGGTCGAGCCGGCCGATGCCGTGGGTGCGGCCGAGGTCGTTGAGCCGGGCCAGCAGCGACGCGGGCGACAGCCCCTCGCCGTTCACCGCGACCGGATCGCCGCGTTCGAAGTCGATGGTGATCGATTCGGACGCGTCGGGTGCGTCCTCCGGGCTGAGCGTGCGCGAATAGACATAATCGGGCACCTCGGCCCAGGGGTCTTCGAGAACGAGGCCCTCGGACGAGGTGTGGAGGAGGTTGGCGTCGGTCGAGAAGGGCGCCTCGCCGCGCTTGTCCTTGCTGACCGGGATCTGGTGCGCCTCGGCGAATTCGATCAGCTTGGTGCGGCTGGTCAGATCCCATTCGCGCCAGGGGGCGATGACCTTGATATCGGGGGCGAGCGCGTAATAGCCGAGTTCGAAGCGGACCTGGTCGTTGCCCTTGCCCGTCGCGCCGTGGCTGACCGCATCGGCGCCGACTTCCCTCGCGATCTCGATCTGGCGCTTGGCGATCAAGGGCCGCGCGATCGACGTGCCGAGCAGGTACAGCCCCTCGTACAGCGCGTTGGCGCGCATCATCGGGAAGACGTAATCGGATACGAATTCCTCGCGCAGATCGTCGATGAAGATGTGTTCGGGCTTGACCCCCATCATCTCGGCCTTGGCGCGCGCCGGCTCCAATTCCTCGCCCTGACCGAGGTCGGCGGTGAAGGTGACGACCTCGCACCCGTAATTCTGCTGCAGCCATTTCAGGATGACCGAGGTGTCGAGGCCGCCGGAATAGGCCAGCACGACCTTGTTGATGTCTTCGCGCATGGGGCATCCTTCCGGCGTCGGTTTGGCCGCGCCCTATGCAATGGGGAACGCAGGTGCAAGCGCGCGCATTCATCCGCGATGCAGGCGGGCGCGGTTAGGCGCGGTGCCTTGCAGGAGATAGTATCGTGATCCGTATTCTGTTCATCGCCGGCGTTGCCGCCGGTGTCGCCACCCCCGCCGTCGCGCAGGAGACCAGGGCGTCCGCGGCGGCCAAATTCTCGCGCGAGTTCGTCGCCACCGACACCAGCAAGGACGGCACGCTGTCGCTGGCGGAGGTGCAGGCGCGCACCGTGAAGATGCGGATCGGTGCGAGCAAGGATCCCGCCATCGCCAAGAAGCTGGGCGCGCTGTGGTTCGCGCGGGCGGACGCGGACAAGAACCGCAAGGTGACCGAGCCCGAGGCGCAGGCGCTGCTCGCGGCGACCTTCGCGCGCTACGATGCCGACAAGGACGGCAAGATCGGGACGGCGGAGCGGGGCCAGGCCAGGAAGAGCCTGGAAAAGGGGCGGTAGGCCTCCGCCGGCATTTGCCGAATCGCGAGGGCGGGGGCGCCTCCCTCGCCAGCGTACCGCGGGTTCCAAACCGGACGAACCGCACGCTACGTTCGAAGCGCAGTGGCCCCCGCGACGTTGGTCCGTATTCGAAAGCGCCGGCATGACGCGGTTGACCTGATCGGATGCCAGCCATGTCGCCGGTTCTGGCACGTCGCCGGCCTGTAGGACAGCGCGTCCAGGAGCGTGATGACTTGAGACTGATCCGTAGGAGCCGCCGAGCCTGTCGAAACGGTATCTTGAACACCCCTCAGCGCCTCGGAGGGCCCTTCGAGACGACATTTCGACTTCGCTCAATGCCATCTGAGAGCCTGGCTCATAAGTTTCCCATTCGCGCGAGGCGTCTGGAGAGGGTTCGAATGTGAGCGAGGATGAGCCAGGCTGCGGCGCTGGCTGTGGTGCGTTCGAAGTCCTTGGCGAGGCGGCGGCATCGACCGAGCCGGG
>NZ_DASVTL010000083.1:0-2833 GCF_036387595.1 Sphingomonas sp.
GCTCGCAACCCGGCATCCAGGCGCTATAGCAAAGCGTGTTTTCGCCAAAGGGGTATGCGACGCCGTGTTCAAGGGCCTGAAGCCGATCCTGTACAATGGCCACGAGGTCTGGCCGCTCGTCGAAGGCGGCAAGGGCGTCGCGGCGACCAATCACGCGTCCGCCGGTGCCTGGGCCGCCGCGGGCGGCATCGGCACCGTGTCCGCCGTCAACGCCGACAGCTACGATCCCGAAGGCAAGATCATTCCGCAGGTCTATCGCGCGCTTACCCGCCGCGAACGCCACGAGGAACTGGTCGAATACGCGATCGAAGGCGCGGTCCAGCAGGTCAAGCGCGCGTTCGACATCTCGGGCGGCCGCGGCGCGATCAACATCAACGTGTTGTGGGAAATGGGCGGGGCGCAGCGCGTGCTGCACGGCGTGCTCGAACGCACCCGCGGGATGGTCGCCGGGGTCACCTGCGGCGCCGGCATGCCGTACAAGCTGAGTGAGATCGCGGCGTCGTACAACGTCCATTACCTGCCGATCATCAGCTCCGGCCGGGCATTCCGCGCATTGTGGAAGCGCGCCTATTCGAAGGCCGCGGAATGGTTGGCGGCGGTGGTCTATGAGGATCCATGGCTGGCGGGCGGGCATAACGGCCTGTCCAACGCCGAGGACCCGTTGAAGCCGCAGGATCCGTATCCGCGCGTGAAGGAACTGCGCGAGGTGATGCGCGAGGGCGGCATTTCCGACGACGTGCCGATCGTGATGGCGGGCGGCGTCTGGTATCTGCGCGACTGGAACGACTGGATCGACAACCCCGAATTGGGCGCGATCGCGTTTCAATATGGCACCCGCCCGCTGCTGACCCAGGAAAGCCCGATCCCGCAAGGCTGGAAGGACCGGCTGACGACGATCGAGGAAGGCGAGGTGCTGCTGCACAAATTCTCGCCGACCGGCTTCTATTCGAGCGCGGTCCGCAATCCGTTTCTGCGCAGCCTGGAAGCCCGCTCGATCCGCCAGATCGCGTTCTCGACGCAGGAGGCGGGGGATCACGTCTTCCAGCTCGATGTCGGGGTGAAGGGCAAGAACTTCTGGGTGACGCGCAACGACCTGCTGCTGGCCCGGCAATGGTTCGGCGAGGGGCACACCGACGCACTGAAGACGCCCGACAACACGCTGGTCTTCGTCAGCCCGCAGGAAAAGGGCATGATCCGCAAGGACCAGGCCGATTGCATGGGCTGCCTGTCGCAATGCTCGTTCTCGAGCTGGGCGGACACCGAGACCAACTCGACCGGACGCCTCGCCGATCCGCGCTCCTTCTGCATCCAGAAGACGCTGCAGGACATCGCGCATGGCGGCGACATCGACCAGAACCTGATGTTCGCGGGGCACGCGGCGTACAACTTCAAGCGCGATCCGTTCTATTCGAACGGGTTCGTGCCGACCGTGAAGCAGCTGGTGGACCGGATCCTGACGGGGGATTGATCGGGTTGTTTTCGTCCACAAAATCCCTCATCTTGTGGACGGAGGTTCTATGCCGCAGTCGATGACCTTGAATGTTCGGGTTTCCGGATCGCTCGGCGACCATGTCGCCGAGAGCGTCGGCGACGACGGGCGTTACGAGAATGTCAGCGAATATGTCCGCGACCTTATCCGCCGCGACCTTGCGCGGATCGAGGAGGAGCGTTTTCAGGATCTGAAGGCCGAACTCGTCCGCGCGTTTTCCACACCGGACAGTGCGTACAAGGAAGTTACCGCGGACGAGGTGATCGCCCGCGCCAAGCGCCGCATGCATGGCTAAAGTCCGGATCGACGATACCGCCGCGGTTCAGATAGAAGATATATACATCTACACGGCCGACCACTGGGGCGAAGCTCAAGCGGAGGCTTATGTCCGCGGACTCTACGATCTGTTTCAGGATATCGCCGATGGCCGCGCGACCGGCCGAATGATCCCTGCGACCTTCCCGGTCGAGGGCTATGTAAGAACTTACCGTAGCCATTTCGTCTACTGGCGTAAGCTGGAGCCGGACGTGATCGGGATCGCCGCGGTGTTGCATGGGCGCATGCATAGGGTGGAGCGGGTTCGTAAGCTGCTGGGTGAAAGGAACTAACGTCGGCTGAGATCACAGATGCTCAGCCTCACCCTTTGCCGCCTTCGGCGTCTTTTCCTCTCCCTGTGGGAGAGAGAGGGAGTGGCAAAGCCGCGGAAGGGTGAGGGTGATCGGTCCTGATCGAAGACGAAACTAAACCCACCCCTCCAGCACCTGATCCGGCGGGCGGTGGCCGTCGGCCCACATCCGGATGTTGAGGATCACCTTCTCCCCCGATGCGACGCGACCTTCGTAAGTGGCGGAGCCCATGTGCGGGGTCATGACGACGTTCGGCAGCGCGAGCAGGCGCGGGTCGATCTGCGGCTCGTGGGTCCAGACGTCGAGGCCGGCGCCGGCGAGCCGCCCGGCCTCCAGCGCGTCGACCAGTGCTTCCTCGTCGACGATCCCGCCGCGGCTGGCGTTGATCAGATAGACGTTCGGCCGCAGCAGGGCGATGCGGCGGCGGTCCAGCAAATTCTCGCTATCGGCGTTGCGCGGGGTGTGGATGGTCAGGATATCGACCGCCGCCAGCATTCCGTCGAGCGACGGGTGCCACGTCGCGGCGAGCTGCGCCTCCAGCACCGCGGGCAGGCGGTTGCGATTGTGATAATGGATCGACAGCCCGAACGCGCGCGCGCGCAGCGCCACCGCCTGGCCGATCCGCCCCATGCCGACGATGCCGAGCGCCTTGCCGCCGATGCGGTGGCCGAGCATCCCGCCGGGGCTCCAGCCCTTCCACTGTCCCGACCGCACCAGC
>NZ_DASVTL010000084.1:0-68790 GCF_036387595.1 Sphingomonas sp.
ACTTGCCCTCCCCGCTCGACACCAAGGCTGCGATCGCGGCCGCCGAGCTGATCGTGTCATCGCGTTTTCACGGCCTGGTCAGCGCGCTGTCCAACGCGGTGCCCGCACTCGCGGTCGGCTGGTCGCACAAGTACAACGAATCGATGGCGGATTACGGTGCCCGCACGCTGAGCGTCAAACTGGGTGACGAGGCGGCATGGCGCGGCAACATCGCAGCGCTGCTGGACTCCGCCGCCTCTGCCAATTTCCGCGCCCGACTGGCCACGGCGGCCGGCGGAGCAACGGGCTTAGCGAAGCGATGTGGCGGGAAACGATCGGGACGATCAGGGCTGCACAGGGCTGACTCGCGGCAGCGGCGAGGCTTCGCAATCGGGGCCGGGAAGCCGCATAGTCGGCCGCGGCAACGACCTGCAAAATGCGATCGCGCGCACGAGCTTGTCCGAAGCGGCCGAGGCGAGCGCGCTCGCCATCGAGAAAAGGCGGGCGGAACTGCTCGCATCGCAGGAGATGCTCGGCGCATGGGAGCGGCCTTGGTTCGCCGCATCGCCCGAACGTCGCGGCGCCCTGCTCACCATGGAGGGTGCGCCATCCAAGGCCGTTCTCGCCGCCAATGGATTCGAGCAACTCCAGATGCCCGCGGAGGTCGTCGTCGGCGACTTCGCGGACGCGCCGGACCAAACCCCGAAGCGTGCGGGCCGCGTCGATCTCGCGTTCGTCGACGGTTTTCACGAAGGCGCAGCCACCGTCCGCTACCACGAAGCGTTCAAACGCGTCGCGTCGCCCGGCGCGGTTCTCGTTTAAGACGACATCAATTGGTCGACGGCATGAAGCAGGCCTGGGAAACCATTCGAAACGATCCGGACGTCGGCTATGTGCTCGATTATGGCGCGATCGGCGTCGTCGGATCGAACGGCTGAGGGATGCCAAGCCCCACCGCTCGCCGAATTAGGCGAGCGGTGGGACAGACTCGGCTCTTCGGATGCTAGACGGCCGACAGCGGCGGCGAGGGCGGCAAGCCGTTTAGACTTGCCGTACAGTCAGTCGCTGAGACTGGTCGCGGCATGCACGCACGATCAACCAAATCGCTCTACCGTACCGTGAAAGGTGCAAGTACGGACGCGCACAGGTCGAATGCACCGGCTCGTTTCGTTTCTCGCCCAAGTATTATCAGGCACTGGCCGATGACGCACGCGACGGAACGCCGCCCCTCGGAGCATCGCCGAGAGCTGCCGCCGCACGCTCGTGCCATTCGGGATGAGATCGTCGCCCCCAAGGCGCGGCGGATCCTCTTCGGAACCAAGCGCGCAACGGGCATTTTCAACCTATGGGCTTCGCCGACGGCGATCGCACATATGCCCCCACGCACGCAGCGCGGGGGCATAAGTCCGGTAGCGTCATGCGATCAGACGCTCAGATCGGCCAGTCCCGCAGTCGACCCGATATTGCTGTAGACGTAATAGGTCACGCCATTCTTAGTCAGGCTGCCGTCATATTCGATCGAGCTCAACGCCGCTGTGCCGTTGGTGAGCTGCACCGAGCCACCGTTGCCCGCCAGCCCGAGCGAACTGCCGAACTGGATGACGCCGTCATCGTTATTGTCCGCGATTTTCGTCGTGGTCACCAGGATGTCGCGCGTGGTCAGGTTGACGCGATCATTGCCCTGTCCGGGCGCAGCATTGCCGGTGTCGAAGAAAAAGACGTCCCGCACCGTCGCGCTGCTCGATCCGTTCAGCGTATCGTTGCCGATCTTGCTCTCGAACACCTTCTGCCCCGACTTGGCGATCGGGCGTGCGGTCGAAGCCCCGTAATAAGTGAGGCCGTCTTCCGAACCGAGCAAACGCAGACCCGAGCTGCCGGAAAGTCCGGTGAAGGTCACCTTGTCGCCGTCGCTTGGATCGACGGTCAGGGTCCCGCTCCAGGTGATGATCCCGTCGTTGTTGTTGTCGACGAGCGTTTTGTTGACCGCCAGCACGTCCGAGCGCCCGAAATCGGCGATACGGTCGCTGCCCGAAACCCCCGCGTTACGGATCTCGAACAGGTCGGCGCCGCCCTTGCCGGTCAGCACGTTATTGACCTGGTTACCGACCAGACGGTCATTGCCGCCGCCACCGATCGCATTCTCGATGATGGCGCCATAGGCGATCGATATGTTGTCGGTGAAGAGCGGGCTCTCCAGCTCCAGTTGCGCTCGCAATTCCTCGTAGAATTCGTAGGTGGCCTGGCTGCGCGGCGCGAACCCGAGCGCGGCGCGATTGGCGTTGACCTGCTCCAGCGTCAAAAACTCGGTGATGCCGCCGCCCGAAGAGAAAGCGCCCTCGTTCAGGTCAATCGTCGACGGGGTGTTCCAGCCCGAGAAGTCGAGCGTGTCGGTGCCACCCGCATCCCATACCGCGACGATCGGACGCTTGTTCTGAGTGAAGTCGTATTCGGCGCGGCCCGCGGTCGAGTTGAAGCCATACACCGTGTTGCCCGTCCGAGTGGTCGTATCGGCGCCATAGATCGCCTGAATGGCAGCGATGTCGTGGATCAGCGGCGTCGCGGCATAGCCGAAGTTGAGCAGTGACCAGTCGATGTGCTGCGCGCCCGTCTCGTAGGCATCGAAATAGCTCATCACCGAATATTGCAGCGAATCCTGCGCATACGCAGCGTCGTTGGCATAGGTGATCGGATCGGGAACGCCGTCGCCATCATCGTCGTCGAGCGCGTCATAGTCGCCCGGATGGCTGAGGCCGAGCGAGTGTCCGGTCTCGTGGATCATGGTCAGCTTCGCGTAATAGCTGTCTGCAAGCGGGAAGAAGTTGGACGCGACGAAGCCGTCGATCCACACGTCGCCGCTCAGCCGCCCGACATCCTCGAAGTCGCCGTTCTCCTCGTAGAAGCTGTCGAAGATGTTGCCGAACGGCAGATAGGCATAGGCCTGCGCGCCACCGGTAAACGTATTGGCGTAGGTGAGGTCGGCGTTACCGGACTTGGTCTCACGGAACGAGATCGAAACCAATTCGTCCCAGAGGCCGACGCTGGCGCGCGTTATCGCCTGCTGTCCGGCGGTGAACGGTGAAAAGTCCTCGGCGTAGAAGGCTTCATCGAACGCGATCGTACCCGTGGCGTTGACGTAATAGCTGTTCGCCAGCTCCTCGTAGTTCAGCCAGAAGCCGTAATTGAGGACGCCGTCGTTGAGCTCGCCGTAATTGTTGGTGTACCAGTCCCATCCCGACCGGTTCAGGTTCGACTCGACGGTCGTGATGTTCCAGATCGGCTTGCCCGCATAGGTCTGACCAGCAGACGGATCGAGCGACATCGCATCGGGATCATCAATACCGCCCCCGCAGCCGGGGCAGTTGCAGGCGGCTGGATGCTCCGCGAGCATGAGATCGGACATCGATTAGTCTCCCTGGTGTTTGCTGTTATAATAGATCATCTTAGCGGGGTGATCGGCCCGCCATACGCCGATGATGACGCCATGGCAGCGACCGGTCCAGTCCCTTTTCCACCGACATGGCCAGAGTTGCCGCGTCGGTCGCGGCCAGCGGCACGGGGCTCCCGACGAGCATGCCCTCGCTCTCGTCGACAACGACACCGCGCTCGACCGACACCAGCAGCACGCCGGCAGCGATGCGTAGCCGGACGATCACGTCGCGCCGTTCTGGCACGGGAACATCCGCGTGTGCCGCGACCGGCCAGGGCGAGTCGCGGCGAAAATTCTCGAGAGCCGCCGTACACAGCCGCCGCCCCGCCGCCGGGTCGTCCGCCGCGCACTGGACGAGCACGCGATCGACTCCCCGCCATAATGGCGCGATCATGGCATCGCTACTTCCCGCCATCATGGCCGAAGCGAAGGGGAGAATCAGAACGGCAGAATGGACAGGCAGCCGACCGGCTCCACGCTAAGTGATTGGAGCACGATGCTTCTCTCGTCTGCGGTTCCTGTCAAGAGACGTTAACGTTCTTTTACCGACGCGGGATAAAACGCGATCAGACGATATCCGCCATGTCCCGCATCCCCGACCCTGCGGACGTCGCGGTGCCGGGCAAGCCGTAGACGTAATAGGTCACGCCTTCTTCGAGGTAGCTGCCCTCGAAAGCGAGCCTCGTCGCCGTCGCACCCGAACTGCGGGTCACCGTCAGGCTGCCGCCTTGCGCGAAGTCGAAGGTCTTGTTGCGCCCCTGCGTGATGATTCCGTCGTTGTTGCCGTCAAGGAAGCGCACGGTGGAGACGATCGCATCTTCCGCGGCGAAGTCGGTGATCCGGTCGCGCGCGCCGTCCAGGTCCGTGCCGAACACGAACAGGTCCGCGCCCGCGCCGCCGGTCAGCACATCGGCGCCCCCGCCGCCCTCGATCCGGTCGTCCCCAATGCCGCCGTTCAGGCGATCGACGCCGCCAAGCCCGAACAATTGGTCATTGCCGCCGAGCCCGTCAATCGTCTCCGCGGCGGCGCTTCCCCGCAGCAGCTCGCCGAATGAGCGGAAGTCGAACTGCGCCTGCGCCGGATCGTGATCGGACAACGCCGGATTGGCACCGCCGCGGCTGTTGTAGCCGGTGTTGATGTGGACCACGTCGTAGGTCGCGACCGCGCTCAGCTGCTGGTCGACCACCACATGGTCGATCGCCTGCGCCCGCCCATCGAAGGCGTAGGTATAGCGTTCCGCCTCCGAAAGCTCGGTCAGCGTCAGGTTGTCGAACCGCGCGCCGCCCGAACGCGCGGCGCCGTTCGCGTCGACATGGCCGGCTGCCGCCTCCATTGCGCGGTTGAACTGGAACTCGTTGAAGTCGCCGCCCGCGACGATTCGGTTGTCCGCGGACGCGCCCTGGATGGTGTCCATCATGAACCACAGATCTTCGGCGATCTCGTTGCGTTTCGCCCAGGCAGCGTTCTCCGGATCCTCGGGCAAGGTCTGGTCGACCTGCCAGAAGGTGCCACTGCCGCCCTTCGACGGCAGGTGATTGGCGAGCACGTACACCGCATTGCCGTTGAAGGTGAACTCGCCCAGCAGCGACTTTCGTGTGTTGGTCCAGTCGGCTGTATTCACCTGGCCCGCGATCAGGCCGTCGTCGAACGCGATGAGGTCGCCCTCGGCGCGTACACCGTCGCCAACCCGGTCGGTAAAGGCCCGCCGTTCAGTGATCGTCGCATTGCCCGGCAGATCGCCCAGCTGGACGCGGTTGGTGTTGTAAAGGAAGCCGACGCGGATGTTGCCGCGCGGTTCGCCACCTTCGGCATTGTAGACCGGCGCCTCGTCCACCCACCGATATGCCTGCCCTGTCGCCGCGTTGACCGCGTCGACCAGCATCTGCCACGTCTGCGAGGCGTCCGAGCCGGTTGCGGACGAACCGTCGCCGGCCGCTGCACCGTTGTTGTCCTGGATCTCCTCGATCGTCAGGATGTCGGGTGCCTTCAGGTTGGTCGCGATCGCCTGCGCGATGGCCGTAAACCGGGCCGCGCCATCGGTCGGATCGAGGTTCTCGACGTTGAAGGTCGCGACGGTCAGCGCGCGCGTGTCGGCCTGGATCGTCGTCACCTCGCGCACCGGCGTGGTGTCGGCCCGGGGGGTGATCGCGTCCGTGACGTAGAGCTTCAAGTCCGTGAAATCGAAGTCGAGGATGCCGGTAACGTCGCCCAGCCGGTCGCCCATGGAGATCGCGGTCGTCAGGCCCTCAGGCGGCGGCGTGGCGAAGTCGGAGAAGTCGAGTTCGAGCACGTCCGGGTTGACGTCGCCGTCATGGACGTAGCGGCCGCCCGCGCGCACGTCGTCCTCGGTCGTGACCGTATTCGGCGGCGACAGTGCCGGATCGCCGCCGATCGTATAGCCGCCGCGGCTGTTGATCTGCGCGGCATCGGCGTGGACGAGGGAATAGGCCTTGAAGAACGGATCGCCCCCCGACAGGCTGACGAAGCCGTCTGCGGCGACCATATCGGGTACGGTGACGCGCATGCCCTCAATGGTCTCGAAGAAGTCGAGCGCATCATTTTGGGGATCGAAGCCCGCCAGACCGACCGAATCGAAATAGTTCGGCGTCTCGTCGGTCAGGATGGCACTCGGGATGCTGCGTCCCGCCGATCCGTCCAGCACCAGCGTCGGCAACGCCTGCCCGCTCGCGCCGATCGTAACCGAGACAGGATCGACCAGCATGGTGCGCGGCAGGTTCTGGAACGCCTGATATTCGGTAACGCGCGCGGTGACGGTGACGAGGTCACCGACCTTTACGTCCGGTGCCGTGGCCGCGAGCGTCGCGCCGACGTTGCCGTCGGTGCGCGTCATCAGGAAGATTCCCTCCGACGTCAGTGCATTGTTGTCCCAATCGGCGGTCTCTTCCGTCAAGTAGAAGCCTTGCCGCGAGCCCACGCCGTCAAGCGCGGTCACGACCGCCCGGATCGTTACGGTGGCGGCGGAACGAGTGTTGAACGCCGCTATGCCTTCCGCCGCCAGGATCGGGCTGAACGCCGCCGGCCCCTGAATATCGCTGATCCGAAAGACGTCGTCGGTCAGGATCGTACCTTCGCCCAGCGAATCGGCCAGCGTGACCCCGCCAGTCGCGTCAGACAGCGACACGAAGAACCGTTCGTCGCTCTCCGACGTGGTGTCGCCGTTGACCGCGACGGTGACCGTCTGCGTCGTTTCGCCTTCAGCGAAGCTCAGCGTGCCCGAGGCAGCGACAAAGTCGCTACCCGCAACTGCGGTGTTGCTCATCGTCTGATAGGCGATTGTAAACGCCCCCGTGCCGCCGGTGCGGATGACGGTGAAACTGACGAGCGTCGTTCCGGTATCGCCCTCCACGATGCTTGCGTCGTCGATCACCACGCTTGGCGGTGCGCCGTCGTCGTTGCGGATCGTCGCCTGCCCCTGCCCATCCGCTAGCGTCGCGCCGTCGGTCGACTCCGACAAGTTCAGGAAGAAGGTCTCGTCGGCTTCGGAACGCGTGTCCCCCAGGATCGTCACCTCCACGACGGCGTCGTTCTGCCCCTCGGCAAAGGTCAGCGTGCCCGACGTCGCCTGATAGTCGGAGCCGGACGTCGCGCTACCGTCGGCAGTGGCGTAAGCGACCGTGAACGCGCCCGTTCCGCCGGAACGCGTGACGGTGAAAGTCGCGACTTTCGTGCCCGCATCGCCTTCGGAGAAGGTGATGTCGCTGACCGAAAGCTGCGGCCCCGCCGCGGCAAAGCTCTGGCCGACATTGACGCCCCCCGGCGTGTCGTCGGCGATCAGGGCCCAGGTGAAATCGGATGCCTCGTCGCCGGTGCCTACGCGGCCGATCGCGGTGCCCGGCTGGGTGCCGTCCTCGAAAACGCCGACGTCGATGCTGGTCAGGCCGGCGGCCGGACCGTTGGCTGCGACGAAGCTGCCCTCATAGCTCAGGAACTCCGCGACCGTCCCATCGGGGCGGATCAGCGCCAGGCCGTCGGGCTCATCGCCCGGCGCGTTGCCGTTCTGCAGGCCGCTCACTGCCACACTGACCGTGCCGAACCCGTTCTGCTGGTCGGGGACGGTTCCCGTCAGCGCCACAGCGGCGCCATAGGTGGTGCGCTGCGCCGGATTGCCGTTGTAGAGGACGATCTGCCACCCGGCGAGATCGGTACCCGCCGCGGCCGCGACCTCGACGAACTCGCCCAAGTCCGCGCCGCCGTTGTCGTAGTGGAATTCGTTGATCCACACGTCGCTCGCGACCGGCGGCGGAGCGTCATCGTTCAGGATCGTGCCCGTCGCGGTTCCGTCGCCGACCGACGTGCCGCCGGTGGCATTGGACAGGGTCAGCGTGATCGTCTCGTCCGCCTCGACCGCCGTGTCGCCCGCGATCTGGACCGTCACGACCTTCTCGGTCTCGCCGTCGGCGAAGGTGAGCGTGCCCGCAGGCAGCGCGCCCAAGGCGTCGCCCGCATCCGCGGTGCCGAATGCGGTCGCGAAGTCCACCGTCGCCGCGCCGGTGCTGCCGCCGACCCGGGTAACGGTAAATCTCAGCGCCACGCTACCGGCGTCGCCTTCGGCGACCTCCGCGTCGGCGACACCGAACGTGCCGGGGTTGCCGGTCGCTACCGCGAACGAAGCCGGGTAAGCGACTCCCGCCGCATCGTCGGTGGTCCAGTTCGCCTCATCGGCGATCGCCGCCAGGATCTCGGTACGGCTGCCGCTCGTCGGGCCGCTATAGGCGGCGTTGTCGGTTGCGAAGGCAAGTGCGGTGTCGCCGAACACGAGCCCGGTCGGGACCGCGCTGGTGTTCGAACTCGTCGCGTCGCCCGCATACGTGGTATTGCCGTCGGAGAAGTCGACCGCGAACAACAGATTGGGGCTGGTCGCCGTACCCGTATAGGCGATGATCTGGTCGCCCGATGTCGACGGGTTGAGGCTGCCGGTCAGCCCGGAGATGGTGACCACGGTGCCGACGGGCGTGCCGACGGGCACCGGGTAGCTAAAAACGCCCTCGCCCGAGCGAAACCCGCCTGCCGCGAACCAGCCGTTATCGGTGAAGTTGATCGTCTCGCCGCCGAGATCCGCGAGCAGCACGAACGCGAATGACTTGACGCCTGTATCGGCACCGTAGCCGACGATTGCGATGTCTCCGATAACGGCCATGTAAGCATTCCCTGCAAGCTGCTGCCATTCCGAGTCGCGGTGCCGATCATCGGCGACGCCCAGGTCAGCGAATCACGCGATAGAAGCAGCAAGTGACAGTGATGTTAAATCTTTTTTAAGTTTTGCACGCGGCGCTCAGGGCCTATCGGGCGGCGCCGCCCGATAGGCGACGCGAGCCTGCGCCCTGAGCCGTGCGATCGTTTGCTCGATCAGCCGCCGTTCCGCCGCCGCCCCCAGCGTCGCAGCTGCGAAACGCCGTCTCTCAGCCATATCAGTACCGAGGCGGGGGTTGCCGTCGAAGCGTGGTGCATTGTCTGCAACGAAGCGCGTGATCGCATCGTCGGAGGGCGGAGGCAGCCGGCCGATGAGCCGGCGCATCAATTGCTCTGCCAGGATGGTCTCGCGGCTGCGCCGTTCCTCGCCGAGAAATTCCGGCGACCGGTCGACCGACAGGCGCCGGGCTTCCTCGGCCAGCAGCTTGCGCGTAACGATCCGGTCGAGCAGTTCGGGCTGCACCCTGCGGGTATCGGCGTCGGCTGGCGCGCCGCTCGCCATCAACTCGATCAGGACATCGCGCCGGGTGATCTCGACATCGTTCACCCGCGCCAATACCTGCCCCGTGGGGGGGCCTTTCGAGCACCCGGCCAGTGCGAGCGACAGCGCGATCACCCACCCGCGGCTCATGCGGCTGCGTCCCCCCCGAGCAGGATACGTTGACCCGCGGCGCCTGATGCGCCAACCAGCTGTTCGTTGAAGGTGCGCATGCCGGCAACCGCAGCGGCACGATCGGTCGAGCGGACCGAGAGCCGCACGAGCACGCCATCGGGCAGCACGCCGCGCAGATTGGCGGCAAAGACCGCCAGTTTCTGCTCGACCGCGGTTGCGGGAAATTGCCGCCCGATCCGGGTCCAGTAATAGAGCTGTTCGATGCGGTCGCCCCGGGCCGCGGTCAGCGCCACCGCGGTTCCGCTCGGCACGCCGCTCAGGCCGGTCGTCTCGCGGTCGCTAAGCTGATAGCCCGCCGACGGGTAGCAGGCATCGGGACGGTGCAGCGCCAGCCCCGTGTCCTGCGCTCCGCCATAGGCGATCAGCAGCATGATCGGCGGCTTGCCGTCAGCGACATAGATTCGGGTAAGCACCTGGTCATAGGTTTCGCCGGTTTCGTTCGGGTCCGCCACGATCAGTCCGGTCGAGCTGGCATAGCGATACTCGCCGATGCGGAGCGGTACCATCGCAGCCATCGCCCCCCGCGACAGCGCCCGGGTGGTCCGGACCGGGCGCAGCAGCGTCGCCGTGGCAGCCGCGGCGAGGAGAGCACCGCCCATGACGATCTGACGGCGGTCGGGCGTGCCGAGCTTCCATGCGGACGTCGTCATCGGCGCGCCAGCCATCCTCGCAGCGGCGCGAGCATCAGATCGAGCCCGATCAGGCAACCGAGCGCGACCAGGAACATCACCAGCCCCGCGGATTCATGCAGGATGCTCCCCGCCGCGACCGTCGCTGCACCGCCGTAATGCGTTCCCAGCATCAGCAGCAGAATGCGCGCGAGATTCGCCACCATCGCGATTGGCACGGTCAGCAGCGCCAAGATCGCGGCATAGCGCCAATCGGCGCGATGCAGCACATAGACGTAGAACAATCCGATCGCGAGCAGGCTGATCAGCGAGTTCATTCCTGCGCACGCGTCCGCGATCAGGAGTTCGTACTGGTCGATATACAATGTGGTGCCGTTGTACGCTGCCTCGAACCCTATTGCCGAAAGCAGGTCGACCGACGTGACCGACAGCCAGAGTTTGCGCGAATGGGTGATCGGCGCGATGAGGAAATACGGGGGCGGCACCAGGAACAGGAGGTAAACGACCGGAAACCACAACCGGGCCAGAGCGCGCCCGCCGATAAAGGCGTAGAGCAACGTCACGAGCACGAGATAGGTACTCAGCCATTCGAGCCAGAGCATCCCTACGACGCGCGCAAACACAAAGACCGGCAGCAGCAGTGCAGCGCACCACAAGGCGACGGCGGTTCGCCCGGGCTCCGCGACCAGGCCCCGCGCCTCCCGCAGCATCAGCCACAGCCCGCTGGCCAGGATCACCGGACCGACCGCGCCCTGTTCTCCGGTCCATTCATCGCGGGCGAGTCGGAGGAACGGCGGCACCGCGAACAGCACGGCGGCCGACAGGATGAACCAGTGCCGACAGAGCCACGACCCGCCATTTGGCCAGTTCCTCCATGAACCGGCTGCAACTACTCCACTGGTCATGGGTTATCCCTTAAGCGTATCAAGGCACGACCGGAAGCCGGATTGCTGTCGGAACGTCGGACTTTAAGATCATGCCAGTGGATCTTGGCGGGGGACAGCGGTTGGCGGCAGCGTTTCAGGGTTGGCGTGAGAGGTGGAGCACCCGTTGGCGGGCGACCGGACGGCGAGCCGTTGTCGGGCGCCTCCTCATGGTCTGGGTACTCGTTGTGGCTTTGTACTTCCTATGGGAAGCGGATCGCTACCGGGGCCTGTACGCGTTCCTCGCCGAGTGGCAGTTCGAACAGCTCGGTCATTATTTCCCGATCCTGACCTTTGCCGTGCTGGTGATCGGTTTCGGATCGCCTGCAGCGTGGCTTATGAAGAAGCGGCGACGTGCCGACCGGCGCGATATCCCCGACCGCTACGGCTACGCGGCAGCGGTGTCGACGAGCATGAATTTTCGTCGCTCGCTGTTCGCATTCGCCGGGGGACTCGGTGGAGCTGCGCTAGTGACACTGCTCTGGACGCTGACCCTGCCGCGAATGGCGCCGCCACGCGCCCTCATCCCGGTGGGCGGGGCTCGGGCGGTCAACCCGCCCCTGGGTCCGGTGACCCTGCGTGGACAGATACTATTCAAGCGCACATCGGTATTTGCACAAAATGTGGTTCTGACAGCTCGCGGCGTGCGCTTCGCGCCCATCGTCGCTCCCGGCGACGGCAATCGGATCCGCTTCTTCGTCGAGCTACTACCCCGTGAATTCGGCGATCCGCGAGCCGCGCTGCGTCTCGATGACCGAACTGGTCTGCTGATGCGCAATCAGCTCCCGGGATCGATCGTGCGGCTGTATCGCTACGCTGGATACGAGGTGGAAGCGCCCGTTTACATTCTCTACGTATCATCCAAGACGTTACGCTGGCCCTATTACGTAACGGCCGCACAGCTCGCGATCGCTGCGCTCGTTGCGGCCATTGCCGGGTTGCTGCAGCACCGCCACGTTCGGTCCATCGCGTCTTCTCCCCCCGGAACCGACCCGCTCACGCCAGAGTGAGGCATCGCCGAACCCGCTAACTTCCCCGAAAGAACGGCGTCAGCGCCCATAGAATGAAGCCGATCAGGCACAAGGATGCTGCTGTCGCGGCGATATGCCGGCCGTCGTTGCCCAGCCAATTAACCAACGCGCACCCGCTGGCAGCAACGATGTACTGCCATAGCGAGTCTCGCGGCGGTGCAATCTGATCGGACCGGTGCAGGAACAGGACGACCAGCGCGGCGAATACAGCCACGGTGGCCCAGTCGTAAATCGTCGTCATGCTCTTGTGGTCGCCACTTGGCGGCACGTCGCTAATGCGCAGTTATCCATTATCTTGCACCTCACCTTGAAGGCTCAGCCCGCAATCCGTGCGCATGTCCAGGATATGCTCCGCTTCCGCCATCCTAATGGCCCTCTCCGTTGCGGCGGGAGGTGCACGCGCCAATCGGGACGCCTTGTCGCACATGCCGGACCCGGCAGCTCTTGCGGCGATCGCGCCAAACAACCGCGCCGCGCTTCCTGTTGTCCGCCCGAACGCGCACGAGGTCGCGCGCGGTGCCGACGGGCTGTTCTACGTCCATGCTTCGGTTAATGACCGGCCCGTTAGATTTCTCGTGGATACGGGTGCAAGTGTCGTCGTGCTCACCGCGGACGATGCGCGCGCCGTCGGATTGGTCGTCTCCGACCGGCACTATGACCGGAAGGTCGACACGGTCGGTGGGAGCACCCCCATGGCATGGGCCACGTTGGACAAGGTCGACCTTGCTGGCCACGAGGTACGCGGACTACGCGCCGCCGTGGTACGCAGCGGCCTGGGGGTTTCTCTGCTGGGCCAAAACATGCTCTCGCAACTCGACTCGGTCACCATGACCGCCGATCGCCTCACCCTCGACTGACCTACGCCGATTGCGATCGCGTAGACCCTAGCGACCGACGCCGGGCGCGGCGCATGATCGTACCGATGACCGCGAAGCCCAGGATCATAGTCAGCCATGTCGCGGGTTCGGGCACCGCGCCCGTCGACCCCGGGATAGGTCCGCCACCACCACCGGCGCCACCGCCGGGAACTCCGGGTCCTTCACCCGCACCGCCGCCACCTGGGGCACCGCCACCCGGAGCACCGCCACCGCCCGGGAATGCTCCACCACCCGCCGGCGCGCCCGGTACGCCATTCACGCCGCCAGGAAAGGGGGGGGACGCCGCTAGAACAGGCGTGCCCGGAACGGTTGATCCCGGCGCGCCAGGCGTGTTTACCCCCGGCCCAACCGGGCTACCTGGAGCAGGAACGCCGGGCACCCGCAGTGCAAAGGCCCCAGGCGGGACGCCGCCACCGGATCGGGGGCTGCCGCCATCTGGCCGGAAGAATCCTCCGAACGGGCCGGGAACTCCCCCGAACGTAACCGCGTAGGCGACCGGTGAAAGGTCGCCTAGGATGGGCACATCACCCAAGGGGCTGAACAACGCTCTCTGGTTCACGACCGGCAACGTCGTTACAAAAAGCAAACCGCCGAGCACCGCGAGCGTCACTTGGCGGCGACGCTCCTCAGACTTCAAATCGGTCGTGCTCTGCTCCATAATCTCGCCCCAGTCGTGAAGTTCGTCGTGACGCCGGGATCCGTTATCGCCAGAGCGTTGCGCCATTATGGCCTTGCGCTCTCACCTGCCACGCGGCAATCCCAGTCGGCTATTGTATCGCATCCATCCGTCACATGGAAGACCGCGCATGAACATAACCGTCGGGCGCCCCGTCCCTTTATTGGACGGACTATGCCAAGCGACGCGCAAGCGCCGTTACGCCGCGACATCGTTGGTCGGCATCGCGGCAACCGTGCTCGTCGGTTGCGGATCGTCGGAGCGTCCGCTCGACGATCGCGAAAAGATCGTTCGGTCGGTGCTGGGCCTGCTTGTATCGACGGGCAAGCCCGTCTGCACAGACGACCAGACCGCAGGCGACGCATTGGCCGAGTTCCGCGAGATGGCGCTGGCACCCCGCGCCTCGCGGGCCGATCTGCGCTGGCACGCGCCGTTGCCGTTGCGCCCGGATGCACGGGTGACCACGCAGGACATCAAACGGTCAGAGTTCAACAACGAGAAGCTGGAAATAAACGAACCCGGGGTGCGCAAAGACGCTTTGCCCGGCCTGGAGCAGCTTCAGCTCGATGGTGCGGCGCAGCGGCTGGGAAAATCGGTAGGAACGATCAAGGAAAGCGTTGCAGTGCGACGGTCCTGGGCGCCACCGGGCGTAGTCGGACGCTGGTGGCCGCTGAACCGTCTGCGCCGGGATTGTTGGCCTCGGTTCGAGATCAGCGACCCAGTGCGCGATCGTGAGTTAGCCTTCGTTTCGGTCCGTGCGGAGCATTGGGGTACGCTATATGCGCTCAGGCAAACATCCGGCGAGTGGCGTGTTACGGCGGAGTGGAGTCGCTGGTTGTATTAAACAACTTTTTTCCAACACTGGGGAGTCAAAGAAGCATGACGGATGACCGCGAATTTGGCCGTAACGGCGGATCGAGGACCAAAGATATTGGCTGGAAGCAGTTTTCGGTCAGCATCTTTGATCTTGTGCGATGGCCCGCGGCGTTTGTCATCGTGATGGCGATTTTGCGCGAGCCTTTGTCAACGCTGATAAACTCGGTCTCGGCTGCGCTGCGATCCTAGCCGGGGTTGCGGTTCACCGGAACCGAGTCATGCCCTGTTTGGTACGTCGAAGCCGCTGATAGGATGGATCCGGTCCGATCCGCGTGATCGGCGTGATTATCCTCTCGAGAGGCGCTGGCGAAAACCGGCGCCATCGTGTTGCGACGATCCGGGTTTCAGCCAGATTTCAGAATCCCTTGGGCGCGCCGCATGCATCAAGGCTGGTGTGTTGATGTCCACTGGGCGCTGACCCGTGTCTCACCTCACCCCTGCAGGCTGTCGGGGGATCAAGGAGTGATAGACCTGGCGTTACTGAGCGTCATCCGGCGCTGGGTATTCCAGGACGGGATGTCGATTCGGGAGACAACTCGACTTAAGGGGGCTGTCGCGCAACACGATCCGCAAATACCTGGGGTCGGACGCGGTGGAGCCGACGTTCGAGATGGCCGACCGGCCGAGCAAGCTGGATCCGTTCGCCGAGCGGCTGTCGGGCTGGCTGAAGACCGAGGCGGCCAAATCGCGCAAGCAACGACGCACGGGCAAGCATATCCACGCCGACCGGGTCGTGCTGGGGGGATTGCCGCGGCGCGGGATCTACGACAAGTGAGGCGAACAGGCGATGATCCCGGGGATCATCGGCCGCCGAGCAAGACGGCGGTCGACCGTATCGGCACGGGCAAGGCGCGGCAGGTCAACGCACGCTTCGCAGCGACAGCGAGCCACTATCTGTTCGAGCCGGAATTCTGCAATCCGGCGTCGGGCTGGGAGAAGGGACCGGTCAAGAAGAATGTCCAGGATGCGCGTCGCCGGTTGTGGCAGAGACTGCCCGCATTTCCCGACATCGACGCCCCCAACCTATGGCTCGCGGAGCAATGCGTCGCCTAGTGGGCGCAGATCCCGCGCGGGAACCTACACCTCGATCAGCACCAGGCTGGCGTTGTCGCTGCCGTCGCGCTCGATCGCTCCTGTCAGCAGAGTGTCCGCCAGCGCATTCAGCGCGCCGCCGCGCGCCAGATCGCGCAGGATCAGCGAACGCGAGACGCCGTCCGAACACAGCATTACTCGGTCTCCGGGTTCCAGCGTCACGCGAACCGTGTCGATCGCGACCGGCGCCACGACGCCCAGCGCACGCGTGACCACGTTGGAACGGGGATGGCCATCCGCCTTGTCCTCGTCGAGCAGGCCGGCATCGATCAGATCCTGGACGACGCTATGATCGCGGGTCAGCTTGCGCACGCGGGTGCCGCGGACATGATAGGCACGACTGTCGCCTGCCCAGAAGACGGTGAGCAAGTCGCCTGCGATGTGCGCGGCAACGATGGTCGTACCGCTGCGCCCCCCACCCGCCGCCAGGATTTCGGTATTGGCGTGTTGCAGCGCTTCGAGCAGCGCGGCTTCGGTTACCGAAGCCAGCGCATCGAGCGTCGCGACCGCCAGATCGGCCGCAACATCTCCTGCGCTCAGGCCGCCCATGCCGTCGGCGACCGCCCATAATCTGCGGCCGGGCCGGTCGAGCACGCGATCCTCGTTGATGGTGCGCACCCGCCCGACGTGCGTCCTCGCCGCCGACCGGGGCGAAGTCGCCGCCACCGGCGCCGAAGGAGTAGGAGGCGCGGACGCCACGCGTCGCAGCAGGGCGCGCAGCGTTACCATCGCGGTTCTCACGGCTTGTGGCGATCGGAAGTCCATTCGGCAGCATCATACGCCTTGACGAAGGCGCGGTCGAGCGAACCCGGCATCGCATCTTCCACCTGCGCGACGAGATCGGCGTGGCGCTCGGCAACTTCGGCCATCTGCATCGAAGCGCGCGACTTCAATAGCGACGCCTTGCTTGCAACCACAGCGTCGATCGCGGCGGGATCGAACCGTGCCACCGCCGCGCCGAGCGATCCCTGCAACCCCGCAAAAGTCCCGACCAGATGGCATTTCAGATCGCGAAACGATGCCTTCAGCGCTTCGGCACCGCAAAGGAAACCGGTCGAGCTGGTCAGCAGCAGGTCGATCGCCAACCTCTGGGTCGGTGCCCATTTGAATGGATTATCATGGTGGCCCCGGATCGTCGTGCGGTTGAGTTTGTAGCGCCCGCGGGCTCGATCGCGCTCGGCCATCAAATCCCCGACGCCCAGCACCATCTGGCGATATACCGCGCCTGCACGCCGCATGATCTCCTCGGGCGGCTCGCTCGAAAATAAGGAAGAATCCAGGCCCGCGCCGTCGCAAAACGCCTCCAGCAGCGATCCCGTCGTTGCCGCATTCGCCGGCGCGCAGTCCGCCCAGTCCGCGGGCGCCCGGCTCGGCCAGGCGATCGGTGCGACCAGGCTGATCGGGCGCCCGGTGTCCGCAGGCGGATCGGGCAGCGGTGCGCGCGTGGCGACGATGCGGAAGCGCCCCATACGCACAGCACCGGGCACATGCAGCGGCGTATCCACCGCGTCGGGCAATCGCGCGCCGGTTTCCCCGTCGAAGACGCCGTTGGTGCCGAGGGCGCGCAGGGTCAGTCCATCGGCATGCGCAGTCACTTCGCAATGCGCCCGCGACAGGGCACATTCCGGGTCTGCGATCGACCAGTCCGCGGCGGCATCGCGACCTATCCTGAGCGTCCCGTCGCGCAGCAGCCGGACGTCGCGCGGCTGCACGGCATCGTCCTTGTCGAAGAGTTGGAGTATGTACATGGTTAGATGGCCTCCTGCCGCACGCCCGTGCGGTACGCCTCGTCGGCGAAGCCCGCAGGCGTCGAGATCGAGACAGCGCCGGTGCCGCGCAAACGAAAGATCATGCGAGTAGCCTCTGGACGGACGATGGTGCCAGCCGATCGGCCAACGTAGCGGTATCCCGAACGAACGCCGCAAAATCCGCCGCAGGAAGCGGCGGGGAGAACCAATAGCCTTGGAAATGATCGCATCCGTGGCGGCGCAGCCACGCCAGTTCCTCGGGCCGCTCCACCCCCTCGGCCAACACCCGAATGCCCAGCCCCCGGCCCAGCGCCAGGATGCTCTGGCAGATCGCCTGGCTGTCGCGGCGCGTGTCGACGCTTGTCACGAACTCACGGTCGATCTTGATCTTGTCGAAGGTCAGCTGCCGCAAGCTGCTGAAGCTGGAATAGCCGGTGCCGAAATCGTCGATCGCGATCCGCACGCCCAATGCGCGGAGCCGCTCGAACAGCCGCGCGGCGCGCTCGCCGTCGGCCATCGCGACGCTTTCGGTCAGTTCGATTTCGAGTACCGTCGGGGCAAGGGCGTGGCGTTCCAGCGTGCGCGCCACCATCACGGGCAGTGCCTCATCCTCCAGCTGGTGCCCGGACACGTTTACCGCAACGGTAAGCGGGCCCAACCCGGCCTGCGCCCACCCCTTGGCCTCGCGGACGGCGGCATTGAGCGCCCAGAGGCCGATCTCGTCCGCCAACCCCCCCGCCTCCATGATCGGGATGAAGCATGCCGGCGGCACCCGCCCGTGAACTGGGTGGCTCCAGCGGATCAGCGCTTCGGCGCCGATGACCCGCCCCTCCCGCGAGTCAATCAATGGCTGGAAGTCCAACGAGAATTGCTGCTGCGCAATCGCCTGACGCAGATCCTGCTCCAGCGTGAATCGCTCGCGGGCCACGGCTACAGGGTCGATCGCCGCAACCGCGGCAGACGCGCCTTCGGGAAGGGAAAAGGCTGCCAGGACGCGAAAAAGCGAGACCTGCGGACTGTCCGCGTCGC
This sequence comes from Sphingomonas sp., assembly GCF_036387595.1. Classification (GTDB taxonomy): domain Bacteria; phylum Pseudomonadota; class Alphaproteobacteria; order Sphingomonadales; family Sphingomonadaceae; genus Sphingomonas. The sequence continues at coordinate 18,174 of NZ_DASVTL010000084.1, forward strand.
GCTCATGACGCACTTGGCGAACGACCACCTCGGGAACGATCTCACGCGTGTCGTCGGTAAAGACATCGCCCAACGCATAGCCGATCGCGCACATCGCCGCCGTGGCCGCGTCGGCTGGCGTCTCGGGTCCGAACCAGATCGCCAGATGCCCGCGATCGACATGCGCCACCAACCGATCGGCCGACACCATCCGGGTGATCCGTGCAACCAAGGCCAGCAGGACGCGATTGGCGAGCGTGGGATCGAAGGCCGACAACCGGTCGTAATCGGCAAAGGCGACCCCGCCGAGCATGCCCTCTCCGTCATCGGCCATCCGCGCCAGCAGCGGCTCGCGGGTCGGCAAACCGCTCACGGGATGCCGCTGCTGCGCGCGCTCTGCGCAGGCGGCGGTAGCTTCTTCGATCCGGTCGATCCCCTCGGACAGTCGCGCCAGCACCGATCCGGCGGCAGCTGAGGGGTGTAGCGTCTCGATCCGTCGTAACGCGCTGCGGATCGCGCGGTCGTGGAGCATGGTCGAACCCCAGGCTGCCAGAACCAGCGCGACCGCGGCAAAGGCACCTTCGACGCCACGCCCCGCCAGTCCCGCCACGGCGAGCGCGGCCAGAGGGACGAGAACGCCCGGTGGGCGCAGGAAGGTCAGATTACGCCATCGCACCCCTTGGCCTAACGCCCTCAGGGATACCAAGCCGTTAAGCGGCGGCGTTGTTTTCGTGCTGGCCATTTCGCGAGGGCACCGACGCTCCCAGCCCGGTGATCGGCGCCAACGGCTTTGGTGTCAGGGTTTGCAGGCTACCAACCGCTCCCCCACAAGCGGCTACGGCGGGTGCAAAGCGGAACGTCTGCGCTCTACGGGTCGGACTGCACTGTCTTATATCGGGCGCGCGCCACTAAAGCGTTTCGCTCGAGAGAGACGTCCCGGGCGGCGAATTCTACCGCCCTACCCAGTCCGCAACCTGCCGCGCGACGTCGTTAGCGGCCTGGTTCAACGCGGTCGCCGCCTGCTCCGGGTCGATCGCGCTTACCGGCACACGCGCCTCGAACCGGCGCTTGTCGACGGCAGTCGTGCCGGCGCGCACCAGCGCGGCGTCGAAGGTCACGATCGCCTCTCGCGTCGTCGCGTCCAGCCCGAAGGTACGCAATTCGCCGCCCAGTCGCGCGCCGGGATCGCTGATCGACTGTGCGGTGGACAGCACGACCAACCCGGTGCGCGCCGAAACCGTGTCCGACATCAGCCGCGCGAACAGCCGCGCGGGAGGTTCGGTCCATTGTGCCTGGGGCACATAGGCCACGGTCGTCGGGGTCGCCTGCACCGGCACCCGCGCGGTCGCCAGCGTCTGCGGCACGACTGGAACCTGCATCGTGATCGACTTGGCGGTCGCCGAGCTGACCTGCTGTCCTACCGGCACCGCCGCTGTTGCGGTCAGCGTCAGCAGCGACGGCGGCGGCTTGGCGCCGAAGCTGACGCAGGACGCCAGCGGCAGGGCTGCGGCGATGATCGCTAGGCGTGTTTTCATCTTACTTGCCCTCGTAGTCGGGGAGTTTCGGGCTGCCGATCAGCGAACTCGCGCCCTGCTGGTCGACCTTTTCGGCGACCGACGACAAGGCGGTCGTCATCACCCGCAGGTCGCGGACGAGCTGGCCGACCTCGGGGATCGTCTGCTTGGAAAAGGCCTGAAGCCCCGGCCGCGCATCGCCGATCGCCGCGTTCAGCGAATCGGCGCTCTTCTGCGCCGAGCCGATCGCGCGGTTCAGGTTCTGCATCGCGGGCTGGACGTCGTTGGCGAGCACGCCGTTGGTGGTCGCCGCCAGCGCGCCGATCTGCTCGGCGGCATTGCCCGCCTGCTGGATCGCGATGCGGGTCTGCGCCAGCGTCGCCGCGATCTCCGGCCCGCGATCGGCCAGCGCATCGGACAGGCGGTTGGTATTCTCCAGAATGCCCGCGATCGACGCCTGATTGCGATCGGACAGCAGGGCGGTCAGCCGCTCGGTCAGCGTCGAGAGGCGTTCGAGCAGCTGCGGCGCCGAATTCAGGATCGCGCCGATGCCGCCCTGCTTGGTCGGGATCACCGGCACGCCGTAGGGGCAGACCGATTCGGTGTTCTGCGCCGGGCACACGATCGCGGGCGCCCCTTTGCGCGCGCCGTCGAGCGCCACCGTGCTGGTGCCGGTGAAGCTGCCGAGCACGGTCGCGGTGGTGCCCTGGAGCACCGGCGTCTCGTCCTGGACGGAGATGCGGACGCGGACGAACTGCGGATCGTTCTTCCACAGCGTGATCTCCTTCACCTGGCCCGACGGCACGCCCGAATAGGCGACCGTCGATCCCTTCGCGAGGCCATCGACCGACTGGCGGAAGAAGATGTCATATTCCTTTTCCGACGTGCCGCCCAGGCGCGCGATCCACACGGTGAACAGCGCCAGCAGCGCCAGCAGGATCAGCACGACGGCGCCGACTAGGACATGGTTCGAGCGGGTTTCCATCAGCTTGCCCCTGCGATCCGCGGGGGTTCGTCCCCGCGCGCATTGTTGTTCGTGTGCGCGTCCGCCGCATGCGCCTGCTGCGTCGCCACCGCGGCGCGGCCGCGCGGCCCCTTGAAATATTCCGCGATCCACGGATGGTCGAGCGCCAGCAGTTCGTCGATCGTGCCGACTGCGATCACCTTCTTATCCGCCAGCACCGCCACCCGGTCGCAGATTGCGTACAGCGTATCGAGATCGTGGGTGATGAGGAACACGGTCAACCCCAGTGTTCGCTGGAGCGACTTGGTCAGTTCGTCGAACGCCGCCGCGCCGATCGGGTCGAGTCCCGCGGTTGGCTCGTCCAGAAAGAGCAGTTCTGGGTCCAGTGCCAGCGCACGCGCCAAGCCGGCGCGCTTTTTCATGCCGCCCGATAATTCGGCGGGGAACTTCGGCCCAGCCTCGCTTGGCAGGCCGGTCATCACGACCTTGTAGGACGCGATCTCCTCAAGCAGCGACATCGGCAGATCGGGATAGAACTCGCGCAACGGCACCTGGACGTTCTCGGCGACGGTCAGCGTCGAAAACAACGCGCCACCCTGGAACAGCACCCCCCAGCGCTTGCGGATTTCGACCGCTTCCGTCTCCTCACGGCCGATCGTCGGCTCCCCGAAGACGTGGACCTCGCCCGCCGTGGGCGTCTGCAACCCGATGATCGAGCGCATCAGCACGGATTTGCCCGTGCCCGATCCGCCGACCACACCTAGGATTTCGCCACGGCGTACGTCGAGTTCGAGATCCTCATGGATCACCGCATCGCCGAATGCATTGCGCAGGCCGCGTACCGCGATGATCGGATCCGCCCGTTCGTCCATCAGTTCCAGCCCACCCAGCTGAAGAACATCGCGAAGAAGGCATCGAGCACGATGACGAGAAAGATCGCCTGAACCACCGCAGAGGTCGTCCGCAGGCCGACCTGTTCCGCATCGCTCTCCACCTGCATCCCCTGAAAACAGCCGGCGACCGCGATGATCGCGCCGAACACGGGCGCCTTGATGAGGCCGATATACAGATCGGTGATCGGCACCACTTCGCGGATGCGCGCGATATAGGTCACCGGCGGGATGCCCAACGACAGCCAGCAGAGCAGCCCGCCGCCGATTATTGCGACCATCGAGGCGTAGAAGGCGAGCAGCGGCATCATGACGATGACCGCGATCGTGCGCGGCAGCACCAAGGCCTCCATCGGCGACACGCCGATGGTGCGCATGGCGTCGATCTCCTCGGTCAGCTTCATCGTGCCCAATTGGGCGGCGAATGCCGATCCGGATCGCCCTGCGACCATGATCGCGGTCATCAGCAGCCCGAGTTCGCGCAAGGTCAGCCGGCCGACGAGGTTGATCGTGTAGGCCTCCGCGCCGAACTGACGCAGCTGAACCGCGCCCTGCTGCGCGATCACCATGCCGATCAGGAAGCTCATCAGCCCGACGATGCCCAAAGCTGCGACGCCCACCACCTCGAACCGCTGGACGGTCGCATTGTAGCGGAAGCGCGACGGGTGGCGAACGACGTTCACGAACGCGATCGCGGTCGCGCCCAAAAAGCCGAGCAAGCCGTAGAGCGTCCTGAACGACAACACGACGGCGTCGCCGATCTCCCCCAGGACGCGGTTGAGCGATGAGGGCGCGGGTGCATGCGCCTCCGCCGGGCGATCGGCGGCGACCACCTGATCGAACAATGCCTGGGCATTGACGTCCAGCCCGGCGATTGCGGCATCGTTGCGCGCGGCAAAGCGGTGGACGATCCAGGCGCCGACGGTATCGATGCGGCCCACCCCCGAAAGATCGACCTGCTTCACGTCGCTGCCGACACGCTCCAGGCGATCGGGCAGATCGCCCAGCCGGGCCAGCAGCAGGTCGCCCACGAAACGCAGCGTGCCGCCGTCCTGCTGGAAATCCGCGCGAGAGCTCTGGGCGCCGGTCATCGCGCGCACCTTTGGGCGAAAGCCGCGCGCGGGGCAAGGCGATTGCGCACTGCGGCAGAGTGTTCGCGTAGCGCGCCGTTCAGCGCCGCTGAAGATGGTCGCCGATCACAGCATCACGTCAATCGTGTGGATCACCAGCCCGACCATCCCGCCGACCAGCGTGCCGTTCACCCGGATATATTGCAGATCGCGCCCTACCGCATTTTCCAGCCGCCGAGTGATCGTCTGCGCGTCCCAGCCCCGCACCGTCTCCGACACAAGCCGCACGATCACGTTGCCATAGTCGGCCGCGATGCCCACGCCGACCCGGCGGACGAACCGATTGATCGTGCGCGCCAGCCGCGCATCGTCGCGCAACGTGTCGCCGAGCTGGCGCAGCAGATCGCCCAGCTTGCCCGCCATCGCGCGTTCGGGGTCGCGCGCGATACCCAGCAGCGCGCCGCGCGCCTGTTCCCACAATCCATCCAGCCAGCGCTGCATCGCCTGATTGGCCAGCAACTCCTCCTTCATGGCCTCGACCTTGGCGCGCATCGCATCGTCGTAGCGCAAGTCGAACGCCAGCCGATCAAGTCCGTCCTCCGCGCGTATCCGCAGCGGGTGGGTCGGGTCGTCGGCCATGTCGGCGAGCAGTTTTTCCAGCCCGGTGATGAGCTTGTCGGCCACCGTTTCGTCAAGCCCAGTCCAGCGCAGGAGCGAACCCGCGCGATCATGGACGATCTGACGGATCAGGTGATCGTTCGCTCTGAGCGCGTCCGACGACCAGCGGATCACCGAATCGAGCAGCGGCTTGTGCCGCCCCTCCTTCATCGTCGCCGCCAGCAGGCTGCCCATCAGCGGCGCCACCTGCGTCTCCCGCAAACGGTTGCCGACCGCCCCCTTGACCATCCCGCCGAGCCGCTGAGGATCGAGCGCCTCCAACATCTGCGCGACCAGCTTCGACGCGCCGTGGCGGAAACGTCCGCCTGCCCCCTCGGCGGGATCGGTCAACCACCGTGCTACCGCGCTTGCCACGTCCAGCCTGCGGCTCCGCCGGGCGATCACCGCGGTGACGAGGAAATTGTCGCGCAGGAACTGGGCAAGCTGATCGCCGATCCGGTCCTTGTTGCGCGGCACGATGGCGGTATGCGGGATCGGCAGGCCGAGCGGGTGGCGGAACAGCGCGGTCACCGCAAACCAGTCGGCCAAGCCGCCTACCATCGCCGCCTCGGCAAAGGCGCGCACGAACGCCCATCCCGGATGAAGCTGCACCAACGTCCGGCTCAGCAGAAACACCGCCGCCATCACAACGAGCAGCGCGGTGGCGACGATTCGCATCCGCACCAGGGCGGCCGGAGGGGCCTCGCTCGCGCGGATCGTCGGACTCATGCCAGGGACAATCCCCGAAGCCCGGGATTGTTCATGCGCGTGCGGGACGTACCTCCGTCACTCCGCCGGACCGTAGCCGAGTGCCGGGCCGACCGGGCGCCCCTCGATCGCGGGGCCGTCGCCATCGCCGGGGCGATAGGTGAGCAGACGACGGCTGAGCCGCGGACCCGCCCAATTCTCTACGCCGATCGCCAGGCTGAACGATGCCGGTACGATCAACAGCGTCAGCAGGGTCGACAGCAGCAGCCCACCGATCACGGTAATCGCCATCGGCTGGTTCCACGATCCGTCGCCGCCGAGCGACAGCGCAGTCGGGATCATCCCGGCGACCATTGCGACCGTGGTCATCACGATAGGCTGCGCACGCTTGTGCCCGGCATCCAGGATTGCCGCGCCGAACGGCACGCCCTTGCGCATTTCCTCCAGCGCGAAGTCGATCAGCAGGATCGAGTTCTTGGCGACAATGCCCAGCAGCATCAGCAGCCCGATCAGCACCGGCAGCGAAACGGGCTCGCCGGTCAGCTTGAGCGCGAGGATGCCGCCGAGCGGGGCGAGCAGCAGCGATCCAAGGTTCACGAACGGCGGCATCACCTGGCGATACAGAAGCACGAGCACGCCCAGCACGAGCAGCACGCCCGCGACCACCGCGATCGCGAAGTTGGTGACCATCTCCGCCTGCCATTTGGCCGATCCCGATGCGGCGTAATGAACGCCGGCGGGCAGGTTCTTCATCGCGGGCAGGTTCATCACCTTCGCGCGCTCCTCGCCGCTTACCGCACCGGGCGCAAGATCGGCGTCGATCACGATGCGACGCTCCTGGTTGAAGCGTTTTACTTCCGAAGGCCCCGCCCCGAAGCCGATGTCGGCTACCACCCTGAGCGGAACGGTGCCGCCGCGTGCGACCGGCACGGGCAGGTTCTCGATCGTCGACAGATCCCGCCGGCTTGCCGGGTCCAGCGCGACGCCGATCGGGATCTGGCGATCGGAAAGAGAGAATTTGGCGGCATTCTGGTCGATCTCGCCCAGCGTCGCAATACGGATCGTCTGGCTCAGCGCCTGTGTCGTCACGCCCAGGTCGGCCGCCACGTCCATCCGCGGCGTGATGACCATTTCGGGACGCCGCAGGTCGCCTTCGACTCGGGGCGCGCGCAGATTGGGCAGCGACTTCATGCCTTCCGCAACCCGCTCCGCCGCCTGCTTCAACAGCACCGGATCGTCGCCCGCCAGCAGCACCGAGACCGCCCGGCTGCTCCCGCCGCCGCCGCCGTCCTGGCTCTGGAAATTGATCCGTGCGTCGGCAATCGCGTTCAGCAACGGCTGCGTCTCGCGCTCGAAGTCGATGCTGGTGCGCTTGCGATCGTCGCGCAGCGTAATCGCGATCGTGGCCTTGCCCACATCTATATACTCGACCGCAGTCTTCACCTCCTGCTGGCGATTCAGGATCGCCGCAACCTGATCCGCCACAGCCTCGGTACGCGCCAGCGTCGTACCGGGCGCCATGGTGATGGAGACGCGGCTGAAGTCCTGATCCTTGACCGGCTGAAAGGTGAACGGGGTGGTGGCAAAACCCCATATCGTCATCAACAGCGCAAGCCCGCCGATCGCCATCGTCTTCCAACGATTGGCCAGCGTCCAGCGCAGCACGCGCATGTAGAGGTCCATCGCGCGGCCTTCGCCGTGTTCGGCGGCGCCGTGGCTTTTCAGGAAATAGGCCGCGACCATAGGCGTCACCAGCCGCGCCACGAGCAGGCTGATGAGCACCGCGACGACGACGGTGATGCCGAAGTTCTTGAAGAACTGGCCTGCAATACCCGGCATCAACCCGACGGGCAAGAATACCGCCACGATCGAGAACGTGGTCGCCACCACTGCCAGCCCGATCTCGTCGGCGGCGTCGATCGACGCCTGATAGGCCGATTTGCCCATGCGCATGTGGCGGACGATATTCTCGATCTCGACGATGGCGTCATCGACGAGCACGCCCGCCACCAGGCTGAGCGCGAGCAGTGTCATGAAATTCAGGGTAAAGCCCAACAGGCTCATCACCCAGAAGGTCGGAATCGCCGACAGCGGGATCGCGAGCGCCGAGATGAACGTCGCACGCTTGTCGCGCAGGAAGAGGAATACGACGATGACCGCGAGGATCGCGCCCTCGATCATCGCATGGATCGCCGAATTATACTGTGCCTTGGTATATTTGACGCTCGTGAATCGTTCGATGAAGTGGAACTTAGGATTTTCCTTCTCGATCTTCTTCAGTTCCTCCTGGGTAAGATCGTAGAGTTCGACTTCCGATGCGCCGCGCGCGCGATAGATGCCAAAGCCGACGACCTGATGGCCGTTCATCTTGGCTATCTTGCGCTGCTCATACGATCCGTCGCGCACCGTTGCGATGTCGGCCAGCTTGATCGTGCGGCCCGCACCCAGCGATATCTGCGTCTGTCCCAGCGCATACGCATCGGCCGCATTGCCGAGGATGCGCAGCGACTGCTCCGAACCGCCGACCTCCGCGCGACCGCCCGCGGCGTTGACGTTGATCCCGCGCAACGCCTGGTTGACCTGCGCTGCCGTCACGCCCGCCGCCTGCATCTTGACCGGATCGAGATTGACCCGGATCGCACGATCCACCCCGCCGGAAGTCTCGACGTTCTGCATGCCCGGGATCGCCAGCAACCGTTTGACCACGACCGTGTTGACGAACCACGACAACTCCTCGAGCGTCGCATCAGTCGCTTCCACCGAGTAATTCGCGATGGAATCGTTATTGATGATGATCCGTTCAACTCGCGGTTCAGTGATTCCCTCGGGCAGCTCGCTGCGGATCTTGGCCACCGCATCGCGCGCGTCATTGGTCGCACGATCGACCGGGGTGGAGAAGCCGAACTGGACGAACGTGCCGCTCGAGCCTTCGCTTACCGTCGAGTTCATCTCCTCGACCCCTTCCAGTCCGCGCAACGCGGCCTCGACCTTCTGGGTGATCTGGGTCTCGATCTCGGTCGGCGCCGCGCCGGGCTGGCTGACCTGGACCCAGACCGCAGGGAAGGTGATCTCCGGGCTTTCGTTCAGCTGCATGCGGTTGAACGAGATGATCCCGGCGATCGTCAACGCAATGAAGAGAACGATCGACGGCACCGGGTTGCGGATCGACCAGGCGGACATGTTGCGAAACATGGGGCTAGCTCGCCTTGGAGGCTGCGGCGACGGGACGTACCGCCTGGCCGGGATTGAGGAAGGCGCCGGCCGACAGCACAACGCGCTCGGTGCCGGTCAGCCCGCTGGCCACCGCGACACCGGCGTTGGAAACCTGACCGATCTTCACGTCACGACGCGCGACCTTGCCCGCGCCATCGACGACATAAACGTAATTGCCCTTGTCGTCGGTCTGGATCGCGGTTTCCGGCAGCAACGGCGCCACGCTGGCCCCGCCGGTGATCGACGCGCTGGCAAAGCCGCCGGGGCGAAGCGCGGGATCGTATTTCAGGGCGACCCGGGCGACACCCTGACGGGTCTGCGGGTCGATGATCGGCGACACCTGCCAGACCTCGCCGGCGAAGCTCCGGGGGGATCCCACTGGGGTAACCGAAGCGCGCGCGCCGGGACGAAGGCCCACGAGATCGCTTTCGGCAAGGGACGCACGCAGTTCCATCTGTCCGCCGGCCGCCATGCGAAACAGCATGCCCGTCCCCGAACTGACGATCTGCCCCGGCTCGGCCTGCCGCGTCAGTACCAGTCCGGCGGCGGGCGCGCGGATGTCGAGCCGGCCGTTGCGCGCACGCGCTTCGGACAGGGTCGCCTGCGCCACCTTCACGCGAGCGACTGCGGCGTCACGCGTCGCGGTGCGGCGCTGCAGATCGGCCTTGGAAATGAATCCGCGATCGACGAGCGTGCGCGCACGATCCAACTCAGCCTGTGCCAGCGTCACGTCGGACTGCGCGACGCTCACCTGCGCGGCCAGGCCGGCGGCGGTCTGCGTCTGCACGGAGCGATCGACCGTCGCCAGCACCTGACCCGCCTGCACCCACTGACCGGGTTCGACCAGCACGCGGGTAATCATCCCGCCCTCGCCCGCCACGCCGACCGGCATCTCACGCCGCGCCGCCAGCGTGCCCGTGGCGGACACCGTGCGGTCGATCGTCTGGCGTCCGGGCACCACGACGGTAACCGCAGGCAATTGCTCGGTGACTTTCGGCGCAGCCTCGGGCGTGCGGCCGAAGAAGAACCAGGCGAGTGCCAGCGCGGCAACCAGGACGACCGCCCCGACAATGAGGCGCCGGCGGCGCCTGGGACGTTCATCGACACTCGGCAACAGCAGAGTCTCGCCACCTTCGATCCGCCCCGATTCGTAGTTCATGCCCGCCACGCTTTCCGTCCCATCCGCCGACCCGGCTGCAAACTGTATTAGAGCGATAAGTCACTTCGCTCAAGGGGCATCGTCGCATGCCCGTTCACCGTCGTTTATTCGCGCCATCATTATGGCAGGGTTGCGGCACGTTCATCCCCTGTTGGGCTTTGTCGCGGCAGGGGTCGCCGTGCCGCATTGGCCAGAGGAGAGCGACGCATGAAGATCACCCAGGCCATAGCCACGGCAGCGTTGACCGCGGTTGCCGCTCCCGTCGCGGGGCAGGACGCCATTCCCGGCGTCGTGCCGATGATCCAGGCTAGCGGAACCGTGCTCGACGTCAGTGCGCGGGGTAACACAACCCGCGTCCCCGATCAGGCAACGATCCGCGCGGGCGTGGTGACGCAGGCGCCGACCGCAGCGGCCGCCCTATCGGACAATGCCGCGCGCATGGCGCGGGTGCTCGCCGCCCTGAAGCGCACCGGCATCGCCGCACGCGATGTTGGGACCGCGCAGGTCGGGCTGGCGCCGCAATATCGCTATGTCGAGAATCAGCCGCCGGTGGTCACCGGCTATCAGGCGACGAACAGCGTCGCGATCCGCTTTCGCGACGTGGCGAAGTCAGGTGCAATCCTCGATACGCTGGTGGCCGAGGGCGCCAATCAAATCGACGGGCCGAACCTGGCGATCGCGAATCCAGATGCCGCGCTGGACGAGGCACGCACCGATGCCGTGGCCAGAGCACGCGCGCGCGCCGAACTTTATGCCAAGGCGGCGGGCCTGCGAATCGCGCGGATCGTGTCCATCGCGGAGGCGGGCGAGAATGCGGGCGATCCCGCGCCGCCGATGGCGTTCATGCGCGCCGCCCGCGGCGAATCCGCAGACACGCAGATCGCGTCCGGCGAGAAGGACGTCAGCGTCACCCTGTCGGTGCGCTTCCTGCTTCAATAAGCACGAAGGGCCGCCCGGTCATCCCGGACGGCCCTTCCTTCACCGGTGATCCGGGCAAGCGCGTCGCTTAGCGAACGCTACCGCGGCGGATCAGGTTGACGATCGCCAGCAGAACGACCGCGCCGAGCAACGACACCAGAAACGAGGTGATGTTGAGGCCCGAATCGTTGATGTTCGCGCCACTGAAGCCGAGCGCACTGCCCAGGAAGCCGCCGATGAACGCGCCGACGATGCCGACGATGATGTTCAGGAAGATGCCCTGCTGGGCGTCGGTGCGCATGATGATGCTGGCCAGCCAGCCGATGACACCGCCTACAATAAGCCAGATGATGAAGTTCATGACACGGTCCCTCCGTTGATCCCGCCACTGCGCGGGTGTGGAGCCAAGACTCGTGAAATGGGATGATTGTTCCGGCCGCGTTCCGTCCTTTTGCGGGCTCCCCGTAAAAATTCAATATTTCTGCTGGCGCTCGTACAGCGATTTGTAATGCTGGATGCGGGTGACGCGCAGGCCTGGCATGCCCGACCGGTCGATCGCACGCTGCCAGCCGGCGAACTCCTCGACGGTCAGGCCGTATCGGTCGCACACATCGTCAACAGACAGCAGCCCGCCGTTGACCGCGGCGACGACCTCGGCCTTGCGACGCACGACCCAGCGGGTGGTGGACGGTGGCGGCAGCGAATCCACGGTCAGCGGCTCGCCCAAGGGACCGATCACCTGCGCAGGCCGAATCTTCTGGTTCTCGATCATGCCAAACCCTTGCTTGGGGCGTGTCGCCCCCTAATCGTTCCTGATGTTGAGGTTGGTAGCGCCTGTGCCTTGAAGATGGACTGAAACGCCGCGGTAAATGCGGCCTTCACTCTTTCGGCCTGGCTCATGATTTGTTCCACGCTTCGATTGCGTGGGCGGTGGCGCCGTTGAATGCGCCATCGACAGGCGCGAACAGGCGCGGGTCCGGCGTGGCGCGCACGAACTCGGCCTGCGCCGCTGCGGTCGGGCTTGCCGCCTGGCGCGCGGCAATGCCCACCATCAGCACCGCCAGATCGGGCGGCATCGCGACGGGTTCGGCATCGACGTCGAAACGGTTGAAACTCAGGTCCAATGCTGCGCCCTCAGCGGATCACCGGAAAGCACCGGCTGCTCAGGCTTCTAGCGCGGCCGTGGTGAAGGCGGGGTAAAGCCGGGTGCAACGCTTCGTACATGGAGGTTACCCCGGCGCGCCGCCCGCCCCGCCTTTGCATCCCCGCCCGCCGCGCCTATGTGATCGGAATCATGGACCTCGCCGATTTCCAGCTTGCTCCCGGAGCCCGCCGTATCGTCGTCGCGATGTCCGGCGGGGTCGACAGTTCGGTCGTGGCCGCGCTGGCACACGGCACCGGCGCAGAGGTGATCGGCGTCACCCTGCAACTCTACGACCACGGCGAAGCGACAGGCCGCGCGGGAAGCTGCTGCGCGGGCCGCGACATCCGCGACGCGCGCGCGGTCTGCGATCGGTTGGGGATCGCGCATTACGTGTTCGATCACGAAAGCAACTTCCGTACCCAGGTAATCGATGCCTTTGCCGACGATTATCTCGCCGGGCGCACGCCGATCCCGTGCGTCCAGTGCAACATGGGGCCGAAATTCACCGATCTGCTGGCGCTTGCCCGCGATCTAGGAGCCGATTGCCTGGCGACGGGCCATTACGTCCGCCGCGTCGAAGGCCTTGCCTGCGCCGAGCTTCACCGCGGCGCGGACGCGGCGCGCGACCAGAGCTATTTTCTCTTCGCCACCACGCAAGCGCAGCTGGATTATCTGCGTTTCCCGCTGGGTGGCCTGCCAAAGTCGCGCGTGCGGGAGATCGCCGCGGAACTGGCGCTGGGCGTTGCGGCGAAGCCCGACAGTCAGGACATCTGCTTCGTACCCGACGGCGATTACGCCGGGCTCGTCCGCAAGCTCCGCCCGGAAGCGGGGGCGACCGGCGACATCGTCGATCTTGCGGGTCGCCAGCTGGGCACGCACCGCGGCATCGTCCATTATACGGTGGGCCAGCGCCGCGGTCTGGAGATCGGCGGCACCGCCGAGCCGCTCTACGTGGTGCGGATCGAGGCGGCGGAGGCGCGGATCGTCGTCGGGCCGCGCGCCGCACTGGCGGTCAGCGCGGCACGGCTGGAGCGGATGAACAGCCTGGCTCCGCTGCAAGGGCCGCTGACTGCGAAAGTGCGCTCGATGGCCCGGCCCGTGCCCGCGCGCGTCGATGGTGACCGGTTGCTGTTCGACGCTCCCGAATATGGCGTCGCGCCCGGCCAGGCAGCTGTGCTGTACGCCGGTGACCGCGTGCTCGGCGGCGGTTGGATCGCGCAGACCGAACCCGCGCTGCTGGCGGCATGAGTGACGCGCGCCCGACCGCGACGGTAGCCGACCTCGAACGACAGATGGACGCCGCTGCCGCCGTGCTCGATTTCGAACGGGCCCGTCACCTGCGCGACCGGATCAGCGTCATGCGCGGTGCGGCCGAACCGGTCGATCCGGCAGCGCTCGACCTCAATGGCCTGACGCGCCAGCAACCCGGCGCGATGGGCCTGGGCACCAGCCGGCAACGGGTAACCCCGCCACAAGGCTGGGTGAAGCCGAAGAAGCCCGATCCGGTGACCCGCGGCGGCCCGCGACGGGGTTGAGCCTGGTCAAACGGCTGTTCGTTCCCACGGTTTTGGAGCCGGTGACGCGAGCAGTGGCGGACGGCGGGCGCCACGTACCGAGAACCCAAGATCGGCAGTCCGCGCGCTTGGTGCCCCCCTTACCACGTCCCTTCGGTGAACCGTCCGAGCACGCCCTTGGCACATCTGTGACAGTTTTTTAGTCCGGATCAATAAGACAGCGGCTTGGCGCCTCGCATCCGAACCTGCCAATATTGTCATGGCTTGCGCCGCCGATCATCGTGTCGTTGCCGACACAGCCTCAGCGTGTTCGCATTGCCGGTTGAGCAAATCTGCGCCGATCGGAGATCATACGGTATAACCTTCGGCCTGGGTCGAAGGTTGCGTAATGCGGCTTTCTGTCTCCCGATGCACATCTTCGCGGATAGTTATTTAATCGCGTCAACTCAGGTTAACATACGAAACCTGCAATTTGATGATGCGTTGTATTTGCATGAACCTTTTCCATTTGCATACGCTGGATCGCGGCGGACGTATCCTGCACCGGAGACCCGTGGAGGCAGCTGATGTCTACAGAGCTCTCGCCCACGCAAATCGAAGTCTATGCAGGATGATGGAGGATGCCGCCCCCAGGTTTGTTGATCCGGACGGACGTATCGAAGTCGCAGACTGCGAAGGACGGATCCTGGCCCGAGTAATGTGCGCCGAGGCAATCGCCACCATGCCACTCTGCCAGGCGTCCGACGCGCAAGCATCCAACCGGGGATCGGATAGCCGATCCCTTCCACATCTTATCTGACACGGATCAAGTCGGCATGACCGACCTGGCGTTTCTGTATTCAAGGGATCTATATCATGGCGCAAAAAGGTGCTGGCGGTAACCCGGGAGCAATCTCGACCAAGGGCGGTGATCCCGGTTCGGGCGCGAAGAGCAAGGCGACCGGTGGCAAAGGCGGCGGCGGACGCTCGGGCGGCAGCAAAAGCGGTGGCGGCGGCAACAGCGGCGGCGGCTCTTCAGGCGGCAGCAAGTGACGGCAAGAGACTCATGAACATAATCGAAGCAACCCGTGCAGGTACGGGGCCGAAGGCTCGGCCGGCGCGGCGCGACGCCTTGCTGGAACTGCTCCACGTCCTTGCGCGCGACGGTTACGATTTCGTCACGGTCACGCCGGGATCGCATGCCCGCGTGGTTTCGCGGCCCGGGCGTCGCGAAGCTCGATCGCTGCGTGACGTGCTCGGCTGGAGCCTGCCCTTCGCGCCCGACATCTTGCCGCCGGGGTTGCTGAGCCTGCTGCGCGCGGCTGACGTGATATCGGATCGCCCCGGTGGTCTGCTCGGGTGTGACATTCGCGTGTCGTGCGTGCGTGGCGCGCTGTTCCTGCACTCCGCTTACCCCACGGCCGATTACGACTCGGTTTTTCTCGGACCCGACAGCTACCGCTTCGCCGACTTCATTGCAGCGCACATGGGGGTGTTGCCCGCTGGCGCCCGGATCATGGACTATGGCGCGGGCGCAGGCGTTGGCGGGATCACGGCGGCGCGCAGTCGATCCAACGCGACGGCCACGCTGGCTGATGTCAATCCAAAGGCGTTGTTCCTGTCGTCGATCAACGCCGAGTTCGCCGGGGTCGATCACGCGACGGTGGAAGCAAGCTCCCCCAGTGCGGTGGCAGGCGAATTCGAACTGATCGTTACCCATCCCCCGTTCATGATGGACAGCGAGAAGCGCGCGTATCGCGACGGCGGCGACCTGTTCGGTGCGCGGCTCGCGCGCGACTGGGTACTTGAGGGGGTCGACAAGCTGGTGCCAGGCGGCAAGCTGATCCTGCACACGGGCGTGTCGATCATCGACGGGCGTGACGTGCTGCTCGATCTACTGCGCCAGGAAGTCAGCGGCCCAGGGTGGAAATTCGACTATCACGAACTCGATCCCGATATCTTCAGCGAAGACCTTGCCGAACCCGCCTACGTCGAGGTTGACGTCGAACGGATCGCGGCCATCGGCCTTTGTATAACCCGCTCACCGGGCGAGCCGTCGCTATGATCCGGCGCGCTTGCGCCGCTGCGGGATGAAAAGCACGTCGCTGCGCATCCTTGCGGGTCTGTTCGTTGGTGTGGTTGCGGGTGCGCTGCTCGCGGGTTCGTCAGGCGGGCTGACCGCGCTGCGGATCGCACAGCCGGTCGGCAAGCTGTGGCTCGACGGTCTGACGATGACGGTGGTGCCGCTCGTCTTCTCGCTTCTGGTCTCGGGCGTGATGAGCGCCACCGCGCATGCGTCCAACGGCACGATCGCGACGCGCGCGCTGCTCTGGTTCGCGGTGCTGCTGCTGGCGGCTTCGCTGCTGAGCGTGGCGGTGACGTCGCTGGTGCTGCGGGCATCACCGCTGCCACAGGCTGCGGTGGCGCTTGTGGCGTCCGGCGGCGTGGGTCCGGCAGCGCCCGCGTCCGCCGACTGGCTGGGCGGGATCGTCCCTACCAACGTGATCCGGTCGGCCGCCGATACGGCGATGGTTCCCCTCGTCCTTTTCGCGCTGCTGTTCGGGATCGCCGCCACACGCATCGAAAGCGATCTCTCGCAGCAGATCGAGCGCACCTTTCGCGGCATCGCGCAGGCGATGCTCATGATCGTGCGATGGGTGCTGTGGCTGGCGCCGCTCGGGGTTCTGGCGCTGGGCTTCGGAGTGGGGCTACGCCTTGGCGGCGGCGCGGCAGGCGTGCTCGCGCATTACGTCATGGTGGTCGTCGCAGCGTGTCTGGCGACGACGTTGCTGAGCTACGCCGCTGCGATGCTATTCGGGCGCATCGGCCTTTCCTCCTTCGCGCGAGCGGCGCTGCCGGCGCAGATCATAGCGGTCAGTACGCAGTCTTCGCTCGCGTCGCTTCCGGCGATGGTCGAAGCCTCGCACCCGCTTGGCATCGCGAAGTCGACCGGCGGCATCGTGATCCCGCTGGCGGTCTCGCTGTTCAGGGCAACCAGTGCGGGTGCCAACGTCGCGGTAGCGATTTACCTCGCGCACCTGCATGCGGTGCCACTGAGCGTAGGAACGATGATCGCCGGCGCGATCGTCGCCGCCGCGGTCAGCGTCGCGGCGGTGGGGTTGCCCGCCCAAGTGTCGTTCTTCGCCATCATCGCCCCCGTCTGCATTGCGATGGGCGTGCCGGTGGTCCTGCTGCCGCTGCTGCTGGCCATCGAGACGCTGCCGGACGTGTTCCGGACGCTGGGCAACGTCACGGCCGATCTGGCGGTCGCCCGCATCGTCGGGCGCCGGCTGGAACCTCACGCGAAGCGCAGCCAGTAATCGGCCGTGGTCACGACGATAATCACGAGAATGACGATCACGAAGATCGTCAGCGCGCCGCGCAGATAGTTGCGGCTTTTGATCGGCGGCTCGTTCATGGTCGTCTCTCCCGTTGGTTCAAGAATCGTAGTGTCACGCGCCGCCGTCCAGCGGTCGCAGGATGTCGCTCAGGTAGCTGCGCGCGCCGGGGATCGGCTCGAGCGCGGGAAAGCGCAGCCCGCCGTGATAGGCAATCCGCACAGGTGTGACGTACCGGCCCTTTGCGACGGTCAGTTCGACGGGAGAACCGTCGACCGCATCGGCGACTGCCTGCTGCAGCGCGTCGGGGTCGAACTTTCGGCCCGCGACTGCAACGATCGTGGCGCCTACCGTAAGACCGGCCTGAAATGCCGGCCCATCCCAAAGCACGTCGGACAACCTGCCCCCCCGGTCGGTCGTCAACCCCAGCGAATGGCTGAGATCGATGTGGCCGAAGACCGCCTGCGTACCCCGCTCATAGTCGCTCGGCACATTGCGGTAGACGAGCCGGTAACCGCCGCGTTCAATGCCGCCCAGCGGTGCGCGATCGTGCGTGTCCTTCAGCTGCTCGTCGAAAAAGCCCGTCCAGTCGAACGCGGCGATTCCACCCAACGTATCGACGACATCGTCGAAATCGTAGGTATCGGTCATCCACGCTCCGTCGTGGTCGCCGAAGAAGGCCCGCGCGAAATCGTCGAGCGACCGCGCGCCATCGGTCAGTTCGCGCAGCCGGGTGTCGACGTCGAGCCAGATCAGCGACCCTTCGGCGTAATAATCCTCGCTACGTTGCCAGCTCGGCCAGGGCAGCGGCGCCCGCGCCGCAATGATCGGGTCGCGCGTGGTGTCGATAGTGGGCCGCCAGCGGCTGCCGGGCCGCACGTCGTAACGCGCCGCCGTCTGCGCCAACGCGCCGAGTGTCTGCTCCCTGCTCCAAAGCCCGGAGCGGGCGCAGAGCACATGACTCCAATATTGCGT
The DNA here is from genome assembly GCF_036387595.1 of Sphingomonas sp. Taxonomy (GTDB): domain Bacteria; phylum Pseudomonadota; class Alphaproteobacteria; order Sphingomonadales; family Sphingomonadaceae; genus Sphingomonas. The sequence continues at coordinate 36,196 of NZ_DASVTL010000084.1, forward strand.
CTGCCCTTCATAGACCCACATCAGGCTGTTGCGGATCGGCTTTTCGAAACACGGCTGCCACGAATCCTCGCCTCGCCGATGTTTGCCGTTCCAGCTGTGGACATATTCGTGCGGGATCGTGTCGCGGCGGACGAACGTCTGTTCCCACTCGGTGAAGTAGCCGGGCACGCTGACGGCTTCGCACGACCGGTGGTGCTCGACGCCGATGCTCGTCATTTCCTCGCTGAGCGCCAGCAGAACCTCGAAACGGTCGAAATGGCGCGCACGAAAAAGCCGGTCGGCCTGAGTCACCAGGGCACGGTGCAGCGCGATCTGCGCTTCGGTGGCTGCGAGCAGGTGCGGCTCATCGGCGACCAGGTTGAGATGTACCGCGCCCAGATCGTCTAGGGGTATGCGGCGGAGATGACGACCCGCGAACACCGGCGAATCCACGAGCACGTCGAGGGGCGTGGCTTTGAAATGCCACGTAGCGCCGTCGCGGCCCGCGCGATCCAGCGCGCACGCCGGTTCCCACCCTTCGGGCAGCGTCAGGCTGGGCTGAACGGCGATCTGCCGGGCGTAATGACCCGCCGGATGGAGCAGTACGGTATTCCATTGAAGGCTGAGCATGTCCGGCGTGACGATCACACGCCCCTGTTCCGCGTCGGTCGGCGACAGGAACTGGAACTCCACCTGGATCTGCGCGACGCCTTCGGGCACCTCGATATGGAAGGCGTTGACCGAGACGGGGTGCCGCTTCCACGTAAGCGTCTCGCCCGCCGCACGAATGACGAGCCCCGCGAACAGTTCGATCGGCGCTTGCGGCGCATGAAATCCCGGCAACCATTTCGGATACAGGAGCATCATCGGTCCAGCGCACGCGACCGGGATGATTTCGCGCACGCGGTAGATGCGTCGCGCAACGTCGGTGGCATCGACCTCCAGGATAAGGGTTCCCGGATATGGCGTGTCGCGCGGCTCGGGCACCGTCGGCAGATCGGGCAGCGGTTGCGGCGCGGCTAAAGCGTCGTCGCCGCGATCAAGCACCGGCATGTCGGCTGGATCACGCAATGTCATGCGTCACCGGATAGCGTCATCGAAAATACGGTAATCGTCACCTCCCAATACAAGCGTTCGACCCAGACAACAACGCGTCGTGCGGCAAGGTTGCCTGCCGGGACGATTGGCCAACCTAGATCAACGCGATTGTTCCTGAGACGGCGCAAGGGCACGACCGGCCCGCCAATACGTGTGCAATTTATTTCAGAAGCATCGACTTGGCGGACTTGCATCAAACTGACCACATCGGACAACGTCATCACGGGAACAGTCATGATCGACCGACATCTGGCCAAGATACGCGCGCGCGACGAGTTGAGCGCGGGGGAGGAGCAGATGATCCGCAGCGCAGTTTCGCAGTATCGCGAGTATCCGGCCGATCACACCTTCATCCGCCCGCGCGAAGAGCTGAACCACAGCACGCTGGTGGTGAAGGGATGGCTGTGCCGATACCGCGATCTACGCAGCGGGCAACGCCAGATCACCGAACTTCACGTCGCGGGGGACTTCGCCGATCTGCACAGCTTCACCCTGAAGCACCTGGACCACAGCGTGATGACGCTGACACCCTCCAAGGTCGCGATCGTACCCCACAGCCGCCTTCGTGAGATCACCAGCGCATCGCCGCATTTGACTCGGCTCTACTGGTTCAGCACGAACCTCGATGCCGCCATTCACCGGGAATGGGAATTGTCGCTAGGCCGACGTACTGCCATCGCGAAAGTCTCGGCACTGCTGTGTGAACTTCGCCTGCGGTTGCAGGTCGTCGATCTGGCCAACGCCCAAGGGTTCGATCTCCCGCTCACGCAGACCGATCTGGCCGAATGTCTCGGTCTGACCAATGTCCACGTCAATCGCACCGTGCGCGAACTGCGCGAACAGGGTGTGGTCGCCATCCAGGGCGGCCGTGTGACGATCCTCGACCTGCCGATGCTCGAGCGGATCGCGGAGTTCGACCCTACCTATTTGTATCTTGAACGCCGACCGCGCTGAGATCGACGTTCGGCCGCAACACGGGATGCTCGAGAATTCATCTTGGGAGACAACCTCGTGCCAAAAGTCGGGACGAGGGATGTGATAGCGTCGCGCGGGGAGCACTGCTAAGGTTTTTGGTCTCGAACCGAAAGGAGCCGGTGGTCGATGCAATGGAACGCCATTGGTGAACAGGATTGTTCGATGGCGCGGACGTTGGCCGTCATCGGGGACCGCTGGACGTTGCTGATTCTCCGCGAATGCTTCCTGCGCGTGCGGCGGTTCGACGAGTTTCAGGAAAGGCTGGGGATCGGCCGACCGATCCTCACCGATCGGTTGCGCAAGCTGGTCGACAATTTCGTGCTGACAAAGGTCGCCTATCAGCAGCACCCGACCCGCTACGAATATCGGCTGACTGCGAAGGGCCTCGATCTCTATCCGGTCGTGCTGTCGATCGTGCACTGGGGCGATGTCCACCTCTCCGGGCGCGCGGGGCGGCCGGTGGTGCACGAACATGTCGCGTGCGGGCACGTCTTCGATCCCGTGACCACGTGCTCGGCGTGCGCAGCGCCGATCGACCCGCGCGACGTGCGGGTGCTGCCCCGGGGCGGGCCTGCGCGACGCACGACGGTTGCCGCAAGCGCGCGGCGGCCGATCAGCCGGTCATAGCGAACCGTCACGCTCGTAGAGCCGCGCGACCAGTTCCGCGCGGTTCGCAAGAACGGCGCGCTGGTTGACATGCCCTTGTCGGTCAGTTCGCCGTCAGCCATCGACGGCGGGGCATCCACTAATAGAAAACCGGCGACGCGGCGCGTCGCGCCGGGGTTCGTGGCGTTGTACGCCGCCAGGTCGCGCGCAATTGCGGCCTGGACTTGCTCGGGATCATCTTTGCCGGCCGACCAGACCAGTAGCCGCACATCGTGGCGGCCGTGTCCCGCGGCGACGAGTTCGGCCACGTCCGGTACTGCAGCCAGCACCGCGGCGCGCAATTCGCCGGTCAGCACCCAGCTGCCGTTCGAAAGCTTGAAATTCTCGCTCAGCCGCCCCGCGAAGCGCAGACCGTTACCCAGGGAACGCCGGCGAGCTCCGGCATGACGCGAACGTCGCCCAGCGCCGTGGCCGATTGCGCGCAGATCATCGCGGGCTTCAGGATGGCGGCGACCTCGGCGAGGCGCCGCCGTCCGCCTGCGCTCGCGCTGTAGGCAGGCGAGATCGGTGCGACGGGCACCCCGGCAATCATCGCACCGAAAGTCATCAGCGCGTGCTCGATCGAGGTGGCGGTCAGGATCGCAAGGGGACGGTCGTGCCCGAGGCCGCGATCGAGCAGCGCCTGCGCGATCGCGCGCGCACGTGTCCAAGCCTCCGCGTAAGGCAAATGCCGCCACTCGCCCGTGTGATCGCGCTGCGCCAGAAACGTCCGGCGGGGCGCCTCGCCCGCCCAGCGTTCGAGATAGGCGCAGATGTGGCGTTCGCAGCCGTCGAGCGGGATCGGCGAGCGCAGCACGATCGCGCCGTCCGTCCGGTAGCTGACCTCGACCGCACGGGGAGCGAAGCGCGACCGTGCGGAGGCGTTCACAGGCTCACCATTTCTCGCCGAAGGGGCGGATTTCCTGTTCGAAGGTCCAGGCGTCGATCGGCTGCTGATGGAGCGCCCAATAGGTGTCGGCAACCGCCTCGGGCCGCATCAGCTGTCCCGGCTGGATGCCGTCCGCCGCCGCGTCGCCGGCGCGCTCACGGATCCGTTCGCGCACCCACGCGGTATCAACGCCCGCGTCGATGACGAGATGCGCGACGTGGATGCCCTGCGGCCCCAATTCGCGCGCCGCCGCCTGCGCCACTGCGCGCAGGCCGAACTTGGCGCTGGCGAAGGCCGCATAGCCGGCGCCGCCCCGCAGGCCCGCGGTCGCGCCGGTAAAGAAGATCGAGCCCTTGCCCCGCGCCAGCATGTGCTTCGCCGCCTCGCGCCCGGCGAGGAAACCCGCGAAGCAGGCCATTTCCCAAACCTTGCGGAACACGCGCGCGGTGGTCTCGACCAGCGGAAAGCTGACGTTCGCGCCGATGTTGAACACGCACACTTCCAGCGGCGCGTATGCCTCCGCCTCGGCGAGAAAGGCGGCCATCTGATCCTCGTCGCGGGCATCGAGCGAGCGGGCAACCACGCGGCCACCCGCCGCTTCGATCTCCAGCCTGAGCGGTTCCAGCTTCTCGGCCTGCCGTCGGCCGATGAAGACGGTATATCCTTCGGCGGCGAAGCGTTTCGCTATTGCAGCCCCGATGAAATCGCCCGCGCCGATGATCGCTGCGGTCGCGTTGCGCTGGCCCGTCTCGTGCCTTTCCACCGTCATTCTCCTCCCCGTCGCTGCGGCCGGAATATCGTTGTCGGTTTCAATGTAGAACTCACCGACGTGCGTTCGTCAAGCGGGCGACGCCGCTATAGGCCCATCCCTTGACCCCCGCCTGATGGTCAGTAGGATATCGGAACCCGTATCACGGGTCGATGGAGAGCCACGGTGCCAGACATAGCGTTCTATTTCGATTTCGGCAGTCCTAACGCCTTCCTGTGCCACCGCGTGATCCCTGCGGTCGAAAAGCGGACGCGCGCCACGTTCACCTATGTGCCGATCCTGCTGGGCGGTTTGTTCAAGCTGACCGGCAACCAGTCGCCCGCGACCGCCTTCGCCGGGGTCAAGAACAAGCCCGAGTACGAACGCGTCGAGATGCAGCGGTTCATCACGCGGCACGGCATCGCCGATTTCCGGATGAACCCGCACTTTCCGATCAACACGCTTCTGCTGATGCGCGGCGCGGTGGCGGCGGAGGAACTCGGTGTGGTCGACGCCTATGTCGACCGCGTCTTCGACGATATGTGGACCCGCGGGCTCGACATGGGCCAGCCCGAATTGGTCGCGGCGTCGCTCGGCGAAGCGGGCCTGCCGGTCGAGCGGCTGTGCGCGCTGGCCCAGACGCCCGAGGTGAAACAGCGCCTGCTCGACAATACCCAAGCGGCGTTCGATCGGGGCGCGTTCGGCAGCCCCAGCTTCCTGGTCGGCGACGACCTGTATTTCGGCAAGGACCGCTTGCGCGACGTGGAGGAGGCCATCGCAAGGTCTTCCGCTGCCTGACGGGCAAATCGTCTCCGCCAATCTACGCTGTCCGGATGCCCTCCAGAGTTGGAAGGCTCATTTCCGAGGAATTGACGTTCACGCTCCGGTCGATCGACACCGCGTTGCCGTGGAATCTGCACACCACCGTGTCGCGGAACGCCGATTCCACGAACTGCCACGTCATTTCCAGCGTATCGGCGTCGCGCCATCGCGCGCCGGCGACGACTCGCATCGTCGCCGGGCGATACTCGTGGTGCAGGCGGTTGCCGGTCATCGTGGTGTCCTGTTCGACATAGTCGCTCAGTCCGGCCGCAATCCGGTGTTCTCCGTGCGCGTCCGCCATGCGGTAGTCGCAAGCGCTGGCGGAGAGGTCGAACGACACCCACCGCACGCCCTGGTCGTTCGCCTCGACCCCGTAGCGCCCGCTCCGCGCCCGGCTGTCCGGGGCCGCGATGGGTGCCAGCGGCGGCAGCAGCCGAAGGCTGGCCGTCTTTGCCGCGAGCGCCGTCGCGGCCGCGGTCGTGGGTAAAGGCGCGGGGCCGAACGCGGCCGGAAAATGCTTCCAGATGAACGGCTTCAGGCGCGAACTCTTGTCGATCGCGCCGAAGATCGCGAGCGTGGCGTTTGCCGCCGGAAAGACGATCGCGAACTGGGTGAACAGTCCCAGCGCATAATAGGATCCTCCCGGACCCATCCACCATTGATAGCCATATCCGTCGTCCTTGTTCGCCACCTGCTTGCTCGTGGCCGCGCGCACCCATTCGTCGGACAGCACGCGGTGGCCGTTCCACATGCCGGCTTGCGCATGCAGGTCGCCGAGCTTCAGCGACGCCGCGGTGGTCCAGGTCAGACCGTTGGCGCCGGGACTGATGCCGCCGGGGCTGGTATCCCAGCGCCAGGCGTCGATGCCGAGCGGCTCGAACAGGCGCGGTCGCAGGTATTCGGCCATCGGCCGGCCGGTCGTCTTCGTGATGATCGCCGACAGCATGTAACTGGCGGCGCTGGTGTAGAGGAACCGCGTGCCCGGCTGCTCGGGCACCGGGATCTTGAAGAATTCGGCTACCCAGCTCGTCTCGATCGGACGCCATACGGATCCCGATGTCTCGACGACCTGGCCCGTCTGCATCGTCAGCAGGTCGCGGACCGTCATCGCGCGCTGGTTCGCGCTCGCGTCGGCCGGCAGATATTGGGGAAAGAACCCGGCGACCTTGTCATCCAGGCCAAAGCGACCCTCGTCGATCGCCAGGCCGACGGCGCAGGCCGTGACGCTCTTGGTCAGCGAATGCGTGATGTGCACGCGGTCGGCGCGATACGGCCACCACCAGCCCTCGGCCACGACGTGGCGGTTGCGCATCAGCATCATGCCGTGCAGCTCCAGGCCCGCCGCCTCGGCCTCGGCCAGGAAGGCGAGGATCGCGGCGGAGGATACGCCCTGCTCCTCGGGCGTGCTGCGCAGAAGACCGTCCGGATGTGTGGCAGCAGCGCCGCGAAGGGCGATCGGGCGCGCGCAACCGCCAGTCAGAAGGTAGGCGCCGCCGCCCATGACCAGCGTGCCGAAGCGCCGACGCGAGACATCGGTGAGGGGCGGCGAAGTGTTCGAGTTCGGCACGATCCGGCTCCCTGCTTTATCCTGCTCGCGTATAAACGCCGAGCTTTCACCATCCTGTCATGCGGAAACGGCCGCGACAGCTTTGTGTCAGAAACTTCTCGCTACCTCTATCCCCACGCACCTGCGCGACCGACCCGACGGGAGGGGCCGGCGCGGAGTCGCAAAGGGCGTCGACCGGAACCATTCGGCGTCGCAGCAAGGGAGGCAAGTTGATGTCCTGCATCGAACTCAAGAAGCGCGCGCTGCTGATCGCCGTCAGCATGGCCGCCCTGACCGCAATGCCCGCGGCCTTTGCCCAGGAGGTACCGCAGACTTCGCCCGCCCAGGACGATGGCGGCGGGCTGGAGGACATCGTCGTCACCGCGGACCGTACCGGCACCGAAGCAGTGCAGGTCGGCAGCTTCCGCGGCGCCCGGCAGCTCGACGTCCCCCTGACTATCTCGGTGATCCCCAAGGAGCTGATCGAAACCCAGCTGGCACGCTCGGTCGGCGACGCGCTGAAGAACTCCGCGGGCGTATCCACGTCGCAAGTGTCCTCGACCTTCTACAGCAACCTCGCCATCCGCGGTATCGACATCGACAATCGCGGAAACTACCGCCTCAACGGCAGCTTGCCGATCGTTAACCTCGTCGGCCTGCCCCTCGAAAACAAGGAGCGCGTCGAGGCGCTGAAGGGGGCATCTGCGCTCTACTACGGCTTCACGAGCCCGTCCGGCATCATCAACATGATTATGGAGCGGCCCACGTCGGAGCAGACGTTCGGAGCGGCCGTGTTCGGCAATTCGCACGGCGAACTCGGCGGTTCGGCTGATTACGGCAACACCTGGATGGACGGTGCGCTGGGCGCGCGACTGAACGGCGTCTACGCGCATCTCGACTCGGGTATCGACAACACCGCCGGGCGCCGGTCGCTCATCAGTGGCGCGTTCGACATGAAGCCGACCGACAGCCTGATCGTCACCCTCGACCTTGAGCACATCTACACCCGCGCCGGCGAGCCCGCCACCTATCGCTACGCGACCTTCCCGGCGCAGACCGTGGGCAACCCCGACCCGATGGGCACCCTTCCGGCGTTTCGCCGCAACACGCTCAACTTCGGCGCAGGCGATTGGGTCAAGACCTACGCCAGCGAGACGAACGTGCTGACCAGCGTCCGGTGGAAGTTCGCGCGCGCCTGGGAACTGAGCGGCAGCATCGGCTCGTCGGACTCCTACCGATATCGAAAATCCGGCTTCATCGACTTCGGCCGGCCGCTCGGCGGCGACGTCTACACCCTCACGATCGGCAATGCGCCGCGCGAGCGCAACCTCAACACGAACTACCGCGCCGAACTTGCCGGCGTGATCTCGCTCGGTTCGATCAAGAACAACATCCTTGCCGGCGCGTCGCAGAACATTCGCAACCGCGACAATCCCAACACCGTCAACACGACGTTCCGGCAGAACATCGCCAACCCCCTGTCCTTCGCCGAAGTGCCGTTTGCGGCCCCCAACTACAACACCGGTGCTGTCGTCAACGCCCGACGGGTTCAGATCAATGACATCGGCTATTATGTATTCAATCGTCTTAGCTTCGGTGAGGTGGTCGACGTCCTCGGAGGCGTGCGCTTCTCTGACTATACGGAGCGTCAGCGGTTCACGGGCGTGACGACGTTCCACGATACGCCGACGTCGTTTTCCTATGGCGCGGTGCTTAAGCCCATGCGCTCGCTCAGCATCTACGGCACCTACATTGAGGGTCTCGAGCCGACGCCGGCCGCGCCTCAGACGGCAGTCAATTCGGGCGCGCAGCTTCCCCCTTCGCAGAGCGAGCAATATGAGGCGGGGATCAAGTTCGAGCCCAAGCCCGGCGTCCTGCTGACCGCGACGTATTTCGACATCGCCCGCTCGGCCGCCTTCGTGAACGGCGCCAACGTCTACGTGGTCGACGGTCGCCAGTCCTATCGCGGCGGCGAGTTCAGCGCGACCGGGCGTTTCACCCGCAACCTGACGGTCTATGCCACCGCGCTGATCCTCGATGCGAAGTACGTCGAGGGTTCGGGGACGGTACTGTCTACCAACGCCGCCGGCGTCCCAACCTACCTCAACGCGACGACCGGGGCCTGCACCACGACGGTGCCGACCAGCAACGCCGGGACGCTGCGCTGCCAGACGACCACGAACGTCGGCAACCGGGTCGATGGCGCGCCGAAGAACACCTTTTCGCTCTCCGCCGACTACAAGCTCTCCGCGGTATTGCCGGGTCTCAGCGTCAACGCCGGCGTCTTCCATGTCGGCAGCCGCGCGCTCGACGCCCGCAACCTGCTGATCGTTCCGGGCTACACGACGTTCAACATGGGCGCCGGCTACGATTTGGAAATCTCGGGCGCGCGAACCAACTTCCGCCTGAACTGGGAGAATGTCGGCGACAAGCGCTACTGGGCGACCGCGGGCGCCGACTTCCTTGCGCAAGGAACGCCTTCGACGGTGAAGTTCGCCGTTTCGACCGGCTTCTGAGCGGCGTGAGGACAGAGAAGCGCCGCTAGAGTTGCTCGCGAACAGGTTTGCTCTCTCCTCCCCTTCGGGGGAGGGGCTGGGGGTGGGGGCTATCCATGAGCGATGCGCTTGCGGCACTCCCCCACCCCGAACCCTCCCCCGAAGGGGAGGGGCTATGGCGCCGACCGCGCCCACGCGGCGACGGGTACGCAAGGGGAGAGGACGGGTTTGATGCTGGCACTGTTCGCGTTCGCGATGGTCGCTACCTTCATGACGCTCATCATGACGAAGCGGCTGTCGGCGCTGCTCGCGCTGATCCTCGTGCCGACGCTGTTCGCCTTCGCCGCCGGCTTCGGGCCGGGCGTCGGGGACATGATGCTGAAGGGCGTCACCGATCTCGCCCCGACCGGCGTGATGCTGCTGTTCGCGATCCTCTTCTTCGGCGTGATGATCGATGCCGGGCTGTTCGACCCGCTGATTCGGTTCGTCGTCCGGGTCGTTCACGGCGATCCCGTCCGCATCACCGTGGGCAGCGCGATCCTGACGCTCGTCGTCGCGCTCGATGGCGACGGGACGAGCACCTATATGATTACGGTGTCGGCGCTGCTGCCGCTGTACCGCCATATGAAGATGGACGTCCGCGTGATGGCGTGCATCCTCATCATGTCGGTCGCCACGATGAACCTACTGCCATGGGGAGGGCCGACGTCGCGCGTCGCGGTGGCGCTCGGCCTGGACGCGCGCGCGCTGTTCATCTCGATGATTCCGCCGGTCGTCGCCACCGCGCTATGGGTGGTGTTCGTCGCCTATGTCCTGGGCCGCCGCGAGCGAGCGCGGCTGGCCGCCTCGGCGGACCTTGGCGAGCAGGCCGACGCCGACGAAGTGCTTGAGGAGGAGGCCGGCGACCTCGTCACCCGGCGGCCGAAGCTGTTCTGGTTCAACGCGGCGCTGACCCTGGCGCTGATGGGCATGCTGGTGTTCGGGACGATGCCACTGCCGATCGTCTTCATGCTGGCGTTCGCGGTCGCGCTGATGGTCAATTATCCGGGGATCGAGGCGCAGCGCGAGCGCGTGGCGGCGCACGCCGGCAACGCACTGGCGACCGCCGGGCTGGTGTTCGCCGCGGGGATCTTCACCGGGGTGCTTTCGGGCACGCGGATGGTCGATGCGATGGGGGGGACCGTCATCGCCGCGATCCCGTCTACGCTCGGTCCATACATGGCGCCGATCACCGCGCTGCTCAGCGTGCCGTTCACGGTCCTGATCTCGAACGACGCCTTCTACTTCGGGATGCTGCCGATCCTCGCCAAGACGGCGGCGGGCTACGGCGTCGCGCCGATCGACATCGCGCGCGCGTCGCTGGTCGGACAGCAGATCCACTTGCTCAGCCCGCTGGTGGCATCGACCTATCTGCTGGTGGGCACGGCTGGCATCGAACTTGGCGATCATCAGCGCTTCACGATGAAGTGGGCGCTGGGGGCATGCGTCGTGTTCTTCGTCATATCCCTCGCGTTCGGGCTCTTCCCCTGGCGCGCCGGGTGACCCCATGCGCGGCTATTTTCCGGCCAGCGCCCGGCGCCAGCGCGTCAGGAACCGCCGGCGCTTGATCTGGTCCAAATTGGCGAGCAGCGCCGGCCCCAGCCGGACCGGGCGCGCGACCGCCGCGACCGGCCTGGTGCCGGGGTGGATCGGCACGTCGCTGCGCACCGGACCCATATAGGCCTTGGCCAGCTCAACCTGCCCCTGACGCGACAGCAGGAAGTCGAGCAGCAGCCTGGCCGCGTTCGGGTGCCGCGCCTCGTTCGGGATCAGCACGATGCGCGACATGATGAGGGCATAGTCCTGCGGCACGACGACCTTCAGCTCGGGGTTCCTCGCCGATGCCTCGAACGCGTAGGATCCGATCGCGTTATAGCCCAGCGCCTGCCGTCCCGACGCGACTGCCGCGGTGATGGCGCGGCTGGAATCGTGCAGTTGCACCTGGTTCGCGCCCAACGCCGCGACCAGTTCCCACACGTCGCGGCTCACCGCCTCGTCCTGCGTCATGCTCAGGTATCCGGCGCCCGACCGGACCGGATCATATGTCGCGATGCTTGCCCGGTAGCGCGGCTTGCCGCGCAGCAGCCGGGCGAAATCGGGATGGGTGCGCGGCACGTCGGCCGGTGGGACCAGCCGGCTGTTGTAGAGGAACACGAACGGCTCCGCGGTGACGCCATAGGCCTCGTTCTTCCAGATCGCCCAGGGCGGCAAGTATGGCTTTTCCGGCGATGCATAGGCCTGGACATAGCCGTCGTTGACCAGCTTGGTCTGCAGGTCCATCGCCGAACTCCACACCAGGTCTGGCGTGGCGGCGCGTCGCCGCGTCGCATCGACGATCTGGTTGTAAAGTTCGTGCGTTTTGCGCTCCCGGTAATCGACCCGCACGAACGGGAAGGCGCGCTGAAACGCGGCAAGCAGCCCGCTGACCTCGTGCATATCGGTCGATGAGGCGATGACGACGACGCCTTCGCGCCGGGCGCCCTCGACGGTCGCACCGTAGGATCGCGGATAGTGGCGCGGAACCGCCGCAGCCGTGAGGACCGCGCCGCATGCCGCCAGCGCCACCGCGCGGAGCAGCCGGCGGACCCGCGCCGGAGCATTGCCTTCCCCCCACCCCATGCGGCGTCTATGCCAGACGGCGGCCAGGTTGCCAATTCGTGGGGGGGGGGTACAGTCCGTGGCACGTATTCTGCTGGTCGAGGACGACGTGGCGCTCGCGCGCGGCCTCTCCGCGGCGCTGAAGGCGGGCGGCTACACGGTGGATGTCGCCGCCGACGGCGAGAGCGCCTTGCAGATGATGGCCGACGAGCCCTACGCGCTCGTCACGCTGGACGTCGGGCTGCCCGACATGTCCGGCTTCGATGTGCTCAAGCGGCTGCGATCGCGCGGCTGCAGGGTGCCGGTCATCATGCTCACCGCGCGCGACCAGTTGCTCGACCGGGTGACCGGCCTGGATCTTGGCGCCGACGACTATCTGGTGAAGCCGTTCGAGCCGGAGGAACTCGCGGCGCGGCTGCGCGCCCTGTTGCGGCGCCCGAACGTCGATCCCTCACCCGTCATCACGATCGGCAAGCTGGAGGTCGACCGGTCGCGGTGCGTGGCGAGCGTCGACGGCGAGCCGATCGAGCTGCGCCGCCGGGAGTGGGTCCTGCTCGAAAGGCTCGTCGTGCGGGTGGGCAAGGTGGTGTCGAAGGAGCGGCTGTCGGCGGAGGTGTTCGGATATGACGACATGGTCGCGCCCAACGCGATCGAGGTCTATATCGCGCGGTTGCGTCGCAAGCTGGGGCCCGACGGCCCGCCCATCAGGACGATGCGCGGGCTGGGCTATGTGATGGCAGAATGAGGATCGCTGCCGCGGCGGTGCGCTCCTCGCTCACGGTGCGATTGCTGGTCGGGCTGATCCTGCCGACGGCGGCGCTCGCACTGCTGCTGGGGGTCGGCGGGGCCTGGGCGATCGACGGCATCGTGGAGCGCGTGAACGACCGGCTGCTGGAAGCATCGGCGCGCGCCATCGCGGACACCGTCGCGCTGGAGGACGACGAAGTCACGCTGGACCTGCCCGCATCCGCATTCGGCATGCTCGAAAACGACGCGCGCGACAACGTCTACTACAGCGTCCGCAAGGGCAGCGAGCTTGTCACCGGCTATCCGGACCTGCCGGTGGCAACCGGGGCCGGCGCAGCGACAGGCGACATCGTCTTCGACTATGCCGAATACCGTGGAGCGCGCATCCGCCTCGCCGCGATCACACGCCGCGTGCCCCGCCTCACCGAACCGGTGGTCATCCAGGTCGGCGAGACCCTCGATGCGCGGATCGGCCTGCGCGGCCAGTTGCTGCGCGGGGTCGTGATACTCGAAGCGATGCTGATCCTGCTGCTGGTGGTGCTGCTCCCGATCGCGGTGCGGTGGGGTCTGGCGCCGTTGCTGCGGCTGCGCCGGGAGATCGACGGGCGCTCGCCGACCGATTTCACGCCGCTCGCGTCGCACCGCGTTCCGATCGAGCTGCGAAGCTTGCTCGAAGCATTTAACGGCCTGCTGTCGCGGTTGCAGGAGGCGGTCGAGGGGATGCGCCGGTTCAGTGCCGATGCGTCGCACCAGATGCGCACGCCGCTGTCGATCCTCAGGACGCATCTGACGGTCATTCGGCGCGAGGGGCTGGACAGCGCCGCCGGTCGGGAATCGTTCGCCGACGTCGAGGCGGCGGCCGTCCGCCTCCAGCGCCTGCTGACCCAGTTGCTCGCGCTCGCCCGCGCAGATGGAGCGGCGGGCGCCGTGGCGTCGTTCGTCGAACCGGTCGAGATGGTCGCGCTCGCGCGCGGCGTGGCCGAAACCTATGTGCCCGTCGCGCTATCGTCCGGCGTCGATCTTCAGTTCGACGCGCGGGACGACGCCGCCGTCGTGGCCAGTGTCGAGGTGCTGGCGCGCGAAATCCTCGCAAACCTCGTCGACAATGCGATCCGTTATAATCGCGCCGGCGGATGGGTGTGCATCGCGGTCCAGCGGGCGGGCGCCGGCGTGCTCGTCACGGTCGAGGACGATGGTCCGGGCATACCAGCCGCATCGCGCGACGACATGTTCCGCCGCTTCCGCCGGCTCGCTCGGGATCAGAAGCACGAAGGCAGCGGCCTGGGACTTGCCATCGTCGCTACGCTCGCCGAAGCAATCGGCGCCAAGGTTACGGTGGAGGCGCGGACCCCAGCCCCGGGCATGCGGGCGCGGATCGCGTTCCCCGGCACCGCATGACAGCCGGTTGAAAGCCTGCACCGTGCACAAGCAATCGAAGGGAGGCCAATGTGACCCCATATCGTCTGATCGTCCCGGCGCTCGCGGCCTCCATGCTGCTGTCGTCGGTCGCCGCGCCCGCCGCGTCCGATGACGCCGGCGAGCGGCGGTTCCGCGAGACCTACCGGGAGCTGATCGAAACCGACACGACGCTCAGCAACGGCAGCTGTACGCTCGCGGCGGAGCGCATGGCGGCGCGACTGCACGCCGCGGGCTTCGCGCCCGCCGACGCCCGCGTGATCGTGCCGGATGCGTTCCCGAAACAGGGCAATCTCGTGGCGCGACTGGCCGGATCGGAACCGCGCCTGCCCGCCGTGCTGCTGCTGGCGCACATCGACGTGGTCGAGGCCAGGCGCGCCGACTGGCAGCGCGACCCCTTCAAGCTCGTCGAGGAGAACGGCTTCTTCTATGCCCGCGGCGCGGTCGACGACAAGGCGATGGCGGCGGCGTTCGTCGATGCGCTGGTGCGGTATCGCGAGGAAGGCTTCCGCCCCCGCCGCACGATCAAGCTGGCGCTGACCTGCGGCGAGGAGACCGACGCGACGTTCAACGGTGTCAGCTACCTGCTGGCCCGCGAGCCCGACACGCTCCGCGCCGGCTGGGCGATCAACGAGGGCGGGCGTGGCCAGCTGGACGAGGCCGGCAAACCGGTGTCGTTTGGCGTGCAGACCGGCGAGAAGATCTATCAGGACTTCTCGCTGGCGACGACCGCGCCCGGTGGGCACAGCGCACGCCCGACCGATGACAACGCGATCGCCCGGCTGGCCGGCGCCATGGCGCGGGTGGCCGCGATGCGCTTCCCGATCATGCTGGTGCCGGCCTCGCGAGGCTTCTTCGCGCGCTCGGCGCCGCTGCATCCGCAACCGCTGCGTGCAGACATGGCCGCGATCGGCGGCGGCACCGCGAACGCAGCGGCGTTCGAGCGCGTCGCAGGCACGAACCCACTGTGGAACGCCTTCCTGCGCACGACCTGCATCCCGACCCTCATCGAAGGCGGGCATGCCGAGAACGCCCAGCCGCAAAGCGCGCGCGGCAACGTCAACTGCCGGATCATGCCGGGCGAAACGGTCGATCAGGTGCGTGCCCGGCTCGTGCGGACGATCGACGATCCGAAGGTCACGCTGACACTCGCAGCCCCGCCGGGACCGCAGCCCCCCGCCCCGCCGCTCAGCCCCGAGATCATGGGGCCGATCGAGCAGATCGCGGGCACGATGTGGCCCGGCGTGCCCGTCATCCCGGCGATCAGCAGCGGCGCAACCGACGGCCGCTTCCTGAACGCGGCCGGCATTCCCACCTACGGCGTCTCAGGCATGTTCGGCGATCCCGACGGCAACGGCGTCCACGGCCTGGACGAACGCATCCGGGTGAAATCGCTGCTCAACGGCCGCGTATTCCTATACCGCCTGGTCCGCGGCTACGCCAAGGGCGACCGGAAACCCGCGCGATGACGGACGGGGATGATCGCGGCATAAGCAGCGCGATCAAGTCACGGAACTGGTTGGCAGACCGGTTTGCGACGCCGACGTCGACCTCACCTGTGGCTATAGCCTGGCGCCGGGAATGACCATACTTGCAGCCGACCGCAAGGTGCTGGCCGAGAAGTCCACCGTTCCGCGGTGAGGTTCGCTGAAGCCGTACCGCTGCTGTCGAGCCATTATCTGCTCGTGCTCGAGGATCTCGACGACGCCTCGCTGCTCGGCACCGGCTACTCGAATCGCTTAACCCATCACCATCGGACCCTCAGGCGCCATAAGGCAGCGCCCGTCCCTCTCGCCCGGCGACCTCCACGACATAGTGCCAGGCGACGCGGCCAGATCGGCTCCCGCGGCGCGTTGCCCATTGCACCGCGTCCGCCGCGTCGAACGGCAGCGCGTGCAGGGCGGCATAGCCCGCGACGATCGCGAGATAGCCGTCCTGGTCGAGCGCGTGGAAGCCGAGGCTGAGACCGAAGCGGTCCGCGAGCGCGAGTTGGTCGTCTATCGAGTCGCGCGGGTTGATTGCGCTTTCCTGCTCGCCGACATCGCGCGGCAGCAGGTGGCGGCGGTTCGAAGTGACCAGCAGGCGGACGTTGTCGGGTCGTGCGGCGGCGCCCCCCTCCAACATCGAACGCAGCGCACGCCCTTCGCCCGCCGCGTCGAAGCCCAAGTCGTCGATGAACACCGCAAAGGCGCGCGGAACGGAGCCGACGGCAGCGAAAAGAGCGGGTAGGGTTTCGGTCTGGAAGACCTCGACGAGGGCGAGGTTGCCCCCTTCCCCCTGCACCGCGGCGACGGCGGCCTTCACCAGCGCCGACTTGCCTGTGCCACGCGCGCCCCAAAGCAACGTGTCGTGCGCGGCATGACCGGCGGCCAGGCGACGGAGATTGGCCACCAGCGCCTCCTTCTGCCGCTCGATGCCGACGAGCGCATCGAGCGGCTGCGCTGCCAGGGACGACGGTGCCAGCGCTCCGGCCCGCCAGACATAGGCAGAATGCGCCAGCGGATCGGCGGCAGGCGGCGGGGGTGGCGCCAGCCGTTCGAGGGCGGCGGCGATGCGTTCTAGCGGCTCGGACATGCCCGCCTGCTAGCGCGCGGCCGGTCAGCCGCCAAGCAGGCGTGCTTTTTCGGCGAGCTGGCGTGCGCCGTCGTGCCGACCGGCGGCCGTGAGTGCCTGGGCATAGGCGTGCACCGCTTCATGGCTCATCGGCGCCAGCGCATAGGCGTCACGAGCATAGCGCAAAGCCGCGCCGGCATCACCGTTGGCGGCATAGGCCGAGGCGAGTTCGGCGAGCAGGCGGGCATCGCGATTGCCGACGGTGCGGCGCACGCCCTCCAAGGTGGCGATGGCGGCGGCGACGTCACCCGCCGCAAGCTGCCAACGGCCCAGGATGCGCCGGGCGTCGACCGAACGCGGGTTCTGCGCGAGGTAGAGCGAGACCGCCGCCGCGGCCTCGCGCGCCCGAGCGCCGGTGCTTAGCGCGTCGACCAGCCGCAGCATGACCGGCGCATCGAACGCCAGGTCGGCGGCGCGCGCATAGGCGCCTCCGGCATCGTCGCGCAGCCCGCCGGCCATGAAGGCGTCACCTTGGGCGACGCGGGCAGCGGGCGCGCCGGGGCTGGCCTCGACCAAAGCGCGTGCGCGCGCCAGCGCACCCGCCGTATCGCCGGCACCGATCAGTCCGCGGATCAGGCCGATCTGATAGGTCGGGTCGCCGGCCGCGCCGGCAGCGCCGGCCGCCAGCGCACCGACCGCGGTATCCGACGCGAAGGGTGCAGCCTGACCAGCACCACGCGCCGCTCGATCGAGCAGGATCGCCGCCCCCGCGCGGTCGCCCAGCCGCTCCAGCCCGCGCGCACCGAGCCGCAAGGTATAGCCGTCGGCATCGCCGCGCAGCAGCATCGGGCGCAGCGTGTCGATCATCGCGCGCGCATCGCCGGAGCGCAGCAGCGCGAGGCCGAGCAGACGGCGCGCCGCCATGTTCATCGGCTGCATCTCGACCAGCTGGCGCCATTTAGCGACTGCCTGATCGGTATCGCCGCGGCGGTAGTCGAGTACCCCGCCGAGAAGCAGCACGCCGGGCATGTCGTCGATCGCGCCGCCGGTCAGCTGAAGCAACCGACGCGCGAGAGCGGCCCGGCCCGCGCGCGCGGCGAGCACGGCCTGAAGGTATAATGCCTGCGGGCTGCCCGGCCGTGCGGCAAGCGCGCGGCGGGTCGCTGCCAGCATTTCGCGGTTGCGCCCCAGATCGCCGAGCGTCGCAGCCTGTTCGATCAGCGCCGGATAATGATAGGCGTCGCGGCGGAGCGCCGAGGCGAACCAGGGCAATGCCGCTTGTGGGCCATAGCGGGTGCGCACGATCTCACCCGCCAGCGTCCACACCGCCGGGTCTCGCCGGGCAAACGCAAGTGCGCGCGCGCTCGCCTGCGCCGCGCCGCCGACATCGCCGGTGGTCAGGCGCAGCCGGCCCAGATCGGTCCACGCAGCGCCGTCCTGCGGTGCGGCCGCGACCAGCTCCTCCAGCGCGGTCCTCGCGGCGCCGGCTTTGCCGAGGGCGGCGAGCCCGCGGGCGCGCATGCGCAGAGCGTAGGTGTTGCGCGTGTCCGCGCGCCTCGCCTGGATCAGCGCGCCCTGCGCATCGCCCTGGAGCAGGCGCGCATGCGCCCGCAGCGCAGGAAGCGCCGGTTCGCCGGCGGTGCGGGCGCGATCGAGTTCGGCCTCGGCCGCCAATCCATCGTCGAGCATCAGATAGGCGCGTGCCAGCACGATATGCGCCGCGCTTCCCTTCGCGCCCGCTGCGACCGCGGCGCCCGCATTGCTGCGCGCCGCATTGTAATTGCCCGCCGCCAGCGTCGCGGTCGCTTCGGCGAGCAGCTGCTGCGCGTTCGGCCGCACGATCCGCCGGGTGACCAGGACGCCGGCCGCCAGTAACGCGATGCACAGGACCGCCAGCGCCAGCAGGCGCGGACGCACCGAAAGGTGCAGTCGCCGCCGGCTGCGGCGACGATGAAGCAGCGGATACACGCGAGGGCGCTGGATGGAACGGCTAGCCATGCAGATCGTAGCTCTTGAGCAGGTCGTACAGCGTGGGGCGGCTGACGCCCAGGAGCCGCGAGGCGCCGGAGATGTTGCCGTCCGCTCGGGCCAGCGCGCGGCCGATCGCGCGACGGTCGGCGGCCTCCCGCACCGCGCGCAGATTGACGGCGAGGCCGTCGTCCACGCCATCTTCCATATCCAGATCGGCGGCGGTGACGTGGCGTCCCTCGGCCATGATGACCGCGCGCTTGATCCGGCTTTCCAGCTCGCGGACGTTGCCTGGCCAGCGATATGCGTCGATCGCCGCCCGCGCGTCCGCCGCTAGGCCGACGATGGTGGGGTTGAGCGCCTTGGCGTGCCGCATGACGAAGGCGCGGGCGAGCAGGCCGGCGTCGCCGGTGCGCTCGGCGAGCGCAGGGATGCGCACGACGATCTCGGCAAGGCGATAATAGAGGTCGTCGCGAAAGCTGCCGCCGGCAACCATCGCATCGACATCGCGGTGTGTGGCGCAGACGATGCGCGTGTCGACCGGGATCGCTCGCCGCCCACCGACGCGCTCGATCACTCGCTCCTGCAGAAAACGCAGCAGCTTGACCTGGAGCGCAAGCGGCACGTCGCCGATCTCGTCCAGAAACAGGGTGCCGCCTTGCGCCTGCTCGATCTTGCCCTCGGTCGTCTTGAACGCGCCGGTGAAGGCACCCTTCTCATGCCCGAACAATTCGCTTTCGAGCAGGGTCTCGGGGATGGCCGCGCAGTTGATCGCGACGAAGGTGCCCTTGCGACGCGGCGATGCCTCATGCAGCCCGCGCGCCAGCAATTCCTTGCCGGTGCCGCTGGCGCCGAGCAGCATGACCGACACGTCGGCCGGGGCGACGCGCTCCAGCGTGCGGATCGCCTTGGCCATTTCCGGCGAGGCGTAGATCATGCCGCCGAACCCCCCTGCGCCGTCGCGCGCGACGAGGCGGCGGTTCTCCGCCTCCAGAGCATGGACGTGGAACGCGCGCGCGACGATCAGGCCAAGTGCGTCGATGTCGATCGGTTTGGCGTAGAAGTCCCACGCGCCCTCCCTGACCGCGCGCAGCGCGCTCTCGCGGGCGGCGTGGCCTGACGCGACGATCACCTTGGTATGCGGCGCATGGCGAAGGATCTCGGCGAGCGTGGCGAAGCCTTCGGCGGTGCCGTCCGGGTCGGGGGGAAGCCCCAGGTCGAGGGTGACGACCGCGGGTTCGTGGAGCCGCACCGCGTCGATCGCCGCCGCGCGATCACCCGCGATGACGACCTCATAGCCTTCATACGCCCAGCGCAGCTGGCGCTGGAGGCCGGCGTCGTCCTCGACGACGAGCAGCACGGGCCTGGTCATGCCGCATTCTCCATCGCCGGAACCGCGGCCAGCAGGATGCGAAAGCACGTCCCCTCGCCCTCGCGCGTCGTGACGCTCACCGTGCCGTCCATCGCGGCGATCAGCTGACGCGCCTCGAACGCGCCGATGCCGAAGCCGGTCGGCTTGGTCGAGGAGAACGGGCGGAACAATTCGTCGCGGACGAAGGCAGCGGTCATCCCAGCGCCTTCGTCCGCGATCGTGATCGCGACCCGGTTCCCTTCCTGCGAGACGGACAGGTGGACGGGGACGCCCGCGGGGCTTGCCTCGATCGCATTCTGGATCAGATGGCCGATCGCCTGTTCGATCCGCGCAGGATGCGCGATCGCCAGGGCCGGTTCGCCATCGACGATCACCGGATGCTGCGCGCGGCGGGCGTGCGCGAGATCGCGCACGAGCCGGGTGACGTCCACCGGCGCCAGCGTCGCGGGGCGCGCATTCTCCTGCGGCGCCAAGCGAGCCAGCAACATGGCCATGCGCTCGGAAGAATCCTTCAACGTCGCGACCATGTCCGCGCGGAAATCCGGGTTGGCAGCGTGGCGCTCGGCATTGCGCGCGACCAGCGCCAGCTGGCTGGCGACGTTCTTGATGTCGTGGATCAGGAACGCGAAGCGGCGGCTGAATTCATCGAAGCGTTGCGCCTCGGCGAGCGCGGCATGCGCGCGATCCTCGGCCAAATGGCTGGCCGCCTGGGTGCCGGCGAGCCGCAGGAGGTCCAGGTCTTCCCAGTCCAGCGCGCGATCCACCGGCGGGCGGGCGAGCACCACCGCGCCGGCCAAGCGTCCGCCGTGCGCGAGCGGCACGACCGCCCAGGCGTCCGCGCGCGCGGCCAGCCACGCCGGGATCGCCGCGGTCTCGTCCGCCTCCGCCGTGCCGGCGCGAACCGCGTCCAGTTCGACAATGCGCTGGGTACGCGCGAGGTGACTCGCCAGCGCAACCGAATCGGCCTGCTGCCCGATCCCCTCCCAGTTCCACGCCACTCCACCATCGAGCCGCGCGCCATCGGCGACCAGCAACAGCCCGGCAGGCGAATCGGTCAGGTCGGCGATCGCCTTGACGACGCGGGTGGCCAGCGGCCCTGCGTCGGGGTGACCCAGGGTGTCGGTGAACCGACGCCATTCCACGCGATAGTCGTAGCGATGACTAAACAGATGCTTGGCGATCTTTACCTTCGCCCAGGCGCGCAGCCACGGGGTGGACAGCAGGGTCAGCAGTGCGGCAGTCGCGCCGATCACGATCGCGGTCTGGACGAGGCGCGCGTGATCGCCGCCCACCGCCGCGGCGACGCTCGTCAGCAGCGCGATGATGCCGGTGTAGGCGGCCAATGCAGCCGCGGACAGCGAGCGGACCGCGACGGTGCGCGACATCACGACGTGACGGTCGTCGCGGCGCTGCCCGGCCAGAAGGATCAGCGCCGCCATCGCCAATGCGGCAAGCCCGCGCATCTGCGCCAGCGTCTCGATCGACGCCACGCCTGCATATTGCGCGCCGAACGCCAGCAGATCGGCCGCCCACATCATCGCCAGCGCAAGGGTCACGATGCGCGCGCGGCCCCGCCCGCCGGCGAGACAGGCCGCATGGGCATGGTTGACGAGCACCAGCCCACCCGCCGCCGCAAGCATCCGGAACAGCACGCCGGCAGAAGCCAGCGCGTGCGCAGCCGGCAAGGGCACTGGCATGGTTTCGACCACCCCCAGCACCGCCGCGACGATCGCGATCGCCACCACCGCGGCATAGACCGCGCCCAATCCCGCCCCCAGCCCGGCGCGCGGACGCACGAAGAGCATCATCGCCGCAAGCCACGCGACATCGCGTGCCGCCTCAACGATCGCGATGCTCACGTTGCCGGGCCCGATGCCGGCCACCGTCAGCGTAGACAAAGCGGTGATCGCGAGCGCCACCGCGAACCCGCGCCGCCCCGCCATCCGCATCTGGGACAGCGCCAGGGCGCCGAACAGCAGGGCGGCGAGCGCGTGGCTCCAGAGAATCAGCATGGCGGCCGAGCGTCCCTCACCGTGCCCCCACCGGCCACAACACGACGCGCAACGTCTGCAGCAGGATCAGCAGATCGAGGAAGGGCGAGTAGTTCTTGGCATAATAAAGGTCGTATTCCAGCTTGTGCCGCGCGTCCTCGATCGACGCGCCATAGGGATAGTTGATCTGCGCCCAGCCCGTGATACCCGGCTTCACCATGTGGCGCTCGGCGTAATAGGGCAGTTCCTGTTCGAGATGGTCGACGAATTGCGGACGTTCGGGACGCGGGCCGACAAAGCTCATCTCCCCTTTCAGCACCGTCCAGCATTGCGGCAATTCGTCGATCCGTATCTTGCGGATTATGCGACCGATGCGGGTGGTGCGGGGATCGTCCTGCGCTGCCCAGACCGCCTTGCCCGCGATTTCGGCATCGACGCGCATCGAGCGTAGCTTGAGGATGTCGAACACCTGGTTGTTCAGGCCGACGCGGCGCTGGCGATAGAGGATCGGCCCCCCCGATTCGAGCTTGATCGCCACTGCGGTCGCCAACAGCAGAGGAAGCATCAGGATCAGCAGCAGCAGGCTGGCGACGATGTCGAACGCCCGCTTGGCGCTGCTCGACACCAGCCGCCCGGCCGCAAAGCCGTCGGAAAAGATGAGCCACGACGGGCTGGCACTGTTGAGGTCGATCCGTCCGGTTTCGCGTTCGAGAAAGGTGGAGAGTTCCAGGACGCGCACGCCGGTCGTGCGCACCCGCAGCAGATCGTTCAGCGGCAACGAATTGCGCCGGTCCTCCAGCGCCAGCACCACTTCGCTGGCACCCAGATCGACGATGTGGCGCGCCAGATTGGGGATCGAGTCGCGCGGCACCGCGGCCGGGATCTTGGGACTTGCCTCGCCCATCGCGACGAAGCCGGCGACGACGAAGTTGATCCCCGGCTGCTCGGCCAGCGCACCGATATTCGCGGCCCGCGCCCCCGCGCCGAGCAGGACCACGCGCCGCTTGAACCGTTCGCCACCCAGCGTGCGGCCGAGCAGCGCGCGCACCGCGACCAGGAGCACCGACGCGGCCACCATCGCATAGAGCAGGTTCGATCGCCACAAGGCGAGCGGGGGAATCGCGAAGTAGAGCAGCGAGAGGAAGATGATGCCGAGCGCGATCGCCACCGCCAGTCGCGCAGCGGCGAATCGCAGGGACAGGAACGAGGCCGCGCCGTAAGCGCCGACCGCTACCAGCGCGATCTGGAGCGCGGCGGCGAAGCTGAGCAGCTGTGGCCAGCGCGACGCCGCGCTCCCCGCGACGATGCCGATCTGGTGCGCGCGGACAACCCAGCCGATTTCGGCCGAGATCAGCAGCAGCAGCATGTCCACGACGCCGAGCAGCAGGACGGCGTGCGGCACATAGTGCTTGAACAGGCGAACCATCCGCGACCCTCGCATCCCGGCCTGTAAGAAAAGCCGACGCTTGGCTCATGCCCGCAAATGGCAAAGAATCCCTGAAGGGCGCTCATTCCTGGCTTCGCTTGGCGCAATCCTTGCGCGCGCCTATGGCGTAGAAAATTGGAGGATGCATGACGGCCAACACGATCATTCCCGTAATATTGTCCGGAGGATCGGGCACCCGGTTGTGGCCGATGTCACGCCCCGAAATGCCCAAGCAGATGCTCGCGCTCCATGCGGAGGAGACGATGCTACAGCTGACCGCGCTGCGCGTCGGCGGCCAAGCCTACGCCGCCCCGATCGTAGTGGCGAATGCCGCGCATGCCGACATGATCGACGCACAGCTCTCCGCGGTCGGCATGGCGCCGCAATCGGTGATCCTGGAACCGGCAGGGCGCAACACCGCGCCCGCGATCGCGCTCGCGGCGCTGGCGGCGGGCGGGGGCGAAGAGGCGCTGCTGGTAATGCCGTCGGACCATGTCATCGGCGATGTAGAGGCCTTCCACGCCGCGATCCGCGCCGCGCTGCCGATGGTGTCCGAAGGGTGGCTGGCGACGTTCGGGATCGCGCCCGATTCGCCTGAGACCGGCTATGGCTGGATAAAGGTCGGCCAGGAGCTGGCGCCCGGCGTCAATCGCGTCGCGCGTTTCGTCGAGAAGCCGCCGCTGGACCGGGCGCAGGCGATGCTCGCCGATGGCGACCACGTGTGGAACGGCGGCATCTTTCTCTTTCGCGCCGACGTGTTCCTGGGCGCGCTCGCCGCCCATGCGCCGGACGTGCTCGTCGCGGCGCAGGAGTCGATGGCTGCCGCCCGGCGCGAGGGAGTACGCATCTTCCCCGATCCCGCCGCCTTTGCCGCCAGCCCGTCCGAGTCGATCGACTATGCGGTGATGGAGCGTGCCGACCGCGTCGCGGTGGTGCCCGTGTCGATGGGCTGGAGCGATCTCGGCAGCTGGGATGCGCTGCACGCGATCAGCGCGCGCGACGACGCCGGCAATGCACACGGCACCACCGGCGACGGCAATGTGATCGCGATCGACACCCGCGACTGCCTGGTGCGCAGCGACGGGGTGCGCGTGGCGATGGTGGGCGTGTCCGACCTGATCGTGGTGGCGAGCGGCAACGACGTCCTGATCCTGCCGCGCGGACGCAGCCAGGAGGTCAAAGTCCTGCTCGAGGCGATGAAGAAATAGGCGCAGGAAGAAATAAGGCGCGGGGGTCAGTCGCGCGCGAACATCTCGGTGTGGGGGATGTCGATCCCGAGCGACGGCAGCGCCACGTCATGCGGCTGCGCGAAGAGATCGTCGCGCCATGCGGTAGGACCGAGGCGCTGGATGACGCGGCTGACCTCGTTCTGCGGGTCGACGAAGACGATCGTCTGGATCGAAGGCAGGTCGCGGTACTCGACGAGCTTTGCACCTTCGTCGACGCGCACGGTCGATGCGGACAGCACCTCGATCACCACGACGGGATCGGTGAACACCAGCTGCTGCTCGCGCTCGGGCGTTGCCGGGTTGCCGCAATAGATGCTGACGTCGGGGTAGCGGACATTGGTCTCGGTCACCTGCACGCCCATGTCCGAATTGTACGGCCGGCAACCGGTGCCACGGAGTTTGTTGGCAAGAAACACAAGGATATTCGTTGCGACCCGCGCGTGCGCCGGGGTGCCTCCCGTCATCATCCGGATCACGCCATCGACCAACTCGAACTTGCGGTCGCTCGGGAAGTCGATCGCCAGGAACTCGGCGACGGTGATCGGCTGGTAGAGCGGGTCTTTGCGCATGCGGCATCATAGCATCGTAGGGCACGCAGACAAAGGGCCGGAGCATTGCTGCTCCGACCCTTTATTGCTTCAGGTCGGTCGTTCGGCGTGGCGAGCCTCGGCGGAGCCGAGCCTTCCCGTCGGACGGAACCGGCGATTTTGTCGCCGGCCCGCCGGCCGTTCCGATTTGGTCTTCGGGGCAGCATCGCTGCCCCGGTGCCAAATCAGAAGTCCATGCCGCCCATGCCGCCCATGCCGCCGCCGCCGCCCATGGGCATCGCCGGCTTGTCTTCGGCCAGCTCGCTCACCGCCGCTTCGGTGGTGATGAGCAGGCCGGCAACCGAAGCTGCGTCCTGGAGCGCGGTGCGCACGACCTTGGTCGGGTCGATCACGCCGGCTTCGACCAGGTTCTCATAGACGTCGGTCTGCGCGTTGAAGCCCAGGTTCGCGTCGTTGCCGTCGAGCAGCTTGCCCGAGATCACCGCACCGTCATGCCCCGCATTCTGCGCGATCTGGCGGACCGGCGCGTAGAGCGCCTTGCGGATGATGTCGATGCCGCGGGTCTGGTCGTCGTTCGCGCCCTTCATGCCTTCCAGGCACTTGGTTGCGTAGAGCAGGGCGGTGCCGCCACCGGGGACGATGCCTTCTTCGACGGCTGCGCGGGTTGCGTGCAGCGCGTCGTCGACGCGGTCCTTGCGCTCCTTGACTTCCACTTCGGTCGAACCACCAACCTTGATGACCGCAACGCCGCCAGCGAGCTTGGCGAGACGCTCCTGGAGCTTCTCACGGTCGTAATCGCTGGTGGTGTTCTCGATCTGCTGGCGGATCGCCTCGGTACGGCCCTTGATCGACTCCGCATCACCGGCGCCATCGACGATGGTGGTGTTGTCCTTGTCGATCGTGACGCGCTTGGCGGTGCCGAGCATCGCCAGCGTGACGGTCTCCAGCTTGATGCCCAGATCTTCCGAGATCATCTCGCCCTTGGTCAGGATCGCGATGTCCTCAAGCATCGCCTTGCGGCGATCGCCGAAGCCAGGCGCCTTGACCGCTGCGACCTTCAGGCCGCCGCGCAGCTTGTTGACCACCAGCGTGGCGAGCGCCTCGCCCTCGATGTCCTCGGCGATGATGAGCAGCGGACGACCCGACTGGACGACGGCTTCCAGGATCGGGAGCATCGCCTGCAGGTTGCTGAGCTTCTTCTCGTGGATTAGGATGTACGGATCGTTCAGTTCGACCGACATCTTCTCGGGGTTGGTGATGAAGTAGGGCGAGAGGTAGCCGCGATCGAACTGCATGCCCTCGACGACGTCCAGCTCGAATTCGAGACCCTTGGCTTCCTCGACGGTGATGACGCCTTCCTTGCCGACCTTTTCCATCGCTTCGGCGATCTTCTCGCCGACCACGGTATCGCCATTGGCCGAGATGATGCCGACCTGGGCGATCTCACGCGTGCCGGCGACTGGCTTGGAGCGCGACTTGATGTCCTCGACGACCTTGATGACCGCGAGGTCGATGCCGCGCTTGAGGTCCATCGGGTTCATGCCGGCCGCGACCGACTTCATGCCCTCACGAACGATCGCCTGCGCCAATACGGTGGCAGTCGTCGTGCCGTCGCCGGCGACGTCGTTGGTCTTCGAGGCCACTTCGCGCAGCATCTGCGCACCCATGTTCTCGAACTTGTCCTTGAGCTCGATCTCCTTGGCGACGGTCACGCCGTCCTTGGTGATGCGCGGTGCGCCGAACGACTTGTCGATGACGACGTTGCGGCCCTTGGGGCCGAGCGTCACCTTGACGGCGTCTGCGAGGATATCGACGCCGCGCAGAATGCGCTCGCGCGCGTCGCGGCTGAATTTCACGTCCTTGGCTGCCATGTGGCTACCCTTTCAGAAAATTGGTGAGGTTGAGGAAGTTGCGGTCCGGACGGTCTCAGCCAACGATGCCGAGAATGTCCGACTCCTTCATGATGAGCAGCTCTTCGCCGTCGACCTTGACCTCGGTGCCCGACCATTTGCCGAACAGGATCTTGTCGCCGGCCTTCACCTCAAGCGGGTGGACCTCGCCGCTTTCCGAGCGGGCGCCGGTGCCGGCGGCGACGACCTCGCCCTCCTGGGGCTTTTCCTTGGCGGTGTCGGGGATGATGATCCCGCCCGCGGTCTTTTCTTCAGCTTCGACGCGGCGAACGAGAACGCGGTCGTGCAACGGACGAAAGTTCATTGCTGATGCCCTTTTCAGGTTATGTGACAGGTTTCTGGCACTCAGTCGAGCCGAGTGCCAACACCCGCCATATGCGTCGCAGCACCGGCCCCGTCAATGGCCGCACCACACGAGCTGAACGAAAATTCAGTTCGGCCGAGGCAACAGCCCAAGCGCCCCGCGTCCACGCCAGCGCCACAACAGCAGCACGGTGACCGCCGCCAGCCCCGTCGCCAGACCGATCCACACCCCCAACCCCGCCAGGTCGAAGCGGAACGCCAGCAGCACCGCAGTGCCGAACCCGACGACCCAATAGCCAAAGAGCGAGACGAGCATCGGCACGCGCGTGTCCTGCAACCCGCGCAGCAGTCCGGCCGCCACCGCCTGTGCGCCGTCGACCAGCTGAAACGCCGCGGCCACCGCGAGATAGTCGATCGCCAGCATGACGACCCGCGCGTTGGCGGGTGCGTCCACGTCGATATAGGCGCCGACGAACACCCGCGGCATCAGCCACATCAGCGACGCGGTGAATGCCATCGCACCTATACCGACGCCCAGCGCCGCGACCCCCGCTCGCCCGATCCATGCCGCATCGCGCGCACCATAACCCAGCCCGACGCGGATCGTCGCCGCCTGTGCCACGCCATATGGTATCTGGAATGCGACCGAGGCGATGTTGAGCGCGACCGCATGCGCGGCCACCGCCTCCACCCCGATCAGCCCCATCAGCAGGCTCGCGCCGCCGAACAGCCCGGCCTCGAACGTCACCGACAAGGCGATCGGCGCACCCAGGATCGCGATGGCGCGCAGCCGCGGCCATTCGGGGCGCCACCAGCGGCCGAACAGGCGATAGCGGCGCAGTTTCGGATCGAACGCGAGGATCGCGGCATAAGCCAGCGCCATCGCGGTCATCGTCACGACGCTGGCGAGCGCCGAACCCTCCAGCCCGAGCGCGGGAAAGCCGCCGTGGCCGAAGACGAACAGCCAGTTGGTCAGGAGCGCCAGCGCCAGCGCCAGCACCGTGACCGCCATCGCCCATCCCGACCGGCCGAGCGCGGCGGCTGTCCCGCGCATCGCCGCGGCAAGCACGCCGGGGAGGAGCGCATAGAGCAGGATGTCGAGAAAGGCGCCCGCGCGCGCCGCGACCCGCGCGTCCTGCCCGGCCAGGCGCAGCACGTCCTCGCCATATGCGAGCAGCACGACGAACGGCACCGCAGCGGCCACCGCCAGCCACATCGCCATGCGAAAGGTTCGTCGCACCTCGCGCACTGCATGTTTGCGGGCGCCCAGTTCGGACGCGATGATCGGCGCCGACGCGGCGACCATGCTCGCCAGCGCCCACATGATGAGGCTGAAGAGGAACACGCCAAGCGTCGCGGCGGCGAATTCGGTCGTGCCGAGCTGGGCGACGAAGATCACGTCAACCGCATAGACCGTCATCTGGAGCAGGTTCGCCGCGACGAGCGGACTCGCGAGGCGAAGCAGCGCCCGCAGTTCGTCGCGCAGCGTCGCGGGCGGCGGGCCGGTGATCGGGAGTTGGGTCGGGAGCACGGACAGGCTTTAGGGGATGGTCAATCGCGCCGATAGAGTTCGTCGCCGTTCCTCCCCGGCACGGGGAGGGGGGCCAGCCGCAGGTGGAGGGGGAGTTCTACGGGCTGTCCTGCTTGGGGCTGCCCCTCCACCACCGCTTCGCGGCGGTCCCCCTCCCCGTGCCGGGGAGGAACATGGTAATCTGCAAATCTGTATTGCTCGACCATGACACTTCCCGCTATCACCGGGGAACGTCCCGCCCACGCGGGCACGAGGAGACTTTCGTGAAGCTGGTACGCGGTGCATGGAAGCTGCTGGTCGCGATCAAGGACGGACTCGTCCTGGTGGCGATGCTGCTGTTCTTCGGCTTGCTCTTTGCGGCACTCGCCGCGCGGCCGGGCAAGACCGCGATCGGCGACGGCGCGCTGGTGCTCGATCTCAAGGGCTCGATCGTGGAGCAGCCCGAGGTGCAGGCGCCCTACGAAGCACTGTCGGGGCAGGAAAGCCCGAAGCAATATCGCCTGCGCGACATCGTCCGCGCGATCGACACGGCGCGCACCGACGACCGGGTGAAGGTTCTGGTGCTCGATCTCGACGGCTTCGGCGGCGGCTATCCCGCGGTGATCCAGGAAGTGGCGGATGCGGTGGCGCGCTTTCGCGCCACGAAGAAGCCGGTACTTGCCTATGCCACCGGCTATACGGACAGCGACTACCGGCTGGCCGCGAACGCCAGCGAGATCTGGGTCAACCCGATGGGGGGCAGCCTGTTCACCGGTCCGGGCGGCAACCAGCTCTATTACAAGGGGCTGATCGACCGGCTCGGCGTCACCACCCACGTCTATAAGGTCGGGCGCTACAAATCGTTCGTCGAACCCTATACCCGCAGCGACCAGAGCCCCGAAGCGCGGGAAGCGAGCACCGCGCTCTACGGATCGCTCTTCCAGCAATGGCGCGACAGCATCGCCAAGGCGCGGCCGAAGGCACAGGTGGCGCAGTTCCTGAGCCAGCCGGACCGGATGATCCTGGCCACGAACGGCGATGTCGCGCGCGCCAATCTGAACGCCGGGATCGTCGACAGGCTGGGCGACCGCACAGCCTTCGGGCGGCGGGTCGCGCAGATTGCCGGGTTCGACGAGAAGAAGCCGGCGGGTAATTTCAGGACGATCAGCCTGACCAAATGGATCGACGCGCACCCGCTGCCCAAAAAGGGTGGCGCGATCGGCGTGGTGACGGTGGCGGGCGAGATCGTCGATGGCGAAGCGGGGCCGGGCACCGCGGCGGGCGACACGATCGCCAAGGCGGTGCTGAAAGGCCTGGCCAAGGGCGATCTGAAGGCGCTGGTCGTGCGCGTCGATTCGCCCGGCGGATCGGCGCTGGCGTCCGAGCGCATCCGGCTGGCGGTGCTGGAGGCCAAGCGCAAGGGCCTGCCCATCATCGTGTCGATGGGCGGACTGGCCGCATCCGGCGGCTATTGGGTTTCCACCGCGGGCGACACGATCTTTGCCGAGCCGGGTACGATCACCGGGTCGATCGGCATCTTCGGGATCATCCCGACGTTCGAGAAGACGCTCGCCAAGATCGGCATCACCGCCGACGGGGTGAAGACGACCGCGCTGTCGGGCCAGCCCGATCTGTACGCGGGAACCAACCCGACGGTGGACGCGATCCTGCAGGCGGCGATCGAGAACGGTTATCGCCAGTTCGTCGGGCGGGTGGCCACCGCGCGCAAGATGACGCCGGCACGGGTCGATGCAATCGGACAGGGCCGCGTGTGGGACGGCGGCACCGCACGTCAACTGGGCCTCGTCGACCGGTTCGGCACGTTGGACGACGCCATCGCCGAGGCGGCGCGGCGCGCGAAGCTCGATCCGCAGGACGTCCATGCGGTGTATCTGGAAAAAGAACCCGGCTGGGCGGCCAAGCTGGCGCAGAGCCTGAACCGCGAGGACGAGGATGAGGCCGGCGCCCCGGCGGGCGACGTGTTCGCGCGGGTCGCGGCCGATCGGCGCGCGGTTCTGTCGCAGGCGATCGGCGACGTTCGGCGGCTGGCGGCAGGCGGATCGATCCAGGCGCGCTGCCTGGAATGCGGTGGACTCGGCCCGAGCCAGAGCGGGGCTGCGGACGCGCGGCTGCTGGACCTGGTGCTGGCGAAGCTGGGGTTCGCCCGCTGATCGCGCTGCGCCCTGCTCGCCCCGAGGATGCGGCGGCAATCGCCGCGATCTACGCGCCGCATGTCCTGGCCGGCGTGGTGTCGTTCGAGACGGAAGCCCCCGACGTGCGCCAGATGCGCGCGCGGATGGCGAGTTCGGACGGCCTCTACCCGTGGATCGTCGCGACCAGCGGCGAAGACGCCGGCGGCGTACTCGGCTATGCGTATGCGACGCGGTTCCGCGAGCGCGAGGCGTATCGCTGGGTGGTGGAGACGACGGTCTATGTCGCCGACGTGTCGCAGCGCGCGGGTGCCGGGAGGCTGCTGTACGAGGCGCTGATCGACACGCTGCGCGCGCAGGGGTTCACCCAGGCGGTGGGCGTGATCGCGCTGCCCAACGACGGCTCGATCCGGCTGCACGAGGCGGTAGGCTTCCGCCGCGCGGGCGTTATGCGCGAAGTGGGCTACAAGCACGGCCGGTGGATCGACGTCGGCTATTGGCAGTGCGAACTCGCCGAACCGGGCACCCCACCAGCCGAACCGCGGCGCTTTGCCGACGTGGGGGTCGTGCGGGGATAGCGCCCCCTGCCTACGTCACCCACCCCCCGCACACGCATAGACCAGCTTCTCGTTGGGCAGTGGTGGCAGGACGCTGCGGATCGCGGATTGGCGGTCGGCGATCTTTACGGCCGCCGCATCGCCGCCTTCGCAGGTGCGGGGCATGTCGCCGCGGGCGGCCCTCGCCGCGGTCATCGCGGTGGCGGACATGAGGTAGCGGGTGTCGGTGTAGGTGCGCGTGGCCGGATCGAAGGTCAGCGCCGACACGGTCTGTTCGCCATCGGGCACCAGGATGCGTTCCCACCGCCCCTGCCCTTCGACGTAGCGGGTGCGCCCGTTCATGCAGCCGTCCGGCCCCCAGTCGAGCGCCACGTCCTCGCTGGACGACACCGTGATGCGGCTGCGTTCGGGAACCAGGCGGCAGACCAGCTTGCCCAGCGCGCGGTCGGGAACGCGGGTGGCCTGGCTCGCGAGCGCCTGGACGCGAACCTCTGCCGAGGGGCGAAAGACGAACACCAGCACGGCGGCGACCACGCCCGCGACCCCGCCGGCCGCGGCCCAGATCGCCGGCGTGCGGCGGCCCTGCGACGCGAGCAGCCCCGCCCCGCCGATCGCCAGCGCGCCCGCGACCAGCAGCAGCACGGCGAGCGCCATCACATTCTCGCGCGCGCGGGTCGCACGGGCGCGGGCGGTGGCCAGTGCCGCCTCCTGCGCGATGCGCGCATCCGCCTGAGCCTCGCGGCGGGTGGTCGCGGCCTGGGTAGCGGCCTGCGTATCGGCGGCCATGTCGGCGCGCAGCCGCTCCTCGATCGAGGTGCACGGCGTGCCGACTGCGGCATAACGCTGCTCCGCCGCGGCCAGGAAGCGCGCCAGCCGGCTGTCGGCGATCGCGAAGCCGAACGCCGCGTCGCCGTCCTCGCCGCGGGTGATCGCGGAATTGACACCGATCACCCGGCCGCAGCGATCGAGCAGTGGCCCGCCCGAATTGCCGCGCGCGATATTGGCGGTGTGGAGCAGCACCTCGACCCCGGTCAGGCTGCGGCGGCCGGAGAACACGCCTTCGGATCGTACCGGCGAGGTC
>NZ_DASVTL010000085.1:0-131719 GCF_036387595.1 Sphingomonas sp.
GGCGATGGTCTTCGGCAACATGGGCGAGACGTCGGCGACCGGCGTCGCCTTCACCCGCGATCCGTCGAAGGGCGACCGCGCCTATTACGGCGAATTCCTCATCAACGCGCAGGGCGAGGACGTCGTCGCCGGCATCCGCACGCCGCAATATCTGACGAAAACGGCACGCGAGGAAGCCGGCGCCAAGGCGGCGTCGATGGAAGAAGCCATGCCGGCGGTGTACGCCGAACTTGCGGCGGTCTTCGACCGGCTCGAAACCCACTACCGCGACATGCAGGACATCGAATTCACGGTCCAGCAGGGCAAGCTGTGGATGCTCCAGACCCGCGCGGGCAAGCGCACCGCAAAGGCCGCGCTGCGCATCGCGGTCGACATGGCAAGCGAAGGACTCATCACCCGCGACGAAGCGATCCTGCGCGTCGATCCCGCCGCGCTCGACCAGTTGCTCCACCCGACGCTCGATCCCAAGGCTCACCGCGACGTGCTGACCAAGGGGCTGCCCGCTTCTCCGGGCGCCGCGTCGGGCACCGTCGTCTTCGATGCCGACACCGCCGAAAGGCGTGCGGCGGCAGGGGAGTCGGTCATCCTGGTCCGCACCGAAACCAGCCCGGAGGATATCCACGGCATGCACGCTGCCAAGGGCATACTGACGGCGCGTGGCGGCATGACCAGCCACGCGGCGGTGGTCGCGCGCGGCATGGGCCGCCCGTGCGTTTCCGGCGCCGGCACGCTGTCGATCGACGCGAAGGCCAAGGTCATGCGCTGTGCGGGACGCGAAATCCGCGAAGGCGACACGCTCACCATCGACGGCACCACCGGTGAGGTGATGATCGGCACCGTCGCCACGGTCCTCCCCGAACTGTCGGGCGATTTCGGTACGTTGATGGAATGGGCCGATGCGGTCCGCCGGCTGAAGGTCCGCGCCAACGCCGAGACCCCGGCCGATTGCCAGGTGGCGCGCGATTTCGGCGCGGAAGGCGTGGGGCTGTGCCGGACCGAGCACATGTTCTTCGAATCGAGCCGCATCACCGCGGTGCGCCAGATGATCCTGGCCGAGGACGAGGCCGGCCGCCGCGCCGCGCTCGACCGATTGCTGCCCGAACAGCGCAAGGACTTCGCCGAGATTTTCGCGGTCATGGCCGGGCTGCCGGTGACCATCCGCCTGCTCGACCCGCCACTGCACGAATTTCTCCCGCACGAGGAAGCCGAATTCGCCGAAGTCGCGACCGCGGCGGGTGTGGACGTGGCCACGCTCAAGCGCCGCGCCGCCGAACTGCACGAGTTCAATCCCATGCTCGGCCATCGCGGCTGCCGCCTGGGCGTGACCTATCCTGAAATCTACGAGATCCAGGCGCGCGCGATCTTCGAGGCCGCGATCGAGGTGGCCGAGGCTTCGGGCGACGCGCCGATCCCCGAGGTGATGATCCCGCTGGTCGCCACCCGCCGCGAGCTGGAGCTGATGAAGGCGGTCGTCGACAAGGCGGCGCAGGCCGTCTTCGCCGACAAGGGGCGGGAAATCGAATATCTCGTCGGCACGATGATCGAGCTGCCCCGTGCCGCGCTGAAGGCCGGCGAAATCGCCGAGGTCGGGGAGTTCTTCTCCTTCGGCACCAACGATCTGACCCAGACCACGCTGGGCGTCAGCCGCGACGACGCCGCGCGGTTCCTGGGCGCCTATGTCGAACAGGGCATCTACGCGCGCGATCCCTTCGTCAGCATCGACGTGGAGGGGGTCGGCGAACTGATCCAGCTCGCCGCCGACCGGGGACGCGCGACCCGCCCCGACATCAAGCTGGGCATCTGCGGCGAACACGGCGGCGACCCGGCGAGCATCGCCTTCTGCGAGCAGGTCGGCCTCGATTACGTCAGCGCCTCTCCGTACCGCGTGCCCATCGCGCGGCTGGCAGCGGCGCAGGCAGCGCTCGGCAAATAACCCGATCCTCCCCGCTCGCGGGGAGGGGGACCGCTCGGCGCAGCCGAGGGGTGGAGGGGGTTCGCGGCACGCGGCCCGCTCGCGGACACCCCCTCCACCAGCCTGCGGCTGGTTCCCCCCCCCCGCTCCCGGGGAGGATCTGGGTCTACCGCCAGTCGAACCAGCCCCGGCTCGCGCCCGCCGGCCGCCCGCCCGGTGCGATCACCACGCGCGAGCCCAGCGGCACCGAAGGCGCGGGCGTCGCCACCCGATCGTGCGACCCGATCGTCGATGCGGTCACCGGCGCGGCCTTGGCCAGCCGGTCGTTCTCGCGCTCCAGTTCGGCGATCCGCGCCTGCGCCGTCGAATACCGCTCGTCCACGCCGGTGCGATGCTCGGCGGCCCGCGCATCGGCCTCGCGCCGCGTGGCGGCATGCGCATCGCGCTCGGTGGCGTAGCGCGTCTTCCACTTGGCGCCGCCCGGATGGCTGGCAAGCCCGAATATCCACCCCGCCACGAACAGCAGCGCGAGAACGGCATATTGCGTCGGCGTGGTGAATAGCATCGGTCGGCCTCCCTGTTACGCGAGCATAACGGGCCGCCCCGCCGCGGGTTGCGTCACCCGGTCAGCAGCGCGTCCTTGATCGAGCAGGCGGCGGGGCCGAGGATGACCACGAACAGCACCGGCAGGATGAAGAGGATCAGCGGCACCGTCATGATCGCAGGCAGCCGCGCGGCCTTTTCCTCCGCCCGCATCATCCGCTCGTTGCGAAATTCGGCCGACAGCACGCGCAGCGCAGACGCCAGCGGGGTGCCGTATTTCTCGGTCTGGATCATCGTCGTGACGACCCCCTTCACCGCATCCAGATCGACCCGCATCGCCAGATTCTCGAAAGCGTGGCGCCGCTCGGTCAGGAAGCCCAACTCGATTCCCGTCAGCGTGAATTCGTCGCCCAGTTCCGGATACGCACGGCCCAGTTCGCGCGCGACGCGGTGGAACGCTGCATCGACGGTAAGCCCCGCCTCGGCGCAGATCACCAGCAGATCGAGCGCGTCGGGCAGCCCCTTGCGGATCGCATGGCTGCGCTTGGTGATCTTGTTCTTCAGGAAGATGTCGGGCGCCTTATACGCCCCGATGAAGCTGATCGCCACCAATCCATAGCGCTTGAGCGGCGACCAGGCTGCAAAGCCGTCGGTGCCATAGACCCAGAACAGCGCAATGCCGCCGATGACGATCGGCAGCACCAGCCGCCCGAAGATCACCGCGACGGCCCAGTCCTTCGATCGGATGCCAGCCTGCATCAGCTTGCGCTGCGCAGCCTTCAGCTGTTCGTCCTGGAGCACCTTCATCGAAGACAGGATGCCGCGCATGCGGTCGGCGGTATCGTTGCGCTGGACCAGCTTGGCGCGCCGCTTGGTGGACGCGGTGATGCCGGCTTTCAGCTGTTCGCGACGGTCGTTCAGCGCCTTGACCCGCTTGGCCATCGGATCGCGGATGGTGGTGGCGGCATAGATAGCGCACATCACCGCGAACGCGGCGACGCCCGACAGCAACGTCGCTACCCAGAGGACATCGACCCCCAGGATCGTCGGACCAGCGGTCTCGCCCACGCGTACTTCCTCAAATCTCGAAGTTGATCATCTTGGCCATGATGAAGGCACCGATCGACATCCACACCATCCCGCCTGCGCCTGCGACCATCAGTCGCTGATCGACGAAGAAGTTCTGCATGTAGCTGTCGTTGATGACCCAAATCATGCAGAAGACGATGAAGGGCAGCGATCCGATGATATAGGCCGACGCCTTGGACTCGGACGACATCGCCTTGATCTTGAGCTTCATCTGTCCGCGCTTGCGCAGTACGTCGGCGAGGTTCGCCAGCGTCTCGGCCAGATTGCCGCCGGTCTCGCGCTGGATCGCGATGGTGATGACAAAGAACTGAAACTCGGGCGTGTTCAGCCGATCGGCGGTTTCCTGCAACGCGGCGTCCATCGTCCGGCCGATCTTCATCTTGTCGGCAACGGAGCGGAACTCGAAGCCCACCGGGCCGTCCAGCTCCTGGCCGACGACGCCGATCGTCTCGGTGATCGGCAGGCCCGATCGCAGGCCGCGCACCAGCAGTTCGATCGCGTCCGGGAACTTGGCGTTGAACTTGGCGATCCGCCGATTGATGAAGAAGCCCACCGCCATATGCGGCAGCCCGAGGCCGATCAGCAGCCCCACGAACACCCCGAGCAGGATGGGTGCGCCCTTCAGCCACAGCAGCGCCGCGATGACCAGCGCCATGCCGGCGCTGACCAGGCCGTACTTGCCGACTGTCCAGGTCTTGCCCGTCATCGCCAGCCGCTTGGCGAGCAGCGCGCGGTTGGGCAGGATGGTGCCGAACACGGTGTCCATCCGCGTTGCCTGCGCCTGCGTGATTCGCCGCAGCTGGGCATCGACCTTGTCGGCGGCGGCGCCCGAGTGCCGCGCGCGCAGCGACGACAGCCGCCGCGCCTGCGCACGTTGGGGCGATGGGCCGGCCACCGCGAACGCGATCATGCCCAGCACCATCAGCGCACCGGTCGACACCATCATGATCGGCAGCAAATCCATGGCGACGCGCCTCTTTCTCGGTCTAGATCAATCGGCCTTGGCGGTGCGCTTGCCCATCAACCCCTTGAGGTCGAACTTGCCGAGCAGCGACGTCCCGGCCGTCTTGACGCCCTTGGCCGGCGCATCCTCGATCGTCGCATCCGCGCAACCCGCCACCTGCCGCGCGAGCGCGACGATCGGGGCGACGGTCTTGGAAGTCTTGCCCGCCTCGGCCAGCGGCTTGCCCAATTTCGCGGCGGTCGCGGCCAGCTTCTGATCGAAGGGGATGAGCAGATCGACCTTGCGCTCGATCGAACTCTCGAAATCCTTGCGCGCGATCTCCACGTGACCGCCGGCATGGACCTTGTTGGCGACGACCACGGTCTTCGTCTGCGGCGCGTTCGATTTCAGCCACGACAGGATGCGGATCGTGTCGCGCGCCGCCGCCAGCGTGAATTCGGTGACCACGACGGCGAGCTGGACGTCGCTGATGAGGTGCGGGTGCTGGACCAGCATGGCACGCGGCAGATCGACGACCGTGCATTCGAACGCTGCGCGCATCTCCTCCTGCAGCTGGTAGAAGGCGGCGCCGTCTGTAATGAGCGGGGTATTGATCGGCGCCTCGGCACTGAGCACCGACAGCTTTTCGCCCGCCTTCACCATCGCGCGTTCGATGAACAGTCCGTCGATGCGGCTCGGGTTCTCGATCGCATCGCTCAGCCCGCGTCCCGGTTCGATGTCCAGCGCCAGCGCGCCGGTGCCGAAATGGATGTCCAGGTCGAGGAGCGCGGTGGAGCGCGATTCCCGGTCGGCAAGCAGCCATGCCAGCGACGTGGCGAGCGTCGACGCGCCGACGCCACCGCGCATGCCGATGATCGCGGTCGAACAATGCGGCCGCTCGGTCGATACTTCGGCGTGCTTGGGTGCGTTCAGCATTGCCTGCGCGTGGGTGAACGAATCGCGCAGCATGTCGGGCGACAACGGTTTCAGCAGATAATCCTGGATGCCGCTGGCGACGAGATCGCGGTATAGGCGGACGTCGTTGACCTGGCCGCTGGCGATCACCACCGTGCCAGGCTCGCACACTTCGGCCAGCGCGTTGATATCGTTCAACGGATCGCCCGATTCGGACAGATCGACGAACAGGATCTGCGGCGATGCCGAGACCGAAAGCGACTGGACCGCGTTGCGCAAGCCGCCGCGGTGAACCTTGTCGGGGGACCAGCCGAGTTCGATGGCGATCGGGCGCAGCGCGTCGGCGGTCGTCTCGTCGCAGACATAAGCGGTAAACGGTTCGCGGTGGCCGACGCCGGCCGGCTTCCAGGGTGCGTTCATCTCACTTGCCTCCCACGCCGGCGGCCTGCACCGCGCCGCCGCCGCCGCCGCTCGGCGCCGCCTTGCGATACGCGTCGATCGCGCGGAAGCTCACGCGCGGATCGGTGCCCGTCGCGCTGGCTTGCCCGCGCACCAGGTCGCCCGGGTCGGCGATCATCGCGGCGATGTTGCTGTTGATCGCGCAGCCGTAATTCGATGACGTGTTGCTATCGAACTCATGCGCCGAATCGCGGCTGTAATCGGGGCAACCAGGCACGCTCGCCTTCATCCGGCTGACGACGACGCGCACGGTGCCGGGCGCGATCGGGGCGCCGGTTACCGGCGTGTCGTTGGACAGCAGCAGGCCGGATCGCGTGACGACCGCACCGACGTCGGCATGTGCCGCGCCATAGCCCGCGTCGTCGATGGCGACATGGTCCCCATAGCCCAGGCGAAGCGACCCGAACCAACCCTCCAGCCGCTTGGCCTCCCCGGGCGCCAGGTTGCTGCCCCGCGTCGCCAGGTCGAGTGCGTAATCCTTTCGCTCGACGACGGGCTGGTGAACCGTTTCCAGCCCGCGGTTCTGCGTGCCCATGCATCCGCCGACGGCCAGCGCGGGCAGCGCGGCGAGGAGAAGGAGCGACTTGTTCATCGAATATGTCCTCGCGTCAGTTCGAGAAGCCGGGGGCGGGAACGGCGCCACGCTGAGCCTTTGCCGGCTTGCCGGCGGGTGGCCGCGTGGTCGCCGGCGCCGTTGCGGCGGGGGCCACGGCGCCGATCGACGGCGGCAGCGCAGCGGGCGGCGGCCCGTTTGGTGCCATCGTCGGTATGGGGCGTGTGCCGTCCGTCGTGCTTCCCGCTAATTCGCCCAGCAGCACCCGGCCGAGGTCGCTCGGTGCCTTGTAGCCATCCGTCGGCAGATGGATGTCGGCCATGTTGTTGACCGGCTTCACCAGATACGGCGTGATGACGATGACCAATTCGGTCTCGCTGCGCTGGAACTGGTTGGAACGCAGCAGCGCGCCGATGACCGGCAGGTCGCCGAGGCCCGGTGTCTTGTCGTAGGTGTTGTTGTGGTTGTTCGACAGCAGCCCGCTTATCATCATGCTCTGGCCCGAACCCAGTTCGACGGTGGTTTCGGTACGGCGCGTCGTCAGTCCCGGCACGCGGGTGCCGCCGAGCGTCACGGCATTGGAATAGTCGAGCTGGGACACTTCGGGGCGGACCCGCATCGAGATGCGGCCGTCGGCCAGGACGGTCGGCGTGTAGGACAGGCCGACGCCATATTGCTTATATTCGACCGAAACCGTGCCGAGTCCCTGCGAGACGGGAATAGGCACCTCGCCACCCGCGAGGAAGGTGCCCGTTTCGCCCGACAGGGCAGTGAGGTTGGGATTCGCGAGCGTCGTCACCTGACCCACCGTCTCGCCGAGGTCGAGCGCGCTCAGCACGTCCAGCCCGAGCAGCCGTCCGGCGAGTCCCAGGGTCGTCGCATTGCCTGCCTTGGATATCTCGCTGGTCGTGCCGCCGCGTGGGTTGATGAACTTGCCGGTCGACGGATCATACGGGCCACGGATGACCCCGCCTCCCGGCAACGGCACTTCGGCAGTGGGATAGGCACCGGCATCGGTCTGGGTGATCGAGCCGGGATTGCGCCCCTGGGCGATACCGAAGGTAAAGCCGCCGGTCTGGTCGCGCGTCAAAAGGTTCGAGCCGATGTTCTTGACGAAGCTGCGGCTCACCTCGGCGATGCGCACCTGCAGATTGACCTGGAGCGGCGTCGCCGTCTTCAGCCGCGACAATACCTTGGTCGAATCTCCGACATAGGCCTGAACCAGCCGCTCGGCTTCCGCGGCATCGTCGGGGGCGGCCACGGTGCCGGTCAGCAGCACCAGCCCGTTCATCGAAGTTGCCACGATCGTCGCGTCCGGAATCGCCAGCCGCAGCATCGACCCGATCGAATCGTAATTGTTGCCGACCCGCACCGTCGCGGAGAACACCACGCCACCGCTTTTGGCCGTGGCCGAGATCGTCGTCTCGCCAACCTTCTTGCCGAAGATATAGAGTTGGGTGGGTGATCGCACCTGCACGTCGGCGATCGTATCGTCCGCCACGAACAGGTCGCTCATCGGCCGTGCCAGCGTCACCAGCCGACCGCGGCCGGTGTTGACCTGGACGGTCTGCAAGCTGCCGCCCGACCGCGCCGTCGTCGCGACGCGGGGCTTTTCCGGTGCGGCGCCGGCGGGCGTGGCGAGCAGCGCCGCCGCCGCCAGCGGCCAGGCCGCCACGCCATGGGCGATCGGCATGTGAACGATGCGCATCAGTTCTTCCCTCCGACCGGCACGACGGTCACGCTGTTGCCGCGCGCGATGCGCACGACGGGGACTTGGGGTGCGGAGCCGGGATACGGCGCGGCGGAATCGCCGGCCGGCATGCCGTGACCGGCACCCGAATTCAGTGCTTTGCCGGGCACCGACGATCGCTGGAAACGCGACACGTCGGCCCCGGTCGCAAAGGTCGATGCGCCACTCGTCGGCTGGGAGGCGAGCTTCAGCAGCATCGCCTTCTCGGCTTTCTCGTCGCCGTTTGCGGGCACCTTCACCTGGCCGGACGCGATCGCTTCCTCCAGTTCTGAGGCGTTGTCGGCGATCGAGCGCAGCGACAGCGAAAGCGACCCGAGGGTCTGCGCGACCGCGATCTGCTCGGCCAGCCTGGGCGTCGCCTCCACGGTGACGCTGCCGAAGGTGCGCACCACGGTCTTGCCGTCCTCGCCAACCTGATTGTCGGTGCGTTGATCGGTGGCGAGCACGCGGACGTTGCGCATCACCGTTTCCGAGACCTTGAGCGGCGCACCGTCGCCCCCGCCGGCAACCTGCTGGGTCAGCACCAGGTCGATGCGGTCGCCCGGAAAGACGAAGCCGGCGACCGAAGTCTGTGCCGAAACGGGGAAGGTCACCGCGCGCATGCCAGGGCCTAGTGCGGCGGCCAGGAAGCCGCGGTCGCCCGGCTTCACCAGCGCGCCCTGGGTTACCGGCTGCCCGGCGGTGATCGCATTGCGCACCACCGTACCCTGAAGCTGCCTGAGGTCGGTCTGACCCTGCAGGTAATACGCGTTCTCGACCAGTTCCTTGGGCCAGGGCTGATATTTCAGCGCGGTGGCATCCAGGATCGTGCCGACGGGGAGCGAACGGGTGGCGACCAGCACGCCGGGGCCGTCGACGACGACCTGCGGCGCGGCGGCTGCGGTCGGCGCCGCGGCGCCGCTCATCAGTGTGCGCGCGAAGAACGCGGTGATCGCGGCGACGAACAGCGCGCCCGCCAGCAACATGATCTTGCGACTATCCATGGCGAAGTGCGTGCCTTTCGAGCGCGGTCGGTTGATCCGGCCTCATAAAATCAGGGAAATTGGTTAAGGATCGGTTCGCGAAGCGTAAGCAGTGTCGCGGCCACGATCGCCACGCCGTAAGGCACCTCGATCGGACCTTTCCGCCGCAGCAATTTGTGCTCGGCCAGCATGACCAGCGTCAGCACGCCACCGCCTAGCGACATGAGCACGAGCATGAACATCAGCGGCTGTGCCGGCAGCCACAGCGCCAGCGCGCCGATCAGCTTGACGTCGCCGCCACCCATCCAGCCGAGGTAGAAGGCTGCGGCGAACAGGCCGAATGCGACCAGCCCGATGGCGATCTGCACCCCGATGTCCGGCCACAGCGCCAGGCCCCTTGCCCACCACCAGGCGGGGGCGAGCAGCGCGATGCCCGCGTTCTTCCAATTGGCGATCTCGCGGCGGCGCACGTCCTCGATTCCTGCCGACAGCAGGATCAGGCCGAGGATCGCGAGCAAGGCGCCAGAAAGCGGCAGGTTCATGCTCCGCAGACTAGACGTCACGGCTTACGAAACCGTAACCACCTTCGCCGATGACCAACCCGAACCGCATCATCCCCCCGGACGCGACCGTCTCGCGCTGGACCGCACCCGATGGCTGGCCGCTCCGCCGCTTCGACTGGCCGGCTACGCGCGCGCGCGGGACGATGGTCGTGCAGGGCGGGCGGGGCGACATATTCGAGAAACATCTCGAATCGTTCGCGCACTGGCACGCCGCCGGCTGGAGCATCGTCGCGTTCGACTGGCGCGGCCACGGCGGGTCGGGTCGCCCGGCGTGCGACCTTGCCCGCGGCGAGTTCGCGACCGCTGTGGCGGACCTTGCCGCCATCTGGCGCACGCTGCCCAGGGATCGCCCGCGCATCCTGCTGGGACATTCGATGGGCGGTTTCCTGGCCCTGCGGGCCGCTGTGGAGGCAGCGGTCGATCCCGACGCGCTGATCCTCGTCGCGCCGATGCTCGGCCTGCGCAGCCCGTTCGGCCGGTTCAGTGCACCGGTCGCACGCTTCCTGCGCGACCG
This sequence comes from Sphingomonas sp., assembly GCF_036387595.1. Taxonomy (GTDB): domain Bacteria; phylum Pseudomonadota; class Alphaproteobacteria; order Sphingomonadales; family Sphingomonadaceae; genus Sphingomonas. The sequence goes on from NZ_DASVTL010000085.1 coordinate 10,204, forward strand.
CGGCGATCCGGCGCGGCAGGCCTGGAAAGCCAACGAGCGCCCTCATTCGCGCGTCGGCCGGCAGGCGCTGCTCACCACCGACCTTGGCCGCTACGAGGACGAATTGTGGTGGCACGCGCAATCGCCCGATCATGCGCCCAAACCCCCGAGCTGGGCCTGGCTGGCCGAGGCGTTCGAGGCGACCGCCACGTTGGCGAGCGACCCGCGGCTGGGCAGCTTGCGCCCGCCCGTGCTGATGCTGCTTGCCGATCGTGACGGGCTGGTGGACGCGCGCGCCGCGGTGAAGGTCGCCGCCCGGCTGCGCGATGTCACCCTGCTGCGGTTCGGCCGCGAATCGGCGCACGAGATCCTGCGGGAGGCCGATCCCGTCCGCGACCGCGCGCTGGCCGCCATCGACGCTTTCCTCGATTCGCACGCATGACCTTCGACATCGCCATCGTCGGCGCGGGGATCGCCGGCGCCAGCCTGGCGGCGGAGATCGCTCCCCACGCCCGCGTGCTGATCCTGGAGGCAGAGGGAACGCCCGGCTACCACGCCACCGGTCGCTCCGCGGCATTCTGGTCGGAGACCTATGGCGGGCCAGGCGTCCAGCCGCTGACCACCGCGTCGGGGGCGGCCTTGCGCGCGGGTGGCTTCCTCGAACCGCTTGGCTCGCTCCACATCGGCCGCGCCGGCGATGCGTCGCTGATCGATGCGTTCCTGACCGAATTCGACGGCAGCGCGGTGCCGCTGGAGCGGGTCGATCCTGCCGCCTTCATCCCCGGCCTGCGCGCCGAATGGACGCTCGGCGTCATGGAGCCGAGCTGCGCCTATATCGACGTTGCCGCACTCCACGCCGCTGCCCTGGCCACCGCGCGCCGCCACGGCGCTTGCCTCGTCACCGACGCACCCCTTCGTGGCGCCGAACGCCGCGCCGGATGCTGGCGGCTGGAGACGGGGGCAGGGACGTTCGACGCCACCCTATTGGTCAACGCCGCCGGCGCCTGGGCCGATCGCGTCGCGCTGGCCGCCGGCGTCGCGCCGATCGGCATCAGCGCGTATCGCCGCACCATCGCCCAACTCCGCACCGATCCCGTCGCGCCCCCGGCCATGCCCCACATCGCCGACATCGCCGGGCGCTTCTATTTCAAGCCCGAAGCCGGTGGCCGCCTCTGGCTCAGCCCGCATGACGAGACGTTGGTCGATCCGCACGACGTCGCGCCCGAGGAGATCGACGTGGCGATTGCGATCGACCGCTTCGAACAGGTCGTCGACTGGCGCGTCACAGCGGTCGAGCGGCGTTGGGCGGGGCTGCGCAGCTTCGCGCCCGATCGCCTCCCCGTCTATGGCTTCGACGTGACCGTCCCCGGCTTCTTCTGGTGTGCAGGGCAGGGCGGCTTCGGCATCCAGACCGCACCCGCCGCCGCCATGCTCGCCACCGCATTGCTGCTCGGCCGGGCGTGCGATCCTGCGGTCGCGGCGATCGACCCAGCCGCTTATGCGCCCGCGCGCTTTACGCCTTAGGCAGCTTGGCCGCCGCTGCCGCCGCATCGCTGGCCAGCTTGTCCACGCGCTCGTTGTCGGGGTTCCCCGCATGGCCCTTCACCCAGACCCAATTCACCTTGTGCGGCTCGACCGCGGCGATCAGCGCGTGCCAGAGTTCGGCGTTCTTCACCGGCTTCTTGTCCGCGGTACGCCAGCCGTTGCGCTGCCATCCCGCCACCCATTTGGTCAGCCCGTCCATGACATAGCGGCTGTCGGTGGACAGCGTCACCTCGCACGGCCGGGTCAGCGCGTTCAGTGCCTGGATCGCGGCGGTCAGTTCCATGCGGTTGTTGGTCGTCACCGCCTCTCCGCCCGACAATTCCTTTTCGTGCGCGCCCATGCGGATCAGCGCGCCCCAGCCGCCCGGCCCCGGATTTCCCTTGCACGCGCCATCGGTGGAAATCTCGACTTTGGTCATGCGAACAACCGCGCCCCATGTTCCTGATAGAAGGCCAGCCGCCGCGTATAGGCGAGCGGATCCTTGCGCGTCACCAGCGCGTCCGCGGGCGTGTTCAGCCAGTCCCACCCCCTTGTCAGCGCGAAGCGGATGCACGCGCCGCTCGCCAGCACCGAAAGCTGCGCGCGGTCACCATCGGCAAGGCCGAAGGAGTCCGCATACCCGTCCAGCAATGCGCGGCCGACAGCGGCATCATATCGCACACCGCCAGCGTCGAACGACCAGGCGCTGTGCATGATCGCCAGGTCGTAGAGCCGGAGGTCGGTGCAGGCGAAATAGAAGTCGATCAGCCCCGTCACCAGGTCGCCTAGCATCAGCACGTTGTCGGGAAAGAGATCCGCGTGGATCACCGAACGCGGGCCATCGCCGTCCCAGCATGGCTCGACCGCATCCAGTCCGCGCGCCAGCCCGTCGAACAGCCCCGGGTCGATCGCATCGAGATCGCGCCCGCACCGCATCAGCAACGGGCGCCAGGAGTCCACGCCCAGCGTGTTCGCCCGTGTGCCCGCAAAGTCGCCGACCGCGCGGTGCAGGGCGCCAAGCGCCTGCGCCGCTGCGAACGCCTGTGATGCGGTGGGATGCGATAGCGACACGCCCGTCAGAAAGCGGATCAGGCACGCCGGTCGTCCGGCCAGTTCGCGGATCGCCACGCCGTCACGCGCCGGAATCGCGGGCGGCACCGGGCTGCCGCGCGCCGCCAGATGATCCAGCAGCGCCATGAAGAAAGGCAGATCGCCCGCCTCCACGCGCTTTTCATACAAGGTCAGGATGAACCGACCACGCGTGGTATCGACCAGATAGTTCGAATTTTCGACACCCTCGGCGATGCCCTTTGCGGACACCAGTTCGCCGACGTCGTAATCGGCCAGGAACGCGGTCAGCGCCTCTGCCGAGACATGCGTATAGACCGCCACGTCAGGCCGCCGCTTCCAGCCCCCGCGGCAGCTTGAAGGCGATCGTCTCGCGCGTCGTCTCCTCCTCACGCTCGACGATCTCGTAACGGGTGGCCAGCCGATCGACCAGTTCGCGAACCAGCAATTCGGGGGCGGACGCCCCCGCGGTGATCCCCAGCGTGCCTACCCCGATCAGGAAGTCCCAGTCGATCTCGTCGGCCCGCTGGATCAGCCGTGCGGGCACGCCCTCGCGTTCGGCGACCTCGACCAGGCGTACCGAGTTGGACGAATTGGGCGCGCCGATCACCAGCACCGCGTCGCACGCCGCCGCGATCGCCTTTACCGCCGCCTGGCGGTTCGACGTGGCGTAGCAGATATCCTCGCCGCGCGGCGCCTGCATCAGCGGAAAACGCCGCTGGAGCGTGGCCACGACCGCGGCGGTATCGTCGACCGACAACGTCGTCTGGGTCAGGAACGCCAGGTTCGCCGGGTCGGGCGGCGTAAAGCCTTCCGCGTCCGCCACCGTTTCGATCAGCGACATCGACCCGGCAGGCACCTGTCCTAGCGTGCCGATCACCTCGGGGTGGCCTTCATGTCCGATGAAGACGATATGCCGCCCCGCCGCCACCAGCCGCTCGGCCTGGCGATGAACCTTGGACACCAACGGGCAGGTCGCGTCGAGATAGTCGAGGCCGCGGCCCTGGGCTTCGACGGGGACGGACTTGGGCACGCCGTGCGCCGAGAACACCACCGGTGCGCCATCGGGCACCTCGTCGAGTTCCTCCACGAACACCGCCCCTTGCGCGCGCAGGGAGTCCACGACGAATTTGTTGTGGACGATCTCGTGACGGACATAGACCGGCGCACCGTGCTTCTCGATCGCCAGTTCGACGATGCGGATCGCGCGGTCCACGCCGGCGCAGAACCCGCGCGGCGCGGCGATGAGGAGTTCCAGCATCGGCTTGCGCGCGGCGGGCTGGGGCGATGCGGATTGGGCTTCGATCACGCCGCCAGCCTCTACGCGATTGCCTGCCAGCCGCAAAGCCGGTTATGGCGCTCGGGTTCCCCTGGGCGCCGTCGCGCTCCACTTGAAGGTATGCGTCCCGTGAAAGCAATCCTGCTCGCGCTCCCCGTCATCGCCGTCCTTGGCGGATGCGCCGGACAGGGTGAGATCGACGCCACCGGCGGGATCACCGCGGTGCGCTCCGCCTGCCCGGTCGTCGGCGTGCCCGCCGGAACCGGCGACGTCACGATCTTCGCGCCGGAATCGAGCCAGGACGCAAGCGCGATCGACGTGGTCGCCTCGATGACCAACGTGCGCGGCACCTGCACGGACACCACGGACCCGATCGCGGCGACGGTGACGTTCGAAGTGCGCGCCTCGCGCACCCGCACCGATGCGGCGCGCGATGTCGTTCTGCCCTATTTCATCACGATGGTCCGTGGCGGCAGCAACGTAGTCGCCAAGCGGGTCGGCCGTGTGACCGTGCACTTCGACGCGGGTCAGGCGCGCGCAACCACTACGGGGCAGGCGACAGGCTATGTCACCCGCGCCGCGGCGACGCTTCCCGAGGACGTGCGCAAGCAGATCACCGCCAAGCGCAAGGCGGGGGACGAGGACGCCGCCACCGACCCGCTGACCCGGCCCGAGGTGCGCCAGGCGGTGCTGCGCGCCTCGTTCGAGGCGCTGGTCGGCTTCCAGCTCACCGACGCCCAGCTGCGCTACAACGCCACCCGCTAAGGGTGTCGCGCCACGTTGGGGGCGTTTGCGGGCGGCGTGGCGATTGACTCACGCGCCGCGGATCGGCACACCGGGCCGGTCGATGACGGGCAACCGTCATGGCAGCGCGCGGGAGAGAGCCCCCGATTCTCGTAAGGGATCGAACGGGCCGCCGAAGGAGCAACCGCCCCGGAATCTCTCAGGCAAACGGGACCGCGCGCAGCCGGCGACACTCTGGAAAGCGGCCATGGCTTGCAGCCGCGGCCCACCGAAGGGGTAACCCCGCGCCCTGACTCCTCGAAGCGTCGCTTTGGGGAAGGTCGTGCGGGGGAAAGCTCTCAGGTTCCGTGACAGAGGGGGTTCGAACCGATCGGCATGCTCGCCACGAGCAGGCTGCGCGACCCCTTCGGAGTATGGCCTTGAGCGACGATATCCGGGATATGGCCGACGACGAAATCGTCGAAATCCAACATCTTCCGCTGGACTCCTGGCACCGCGCCCGCGGTGGCCGGATGGTCGCGTTCGCCGGCTATGACATGCCCATTCAATATGACGGTATCATGGCCGAGCATCTGTGGACCCGCGAACACGCCGGTCTGTTCGATGTCAGCCATATGGGTCAGATCGTCTTTACCGGTCCTGGTGCGGCGGAGGCGCTGGAAGCGGTGTTGCCCGGTGACGTGGCAGGGCTGGACGACGGCCGCATGCGCTATTCGCTGCTGCTGGCGCAGGACGGCGGCATCCTGGACGATTTGATGGTCACGCGGCGTTCTGGTGTGGACGGGGGCGCCGAACTGTACCTCGTCGTCAATGGCGCGACCAAATATGACGACATCGGCTATCTGCTCGATCATCTGCCCGACGACGTGACGATGAACCTGCTCGACGAACAGGCGCTGCTCGCATTGCAAGGCCCCGAAGCGGTCGCCGCGCTCTCCCGGCTCGTGCCCGGCGTCGACGCGTTGACCTTCATGACCGCGGGCGCCTTCTCTTGGCAGGGTCATGCGCTGTGGATCAGCCGCTCGGGCTACACCGGTGAGGACGGCTGCGAGATTTCGCTGCCTGCCGACGCCGCGGAAGCGTTCGCCGATGCGCTGTGTGCGCAAGGTGAAGTGAAGCCGATCGGCCTCGGCGCACGGGACTCGCTGCGGCTGGAGGCGGGCCTGCCGCTCTACGGCCACGATATCGATCCCGAAATCACGCCGGTCGCCGCCGACCTCGGCTTCGCGCTGTCGAAGCGCCGCCGCGAGGCCGCCGATTTCGCGGGCGCCGCGCGCATCCTGGCCGAGCGTGCGGACGGCGCGGCCATGAAGCGCGTCGGCGTGCTGGTCGAGGGCAAGCAGCCGGTGCGTGAAGGCGCGACCGTCATCGACCAAGCCAACGCGCCGATCGGCAAGGTCACCAGCGGCGGCTTCGCCCCGAGCGTCGGCGCGCCGATCGCGATGGCCTATGTCCCGCGCGCGCTGGCCGCGCCTGGCACGCCGGTCCGCCTGTTCCAGCGCGGCAAGATCCACACCGGGATCGTCACCGCGATGCCCTTCGTTCCCCACCGCTACGTTCGCGCAGGAGGCAAGTGACATGAGCCGCTATTTCACCGAAGATCACGAATGGGTCGATGTCGATGGCGATATCGGCACCGTCGGCATCAGCGACTATGCGCAAGGCCAATTGGGCGACATCGTGTTCGTGGATGTGCCCGAAGAGGGCAAGCAGCTGACCAAGGGCGATGAAGCCGCGGTCGTCGAATCGGTCAAGGCCGCGTCCGATGTCTATTCGCCGGTGTCGGGCACCGTAATCGAAGGCAATGCCGCGCTCGTCGACGAGCCGGCTCTGGTCAACAGCGACGCGGAGGAGGACGGCTGGTTCTTCAAACTGACGCTGAGCGACCCCGACGAACTGTCGGAATTGATGGACGAAACCGCCTATGAGGCCTTCGTCGCGAAGCTTTGAACCATTAACCCCTCCCCTTCAGGGGAGGGGTTGGAGTGGGGCGTCGCCACAGGCACCCGGCTCCTGAAGACGCCCCACCCCCGGCCCCTCCCTTGCAGGGAGGGGAGAAGGAAGCACAATGCGCTACCTCCCCCTGACCCAGCCCGATCGTGATGCGATGCTCCGCGTTGTAGGCGCGGATTCGATCGACGCGCTGTTCGTCGACGTGCCGGCCGAAGCGCGGCTCGACGGTCCTATCCGCGGCCTGCCCAACCACGCCTCCGAACTGTCGGTCGAGCGGCACATGACCGCGCTGGCGCGCAAGAACATGGTCGCGGGGGAAGTGCCCTTCTTCCTCGGCTGCGGCGCCTATCGCCACCACGTCCCCGCCAGCGTCGATCACCTGATCCAGCGCGGCGAGTTCCTGACCGCCTATACGCCGTATCAGCCCGAGATCGCGCAGGGCACGCTCCAGATGCTCTTCGAATTCCAGACCCAGGTCGCGCGCCTGCTCGGCACCGACGTGGCGAATGCGTCGATGTACGACGGCTCGACCGCCTGCTGGGAAGCGATCGTCATGGCCCGCCGGATCACCCGCCGCGGCAAGGCTTTGCTGTCGTCGGGGCTGCACCCGCATTACGTCTCGGTCGCGACGACGATGGCCAAATACACCGGCGACACGCTGGAAGCGGCGGCACCTTCGCTGATGGCGGATACCGATCTCGACACGCTGATCGCGCGGATCGACGACGATACCAGCTGCGTCGTCGTCCAATATCCGGACATCCTCGGCCGCATCGCCGATCTGCGCCCATTGGCCGACGCCTGCCACGCGAAGAAGGCGCTGCTGATCGCGGTCGTCACCGAACCCGTGGCGCTGGGCGCGATCGCCTCGCCGGGCGAGATGGACGCCGATATCGTCGTCGGCGAAGGCCAGTCGATCGGCGTCGGCCTTCAGTTCGGCGGGCCTTATGTCGGCCTGTTCGGCTGCAAGGACAAATACGTCCGCCAGATGCCCGGCCGGCTGTGCGGAGAGACCGTCGATGCCGATGGCCGCCGCGGCTTCGTGCTGACGCTCTCCACCCGCGAACAGCATATCCGGCGTGAGAAGGCGACGAGCAATATCTGCACGAATTCCGGGCTTTGCGCGCTGGCTTTCTCGATCCACATGACGTTGCTGGGGGAGGCGGGGCTGCGCGCGCTCGCCGCCACCAACCATGCCGCCGCGGTCGCCGCGGCCGACCGCCTCGTCCAGGTGCCCGGCGTGAAGCTGGTCAACGACGGCTTCTTCAACGAATTCACGCTTAAGCTGCCGCGCGAAGCCCGGCCCGTCGTGCGCACGCTGGCCGATCGCAATATCCTGGCGGGCGTGTCGCTCGGCCGTCTCTATCCCGACGCACCGGCGCTGGCGAACGGCCTCGTCGTCGCGGTGACCGAGACAACGACGGCGGAGGACGTCGAAACCCTTGCGACCGCGCTTCAGGAGGTGCTGGCATGACGATCAACGCAAGCGGCTGGCGCCCCGAGATGGCCGCGCCCACCAGCGTCGCGCCGGTCACGTCGACCGGCAACAAGGCGCTGATGCTGGAGGAAGCGCTGATTTTCGAGATCGGCGACGCCACCACGACCGGGGTCGAGGTCGCCCCTCCGGTCACCGCCACGTCGCGCCTCGGCGGTCTCGCGCGCACCCGCCCGATCGGCCTGCCCGGCCTGTCGGAGCCGGAGACGGTGCGCCACTATACCCGCCTCAGCCGCCAGAATTATGCGATCGACCTGGGCCTCTTCCCGCTCGGCAGCTGCACGATGAAGCACAACCCGCGGCTGAACGAGAAGATGGCCCGGCTCCCCGGCTTCGCCGACGTCCACCCGCTCGCCCCCGTCGATACCGTGCAGGGCGCGCTGGAGGTCATCCACCAGCTCGCGCACTGGCTGGTGACGCTCACCGGCATGACTTCGGTCGCGATGAGCCCCAAGGCGGGTGCGCATGGCGAGCTTTGCGGCATTCTGGCGATCAAGGCGGCGCTGGCCGCGCGCGGCGACAGCGCGCGCAAGATCATCCTCGTCCCCGAAAGCGCCCACGGCACCAATCCCGCGACCGCCGCCTTCGCCGGCTTCGCGGTGGAGGATATCCCCGCCACCGCCGAGGGCCGCGTCGATTTCGCCGCCCTCCAGGCCCGGCTCGGTCCCGATATCGCCGGGGTCATGATTACCAACCCCAACACCTGCGGCCTGTTCGAGCGCGACATGCGCGCGATCTCCGACGCGGTCCATGCCGCGGGCGGCTATGTCTATTGCGACGGCGCGAACTTCAACGCGATCGTCGGGCGGGTGCGGCCGGGCGACCTCGGCATCGACGCGATGCACATCAACCTGCACAAGACCTTCTCCACCCCGCACGGCGGCGGTGGTCCGGGATCGGGTCCGGTGGTGTTCTCGGCGGCGCTGACCCCGTTCGCGCCGTTGCCCTTCGTCGACAGACAGGGCGATCAGTTCGTGCTGGTCGAGGAGGAGAATGCCGGCGAGCACCATGCGAGCAGCTTCGGCCGGATGGTCGCCTTCCACGGCCAGATGGGCATGTTCACCCGCGCGCTGACCTATATCCTCAGCCACGGCGCCGATGGCCTGCGCCAGGTCGCCGAGGATGCGGTGCTCAATGCCAATTACGTGCTGCGCAGCCTCGACGACGTGCTCGATGCGCCGTTCGGCAAAGCCGGCCCGTGCATGCACGAAGCGCTTTTCTCCGATTCGAACCTCGCCGAAGGCTTCTCGACGCTGGACGTCGCCAAGGGGCTGATCGACGAAGGCTTCCACCCGATGACCGTCTATTTCCCGCTCGTCGTCCACGGCGCGATGCTGGTCGAGCCGACGGAGACCGAATCGAAGGCCGCGCTCGATCAGTTCATCGGCGCGCTGCGTTCGGTTGCCGAGCGCGCGAAGGCCGGCGATGTTGCGCTGAAGTCCGCCCCGCATTACGCCCCGCGCAGCCGCCTGGACGAGACGCGCGCCGCGCGCCGGCCGATACTCGTGTGGAAGGAACCGGATTTGGCGAAAGCGGCGGAGTAAGCAGCCTCCGCCTCGCCGGGCTGTCCTACACGAAATGGCGCGTGATAGCTCAGGCGCATGCCCGGCCGCGCGTCATCGTCTGGAGTGATCCGCCTTCGCGGCGCGGCTTGGGAGGGACGATTTCGCTGCCGACGTAGCGTGTGGTTTGTCCGGTTCCGGCGCATCGGCATAGGGGGACACCCCCTCCTCGGCGATGAAGCGGTCGATTCGCGACTCGAGCACCGGCAGCGGCACGCTCCCCAAGCTCAGCACCGTGTCGTGAAACGCGCGCACGTCGAAGCGCGTGCCCAGCGCCTTCTCCGCCTTCGCCCGCGCGCGTCGGATCGCGATCTCGCCGAGATAATAACTCAGCGCCTGGCCTGGCCAGCCGATGTAGCGATCGACCTCGGTCGTCACCTCACGCTCCGACAGAGCGGTATTGTCGCGCAGGAAGGCGAGCGCCCGCTCGCGCGTCCATCCGCGTGCATGGATGCCGGTATCCACCACCAGCCGCACTGCACGCCACATCTGATAGCTCAGCATGCCGAACCGCTCGTAGGGCGTCTGATAGAAGCCCATCTCGTCGCCCAGCCGCTCGGTATAGAGCGCCCAGCCTTCGCCATAGGCCGAGATATAGCTGTTGCGCCGGAACGCGGGCAACGCGGTGTTCTCGGCCGCGAGCGGGATTTGGAACGCATGCCCCGGCGCGCTTTCGTGCAGCGTCAGCGCGGGCAGCTGAAACAGCGGGCGCGACGGCAGGTTGTAGGTGTTGACCAAATACACGCCCGGCCCGCCGCGCCCGGCTGTATAGAATGGCGCGATGTCGTCGGGCACGGGCCGGATCGCGAATCGCTGGCGCGGCAGCCGCCCGAACCATTTGGCCGCCAAGCCGTCGAATCGCTTGGCTTCCCACGCCGCTTCCTTGAGCAGCTCGTCCGCCGTCTTGGCGTAGAAGCGAGGGTCGGTACGCAGGAAGGTCAGGAAGGCGGGGAGGTCGCCCGTGAACCCCGCATCCGCCTTGGCCCGCTCCATTTCCGCGCGAATACCCGCCACCTCGCGCAGGCCCAGCGCGTGGATGTCGTCCGCGCTCATGTCCAGCGTGGTGTAGGCGCGGATGCGGCTGCGATAATAAGCCGCACCGTCGGGGAGACGGGTCGCCGCCAGTTCGGGTCGCAATCCCGGCAGATACCGCGTCCGCAGGAACGCCAGCAGCCGGGCATAGGCCGGGATCACCTTGCCGCGGATCGTCGCGCGTGCCTGCTCCTGCAAATCCTCGCGCGTCGCCGGCGCCATCCCGGCCGGCAGCTTGGCGAACGGCTCGAAGAAGACCGTGGCGGCAGGATCGGTGGCTTGCGCGATCGCGGCTACCGGCTTGTCGCGACCGATCATGACGATGGCGGGCGGGGTGAAGCCGCGCTTCAGCCCCGCGTCCAGGTTCGCGATCTGCTGGTCCATCCACCGCGGCAGGTCGTCCAGCTGCGCCAGATACGCGCGATAATCCTTCTCGCCGCCCGCGAACTGCCCCTGCGCGGCATATTGGATGTCGGACCAGAAGGCGCTGTCGCCGTTGACCGGCTTCTCCCATTCGCGAAACCGCTCGTCGTCGAGCAGCGCGGCGATCTGCGCGCGATAGACCTCGAAGTCGATCCGCCGGTCTGGCGAGAATGCCGCGGGCGAAAGCGTGTCCAGCGAGTCGAGCGTCGCCTGCCACCGTGTCGCCCGCTGCGCATGGGCTGCCGGCGACTCGTCGGGCAGATGCGGACTGACCTGACCCGGCGCGGCATCGGCGATGCCTTGATCGATCCGCCAGGCCCATTCCGCCCGCCACACCCGCTCGAAGACGGCATCGGCCTCCGCGGACGGCGGCGTGGCGGCGAGGAGCAGCGGCAGGGAAGCGAGCATCAGGAAATGGCGCATGTCCCAGCGTGGCGGATCGCCCTGCGCGCATCAAGCGGTTCAGGTAATGGCTTGCTCCGTCTCCACCCGCCGGCGGACATGCTCGCGCCAGACGATATACAGCCCGCTGCCGATGATGACCGGCGCGCCGATCCAGGTGGCCTGCGCCGGGATGGTGCCGAAGACCAGCCATCCGAACAGCGTCGCCCACAACAGGCTGGAATAATCCATCGGCACCACCAGCGACACCGCGCCCAGCCGAAGCGAACTGGTCATCGCGATCTGCGCCGCTCCGCCGAGCAGCCCGACGCCCGCGAGCCAGAACCACGTCATCGCTTCGTGCGGCTGAGCCGCCTGGGCGTAGATGAGCGACAGGGGGAGCAACGACAGCGCGGAAAACCAGAACACCGTGGTCAGCGCCGCTTCGGTGCGCCCGATCCGCCGCAGCAGGATCGTTACCAGGGCCGTGCCCAGCGCACCGGACAGCGCGCAGGCGGCGCCCCACAGGGGGAAATGCGTCCCGCTCGGCTGCGCGACGATCAGCACCCCGGCGAACCCTGTCGCGACGGCTGCCCACCGCCGCCAACCCGTCGGTTCGCGCAGGACCAGCGCACCGAGGATGGTCGCGAAGATCGGCACGGTAAACCCGATCGTGGTCGCCTCCGCCAGCGGCAGCGCGACGATGCCGTTGAAGGTCAGGGCCATCGCCGACAGGCCCACCACGGCGCGCACGACATGCGCCGACAGTCGCGTCGTCGCGATCGAGCGCAGCCCAGGACCGGTGGCGATGACGGTGGCGACGAGCACGCACGCCCCGAACTGCCGGAAAAAGAGGATTTCGCCGATGCTCGCGCCGGCACCCTGCGCCAGCTTGATGGCGACGCCCATCATGACGAAGATCACGACCGAGAGCAGCCGCAACGCGATGGCAGGCAGGATGCGATCTTGCTCCATGCCGCCCTATGCGGAATGCTGCGCTGCGGTACAAGCACGGTGGTGACTGGCGGGCGCCGGGGCGCTATCGCCCGCGCATGATAAAACATGCGCTCCCCTTCACCCGCGAAGCCGATTTCGCCACCTGGTATCAGTCCGTCATCGCGGAGGCCGATCTGGCCGAGGAATCGGGCGTGCGCGGCTGCATGGTCATCCGCCCCTGGGGCTATGGCATCTGGGAACGCATCCAGCGATTGCTCGACGATCGCATCAAGGCGACGGGGCATGAGAATTGCTATTTCCCGCTGTTCATCCCGCTCTCCTATTTCGAGAAAGAGGCCGAGCACGTCGAGGGGTTCGCCAAGGAGATGGCGGTCGTCACCCACCACCGGCTGGTGAGCGACGGCAAGGGCGGGCTGATGCCCGATCCGTCCGCCAAGCTGGAGGAACCCCTGGTCGTCCGGCCGACTTCGGAGACCGTGATCGGCACCGCCTTCGCGCGCTGGATTCAGTCGTGGCGCGACCTGCCCGTGCTCATCAATCAATGGGCCAATGTCGTCCGCTGGGAGATGCGCACCCGCATGTTCCTGCGCACGAGCGAGTTTCTCTGGCAGGAGGGCCATACCGCCCACGCCACCGCGCAGGAGGCGCGCGAAGAGACGCTGAAGATGCTCGAAGTGTACCGCAGCTTCGCCGAGGACTGCCTCGCGCTCCACGTCGTGGCGGGCGAGAAGCCGGAGAACGAACGCTTCCCCGGCGCGGTCGCGACCTATTCGATCGAGGCGATGATGCAGGACGGCAAGGCGCTTCAGGCAGGCACCTCGCACTTTCTGGGCACCAATTTCGCAACCGCGCAGAACATCCGCTTCCAGAATGCCGACGGGCAGCTGGAACTGGCGAACACCACCAGCTGGGGCGTGTCGACGCGGATGATCGGTGCCGTCATCATGGTGCATGGCGACGACGACGGCTTGCGCGTGCCGCCGGCGATCGCGCCCTGGCAGATCGTGATCGTGCCGATGCTGCGCGATCAGCCCGAGGATGAGGCGATCGTCAGCTATTGCAAGGAGTTGCAGGCCGATCTTGCCCGACTGACTGCGCTGCGAGAACCAATCCGCGCCCTGCTCGATCTCAAGCCCGCCAAGGCCGCGGCCAAGCGCTGGGGCTGGGTGAAGAAGGGCGCGCCGGTGGTCATCGAGGTCGGCGGGCGCGACGTCGCGGGCGGCAACGTGTCGGTGATCCGCCGCGACCGCCTCTATCGCCACGACGGCAAGCTCGACAGCCACGTCGTCCCGCGCGACGCCTTTCTGAGCGAGGCGGCGGCGATGCTCGAGGATATCCAGGGCGCGCTCCATGCCCAGGCGACCACGGCGCTGCGGGCGAATATCGTGCCGGTGGACGATTGGGCGGCGGTCGAGGCGCATTTCGCCGAAGCGGTCAGAAACCCCGGCTGGGTCGATGTCCGCTGGTCCAAGCCGACGGGTGCCGCACTCGATGCGGTCGTCGCGCGGCTGAAGGCGCTCAGACTGACGATTCGCAACGCGCCTTCCGGTCAGAGCGGAGACGATTCGGGCCCATGCGTCTTCACCGGCGATCCCGCGGTCGAACGGGTGCTGATCGGACGGTCATATTGAGCCGAGTGTTGCTGCGCTGTTCCCGAGGAACGATGCGGGGGAGAGCCTGGCTCGATCCCCCGCATGTCATGGCGCCGGTGCCGGTCTCGCCGGCGGCTTCCACTCCGAATTTTTCATTATTCGGCGCGACGACGACAGCCGCATAGTCGAACGCTTCGGACAAAAAAAGGGCCGGACTAGGTCCGGCCTCTAAAAGTTTTAGGAGAGGATGCCTGAAAGGCCTGATCCTTGTGCATCGGCGCCAGCTGGGTTGCAATTGCAAATTGTGCAATGCGGCATAAAGTTTGTGCAACCGTTGGCATCGCGGCGCTGTCTTGCCGGATCATGTTCCCGGGAAGGTCGCGCACCACCAAAGCGCGAACGCTTCCCGCTCGTCTGCGGTCATGTGCAGCCCCAGCTTCGAACGGCGATCCAGCGCGTCGTCGGCGGTGCGCGCCCATTCGCGCTCCCGCATCCAACGCGCCTCCACTTCGGTCAGCCCCGCACCGAACGCCGCGCCCATGGCGCGCTCATCCCCGATCCCGGCCAGCATGGTCGCGAGCAGCGTACCATAGGCCCGTGCCATCCGTTCGGCCCTTGCATCGCCCAGAAAGGGCCAACGCGCCCGAACCTCCGCGACATGATCTGCCAGACCGGCGATCCCGCCGCCAGGAAAGACGCGCTCCCGCGTCACCGGCGTGACGGTTCGGTTCATCGGCGTCGCGATCTTGGCTACCGCTTCTTCGGCGAGGTGGCGGGCCGTGGTGATCTTTCCGCCGAAGATCGAAAGCAGCGGCGGCCCCGCTGTATCGAGTTCCAGCACGTAATCGCGCGTCACCGCCCGCGCCTCATCCGCGCCATCGTCGTAGAGTGGACGGACGCCCGACCAGGTGGCGACGACGTCGGCGGGCGCGATCTGCGCAGTGAAATGGCGGTTCGCCGCCTCGCACAGATACTCGATCTCGTCGTCGTCGATCACCGCATCCTCGGGCGCATCGACCGGTACGTCGGTGGTGCCGACCTCAGTAAAGTCGTCCTGATAGGGAATTGCGAACACGATTCGCCGATCCGGCTGCTGGAGGATATAAGCGTGGTCACCCGCGTACAGCCGCGGAACGACGATGTGGCTGCCCTTGATCAGGCGCACCCCGGCGGCTGCATTCACCCCGAGCCGGCCGAGCAGCTGCGCGACCCAAGGCCCCGCCGCGTTGACCAGCGCCTTGGCCGCGACCGTGCGCCCGTCCGACAACGCCGCGCGCCAGACGTCGCCCTCGCGCCTGGCGCTTTCCAGTCCGACCTGCACCGCGATCTCGGCGCCATTGTCCGCGGCATCGACCGCGTTCAGCACGGTGAGGCGCGAATCATCGACGAAGGCATCCGAATAGACGAAGCCCCTGACGCCTTTTGGCCCCGATCCCTTCAGCGGCGCCAGATAGGCGGTATCCCTGGTCTTCAGGCCGCGCGAGCGCTTCAGCGTCATCCGTCCGCCGAGCAGGTCGTAGAGATACAGCCCGGCGCGGACCATCCACCACGGCCGCACCGCATTTTCGTGCGGCAGGACGAAGCGCATCGGCCGGATGATGTGCGGCGCCGCCTTCACCAGCCGCTCGCGCTCGCGCAATGCCTCCGCGACCAGGCGGAAATCGTAATATTCCAGGTAACGCAGCCCGCCGTGGATCAGCTTGGTCGAGGCGGACGAGGTCGCGCCTGCCAGGTCGCCCTTCTCGACGAGCAGCACCGACCAGCCGTTCAGCGCCGCCTCGCGCGCGATCGCGGTGCCGTTGATCCCCCCGCCGACAACGAGCAGGTCGTAAGTCATCATTGTCATGGGACCGGGTTCATAGCGGGTGACGCAAGCGCCGCGAAACCCTATCTCTCACGCCATGCGTAAACCTCCCCCCGGCCTGCCCAGCCGCGACCAGATCCTGTCCTTCATCGCCGCTTCGGACGTGCCCGCGGGCAAGCGCGAGATCGCGCGCGCGTTCGGCCTGCACGCGCAGGACAAGATCGCCTTGAAGGCCTTGTTGAAGGACATGGCTGACGAGGGGCTGATCGACTCCGCCCCCGGCCGTGCCTTCCACAGGATGGGCGGCATCCCCAAGGTGACGGTGCTGCGCATCGCGGATGTCGACGATGGCGGCAACGTCTGGGCGGTGCCCGAGCGCTGGGAAGCGGAGACGCCGCCGCCGCGGCTGCGCGTGCGCGAGCGCAAGCGCGGCGAACTGGGCGTCGGCGAGCGGATATTGGCGCGCACCGAAGAAGCGGGGGCGGGGTGGATCGCGCATCCGATGAAGGTGCTCGCGCCCGCATCCGAACAGATGCTGGGCGTGCTGCGCGAGGAGGCCGGGCGGATGTGGCTCACCTCGGTCGACAAGAAGGACCGGCGCGAAGTGGCGGTGTCCGACGCGGGGGATGCGCAGGCGGGCGATCTGGTGCTGGCCGAAAAGGCTGGTCGGCCGCCGCGGATCACCGCGCGCGTCGTCCAGCGGCTGGGCGATCCGTTCGCGCCGCGCAGCTTCTCGCTGATCGCGATTCACAAATTGGGCATCCCCGACGTGTTCGCCGCCGAAGCGCTGGAGGAGGCACAGGCGGTCGCGCAGCGCCCGCTGGGCGACGATCGCGAAGACCTGCGCCATCTGCCCATCGTCGCGATCGACCCCGCCGATGCGCGCGATCACGACGATGCGGTGTGGGCGGCGCCCGACGACGATCCCGCCAATCCGGGCGGGTGGAAGGCGATCGTCGCGATCGCCGACGTCAGTTTCTACGTCCGCCCCGGATCGGCGCTGGACCGCGAGGCGCGGGCGCGGGGGAATTCGGTGTATTTTCCCGATCGCGTGGTGCCGATGCTGCCCGAGATCCTGTCTGCCGACGTGTGTTCGCTCAAGGCGGGGGAGGATCGCGCGGCGCTGGCGTGTCACTTGCAGATCACGTCTTCGGGGGTGTTGAAGGGGTGGCGGTTCACGCGCGCGCTGGTGCGGATCGCGGCGAATATCGCGTATGAGGACGCGCAGGCTGTCGCCGACTCATTCCTCCCTGGGATGGAGCGCGGGGTTGGATTGCCCCCGGCAATCCAAGATCATGCCGGGGGCATGATCGACCCCGCGCTGGGGACCGCTCGCGAAGCGAGTGGTGGAGGGGTAGCCACGGGCGAAAATCCCGCTGGGCTGCCCCTCCACCAGCGTGAGGCTGGTCCCCCTCCCCGTTCCGGGGAGGAATTGGGAGCCATCCTCCGGCCGCTGTGGGACTGCTGGCATGCCCTTGCCAAGGCACGTAACGCGCGGGCGCCGCTGGAACTCGACCTGCCCGAGCGGCGCGTCGTCCTCGACGAACAGGGCCGCATCCTCTCGGTCGCGCCGCGCGAGCGGCTGGATTCGATGCGGCTGATCGAGGATTACATGATCGCCGCCAACGTCGCCGCCGCCAAGGCGCTGGAGGCGAAGAAGGCACCGGTGATGTATCGCGATCACGAGCCGCCGAGCCGCGAGAAGCTGGTGGCGCTGAAGGATTATCTGGAAACCTTCGGCGTGCCGTTCGCGCTGGGGCAGGTGGTGCGGCCGGCGACCTTCAACCATATCCTGGAACGGATAGGTGACGCGGACTTCCGGCCGCAGGTGATGGAGCAGGTGCTGCGGACGCAGACGCAAGCCTATTACGGGCCGATGAACCACGGCCATTTCGGGCTGGGGCTGGGCAGTTACGCGCATTTCACCTCGCCGATCCGCCGCTACGCCGATCTGGTCGTCCACCGCGCGTTGGTAGCGGCTTATGCGCTAGGCCCCGGCGGCGCGGCGCCCGACCCCGCCGAAATGGAGAGGGTGGGCGAGGCGATCAGCCGGCTGGAGCGGCGCGCGATGGAAGCCGAGCGCGATACCACGGACCGTTACGTCGCAGCCTTCCTCTCCGAGCGCGTTGGCCAGATGGTCGAGACACGGATTACCGGGATCACCAATTTCGGCTTCTTCGCAACCGTGGAGGCGATCGGTGGCGACGGGCTGATGCCGGTGCGCGACCTGGGCGGCGAATATTTCCGGTTCGACGAGGGCGCGCGGACGCTGACCGGGGAAACCAGCGGCGACGTCTTCGCGCTTGGTCAGCGCCTGACGCTCAAGCTGGCGGATGCGAACCCGGTATCGGGAGCGCTGAGGTTCGAACTGCCCGAGGGGAAAGGTGCGGCTCCCGGTTCTTCACCGCCGCGGTTCCTCAAGCGGCGGGGGCGGCCGGCCAACATCCGGCACCAGGGCAGGCGGCGTTAGAGTGGCCGCGCGGTGCGTAACTTCTCTATCATCGCGCATATGAGCAAGATGCAATCTTCCCACGACCCCGTGCGGTCGCTTTGATTTTGTGCACCGATGAGAAAGAGCGCGGGTACTGGCCCGGTGGCAAGGGTGACACGTCTCGGGCTTGTAGGACAGGGGCGGGCGCAGCCTTCATTCGGTGGTGAAGGTCAGCCCCGCTCTCGCTTCAAGCCGATCGCGCAGCTTCGTGCCGAGCAGGGCGCCCGGGGTCCAGATGCCACCCTGGTGCCCTCCGGCGTGCGCGCTTTCGGCCAGGAGCAGGGCGGTTTCGGCGATCATCTTGCTGGTCGATCCGTAGCCCGGATCGCGATCACCGGTGACGATCGTGTCGATCCGGCTGCCGTCGGGCATCAGTCCGGCGAAAAGGATGTCGTAATGGCCGGTGTCGCGTTCCTCCTTGGAGGGGCCTTCGCCGGGTTTCGGCCCCTTGTCGCTGGCGAGCGGATTGAGTTTGGCCAGCGCCTCAGCAGCGGCACGGCCGATGTCGCCCAGCCCAGCGACGACCATCTCGTCATAGACGAAGTCCGTGCCATAGGCCTGACCGAGCAGGAAGCTGGTGCGGTGGACGTTCTTCGTATTGATCGGCGCCATGATGAACGGTGCGACCCACGCCTGGATCGTCGCGTCATATTCCGGGATCAGCCCGGTCGGCTGGCGTATGCCGGAGAAGCCGGGGGTCAGCGCGAAGGGGCTGGCGAGCAGCTTGATAAGCGATGGATCGCGCGCCGCCGCGGCCAAGGTAGCCTTCAGGCTTGCCGCGGTGCCGCCGGAAAAGCCCCCCTTCATCGTGCGCACCCGGCATTTCACCCGCGGCGCAGGAGCACCGTAGCGCGCCTTTGCCGCGTCCTGAAGGGTCAGCACGCCGAGATCGAAAGGAATGGAGTCGAAGCCGCAGCTGAACACGATACGGGCGCCGGTGTGCTTTGTCTCATCCTGATGCGCGTCGATCATCTGCCGCATCCACGCCGGTTCGCCGCACAGATCGACATAGGCCGTGCCGGTGGCGGCGCAGGCGGCGACGAGCGCGGAACCGTAGAGTTGATATGGTCCCACCGTGGTCAGTACGACGGTTGTCCGTTCGGCGAGCGTGCGCAGCGATACGTGATCGTCGGCGTCGGCGGTGAGCAGCGGCGTATCGGCGAGGGCGCCGACAGCATCGCGAACCTGGGCCAGTTTGGCCAGATCGCGTCCGGCCATCGCCCAGCGCGTCGCGCCGGTCTGCGTCAGATATTCGACCACCAGCCGGCCGGTGAAGCCGGTCGCGCCGAATACCACTATGTCGAAGTCGCGCATGGATATTCTCCTGTACGGCTGTCATGTGCCGTGCCCGCGGGGGCGGCAAGCCCTTCGGCGAAATCCTTTCGCCAGCAGACGAGGCCGGTGGTTTCCTCTCCAGCAGGGGCCAGCGGTAGGTTTCCCGTCACCGTCACCCCGACGCGGTGGCGGTCCATAGTGTCCGGGGCGAGGGCGTATGCAGACCGCAGCCATTCAGCCTGCCGCACGATGGACCCCGGCCTGCGCTGGGGTGACGGTAGGTGGATGGGAGAACGACCGACAAGGGCGTGGTCACCAGTCCCGTCGGTCAGGCCGCTTCCTGGAATTGCAGGCTGGCGAGGCGCGCATACATGCCGCCGCGCGCGATCAGCGTGGCGTGATTGCCCTGTTCGACGATCCGACCGTCATCCATCACGATGATCCGGTCGGCCGCCCGCACGGTGGCGAGACGGTGGGCGATGACCAAGGTGGTACGGGTCGCCATCAAGCGTTCGAGCGCCTGCTGAACCAGCCGTTCGCTTTCCGCATCGAGCGCGCTGGTCGCCTCGTCGAGCAGCAGGATCGGCGCGTCGCGCAGTAGCGCGCGGGCGATCGTGACGCGCTGCCGCTGGCCGCCGGACAGGCGCGCGCCGCCTTCGCCGAGAAAGGTGTCGAGACCTTGCGGAAGGCGACGCAAAAATTCGGCGGCATTGGCGGCCTCAGCGGCGGCCCACAGCCGGTCGTCGGAGGCTGTCCAGTCGCCATAGCGGAGATTGTCGCGGGCCGACGCGCCGAAGATCACCGCGTCCTGCGGCACCATGGCGATCCGTGCGCGGATCGCGGCGGGATCGGCGTCGGGCAGCGCGACGCCGTCGATCAGGACGCGGCCGCCTTCCGGATCGTAGAAACGCTGCGCAAGCTGGAACAGGGTCGATTTGCCCGCACCCGACGGGCCGACGATCGCGACCGTCTCACCGGGCGATACCGCCAGCGTGAAGTCTTCGAGCGCAGCCACCTCGGGGCGCGTCGGATAGTGGAAGCGGACGTGTTCGAACGCGATGGTGCCGATCACGGGGACGGGCAGGAGGATCGGGGCTGGTGGCGCGGCGATCTCTGCGCGCTCGCGGAGCAGTTCGGACAGCCGGCTGGCGGCCCCGGCGCCGCGCAGCAGATCGCCATAGACTTCGGTCAGCGCGCCAAACGCGCCCGCGACGATCCCGCCGGTGAGCACGAATGCCGCGATCGACCCGCCGCTGATCCGGCCGGCAGCGACGTCGATCGCGCCCTCCCAAAGGACGAGGGTGATCGAGCCGAAAACCAGCCCGATGACGATGGCGGTCATGATGGCGCGCAGCGCGATGCGGCGCTTTGCGGCGCCGAACGATGCCTCGACCGCATCGCCGAACCGCCGCGTCTCGCGCGCTTCCTGCCCGAAGGCCTGGACGATCTTCATCGCCCCCAGAGTCTCCGTCACCATCGAGCCGACGTCCGCGATCCGATCCTGCGACGTGCGCGAATAGTTGCGGATGCGCTTGCCGAGCACCGTGATGGGCAGGATGATGAGCGGGATGCCCAGCATCATCATCCCGGCGAGCTTGGGGGAGAGCACGAAGAGATAGATCATCCCGCCGACGCTGGTGAACGCGCTGCGCAGGGCCACCGATACGGTGCTGCCGACGACGTTCTCGATCAGCGCGGTGTCGGAGGTCAGCCGCGACGCGATCTCCGAAGGGCGGTTTTCCTCGAAGAAGCGGGGGCTGAGGCGCAGCAGGTTGGTCTGCACCGCGGCGCGCACGTCCGCCACCACGCGTTCGCCGAGCCAGGAAACGAAATAGAAGCGGATCGCGGTGGCGATCGCCAGCACCACGACGATCATCAGCAGATAGTGGAAGGCCGACGCGATGTCGCCGCTGGCCCCGGGACCGAAGCCGCGGTCGATCACCCGCTTGAAGCCATAGGGGATCGCGATCGTCGCCGCGGACGTCACCGCCAGCGCGCACCATGCCAGCGCGATGCGCCCTGGATAACGGGTCGCGAAATGCCAGACCATCGCGAGTTCGCCCATGCGGCGGCGTTCGGGCGGCGGCGTCGGATCGGCGGTCGAGGGGGACGTCATGTCGCGCGCCTAGCAGGACGCGGTGGCCTGCTCAATGCGAGGGTCACCGGCAGGCGGGCGGCCACCGCGGCAATCGCTGTTGCGATGCGGCATGAATGCGTTACGGCTTCTGCAACCTATCTGGGGTTAAGGAAACCCGATGCTCTACAACGCCTATGAAATGCAACGTTCGCTTCTCGCCAACGCCAGCGCGATGGCCAGTTTCGGCGCGGGGATGCTCCAGAACCCGGCAAACCCGTTCGCCTATCTGGGCGGGGGCACGATCGTCGGATCGGCCCTGGAGGTGTTCGCGCATGCAGCGGCACCGCGCGGCAAGCCGGCGTTCGGCTTCGATCACACCATGATCGACGGTCGCACAGTGGCGGTGCGCGAGGAGGTGGTCGTCCGCAAGCCGTTCGGCCAGTTGAAGCGCTTCGTGCGCGAGGGTGTCGACAGTGGTCCCAAGCTGCTGATCGTGGCACCGATGTCGGGCCATTACGCCACGCTGCTGCGCGGCACGGTGGAACGCATGCTGCCGTTTGCCGACGTCCACATCACCGATTGGCGCGATGCCAAGCTGGTGCCGTTGTCGGACGGGCGCTTCGATCTCGACGATTATATCGACTATGTGATCGCGTTCCTGGAGGCGATGGGCCCGGGGTCGCACATGCTGGCGGTCTGCCAGCCGTCGGTGCCGTGCCTGGCGGCGGCGGCGGTGATGAGCGCGGACGGCAATCCGTGCCGGCCGAAGACGCTGACGATGATGGGCGGCCCGATCGACACGCGCGAGGCACCGACCGCGGTCAACACGTTGGCGACCAAGCGACCCCATTCCTGGTTCGAACAGAATGCCATCGTCACCGTGCCGATGAGCCACCCGGGCGCCGGGCGGCGGGTGTATCCTGGTTTCCTTCAACTCGCCGGCTTCATGTCGATGAATCTGGGCAACCACATGGTCAGCCATTACGAGATGTTCAAACACCTGGTGAGCGGCGACGACGACAGCGCCGATCTGACCAAGGACTTCTACGACGAATACCGTTCGGTCTGCGACATGACCGCGGAATTCTATCTTCAGACGATCGACCTGGTGTTCCAGACGCACGCGCTGCCCGAAGGCACGATGACGCATCGGGGCAAGCTGGTCGATATCGGCGCGGTGACCGACATCGGGCTGCTCGCGATCGAGGGCGAACGCGACGACATTTCAGGCCTGGGCCAGACAAAGGCAGCGCTGACGCTGGCGACGAACCTGCCCGACGCCAAGAAGCGGTATCTGATGGCCGAGGGCGCCGGCCATTACGGCATTTTCAACGGCTCGCGCTGGCGCGACAAGATCGCGCCGGTGCTGGAGGAATGGATCACCGCGAACGCCTGACGCAACGAAAGGCCGCTCGATCGGGCGGCCCTTCGCGGATGGTTCAGGCGATGGCGTCCACCTTGGCGTGGCTGCTCGATTCCGATGGCGTGATCGTGCCGCCGAACAGCATCTTCACCCGGCCGGTCAGCGAGATGTCCGTCTCCCAAAGCTCGGCCGAACTCACGTCGAAGCGCAGCAACGTCGCGTCGGCCTTGCCGTTCGGAAACCAGGCGTCGACGTGGTTGTTCCAGAGTTTGTCGACCTGGGCGGGGTCATTGTCCCGAGTGACGGTGCCCGCCAGGCATGCGAAGAAATCATGCCCCTTGCCGACGAACTGCGCCATCGCCTCGCCGCCGCGGGCGATGCGGTTGTCCGGGCCGGAGAAGAAGAAGAGCGTGTTGGGCTGATCGTCGTCGAGCTGCGCTGTCATCGGCTCGGCATGCTGGCCGTCCATGAGGCCGATCATCACGAACGGGCTGGCCTTCAGCTTCGCGATGAATGCTGCCGCGACTTCCTGCGGCGTGTCCTTGTCGGCCATGATCTCGTCTCCTGATGGTGATTTCGGCAGGAGAACGAGCGCGGGGTGGGTTGGTTGCGCCGCTGGACCGTCACCGGCATGATCGGCGACGGCAGCTATCCTGCTGCCACCACAGATGGGAGCTTCACAATGACAGTCTCCGATTTGTGTCTGATCCTCGGCGTGCTCTTCGCCTTTGCGACCTTGGTCGTGAAGATCATCGAAGTGGCGCGTCGCCGGTAAGGCACACGGGCGGGGCTCGGCTGACAGGCCGGGCCCCAAACGTTTTTGAGCCCCGGCCGTGACAGCGACCGGGGCTCACACAGAAAGGATGCCAATGACAACATCCGAACTGTCGATTACCCGAATCGGGTAAAAGTTTCAAGCATCACAGCACTTCGAACAGCCCCGCGGCGCCCATGCCGCCGCCGACGCACATCGTCACCACGACGTATCTCGCGCCGCGGCGCTTGCCCTCGATCAGGGCGTGCCCGGTCATGCGCGCGCCCGACATGCCGTAGGGATGACCGATCGAGATCGCGCCGCCATCGACGTTGAGCAGTTCGTCGGGGATGCCGAGCGTATCGCGGCAATAGAGAACCTGGACCGCGAACGCCTCGTTCAATTCCCACAGCCCGATGTCGTTCACCGTCAGGTCGAAGCGCTCGAGCAGCTTGGGGATGGCAAAGACTGGGCCGATGCCCATCTCGTCCGGGGCGGTGCCCGCGACCGCCATGCCGACGTAGCGGCCGAGCGGGGCCAGGCCGCGGCGCTCCGCTTCCTTCTCCTCCATGATGACGCTGGCCGAGGCGCCGTCGGAGAGCTGGCTGGCGTTGCCCGCGGTGATCGTGCCGTCGGGCAGCACCGATTTCAGCGACTGGAGACCTTCCAGCGTGGTGTCGGCGCGGTTGCCCTCGTCCTTGGTGAGGGTCACGTCCTTGTGGGTGACCGCCTTGGTCTCCTTGTCGACGATGGCCATCGTGGCGCCGACCGGTACGATCTCGGCGTCAAAGCGGCCGGCCGCCTGCGCGGCGGCGGTGCGCTGCTGCGACTGGAGGCCGTAGGCGTCCATCTGATCGCGCGAGATGCCGTAACGCTTGGCGACGATCTCGGCGGTCTGGAGCATCGGCATGTAGATATCGGCGTGCATCCGCAGCAATTCGGGGTCGGGCGCGATGTTCATCTTGGGCGTCTGCACCAGGCTGATGCTGTCCACGCCGCCGCCGATGACGACGTCCATCCGGTCGGTGACGACCTGCTTGGCGGCTGTCGCGATGGCCATGAGGCCGCTGGCGCACTGGCGGTCGATCGACATGCCCGAGACCGTCGTCGGCAGGCCGGCGCGGAGCAGGGCGGTGCGGGCGATGTTGCCGGCCTGATGCCCCTGCTGGAGCGCGGCGCCGAAGACGACGTCCTGCACTTCGTCGCCCGATAGTCCGGCGCGCTCGACCGCGGCCTTGATCGCGTGGCTCGCCAGCGTCGGCGAGGGCAGGTTGTTGAAGGCGCCGCGATAGGCGCGACCGATGGGGGTGCGGGCAGTGGAGACGATGACGGCTGAGCGCATATTGATTATCCTTAGCTATTTTCGAAACTTCACGATGCCCGCGTTCGGCGGGTATCAGACGGGGTTGTCAAACGAAGATCTGGCTCATCCACTCGGCGATCAGGGCGGGCTTTGGCGCACCCTCGATCTCGACGGTGAATTCGGTGGTCTGCTGGAACTGGCCGGGCCGCTTTTCATGAAAATCCAGCAGCTTGAAACGGCCTCTGACCCGGCTGCCCGATCGGACGGGGGTCAGGAACCGAACCTTGTTGCCGCCGTAGTTGACGCCCATCTTCGCACCCTCCAGGCGCGGCGCATCGGCGACCTTCGACGACAGCAACGGCATTAGCGAGAGCGTGAGAAAGCCGTGCGCGATCGTGCCGCCGAAGGGCGTCTGCGCGGCCGCGACGGGATCGATGTGGATGAACTGATGATCGCCGGTCGCTTCGGCGAACTGGTCGATCATCGCCTGGGTCACTTCCACCCAGTCGCTGAGCGTCTCGATGCCGACGTGGCGCTTCATCTCTTCGACGGTCAGGCTCGCCACGCGTCATCCCCTCAGCTAAGCGCGAGCGTTCTGTAGGCGCGCATCGCGACGCTTGCCAAGCCCCAGCTAGACCGGAACCTTGAAGATGGCCACTGCCGTAGCGTCGGACCCCCGCATCATCATGCGCAAGTTCTACCGCGCGAGCGAACCCGATGTTCTAAAACCGCTGCTGGCCGGGGCTGCTCTCGATCGCGACTCGCGCGAGCGCGTGGTGGGGCATGCGCTGGGGCTGCTCGCCGATCTGCGCGCGGCGCAGGGCAAGGGGTGGGTGAACCGCTTCCTGCAGGAATACCGGCTGAATTCGTCGGAGGGCGTCGCGCTGCTGAGCCTGGCGGAGGCGTTCCTGCGGGTGCCCGATCCGGCGACCGCGGACCTGCTGATCGCGGACAAACTAGGCGAGGCGGACTGGCGCGCGCACACCGGCAAATCGAGTTCGCTGCTCGTCAATTCGGCGACCTGGGGGCTGGTCGTCGGCCGTGCGCTGGTCGGCGAGGGCGAGACCGGGCCGCTGCGCCGGCTGATGAGCCGTGCGGGCGAGCCGTTCGTGCGCCAGGCAGTGGGCGCGGCGATGAAGATGATGGGCGAGATCTTCGTGATGGGACGGACCATCGACGAGGCGATGCGCCGGATGCGGCGACCCGAGCACAAGGGCTTCACCGCCAGCTTCGACATGCTGGGCGAGGCGGCGCGCACGCACGACGATGCGGCGCGCTATTTCCGCGCGTACGAAGGCGCGATCGCGGCGGTGGGGAATGACGCGGCGGCAGGCCATTCGGTGTCGGTCAAGCTGTCCGCGCTCCACCCGCGCTATGAAGTCGCGCGCCGGGGCGAGTGCGTGCCCGCGCTGACCGGGATGCTGGAGGCGCTGGCGGTCCAGGCGGCGGCAAAGGGGATCGCGCTGACCGTCGATGCCGAGGAATCCGAGCGGCTGGAGATGAGCCTGGACATCATCGGCACCGTCGCGGCGCTGCCCGTGCTGAAGGGCTGGGACGGGTTCGGCATGGCGGTGCAGGCTTACGGCAAGCGGGCGCGGCCGGTGATCGCCTGGGCCGACGCGCTCGGCCGGGTGATGAACGTGCGGCTGGTGAAGGGTGCCTATTGGGACAGCGAGATCAAGCGCACCCAGGTGGAAGGCCTGAGCGATTACCCGCTGTTCACGCGCAAGGCGGCGACCGACGTGTCGTACCTCGCGGTGGCCAAGGACATGCTGGCGGCGGCGAACATCCGCCCGGCCTTTGCCAGCC
This sequence comes from Sphingomonas sp., assembly GCF_036387595.1. Lineage (GTDB taxonomy): Bacteria > Pseudomonadota > Alphaproteobacteria > Sphingomonadales > Sphingomonadaceae > Sphingomonas. The sequence continues at coordinate 37,069 of NZ_DASVTL010000085.1, forward strand.
ACAATGCGCTGACCGTGGCGACGATCATGGAATGGGCGGGCAATTCGCGCGATTTCGAGTTCCAGCGGCTGCACGGCATGGGCGACGGCTTGTATGAACGGCTGGTGCAGGAGAACGGCTATCACTGCCGGGTCTACGCGCCGGTCGGCGGGCACCGCGACCTGCTGGCGTATCTGGTGCGGCGATTACTGGAGAATGGCGCCAATTCGAGCTTCGTCCACCAACTGGCGGACGAGCGGCTGAGCGAGGCGGAGATATTGGCGGACCCGGTGGCGAAGATCGCAGCGGTGGGTGGCGCGCGGCATCCGAGCATTCCGTTGCCGCGGGATCTGTTCGGGGCGGGGGGGCATCGCAATTCGGCGGGGTTGGATCTGAGCGATGTGGGGGTTCTGGGGGGGGTGGTGGCAACGGTGAAGACGCCGGTGTTGAGCAACGTTGGTCACCCTCACCCTTCCGGCGCTTCGCGCCTCCCTCCCTCTCCGGGTGGGAGAGGGAAGGGGCCCGCCGCCGCAGGCGGTGGGAAGGGTGAGGGCGATGCGGCGATGTCGGCGAGGGAGGCGATTACCAATGCTCATGCCGCCTTCCCCATTTGGTCCGCTACCCCGGTCGAGGAGCGTGCCGCGTGTCTCGAACGGCTCGCCGACCTTATCGAGCATCACCGTGAAGAACTGATGGCGATCCTCGTGCAGGAGGCCTTCAAAACCATCCCCGATGCGATCGGTGAGGTGCGCGAGGCGGCGGACTTCTGCCGTTACTATGCGCTTGAAGCCAAAGCGAAACTGCGCCCCATCGATCTGCCGGGGCCGACGGGCGAGCGCAACACGCTGAATCTGGAGGGGCGGGGCGTCTGGGCGGCGATCGCGCCGTGGAATTTTCCGCTGGCGATCTTCCTGGGGCAGGCCGTGGCGGCGCTGGTGACCGGGAACACCGTGGTCGCCAAGCCCGCGCCGCAGACGCCGCGGATCGCGGCGCGCGCGGTGGAACTGGCGCATGAAGCGGGGGTGCCGGCCGATGCGCTGGTGCTGGTGACCGGCGGACCGGAGGTGGGCGGCGCCTTGACCGGCGACGTGCGGGTGGCAGGGGTGGCGTTCACCGGATCGACCGCGACCGCCAAGCGGATCGCGCGGACGCTGCTGGAAGACGATGCCCGCCCGATCGTGCCGCTGATCGCGGAAACCGGCGGGATCAATGCGATGATCGTCGATTCGACTGCGCTGCCGGAGCAGGTGGTGGCGGACGTCGTCGCCTCTTCGTTCCGGTCGGCGGGGCAACGTTGTTCGGCGCTGCGCCTGCTGCTGGTGCAGGAGGATGTCGCCGAGGGCGTGATCGCGATGCTCAAGGGCGCGATGGACACGTTGATCGTCGGCGACCCCGGCGATCCGGCGACCGACGTCGGGCCGGTGATCGACCGTGCGGCCTACGACCGGCTGATGGCGTATCGCGAGGCGGCGCGGGCGCGCTGGGTGAAGACGGTGCCGGTGCCCGGCGATTCCGAAGGACGGTCGCCGCAAGACGGCGACCTGGGGGGGCTGTACGTGCCGCCGACGCTGATCCGGCTGGGTTCGATCGGCGACCTGACCCAGGAATGGTTCGGACCCGTCCTGCACGTCGCGACGTGGCAGGCAGGCGAACTGCCGGAGACGATCGCCGCGGTCAACGCCAAGGGATATGGCCTGACGATGGGGCTGCACAGCCGCATCGCGCGCGCCGCCGAACTGGTCGAGGCGGAGGCCGCGGTCGGCAATCTGTATATCAACCGGTCGATGATCGGCGCGGTGGTGGGCAGCCAGCCGTTCGGGGGCGAGGGGCTGTCCGGAACGGGTCCGAAGGCGGGGGGGCCGCATTACCTCTATCGCTTCTGCGTCGAGCGGGCGGTGTCGGTGGATACGACGAGCGCAGGCGGGAATGCGACGTTGCTCAGTTTGGACGAGGGCGGGATTTAGCCGCTTGTTCCTCCCCGCGGAGCGGGGAGGAATGACGGAGGACACCATCTTGCGGGCGGCGCGTTGGGGTGGCTCCATCAAGGAGTGACCCATGAGCATTTTCGGCAAGATCAAGGACGCCATCTTCGGCCACGACGAGGACGAGAAGGTCGCACCGGCACCTGCTCCGGTTGCCAAGCCCACCGCCGCGCCGGTCCAGGCCGCGCCGGCACCCGCGCCCAAGAAGCAGATCGACCCCGAGGCGGCCCTGGAGAAGATCGCCGCGTCCAAGGGTAATCCCGATCTCAATTGGCGCACGTCCATCGTCGACCTGATGAAGCTGATCGGCATGGACCCCAGCCTGGCGAACCGCCAGCAGCTGGCGACCGAACTCGGATATACCGGTGAGAAGAACGGATCGGCCGAGATGAACATCTGGCTGCACGAAAAGGTGATGGCCAAGATCCGCAACGGCTGAGCTTCCAGCATGCCCCTTCCCCTTTTATGGGGAAGGGCAATGGCATAAGTCCGCTGACGGTTCGCAGCATTGCGAAAGAAGACTTGTTCGCGCGGAGGCGCGGAGGCGCGGAGGCGCAGAGGTGTTTCGCTTCGCGGGAGCGTTACGACGTCGCAATGCCGATCAGATCGGTAGCAGCGTTGCTGCACAGCACGTCTGCCCCTGAGCGAAACACCTCCGCGTCCTCCGCGTCCCCCGCGCGAACAGATCTTCTTCTCGCTGCGCGGGTCTCGTCTTCAGTCTGTGCAGGATATTGAACTGATTGCACTTCTCCGACGAGGGAGTGGTATCCCGGTCTTCAACGTCAGGCGTGGTCGCCGGTCGTCGGGGGAGACGGCATGTCCGCCCAAGGCATCACCAGCGATCCATCGGGTGCGGCGGTGAAATTGACCTGCGTCGGGTAGGCGATGTCGATCCTTTCGGCGTTGAAGCGCTGGAGGATGGCGATGCCCACCGCGGTGCGGCCGTCGTAGAAGCTGGCGTAATCGGCGCCGTCGCTGTCGAACTGCACCTCGAAATCCAGGCTCGACGCGCCGAAGCCGGTGAAACCGGCGCGGATGAAGATTCTCCCGCTCTGTTCGACGACTTCCTTGAGCATGTCCGGGATGCGCGTACAGACGTCGGCCGGAGTCTGATAGGTCACGCCGATGACGAATTTGGCGCGGCGGTGGTTGCGTTGGGTGTTGTTGAGGATTTCCTTGTCAAGCAGGTTTTTATTGGAGATTATCCGCTCCTCGCCGTCGATGCCGCGGATGCGGGTGGACTTCAGCCCGATCGCCTCGACCTGCCCCGATGCGGTATCGTAGCTGATCTGGTCGCCGCGGCGGAACGGGCGATCGAAGATGATCGCGAGAGCGGCAAAGAGATCGGCGAAAATCCCTTGCGCCGCCAGGCCGATCGCGATGCCGCCCACGCCGAGGCCGGCGACCAGCCCGGTGACGTTCACCCCGAGATTGCTGAGTACCACGACCAGGGCGATCGCGAACAGTGCGAAGGTGACGAGCAGGCGGATCAGCCCCATCGCCGAGAGCAGCGCTTCGCCCGAATAATGTTCGGAAGACGTGCGGTGCTCGATCGCGCCGAGGACGATCTCGCGCGCCCAGACCGCCGCCTGGAACACCGCCGCCACGGTGAAGAGGAAGCCGATCGTCGAGGCGACCTGGGCCGGGGCACCGGCATAGCCCGCGACCAATTTGGCGGCGAGCATGACGATGAAAAAATTGCCGGTCTTCAGCACCGCGCGGCCGAGGACGGTCGCCCAGCCGGTCTGCGCGTCGTCGCTGTTCCTGCACAGCCGCGCGCCCAGCCGGCGCAGGCCGTGGAGCGCCACGACGATGACCGTGCCGATCGCGAAGGCGACGAGGATCTGCAGCCAGTGTAGGCGCAGCCAGTCGAGACTGGCGGTGACGATCCCCGTGGTCTGCACCTGCAGATCGGTGGCGTCGAAGATCGGCGGCTTGGCCGCGGCGGAATTGGACATAAGCGTAACCTTCAGGCGTGCGCGCTTTCGAGAAACGCGATCAGTCCGCGCTCGGCACGGCTGAGATGGCGCGAGGCGCGGGGCAGGCGAAGTGCGGCGCGAAACGCCGACTGGCCCTTTTTGATAAGTTCGATGAGCGTAGGGTGAACATAGGATTTGCGCGCGATGGCGGGCGTGTTGCCCAGCTTGCGGGTGACGGGTTCGAGCAGCGATTTCAGGCTGAGGTCGGCTTGCGCCGACGCCAGCGCCTCGAATGCGGTGACGCTGGCCGCCCAGGTGCGGAAATGCTTGGCGGTGAAGTCGCCGCCGGTGGCGTCCTTGATATAGGCGTTGACGTCCGAAGAGGTGACCGGATGTGCTTCGCCGGCGTCGTCGAGCCAGGCGAACAGATGCTGGTCGTCGAGATCCTGGCAGGCGCGGACGAAGCGGGCGAGGCTCTTGTCGGTCAGCGTCTTGGTGCACAGCTTGCCCGATTTGGCCTTGAACTGGAGCTTGAGGGTGTTGCCCTTCACGACCGCGTGGTCCTCGCGCAGCGTCGTGGCGCCGAAGCTCTCGTTGCCCTTTGCATAGGCTTCGTTGCCGACGCGGATGTGGCCGATGTCGAGCAGGCGGACGACCGCAGCGACCGCGCGATCCTTGCCCAGCGTGCGGCCGGCAAGATCGGCCTCGACCCGCTTGCGAAGGCGGGGGAGCGCGTGGCCGAATTCGGCGCAGCGTTCGTATTTGGCGGTCTCCTGCGCCTCGCGGAAGGCGGCGTGGTAGCGATATTGCTTACGGCCCTTCTCGTCCCAACCCACCGCCTGGATGTGGCCGTTCGGGTTCGGGCTGAACCACGCGTCGGTGTAGGCAGGCGGGAGGCCGATGGCGTTCAGCCGGTCGATCTCGTCGCGATCGGTGATGCGTTCGCCCGAGACATCGAAATACGCCCAGTGGCCGCGCAGCTTGCGGCGGGTGATTCCGGGCTTCTGGTCGTCGCAATAAACGATGCGGGCAGGCATCGGCGCTCCTTCTTCGGCAACGCCTTCCAATGCGCAGGCCGGGCGGATCGTTCCGGAGGCGTTATGCCGGCGCAAGGCGGCGGTCGAAGGGCAGGCGCACGGTCGCCTCGATGCGCTTGCGTGCCAGATAGCTGTCGAGGCCGATCTGCGCGCCAAGCAGCATGTAGACGAACGGCTGGAAGGCGATGCCGACGAACGCCGCGCCGAGCAGGTAGATCAGGTGACCGTCCTGAAGCGCGCCCGCCAACGGCCCGGCCCATGCCTGATCGCCATCGGGCGCTCGGTAGCGGCGGCGCAGTATTTCCATACGGACTAGGCCGATCGCGTTGATGAGCAGCCAAAGCGCGAGACCGGGATAACCCTGTTCGCCGAGCATCTCGAAAGAGGCGCTGTGATAGGCGCGTGCCTGGTCCACCGCCTGCACAGGCGCGGTCGCGGCACCGTCGACGGGTTTCAGGTCGTAGCGGATGCGGTTGCCGCGATACGCCTCGAACCCCCCGCCGAAGGGGTGGCGCTTCACATAGTCGATCGTCCACCGCCACACCGCGAGGCGGGTCGAGGCGGATTCGTCGGCCTGATAGGTCTGGATCGTGTTCATCCGCTGGGTGAAGGCCGACGGCAGGAACGGCACCGCGGCCAGCGCCAGGGCGGCGAGCGCCCCCAGATACAGCGCCTTGCGCTTGACGGTACGCAGCCAGAGCAGCGCGAGCAGCGCGATGCACAGCAGCCCGGTACGCGCCGACGTGCCCACCGGGATCAACAGGCAGGCGAAGATCAGGGCGAGGCCGAAACCCTTCACCCGCCAGTCGGGGCGGAAGATCGTACCGTATTTCATCAGCCACAAGATCGCCGGGATGATCGCGATGGCGACCGTCGATATGGTCGAGCCTTCGTAGAGGCCGGAATTGTTGTCGATCATGAGGTTCAGTTCGCCGTAGCCGCCGCCGCTGACCGCGGTCTTGATTCCGCCGACGATGATGATCGTCGCCGCCGAAAGGATCATGAACAGCAGCAGCGCTTCGATCCGGAGACGGGTGCGCAGGGTCAGCGGCAGGAAGGCGGCAAAGGCGAGCGCCTTCCAAACCCAATCCCATTTCTCGGCTGCTTCCACCGGGAAGTCGGCGGTCTGCGTCGTCAGATAGCAATAGCCGAGCAGGATCAGGATCAGCGCCTGGCGCGGCGTGAAGCGGCTGTCGCGCTTGTCGTCGCAGACCATCCAGGCGCCGACCGCCAGCGCCACCGCGATCAGCGAGATCGGCACGGCATTGAGCAGGACATAGGTCAGCCGCTGCGGCGAGACGATGTCGATATAGACATAGGCCAGCACGAGCAGGAACGGCCGCCGGAATCCGCACGCGAAGAACGCGGCGAGAAAACCGACGAAGACGAGGTCATGCACGAGGGCCGGCCTTGCGCTTGATAACGGCTGGACGCGGCTCGGCATCGAGGTCCGGCCGCCTGAGCAGCAGCCAGCAGGCGAGCAGCATAAGGCCGTGGGTGATGGCGATCGCCAGATTGTCGATCATCGTACCCGCGTCCCTGCTGCGATCCATCATCAAGACCCGCCCCGGGTTCGTCCGGGTCATAGTCCTTCGACTTCGTTCAGGGCGAACGGCGGATCAGCCGTGGTCCGGTGTAGCGCCAGGGCGGTTGACGCGGCGTTAAGCCGCGCGTGGCAAGCCTGGCGGCACGATGCGCATCCTCCACGTCCTCGACCACGGCTTGCCGCTGCAGAGCGGCTATACCTTCCGCACCCGCGCGATCCTGAAGGCACAGATCGCGCGCGGGTGGCAGGTGGCGGCGGTCACTGGTCCGCGTCACGGCCGTTCGGTCGCGTCGGAGGAAGTGATCGACGGTCTGACCTTTCATCGCACGACCGGCGGCCTGCCTGGCGGAATGTCTGGCGAGGTGAGGGGGATGGCCGCGTTCGCGCGGCGGATCGCGCAGGCGGCGGACGCCTTTCGCCCCGATGTGATCCATGCGCATTCGCCGGTGCTGGATGCTCTGGCGGCATGGCCGGTCGCGCGGTGGCGCAAGGTGCCGCTGGTGTACGAAATCCGCGCCTTCTGGGAGGATGCAGCGGTCGGCAACGGCACCGGCCGCGAAGGATCGTCGCGCTATCGCGCTACGCGGCGGGCGGAGACATTCATGGCCCACCGGGCCGACGCGGTCGCGGTGATCTGCGAAGGGCTGCGCGGTGACCTGATCGCGCGTGGTATTGAGGCGGACAAGGTGATGGTGTCGCCCAATGGCGTCGATCTGACGCTGTTCGGTACCCCCGCCGCGTGCGATCCGGCGCTGGCCGCGTCGCTCGATCTGGATGGCGCGGACGTCGTCGGCTTCATCGGCAGCTTCTACGATTACGAAGGGCTGGACGATCTGATCGCGGCGATGCCGGCGCTGGTGGCGCGGCGGGCCAGGGCGCGGCTGGTGCTGGTCGGCGGAGGTCCGATGGAGTCGGCGTTGCGGGCGCAGGCTGCGGCTTCGCCGGTGGCCGATGCGATCCGGTTCGTCGGGCGCGTGCCGCATGATGAAGTCGAGCGCTATTACGCGCTGATCGACGTCCTGGCCTATCCCCGCAAGGCGATGCGGCTGACCGAACTGGTCACGCCGCTCAAGCCGCTGGAGGCGATGGCGCAGGGCAAACTGGTCGCCGCGTCCAACGTCGGCGGCCACCGCGAGCTGATTCGCGACGGGGACACCGGCACCTTGTTCCGCCCCGACGATCCGTTGGGGATCGCGGATGCGCTGGCGGACATGTTCGAGAATCGCTCCGGCTGGGAGGCGCGGCGGGTGCGCGCGCGGGCTTTCGTCGAGGCCGAGCGTAACTGGTCGTCAAACATTGCGCGTTATGAACCCGTTTACCAAGGTCTGATGATGGCCGCTCGCAGGGATGGTACATGGTCGCGTTCCGCAAATTTCCGTCGGTGAGATTTCCCCGCATTCCGGCGATGGTCGCGCCGCTGGGCGCGTTGGTCGTCGGGGGTGTGGTGAGCGCCGGCTTTGCGCTGATGCCCGGCGCCATGCTGGAGGATTGGGTATGGCGCAGCGGCATTCCCGCGCTGATCGCCGCCGCCGCACCGCCGCTGGGCACCACCGCGCGTGCCGTCCTGGCGCTGGGCGGGGGAATGCTGAGCGCGTCGGTGACGTGGTCGGTTCTTTATCTCCTTTTCGGTTCAGACGGCCTGCTGGCACCCAAGACGCGGGCCAATGCGGTGCCGGTCGTGCGCCGTGCCGACGCGCACCCCGACGCGCCGCCGCGCAGACCGATGACCGCCGCCGATCTGGGCACGCCGCTGATGGACATTCCTGCCGCGCCGCCAGCCCCTCGTCCACCAGCCCCGCCGCCGCCGATCGAGCGTGCGGTGCCGGTCGATCTTGACCAGCCGCTGTCGGCCTTCGACCCGGCCGCGATCCCTGACGTGCCGCTTCCTGCGCCGGTGAGGCTGGCGCCGCTGGCACGCACCGCACTCGCACCGGGCGAGCGGATCGACGCCTATGTGCTGACCCCGCGGCCGCCGGTATCGCCTCCCCCGGTGATCCGGCGGGCTTGCGCGCCGGCGCCGCCTTCGCAGAGCGCGTCCCGGCGCGTAGCGCCTTCCGGCGGGGCGCCGTCGATCGACGCCTTGCTGCAGCGGCTCGAAGCGCGGCTGGGCGGCGTGCCTGCACGCTGATCGCCCGCCGGGTTTAGGTCTTCGCCGCGGCGGTATCGTCTGATACGTCCCTCCGGACGACGGAGAGGGTGAGCATGGCGAGCAGAATCGAGGATGAGGCCGAAGCGCCGGGCGTGCCGCAGCATGCGTCGCGCTATGCGTGGTACGTGCTGTCGATCCTTTTTCTCGTCTACATCCTGAACTTCGTCGATCGGCAGATCATCTCGATCCTGGCCGAGGACATCAAGCGCGACCTGAACCTGCAGGACGAGGATCTGGGGTTTCTCTACGGCACTGCGTTCGGAGTGTTCTATTCGCTGTTCGGCATTCCGCTGGGCCGGCTGGCGGACAGCTGGCACCGGGTGCGGCTGATGACGATCGGGCTGGCGCTGTGGTCCACCATGACCGCGCTGTCGGGATTTTCGCGCACCGGCGGGCATCTGGCGGCGGCGCGGATCGGGGTGGGCATCGGCGAGGCGACCGCGAGTCCGTCCGCTTATTCGCTGATCTCCGACTGGTTTCCCAAACGGCTGCGCGCGACCGCGCTGTCGATCTATTCGGCCGGGCTGTACGTCGGCGGCGGGTGTTCGCTTTTCATCGGCGGGCTGATCGTCCAGCGGTGGAACGCGGCCTATCCGGGCGGCGGGCCGCTGGGGCTGATGGGCTGGCAGGCGGCGTTCCTGGCGGTCGGCATCCCCGGCATTCTGGTGGCCTTGTGGATCGCGACCCTGCGCGAGCCGGTGCGCGGCGCGGTGGAGGGCCTGCCCGAGCCCCAGCGCCATCCGGCGCCGTTCCGGGCGTTCCTCGACGAACTGGTGACGATCCTGCCGCCGCTTACCCTTTACGGCGCCTGGCGCGGGGGTGGCGGGCGCGCGCTGGCGGCGAACCTTTTGGGGCTGGGCGTCGTCGTCGCGGTGGTCGCGACGCTGATCGCGCTGGGCGAACCCAAACCGCAGTGGTTCGCGATCGGCATCGGCGTGTATGCGGTCTTTTCCTGGGCCTGCGCGCTAAAGCGGCGCGACCCGGCGACGTTCGCGCTGATCGTCGGAACGCCGGCTTTCCTCTTCACCGTCGTCGCTTATGGGATGAATGCCTTCCTGGCGTATGCCGCGAGCTTCTGGGCCGCTCCCTATGCGTTGCGCGTATTGGGGGAGACGCATGCTTCGGCCGGGTTCACGATCGGCAGCCTGGGGGCGCTGTCGGGCTTCCTGGGAGTGACGCTGGGCGGTGTCGCCGCGGATCGGCTGCGCCGGCGCAATCCGGCGGGGCGGCTGTGGGTGGTTCTGTTCGGCGCGGCGATGCAGGCGCCGTTTCTGGCAATGGCGTTCACCGCATCCTCGACGGCGCTGTTCTATCCGGGCATCTTCCTTGCCCAATTGTGTGGCAGTACCGCGCTGGGCGCGGCGGCGGCGACGACGCAGGACATGGTGCTGCCGCGCATGAGGGGTGCCGCGACCGCGACCTTCTTCATCGGCACGACGCTGCTCGGCCTGGCGATGGGGCCGTATCTGGCGGGGCGGGTGTCCACGCTGTCGGGGAGCCTGTCGACGGGCATGCTGTCGCTGCTGCTGACCGTGCCGCTGACGGTGGCCTGCGCGATCGCCGCCATCCGCCTCGTCCCCGCCGCGGAGGCTACGCGCGAGGCGCGTGCCCGGGCGGTTGGGGAGGCCATCTGACTCGCCTATTCCTCCCCATTCCGGGGAGGAATAGGATGAGCTCACCCCGCGGCGAATACGCCGCAGGCGATGCGGCCGCCGCTGTTGCCCGATGGATCGGTCATCAGGTCGTCGGCCCCGGCATGAACGACCATCGCGGCACCGTCTGCGTCGAGCAGCCCGTCCATCGTCGCACCGGGGATGGTCACGGCCACCGTGCCGCGGCCGTCCGTACCGAGGATCAGATTAGGCAGGTCGCCGACGTGCGGCCCCTGCGGGTTCATCGTGCCATGCTTGGCCGCGGCCGGGTTCCAGTGCGGCCCGGCGCTGGTGAAGGCGGGCGCGTCGCAGGCGCCGGTGGTGTGGACGTGGATGCCGTGGGTGCCCGCGGGCAGGGCCATGACGTCGGCGGTGAAGCGGATGCCGCCCGCCACTTCGGTCGCGGTGGCGCGACCCGCGTCGGCGCCGTCGGCAGTGCGCAGCGCCGCCGCCGCGGTGCGGCCGCCCGTCACCCCGGTCCCGGTTTCCATCGTCTTCGCGCAGCCTGTCAGCGCGAAAGCGGCCAGTGCGGCGGTCGTGATCGTGCGCATCATCATGTCTCCCTCGTTCGCCATGGCGAACCCGTGGCGGCTCAGCCGGTTCCGAGCGGCCAACGCGCGAGTGCATCGTAGCTTGCCCCGCCATGGCCGAGAATGCTTTGATAGAGGATCAGATGCGGCAGGGCGAACCGCTCGCTTGCGAGTCCTGCATGGTCGGCCAGCCAGCGCGCGATCGCAGGGTCGCTCCCCGCGCTCCGGGCGAAACGTGCCAGCGTGATGTGCGGCAGATACGCGCGGCGTTCGGGCGGCAGGCCGGCGCGCACGCAGGCGTGGTCGACCTTCCGGTGCAGGGCTGCCAGGGCCTCGTGCGGTGTTACCGCGGCCCAAAGCGTGTCCTTGAACCGGCCCACGCCTGCCAACGCCACCTCTGGCACCGGCGCCCGCACCGGATCGAGCGCGGCAGCGACATCCTCCGCCTGGGTTCGTTCGACGTCGCCGATGAAGCGCAAGGTGAGGTGCAGCTGTTCGTCATCCTGCCAGCGCACCGCCGCGATGCCCTCCATCGCGTCGGCCAGGAGATCGCGGATTTGCAAGGGTGGTTGCAGGGCGACGAACAGGCGCATGACGGATCCTTCATACAATCTTCACATGATGGCGCCGAAGACGCGGCTCCGGCTTTCGGTTCCGCTTGAAACTTGGGCACGATGCGCCGATATTCCCGTTATCCGGCGCGTGATAGCCGGGCAAAGGAGCAAACATGGCTAACTGGTCTGACCCCCGGCCCAATGTCGCGCCGTTCGGCACGGCGGATGCCGGTACGCGCACCGCCGCGTATGACGCGGGTCTTCGATCCTACATGCTGTCGGTCTATAATTACATGAGCTCGGGCGTGCTGCTGACGGGTATCGTCGCACTGCTGTTCGCCCAGTCCGGCCTGGCGGCGCAGGTGCTGAGCACGCCGCTGCGCTATGTTATCATGCTGGCGCCGCTGGCGTTCGTGATGGTGCTCAGCTTCGGCATCAACCGTCTGTCCACCGCCGCGACGCAAGGCCTGTATTGGGCGTTCGCGGTCGTCATGGGGCTGTCGCTGTCGTCGATTTTCCTGGTTTACACCGGCACGTCGATCGCGACGACCTTCTTTGCGACCGCCGCTGCCTTCGCCGGACTGAGCCTCTACGGCTATACGACGAAGCGCGATCTGTCGGCATTCGGCACGTTCCTCATCATGGGCGTGATCGGGCTGCTGGTGGCAAGCGTTATCAACATGTTCGTTCAGTCGTCGGGCTTGCAGCTGGTCATCAGCTTCGTCGGCGTGCTGCTGTTCGCAGGGCTGACCGCGTATGACACGCAGAAGATCAAGTCGATCTACGCCCAAGTGGCGGGGACGGATATGATGGGCAAGTCGGTGGTGATGGGGGCGCTGTCGCTCTACCTCGACTTCATCAACATGTTCACCTTCCTGCTGCAGTTCATGGGCGACCGTCGCTGATACAGGCATGACTGACGAAATCGGGAGGCCCGGCGGAGCGATCCGCCGGGCCTCTTGCTATCCGGGGGGAAGCGATGCGGCTGAGGATCGAAGTCGATCTGAACTATACGCTGGAGCGCGCGGCCGACGTGCTGCTTCAGGTCGAGGTGGCGGCGCTGCCCGATCAGCGGATCGTGTCCGAAGCGCTGACCCTGTGGTCCGACGTGCCCGTCCGCGCGGTTGCGGGGGAGGATGGCGTCGGCCAGCGCTGCTGGGTCCATACCGAGGGACGGATGTGCGCGTCCTACCGGGGAATTGTGGACGTGTCGCGCGAGCCGGTGACGCTGGCGGACTATGCCGCCACGCCGGTGCGGATGCACGACGGTGCGCTGGTGCCCTATCTCCTGGCAAGCCGCTATTGCCAGGCCGACCGCTTCGTCGGCTTCGTCGAGCGGGACTTCGCGGGCCTGACGGGTGGGGCGCTCGCGTCGGCCCTCGTCGATTGGGTGCAGAACGCGCTGCGCTATCGCCCGAACGTCAGTGACGGGTCGACGACCGCGCTCGACACCTTTGCCACGCGTTCGGGCGTGTGCCGCGATTACGCGCATCTGCTCGTCGCCCTGGCGCGCGCCGGTGGCATTCCGGCGCGCTGCGTCTCGGCCTATGCACCCGGCGTCGAACCACCCGATTTCCACGCCGTCGCCGAACTGTGGCTCGAAGGTGCGTGGCGGTTGGTCGATGCGACCGGCATGGCCTCGTGCAGCGACCTGGCGCGGGTGTGCGTGGGGCGCGACGCGACCGACATCGCGTTCATGACGATCTTCGGCGAGGCGCAGCTGGTCTCGCAGTCGGTCCGTGTGGTGCAGGAACGCGCGCCGGACTGAATCGTTGTGCAACCGTAATAGGAGACGATCATGACCGATATCGACGAACGCGCGCTCGACAGCCTGTCGGTGGCGCCGGGCGACGACACGCCCGAGGACTCGCGCCAGCAGGCGGGGCAGGACAAGTCGATCGCCAAGCGGTTGGAGAAGAATCCCGACAGTCCCGACGCCAAGCTCGACAACGGTCTGGACGAGTCGATGGATGCCAGCGACACCCCGTCTTCGACCCAGCCGGGGAGCAGTGGCGACCCTGCGCCCTCTTCAGGCTTCGATGCGGATGCAGAGGCCCGGTTGCAGCGGAATTGACTTCCTTATGCCCATAGTTGCGCGAAATCCTCACCCCGGCGGCCGTTCGTGCCGCCGGAACTCCATTCGTCGCATCCGATGTTGCGGCGCAGCAGTTTTCATGGTCGCTTCGATTCACGGCGGAACGACGGTGCGGAAGGGCGGCGTTAACCATCCCTGATGTACAGCGTTCCCAGGCTTTCACACGCGGGCGGGGTGATGCGATGGGATCGAAGATGAAACCGGCAGAGGGCGCGATGACCTTGGCCGAGATGAAGGAATTCGCGGGGTTTCCGTCGGCCACTCAGCGTTACATCCGGCGATCGCTCGACATCGGCCTCGATCGCGACGACGCGATGACGCTCTGGTCGCGTGACATCGTCGAGGCGGCGAGCATCCGGGCGCAGGCCAATCTGTACCGCATCCTGCCCGAATTGCGCGAGATCGTCCCCGACGACAGCGGACTGGATGCGATCGAACCCTTCCTGGCGCCGCTGGTGACGCTGGTCGCCTTCGATCTGGGGCAGGGGCGGCTGACGACCTTTTCCGCCTTCCGCTTCCTCTACGAACGACTCATCGGTGCCGAGGTCCGGCCCTGGCTGCCGAGCGCCTTCTGCGCCGCCGCCGCGCTGCCGCATCTGCATCCCGAACTGCGGCGCAAGCTGCTTCAGTCGATCAGCGAAGCCGCCGCGACCGCATCGGGTTGGTCGAACCGGCAGCCTGCCTTCTTCCCCTATTGGGTCGAGAAGGTGGACGTCGCCGCCGCCTGATCCGCCTATCGGCAGGCGCGCCAGCGCATGACGCCGCGGTTCGCCTGATCCAGGTGAAGATGGTCGGCATGCGCGGCATTGTAATCGGGCGACAGCGTGGTCGCGAAGAGCTTGCACGCGCCGTCCCGAACCTCGCGCAGGAAAGCCGCCTTGGCGCCGCTTCCCTGCCAATCGCGTGCGACGGTGATGCGCGTGCCGTCCGCAAGCCGGAACCCGGCGACGTCGATCGCATCGGCGGTGGCATGCTGGCTCCAGGTGCTGGCGTCGCGCCCGGCGATGCGGCGGCAATTGTAACTGCCGAAATGGTCGAGCGCGGTGACGCGACGGCCCAGATGGCGCTGAGCGGCGGGCTGAACGACCTCCCATTCCCACATCGCCAGCGCGGCAGCGACGGGGCACGCCATCCCTACAGTCGCGGGCTGTAGCGCGATGCTGCGCGCGCCGCCCGATGCGAAGCGGATCGCATCGTCATAGCCGCATTGCGCGCTGTCGCGGCGTGATGGGAGGGCCGTGTAGCGAATGCCCGCGCGTTTCAACAGAGCGCGGCAGGCTTTGGCATCGTCGCCAAGACTCGCGAGCTTGCCCGCGGTGAACATCCCCGCAGGCTGGCTCAGGTCGAGCGGCGTCCACGGCAGATCCTGCGGACGGCCCCGCAATCCCGACCACAGCAGCAGCAGGAGCGTCGCGACGATGCCGGTCCCGGTAATCCAGACGAGCGTGCGGCGCAACGCGCGCATCAACCGCGCGCTGCCGAGGTGAGTGGCTCCTCGGTCACCGGATAGCCGGCGTCCTGCGGGATGCAGAGGTGATCCACGCCGCCGCGCTGCTCGATCCAGGGCGTGATCGGGACAATCGGATGCGTCTGTGCATCGGCCACGGCCGAATCGAAGTCGGCGAACCGTGCTAGCCGTTCGAGGTTGCGCCGGGTGGGAAAGATGATCGTCGCTCGCCCCGCGTCGGCATCAGCCAGAACCTGCGCAGCCGTGCTCCAGCGCAGGCGGACATTCTCGGTCGCATCGACGGTGGCGGGGGCGGCACCGGCGGGAAGCCGCGCCAGGTAGAACATCGTATCGAAGATGCGGGCGTGGGCATGCGCGGGCAGCCAGCGGGCGAAGGGCACGAGTGCGGTGAGATCGAGCGTCGTTTCCGTCGTGGCGAGCAGGGTTGCGAAGGACGTGCCCGCGTGCAGTTCGGCGCGGATCGTCGTGACGGTCTGCGGCGTGGGGGCGGGGACGACGCCCACCGCTATACCCGCTTCCTCGATCGTCTCGCGGATCGCAGCGATGCGGGCCGCCGCGTCAGCGTGAGCGTCGGCGGGGGCAAGGATGGTCGCCAGTGCGTGGTCGCCGGGGTCGATTCGGCCGCCAGGAAAGACGAGCGCCCCCGCCGCGAACGCCATCGCCTTGGCGCGTTCGACCATGAGCAGTTCCGGGGGGGCTGACCCGATGTCGCGGAAAAGGACGAGGGTGGCGGCGGGGATAGCGGACATGGGTGTGGTCTAGCGATTGCGGAGGGCGGGGCTAGGGGTGGGATTGCTCCGCGGCAAAGCCGCCCTTCGACTGCCTGAAGGCAGGCGCTCAGGACAGGCTCGTCGCACGGGGCTTGCCCCGCCAGCCGGGGCTTGGCGGTCTGCCGCTGGCCTGCCAGCGCGTCTGGCGCCAGCGCGGTGGTGGAGCCGAAGGGAATCGAACCCTTGACCTCTGCAGTGCGATTGCAGCGCTCTCCCATCTGAGCTACGGCCCCGCGCCCGCACGACCGGCGCCGAGAATTTCGCCATTAGCCCGTGATAATCGCTGACGCAACCGCCGCCGCGCGACATTTGCGGGCTTGCGCGCGAGTTGGGGAGCCAGCGAACGTGAGGGCACTGCACGCGGCGGCGTTGCACTTGCCAGCCACCCGCCAAGAGCATACCGGATATTCCGAACAAGCAATAACGGGAGCAGGATATGGCACGCGCATGGACGCTGGCGGCACGGCCGCACGGAACGCCCAAACATACCGATTTCGCGATGATCGAATTGGCCAATGCCCCGCTCGGCGCGGGCGAGGTGCGTGTCGCCAACCGCTGGCTATCGGTCGATCCTTACATGCGCGGGCGGATGAACGACGTGAAGAGCTACGTGCCGCCATTCGCGATCGGCGAAGCGATGCAGGGCGGCGCGATCGGTGAGGTGATCGAGAGCAATGCCCCCGGCTTCGCGCCCGGCGACATGGTCCAGCACATGATGGGCTGGCGCGACGAGGCCGTCGTGCCCGGTGAGGCCCTGCAGAAGCTGCCGGCGCTCGGCGTCGACCCGCAGGCCTTCCTGGGGCAGTTCGGCATGCCGGGGATGACCGGGTATTTCGGGCTGCTGGCGGTCGCCGAAGCCAAGGAGGGCGACACGGTATTCGTGTCCGCGGCTGCGGGTGCGGTCGGGTCGACCGTCGTCCAGGTCGCCAAGGCCAAGGGGATGACCGTCATCGGATCGGCGGGCGGGCCCGAGAAATGCGCGTGGGTGAAGTCGCTCGGCGCCGACGGCGTGATCGACTATAAAAGCGGCACGCCGGTGGTGAAGGCCCTGGCACAGGCCGCGCCGAAAGGCATCGACGTCTATTTCGACAATGTCGGCGGCGAGCATCTCGATGCTGCGCTAGCCCATGCGCGTCCGCGTGCTCGCTTTGCGATCTGCGGGATGATCGACGTCTATAACGACGGCAAAGCCACCGAATTGCGTCACCTGGCGCGGTTGATCGGCAACCGTGTGCAGGTCCGCGGCTTCATCGTCAGCGACTACATGGCCCGCGCCGAGGAATTCTATCGCGATATGGGCGGCTGGCTCGCGGCGGGCAAGCTGCAGCGCGAAGAGACGGTGCACGAGGGGCTTGAGGCGATGCCCGATGCGTTTCTGGGCCTGTTCACCGGCGGCAATACGGGCAAGATGCTGGTTCGGGTTTAGCTTCAAGCCGTCCTAACCCTTCCGCCGCTGCGCGGCTCCCTCCCTCTCCCAAAGGGAGAGGGAGCCAAGCGCTCAGACCGCGCCTGAAAAGGTGTCGCACTGTGCGGGATCGCCGCTGTCGAGGCCGCGCTTCAGCCAGGTCATGCGCTGCGCCGCGCTGCCGTGGGTGAAGCTGTCGGGCACGACGCGGCCCTGACCCTTGCGCTGCAAAGTGTCGTCGCCGATCGCCTGTGCGGCGGTCATCCCCTCTTCGATGTCGCCCGGATCAAGCCGCGCGCGGTTCGCCGCCGCCCAGACACCGGCGTAGCAATCGGCCTGGAGTTCGAGACGAACGGAGGCGGCGTTGCCTTCGCTTTCGCTGCCCGATCGCTGAATCTGCGACACCTGGCTGGAGGTGCCGAGCAGATTCTGGACATGGTGGCCGAATTCGTGCGCGATCACGTAATTCTGCGCGAAATCGCCCTTCGCACCGAATTTTGTGGCGAGCTCGTCGAAGAAGTTGGTGTCGATGTACACGCCCTGGTCGGTGGGGCAGTAGAACGGCCCCATGGCGCTTTGCGCCGCGCCGCAGCCCGAACGGCCGCCCTGTTCGCCGAAGAACACCAACTTGGGCGCCTGAAATTGCTGCCCCTGTCGCGCGAAGATCGCTTCCCAGGCGTTTTCGGCCGAACTGAATGCGTTGCATGCGGCGCGGCTGTTGGCATTGAGGGTGCAACTCGACTGCACGTCCGAGCCGGCGGTGCGCTCGCCGCTCTGCACGGCCGGCGCTTGCCCGCCGCTGCCGCCGAGCATCCCGCCCAAGCCGCCCAGTCCACCGCCGAACACCGCCATCAGGATGAGCACGACGACGATCCCGCCGCACCCGAACTTGCTGCCGATCAGCGGCAGCAGCCCGAAGAGCAGTCCGCCGCCCCCGCCACCGAATCCGCCGCCGCCGGACCCGCGCTGGTCCTCGACGTTGATGTTGGGATCGAAATCGTCGAGCCGCATGGGCAGGGTTCCCCGTTCAGACGTGTAGTGGTTACGTTGGCGTGATGAATGCGCGAAGCGGGGTTCGGGTTGCAACTGTTGATCGCGCGCCGCGAGAAGGCCAAGACCGACCTGCCCAGAATCGGGCGGATACGGAGTAAGCGATGTTCCTCAAAGGCAAGACGGCGATCGTCACGGGATCGACCTCCGGCATCGGCCTGGCCTATGCCAAGGCCTTTGCGGCGGAAGGCGCGGCGGTGGTGCTGAACGGATTCGGCGACGCCGACGCGATCGAGCGCGAGCGGGCTGCCCTGGCGAAGGTGAGCGGCGCTGCCGCGCTGTACGATCCCGCCGACATGACCAAGCCCGACGAGATCGCGGTGCTGGTGGCGCGCGCTGTAGCGGACACGGGGGGCTGCGACATCGTCGTCAGCAACGCCGGCATCCAGCATGTGGCACCGATCGAGGATTTCCCGATCGACACGTTCGACGCGATCATCGCGATCAACATGGTCTCCGCCTGGCATCTGATGCGCGCCGCGGTGCCGCACATGAAGGCCAAGGGCTGGGGGCGGATCATCACCACCGCCTCCGCCCACAGCCTGGTCGCGAGCCCGAACAAATCGGCCTATGTGATGGCCAAGCACGGTGTCGCGGGCCTGACGAAGACCGCGGCGCTGGAGACCGCGGTGCACGGGATCACCGTCAACTGCATCTCGCCGGGCTATGTCTGGACGCCGTTGGTCGAAAATCAGATCCCGGACACGATGAAGGCGCGCGGGCTGACGCGCGAGCAGGTGGTGAACGACGTGCTGCTGGCCGCCCAGCCTACCAAGGCGTTCGTGACACCCGAGCAGGTGGCGGCGCTGGCGCTGTTCCTCTGCCGCGAGGAGGCCAAGTCCATCACCGGCGCGAACCTGCCGGTGGACGGAGGGTGGACCGCGGCCTGAGGAGATCGGGGTTCCCCGGTGCCGGCGCCGGACGTCATCGTGCAGGTCCGTGCGGGCTGGCAGGTGCGAGTGCGGCAAGCGTGGGGAGGTGGTCGCGCCCCGGCTTGTCGATGATCGTGACCCGGGCCGCATTTGCCGCGCCGATCGCCTGAAGATAGGAGCGCGGCCGCTTCATCAGCTTGGGCCGATCGACCTCGGCCAGCCCGGCCAGCCGCGCGGCTTCCCTTACGAAATGAACGCAATTGTGCGCGTTTAGGCGATAGCGGCCATCCTCTCCCGAAGCACTCCAGCGGGAGATGAGGGTCAGGATGTCCACATAGCGTGCGTCGGGCAGCTCGACCGAGAATTGTGCGGTGCTGCTCGCCATGTAAGCGGGCGTCACCCCCTCGACCTTGCCCGCAACCGGACCTAGCAGGATCGCAGGCGAGATGGATTTGGCGGTGAAGCCATAGCTGGCATCGACCGGCTCACCTCCCGCATCGGGCACCCCGCGCAAGGTGAAGAAGGCGTGCGGAAAGCTGTTGCCTAACTCGTGGCTCCAGAACGTGATCGTAACCGCCGCCTGCGCCGGGAGTGCCGTAGCCAACCAGAAAGCGAAGATCGCGAGCAGGCGTAGCGCTATCGTCATCGGGGTTATCCGTTGTTATACGGTAGCTTAGCACTCGTGGTGCGTGCTGTCATCTCTCGACGCCTGCTCTTGACGCGCGAAGCGAGGATGTTATAACGAAAGTATGAACGTCGAACTCAATCTGTTGAAAATTGGTAATTCGGTCGGTGTCATCCTACCCAAAGATGTGTTGACCAAGCTGCGGGTGACACTGGGTGATCGCCTGTTCCTGTCGGAGCAGCCCGACGGCTTTGCAATGCGCGCCCATGATCCGGCGTTCGTCGAAGCCATGACTGCGGCCGAGCAGATCATGCGTGACGATCGGGACATCCTGGCAGTCCTTGCTAAATGAACCTGATCTCGGTGCCGCGCTTCATGAGCGCGGACATGGCGGTTGCGGTGCATGATCGTCAGCTTGCCGAGCATGGCGGTTTGAAAGATGTGAAGGATTTCGGCCTGTTGGAGTCGGCGATGGCGCGACCGATCAACAACCACTCCTATGGAGAGGAAGACCTGTGTGCCCTGGCGGCGGCTTACGCCTTCGGTATCGTGCGCAATCATCCGTTCGCCGACGGGAACAATCGGACCGCGTGGGTCACGGCGCGTGTGTTCCTGCACCTCAACGGCGTTGGGCTGGCCTTTGACAGGGCGGACGCCATCCGCACGGTTCTTGCGCTTGCGGCCGGGGAACTGCCCGAGGACGCGGTGGCGGCGTGGTTCCGTAAACATGCGGTCGCCGCGCCCGTCTGAAACGTCCTGAACTATGTACCGCGATCCGCTTCGATATTCCCCGCACAGGAAATACCCGCCGGCGGCGAACCGCCGGCGGGTATCCTTCCTCCCCAGGAACTGGTGATTGGCTTACGGCGGGTCGGCGGTCTCAGCCGAGCCGGCCGAGCCGATGATAGAGGTTGCTGAACTTCGCCGAGCGTGGATCGTCGGCGATCGTCTTGACGTAATCGCCGACTGCTTCCTTCATGAGATCGAAGTCCTCGGTCGAGAAGACCGCGCGGCTGCGCGGGCGTTCGGACGGCGCTTTGGTTTCGGGTTCGCTCATCCTCTGATCCTCACGCCGCGAACTGGTTCATGGTGTTATGCGCGCCGCCGGCCTTCAGCGCCGCTTCGCCCGCGAAATACTCCTTGTGGTCGTCGCCGATGTCGGAGCCGGACATGTTCTGGTGCTTGACGCAGGCAATACCTTCGCGAAGCTCCTTGCGCTGCACGTCGCGGACGTAGCCGAGCATCCCCGCCGCGCCGAAATATTCGCGCGCCAGATTGTCGGTCGAAAGCGCCGCGGTGTGATAGGTCGGCAGCGTGATGAGGTGGTGGAAGATGCCGGCGCGTGCGGCCGAATCCTTCTGGAACGTCCGGATGCGCTCGTCCGCCTCGTCGGCCAGCGGGGTGCCGTCGTAATCGACCGACATCAGCCGCGCGCGGTCGTAAGCCGAAACGTCCTTGCCCGCCTCGGCCCAGGCATCGAATACCTGCTGGCGGAAGTTGAGGGTCCAGTTGAAGCTGGGCGAATTGTTATAGACCAGCTTGGCGTTCGGCACGGCCTCCCGGATGCGATCGACCATCGACGCGATCTGCTCGATATGCGGCTTTTCGGTCTCGATCCAAAGCAGGTCGGCGCCATTCTGCAACGAGGCGATACAATCCATGACGCAGCGGTCGGCGCCGGTGCCCTCGCGAAACTGGAACAGGTTCGACGGCAGACGCTTCGGCCGCATCAGCCTGCCGTCGCGGTTCAGGATCACGTCGCCGTTGCGCGCAGTCGACGGGTCGATCTCCTCGCAGTCGAGATAGCTGTTATACTGGTCGCCGAGATCGCCGGGCGCCTTGCTGACCGCGATCTGCTTGGTGAGTCCGGCGCCGAGCGAGTCGGTGCGGGTGACGATGATGCCGTCTTCCACGCCGAGTTCGAGGAAGGCGTAGCGGCACGCGCGGACCTTCGCCAGAAAGTCCTCGTGCGGCACGGTGACCTTGCCGTCCTGGTGACCGCATTGCTTCTCGTCGCTGACCTGGTTCTCGATCTGGAGCGCGCAGGCGCCCGCCTCGATCATCTTCTTGGCGAGCAGATACGTCGCCTCGGCATTGCCGAAGCCGGCGTCGATGTCGGCGATGATCGGCACCACATGGGTCTGGTGGTTGTCGACCGCCTGCAACAGGCGCTGCGCCTCCAGCGCGTTGCCGCTGTCGCGCGCGTGATCGAGGTCGCGGAACATCATGCCCAGTTCGCGCGCATCGGCCTGGCGCAGGAAGGTGTAGAGTTCCTCGATCAGGGCGGGCACGCTCGTCTTCTCGTGCATCGATTGATCGGGCAGCGGCCCGAAATCGCTGCGAAGTGCGGCGACCATCCAGCCGGAGAGATAGAGATAGCGCCGCTCGGTCGAGCCGAAGTGCTTCTTGATGCTTATCATCTTCTGCTGGCCGATGAAGCCATGCCAACAACCCAGCGACTGTGTGTAGTTCGCGGGGTCGGCATCATAGGCCGCCATGTCGCGGCGCATGATCGCGGCGGTGTAGCGCGCGATGTCCAACCCGGTCTGGAAACGGTTCTGCAGCCGCATGCGGGCCACCGCCTCGGGGTCGATGCCGTCCCAGGTGCCGTTCTGGCGGCCGACGAGCTGGCGGATGCTCGCGCTGTGGTCTTGATAGCTCATGATGTCCCCGGTCCGTGTGTTGCGGGGTTACGGTGAACGACCGCCGGTGCGTTCGCGCACCGGCAGGCATCCTTCCTCCCCAGGAAAGCGGTCTCGCGTCAGCCCAGTCGGCCGAGGCGATGATACAGGTTCGAGAATTTCGCCGAGCGTGACTCCTCGGCGATCTTGCGGACATATTCCCCGACGGCTTCTTTCAGGAGACCGAAATCCTCGGTCGAGAAGACGGCACGGCTGCGTTGCGGTTCGGTCTGCATGGCGACAATCCCTCATTGGTGACGACGGTGTGATAAGGCGCAAAATGTCGGGTGTTCACCTGAAATCGACCGAATTTCGTGTCGCCAAGTGCATGAGGCAGGTATATCGCCGGTCAAGATGTAAACATGTGACAGAAGGGCTGCGATGCGCGAGAAGCTGTTGGCGGGGCATGCCGTTCGCCGGGTTCGCCGCCGCGCGGGTCTGACCCAGGCGGCGATGGCGGAGATGCTGGGGATCTCGCCCAGCTACCTCAATCTCATCGAGCGCAACCAGCGGCCGGTATCGGCGACGCTGCTGATGCGGCTGGCCGAGACGTTCGACTTCGACCCGCGCCTGCTCGCCGCGGCAGAGCCGGGTGGCGGTGCGGACGCGATCCGGCGGCGGCTGGCCGATCCGATGTTCGCCGATCTGGAGATTGATCGGAGCGAGCTCGCCGAATGGCTGGCGGCAGCGCCGGGCGGCGCGGAAGCGTTCGCGCGCGCCTTCGACGCCAGCCGATCGGGGGGGCGGGCTGGCTTCGCGCAGGCTGCCGTGGACGATCCGATGGCGCAGGCGCGCGAGGCGATCGCGCGGTGGCGCAACCATTTTCCCGATCTGGATGGCGCGGCGGAGACGCTGGCCGACGAACTGCGGCTGGGGTCCGGCGATCTCTATGGCGCGATCGCCGAGCGGCTGCGGGTGAAATACGCGCTGGCGATCCGCATCCTGCCGGTGGACGTGATGCCCGACATGCTGCGCCGCGTCGATCTTCACGCGCGGCAGTTGCAATTGTCGGAACTGCTCGACCCGGCCAGCCGGACGTTCGCGGCGGCGTTCGAACTGGCGCAGATCGAGGCACGTGCGGAAATAGAGGCACTGGCCAAGGGCGCCGAACTTGCCGACCGTGCCGCCGAGCGCCTGTTTAGGCGGCACCTGGCGGGCTATTTCGCCGCGGCGGTGATGATGCCCTACGCGCGGTTCCTGCGAGCGTGCGAGGCGACGGGGTATGACGTCGAACTGCTCCAGCGGCGCTTCGGCGCGGGTTTCGAACAGGTCGCCCACCGGCTGACGACATTGCAGCGGGTCGGTGCGCGTGGCCTGCCGTTCTTCATGCTGCGGGTCGACCGGGCGGGGGTGGCATCCAAACGCTATGCAGGGGCCAGCGGCGCGGCGCTGGTCGACGCCGACGAGCGTTGCCCGCTGTGGCGGCTGACCCACGCATTCGACCGGCCGGGCGAACTGGCGGTGCAATTGGTCGAGCTGGAAGACGGCACACGCGCGCTGACGATGGCGCGCACGGTGACGCCGCAGGGGCGAAGCATCGGCGGGGTCGCGGCGCAATTCTCGGTCGGCATGGGCGTGGCGGCGGAACTGGCGGGTGCCTTGGCAGCGGCGCGGAGCATCGACCTGGCCGGCGCCGCCACTCCGATCGGGCTGGGGTGCCGCGCATGCTTTCGCGCCGATTGCCCCCAACGATCCGCGCCGCCGAGAGGCCGGGCGCTGACGATCAACGAGCGCGAGCGCAGGGTGTCTGCATTGACCTTTGCGGGCGACTAGATTTGTACGAGAGCCGCGGCATGGTCAGGAAGACCGGCGGCATTGGCAACGGGGATAGATGATGGCCGAAACGGACTGGAGCGGAGGCTATGTTCTGGACGTCGCCTACGTCCACAATTTCCTGGCCGGTCTGGCACCGCTGAATCTGGCACTCGCGGGGTTGCTTTGCGGCGTGCGGCCGCCGGACGTCGATGCGCCTTTCAGCTATCTCGACCTGGGTTGCGGCAACGGCTTCACGCCCGCGTTGCTTGCGGCGGCGAACCCGCACGCCGATGTCTGGGGCGCTGATTTCAACCCGGACCACATCCGCAATGCCCGCGCGACCGCCCAGGGAGCGGGCATCGACAACGCCACCTTCGTCGAGGCGAGCTTTGCGGACCTGCTGGCTGCGAATCTCCCCGCACTCGATTTCGTCGCGATTCACGGCATCTGGTCCTGGGTCAGCGGCGAGAACCGTCAGCGGATCGTCGATCTGCTGTCGACGTGCGTGAAGCCGGGCGGGCTGGTCGTTCTCAGCTACAATTGCCATCCGGGCTGGGACGCGTTGCTGCCGTTGCGCCGGCTGCGGCTGAGCGCGGCGGCTGAGGGTGGATCTCCCGTCGAGCGTGTCGAGCGCGCGCTGGCCAAGGCGCGGCGGCTGCATCAGGCCGGTGCCGATTACTTCGGCAACAACGCGGCTGCTTCCACCGCGCTGGACCGGCTGGAAAAGGAGGATCGTGCGTATCTGGCGCATGAATATCTGAACGAGCATTGGACGCTGTCCCATCCTGGCGACGTTTCCTCGGCCGTTGCGCCAGCAGGGCTGACCTATGTCGGACAGGCACGGATCATCGACAATTTCGATGAATTCTGGCTGCGGGCCGAGGAACGCGCGCTGCTGGACGAAGAGGTCGATCTTGCCTCGGCGCAGGCGCTGCGCGATCTGATGCTGGACCGCCGTTTTCGCCGCGACGTTTTCGTTCGCGGCGGAGTGACGGCGGGCGAGGACGACGCGGCGGCTTGGTTCGCGAACCGCCGCTTCGCGCTCGCCAAGCCGCGCGACGCATGTTCGCTGACGCTGGAAACGCGGGCAGGTGCGTTCATGCCGACACCCGATCTGTGCGCCGCGATCCTCGATGCCCTCGTGCAAGGTGCAGCGACCGGGGCGGCCTTGGCCCGCCTGCCGACGCTGTGCGCAACACAGCCGCGGGAAGTGCACGCCGCGCTGGCGGTGCTGGCGGCGATGGGACACATCCAGCCTGCGCTTGCGGAAATCGGTGAGGGCGAGCGGCGCATGGCGACGGGCCGCTTCAACACCGCGGCGCTCGCATCGGCCAGAATGGGCGAACCAGCGCCCGCGCTGGCGTCCCCGGTGACGGGGTCAGGGGTGGCGGTGTCGGCCGCCGATCAGATCCTGCTCGATGCGGCGCGCTTCGGGGTGACGTTCGACGTAGGATCGGACGACGGCACGATCGTGGCCGACCAAACCCTTGGCGCGCTGGCGATGCTCGGTATCGACTGAGCGGCCGGCCGCGCGATCGGCGATCAGGCAGGGTGGCCAGCGTCGTCGATGCGTAGCGGTTCAAGAGCATGCGCAGTTCGGCGTCGTGCCCGAAAAAGCCGTGCCCGCGGCCGGGTACGTCGATCCGCTGCATCGCCGGAAAAGCCTTGGCGAAGCGCGCGGCGGTCTGCAGCGGGAGATAGTCGCATGTGCCGCGGATCAGCAGGGCCGGTGCGGTGGATAGCGGCGCGGTGACCTTCGGCTGCTGCTCCAGATCGCTTTGCAGACGCAGTTGCGGATACAGATTGCCGCCGCCGGGGGATGGCGGCCGGGGCAGCTTCGTCTTCGCGCCCTTGCACTGATAGCCGTAAACATAACGCGTGCCCGATGCGCGCGCCTGTTGCACCGCGCGGGCATCGGACTGGCTCTGCCAGCGTTCGGCCAGCTGCGGTGCATGGCTTATCAGCAGGAACAAGGTCGCGTCGCGAAGCGTCGGCTGGAACCCGCCGTTGCTGTCCGTCCTGGAATAATCGAGCGGATAAGGTTCGCCGGGAAAGTCGCCGGGTGAATCCAGGACCGTGGCCGCGACCCGGCTCGGATGGGTGCGGACATAGGCCGCGGCGAGCGACCCGCCCCAGCTCTGGCCCCACAGCACGATCCGATCCGCGCCGCTCGCGATGCGCAGCGCCTCCAGATCGGCGACCGCGCCCGCCAGCGTATAGCGGGCGATCGGCAGATTGCCCGATGCGCCACTGCCCTATTGGTCATAGAATATCGTCCGGAACCCGGCATCGCGAAAGCCGCGCCCCACGTCGAAATCGCGGTTGCGCGTGAAGCTGCCCGGACCCCCGTGGAGGAAGATCACGGGCGTGCGGTGTCGGGGCCGATCGGGTGCGATCGACCACCAGGCGATCGACGACCCCGCCGGTGTGCGCAAGGTGCGGTACGGCCCGCGCGGGTCGGGACCGGGTGCGGCGCGCGGCTGTTCCGGGCTGAGCAGCATCGCGGTCAACAGGCCACCCAGTGGCAGGATCGCGACCACGCCCGCGACGATGGCCGCGGTTCCACGCGCGACTCGGGCACGCCCGGCGGCCAGCCGCGCCAGCGCTGCCGCGACGACGGCCCCGACCGCCAGTGGCAGCGCGATCAGAACCAAGAAGAATGGTGCGAAAGGTGCGAACAGGTAGAGTATTGCAAACGTCAGCCCCGCGCCGATCAGCGCCGCAGCGATCAGCCCGATCCATCCGCCAAGTCTTCGCATGTGCATCCCCCCGGTTGCCCTTGGCCGGTGATATTCAACGCGCGGCCGGGAAGCAATCCGCGCGCGGGGGTCACGGACCGCGGACGATCACGCCGCCTTTTATCACTATCACAACCCGTTCCAATGCGGCGACGTCGCGCGTCGGGTCGCCGCGAACGGCAACCAGGACCGCCAGTTGGCCGGGACGCAGCGTACCGCGATCGGTGAGGCGGAACAGCTTGGCGTTGCCTGCGGTCGCGGCAAGCAGCACCTGGCGGGGCGGCATCCCTGCCGCCGCCATCAGTATGGCTTCGCGCGCGTTCCTGCCATGAGCGAAAACGCCGCTGTCGCCGCCCAGGCAGATGGCGACGCCCGCCGCGCGGGCCAGGCGTAGTGCGCGTCTGCTGGCCAGGACGCCTGGCGGCGCGGGTTCGGCGCCGTTCCAACCTGCATAGCGTGCCACCGCATCGGCCGCGGCCAGGGTGGGGCAGAAACCCACGCCTTTCTCCTTCATCGCGTGGAAGGTTTCCGGGGTGCCGCCATAGCCGTGCTCGATCGTGTCCGCCCCCGCTTCGATCGCGCGTCGCATCCCCTCTGCGGTTGCGGTGTGGACCGCGACGGTCCGGCCGGCGTCGTGCGCCGCCCCGATCGCGGCGTGGAGTTCAGCGAGTGAGAAGGTGGGACGGCTGTCCTCGCCGGCGCGCCAGCGATAGTCGCCGTAGAGCTTGATGACATCGGCGCCCGCCGCGATCTGGGCACGAACCGCGGCGACCAGTTCGTCGATGCCGCTGGCTTCCTCGGCGCCCTGCGGAACCGCGACGCCGGGTTCGAACCCTTTGGGACCATAAGCGCCGCGCGCCACGATCGCACGGGTGGCGACGATCAGGCGCGGGCCGGGGATGATGCCTTCGTCGATCGCGCGCTTGAGGCCGACGTCGGCGTAACCTGCGCCCTCCGTGCCCAGGTCGCGCGCGGTGGTGAAGCCCGCCATCAGCGTATCGCGCGCCGCCACGGTGGCGCGCGCGGTGCGTAGCGCCAGCGGCTCGTGCAGCACCTGGTCGTCCCACTTGGCTTCGTCATAGGGGTGGAGGAAGAGGTGACTGTGCCCTTCGATCAGGCCGGGCATCAGGGTGGTGCCGGGCAGGTCGATGACGCGGGCATCCGCCGGCGCCGTCACCGCTGGCCCGACCGCGACGATGTGATCCCCGCGGATGAGTACGCTCCATCCTTCGTGCGCAAGCCCGTCGATCGCGTCGAATACCCGCGCCGGGCGATAGAGCGTCGCCGGGGGGTCGGCGGCGCCCAGCAGCAGGAAGGCCAGCACCGCCATCCACCGCATCGTCCTTCTCCTTGTGGCCCGTGGACGGCCGGGATAGCCTCGCGCCATGGATACGCCCCTTCGCCGATCACGCAACCTGGCGCTCGCCGCATCGCTCGTCGCGCTGCCTGCCGCTTGGCCTTGCGTCGCGCAGACGGGGTCCGGGCGCGAAAGCGCCGGCTGGCGCGCACAGGCAGCGCGGGTGGAGATCGTGCGCGACGATTGGGGGATCGCGCATGTCACCGGCAAGACCGATGCCGATGCCGTGTTCGGCGCCATCTATGCGCAGGCGGAGGACGATTTCGCACGGATCGAAGCGAACTATCTGACCGCCCTGGGCAGGACCGCGGAGGCGGAGGGGGAGGCTGCGATCTGGCAGGATCTGCGCCAGCGACTGTTCGTGGATCCCGCATCGCTCAAGGCGCAATATGCCGGCAGCGCGCCGTGGCTGCGGCGGTTGATGGATGCCTGGGCGGCAGGGCTGAACTTCTATCTCGCGACGCATCCGCAGGTGCGGCCAAAGGTGCTGACGCGGTTCGAGCCGTGGATGGCGCTGTCCTTTAACGAAGGCAGCATCGGCGGCGACATCGAGCGCATCTCGCTGCCCGATGTCGCCGATTTCTATGGCGGCGTGACGATCGCCGCCGTGCCGCCGTCGCAGGAGCCGCGCGGGTCGAACGGCATCGCGATCGCACCCGGCAACACCGCGAACGGCAAGGCTCTGCTGCTCATCAATCCCCACACCAGCTTCTATTTCCGATCCGAATTGCAGATGACGAGCGGCGAGCGGCTGAACGCTTATGGCGCAGCCACCTGGGGGCAGTTCTTCATCTATCAGGGGTTCAACGCGCGATCCGGGTGGATGCACACCTCCTCAGGTGTCGATTCCGTGGACTCGTTCGCCGAGACGGTGATCCGCGGCAAAGCCTATTTCTATGGCAAGGTGCTACGGCCGCTGGTGTCCAGGCCGGTGACGATCGCATGGGTGCGTGCGGACGGAACGAAGGCTACGCGCACGTTCACTACCTGGTGCACCCATCACGGCCCGATCGTGGCGGCGCGCGGTGCCAAATGGATCGCTCACGCCCAGATGTGGAAGCCGGTGCCCGCTCTGTCGCAAAGCTGGCTGAGAACCAAGGCGACCGACCTGGCGAGCTACCTCAAGGTCGCCGGTGCGCAGGCCAACTCGTCGAACGACACGATCTTCGCCGACAATGCGGGCGCGATTGCCTATCTCCATCCGCAATTCGTGCCGGTACGTGACGACCGCTTCGACTATCGCCAGACGGTGGAGGGGGCCGATCCGGCGACCGACTGGCGCGGGCTGACGCCGCTCGCTCGCCTGCCACAGGCGGTGCGGCCGGGCAGCGGATGGGTGATGAACACCAACAATGCGCCCTGGGGCGCGGCGGGCGCGGATTCTCCGCGGCAGGCGGATTTTCCGCGGTATATGGACACGTTCGGGGAGAACCCCCGCGGACTGCACGCGACGATGCTGCTCGAAAACCGGCGCGACTGGACGCCGGAGACGCTGATGGGGGCGGCCTTCGACCGCTATCTGCCGGCTTTCGCGTCGCTGCTGGTGAAGCTGGGCGCGGAGTATGACGCGTTGCCGCCGGACGATCCGCGTCGATCGACGCTCGCGCGGCCGATCGACATCCTCCGGCGATGGGATTGCCGCTGGTCGGCGGAGTCCACCGCGACCACGCTCGCGGTGTTCTGGGGCGATGCGCTGCGCCGCGATACCGGCGCGCTGGTCGTGCGCGGGGGCGTGGTGCTGACCCCCGCACGGGCCGATCAGCAATTGGCCGCCCTGTCGTCGGCCGTCGACCGTCTGACCCGCGATTTCGGGCGCTGGCCGGTGCCGTGGGGCGAGGTCAACCGCTTCCAGCGGTTGGACGATGCGATCACGCCGCATTTCGACGATACCGCGCCGAGTACGCCGGTGCCGTTCGTCTCGGCGCTGTACGGCAGTCTCGCCTCGTTCGGTGCGAGCAGCTATCCGGGGACGCGCCGGCTCTATGGAACCAGCGGCAACAGCTTCGTTGCGGTGGTCGAATTCGGTGCACGCCCCCGCGCCTGGGCGGTGATGGCCGGCGGGCAGAGTGGCACGCCCGGCAGCGCACATTTCGCGGACCAGATCGATCGTTACGCGCGCGGCAACCTGCGCCGCGTCTATTTCGAACCCGCCGATCTGGTCGGGCATGTCGAACGCCGGTATCGGCCGGGCTGAACCGGCGGCCTCTTACCCCGGCAGATCGACGTGGATGCGGCGGAAGCGTGCCTCGACGAAGCTGTACGCGCCGAACAGGGCTAGCCCGATGCCGATGGCGGCGAGCAACCACTTGCCGCCGGGCTGCGCCTGCAACGTGCCGAGCGCGGCGCCCATGCCCCCGGCTTCGCTGGCCTGCGACTGCCAGGCGGCAACGGCGAAGAAACCGGCCAGGATGACGAACACCACGGCCCGTGCCGCATAGCCCAGCCGCCCCATAGTGCAGACATAGCCCGGTAGCGGCACCCCGCCCGCCAGTTCGCGAACGAAGTCGCCGGTCCACGCCTTCTTGGCCTGCTGCACTGCGGCGACCAGCAGGCCGAGTGCGACGGCGCCGACGAGAACCCGGCCGAGCGGCTGATCGAGCAGCAACGCGGTCCAGTCGCGTGCGCTCGCGTCGCCAGGTGCCGAGCCGCCTGATCCACCAGCCGGCCGGAACGCCAGCTTGGCGGCGGTCCAGGCGAGCAGGAGATGCGTGATGCCGCTTACCGCCTGCGCCACGCGCTTCATGCCGCCCTTGCCCTTGCCGTGGGCACCTTTGCCGGCGGCTTGTGGTGCCGCCGCGGCCTCGGTCAGCCGCCAGACCGCATAACCCAGAAGCCCCGCCGCCATGACGCCGAGCAGCACCGGCCCGTAAGGTTCATCGGCAAGCGACGCGATCGCGCCCTGATTGTCCGCGGTCTGCCCGCCGCGCAACGCCGCGTCGATGGCGAACCACCCGATAAGCAGGTACACCAGCCCGCGCGCGGCGAAGCCCAGCCGGGCGAGCAAGGTCGCATTCGCGTCAGAGAGCATAAGCATTATCCCCAGGTGGTCGTCGCCAGCCCAACCCCCGGCTGCGCCCAGCGTTCCTTCGATCGACAGCCTAATGGGCCGGCGCGCGACTGGGCGATCGCGCACAGCGACATGGCCGAGCCCAGGCGACTGCCATCGCCAACTTGCCCTGCGACACCTTGTGACGTAACATCGGTTATGGACATGAATAATGCCAAGCGGCGCCGTCACCGCTGAAGGATCAAGCGCCGACGGCGGCACGGCGCGGCGCGCAACCGATCTGTCGCAACGCGACTGGCTGGAAGTCGGCCAGGCGCTGTTGAAGCGCGAAGGACTGCGCGGACTGAAGCTGCGGCGACTGGCCGATGCGCTGGGCTCATCGACGGGCAGCTTCTATCATCATTTCAGGGATTTCGACGGGTATCACGCGGCGTTGGCGGCCTATTTCGCGGGCGCACAGATCGATCCGCTGCTTGCGAGGCTAGCGGCGTCCAGACGATCGCCTGTCGGGCGCATTCGCGCGTTTGCGGACCACGTCCGCAAGCATGATCTGGCGACGCTCGCTCTGGCAATGCGCGCCTGGGCCAAGAGCGATCCGCGCGCCGCCGCCGCGATCCGCGATCATGACGAAAGGGTGATGGCGTTCCTCGGCGAACAACTCGTTAAGCATGGATTCGACACGGTCGAAGCGGCCATCCGCGCCTATGCGCTGCTCGCCGCCGGGCTTGGCGAAGTCCACGCCCCCGCTGGGATGGATGGTGCCGTGCTGCGCGAAGGGCTGCTGACATTATTATGCGAACGATAGGATCGGCGCGGGTCTTGGATCGAGGCGTGCGACAGTCGACGGGGGATGGCATGCGAAGCTACGATTACGTGATCGTCGGGGCCGGATCAGCCGGCTGCGTCCTCGCGGCGCGGCTGAGCGAAGACCCAAGGGTCCACGTGCTGCTGATCGAGGCGGGCGGGCGCAACGACGGCATGCTGGTGCGCATGCCCGCGGGCGTCGGTTCGCTCATCAAGAGCCGCAACGCCAGCAATTGGGGATTCACGACCGAAGCCGAACCGAATCTCGACGGGAGGCGCCTGTGGTGGCCGCGCGGCAAGGGACTGGGGGGCAGCTCGTCGATCAACGGCATGATCTACACGCGCGGCCATCCGCAGGACTACGACGAATGGCGGCAGATGGGGCTGCCCGGATGGTCGTTCGACGACGTGCTGCCGTATTTCAGGCGGCTGGAGGGGCATCATCGCGGCGACAGCGTTCTGCACGGCGGCGCGGGGCCGCTGACCATCTCCCCCGGCGAATCCGACAGTCCGTTCCACGACGCGCTGATCGCCGCGGGTGAGCAGGCGGGTTATCCCGTGACCGACGATTTCAATGGCGCCAGTCAGGAAGGATTCGGGCGCTATGACCTGACGATTGCCGACGGCAAACGGTGGAGCACCGCCGCCGCTTACCTGCGGCCCGTGCTGGACCGACCCAACCTCACCTGCATCACCCAGGCGCACACGACGCGGATCAGGATCGAACAGGGGCGTGCCACTGGCATAGACTATGCCGTCGGCAAAGGCCGACGTGCGGAAACCGCGCTGGCGGCGCGCGAGGTGCTGCTGTGCGCAGGCGCGGTGCAATCGCCGCATATTCTGCAAGTGTCGGGCATCGGTCATCCGGATCGGCTGGCGTCAGCGGGCGTCAGCGTCGTCCAAGCGCTGCCCGGTGTCGGCGAGAACCTGCAGGATCATCTGGACGTGGTGATGAACTGGCGGTCGCGCGGACTGAAGACGGCTTTTGCGCTGACGAAGGGTCTCGGGATGCTCTCTGTCGGCCTGAACTATCTTTTCCGCGGCAAGGGCGCGGGGCGGCAACAGTTCCTGGAGGCCGGCGCGTTCGTCTCCTCGCGAGAGGGGCTGTCGCGCCCCGACGTGCAAATTCACGGCGTGCTGGCGATCATGCGCGACCACGGCCGAACCGACGCGCGCGAGGATGGCTTCACGCTCCACCTGTGTCAGCTCCGTCCCGAAAGCCGCGGCAGGATCGGCCTGCGCTCAGCCGATCCGTTCGACGATCCCGCGATCTTCGCGAACTATCTCGCGACGCCGGAGGATCGTCGCGTCATGCGCGAAGCCGTCAGGATTGGCCGTGCCGTCGCGGGTCAGGCGGCGCTGACGCCCTATCGGCAGGACGAACTTTCGCCCGGCGACGCGGTATGCAGCGACGACCAGATCGATGCCTGGGTCCGGCAGACGGCCGAAACCATCTATCACCCCGTCGGCACCTGCCGCATGGGCGCCGCCGACGACGCGCTGGCGGTGGTCGATGCGACGCTTGCGGTGCGGGGCTTGCGCGGGCTGCGCGTGGTCGATGCCTCGGTGATGCCGACGCTGATCGGATCGAACACCAACGCTCCGACCATCATGATCGCGGAAAAGGCGGCGGCCATGATCCGCGGCCAGGAACTGGCCCGCGCGTGATCGCGCTCAGCGGGGAGCCATCCTGATCGCGCCGTCCAGGCGCACGTCCTCGCCGTTGAAATAGCCGCACTCGATCATCGTGATTGCCAGCTGCGCAAATTCACGCGGCTCGCCCAACCTTTTCGGAAAAGGCACCGAAGCGGCCAGCGCGTCCCGCACCGGCTGCGGCGCGGCGGCGAGCAGCGGCGTGTCGAAGATGCCCGGCAGGATGGTGTTGATGCGGATGCCTTCCCCCATCAGGTCGCGCGCGATCGGCAGCGTCATGCCGACCACCCCCGCCTTCGACGCCGAATAGGCCGCCTGGCCGATCTGACCATCTTCGGCGGCCGCGCTGGCGGTGTTGACGATCGCCCCGCGCTCGCCGTCTTCGCCGGGTTCCAGCGTCAGCATGCCGGCGGCCGATTTGGCGATGCACCGGAAGGTGCCGACCAGGTTGATCTGGATGAGCCAGTTGAACGCCTGCGCCGGGAAATGCTTGATCGACCCGTCCTGCTTGGATCGGCTCGCCGTCTTCATCGCATTGCCCGTGCCTGCGCAATTGACCAGGATGCGTTCCTGCCCATGTGCCGCGCGTGCCTTTGCAAAGCCCGCGTCGACGCTCTCGTCGGAGGTGACGTCCACCTGGCAGAACACGCCGCCGATCTCCGCCGCCAATGCCTCTCCCTTTTCCTCCTGCAAATCGAAGATCGCGACCTTTGCACCCTTCGCGGCCAAAGCACGCGCCGTAGCCGCGCCCAGGCCGGATGCGCCACCGGTCACCACCGCAGGACTATTCTCGACTTCCATGATTGCTCCGCCTTCGACACGGATCACCCGATCCATCTTGCAAAACATTAGTTATGGTAATGGGTGGCTCTTGCCAAGCGGTGGATCATCGGCTGATCGTCCGCCTGCCGTGGCGCTGCGTCATCGAAGCGGAATCCGGCAGCAGCCCAAGCCGCCTCGCTTGGTGACCCCTACGGGAATCGAACCCGTGTTTTCGCCGTGAGAGGGCGACGTCCTAACCGCTAGACGAAGGGGCCATCGGGCCGAAGCGCGCCTCTACGGTGCCGGGCGTGGAGCGTCAAGCGGCTCCGTCCTCGGCGGGCGCGACGGTTGAGGCATGTGCGACGTCGTGGAGCGCTTGGGTGGGAGCGCCGAGGACCGCGTCACGGGCGCGCAGGCTCGCCTGAAGGAACGTGGTGGGCTGCGCCATGAAGCGCCGCGGTGTCGTGCCGAGGAAGGTGCGTGCGTCCCGCAGGAAGTGCGAGGCATCGAAATAGCGCGGTGCTACCGTCGCATAGTCGAGCGGATCGCCCGACGCGAGCATGTCGGTGAATGCGCGCAGGAAGCGGGTGCGCAGCAGCAGCAGCTTGGGAGGGAAGCCGAAATGCCGCGCCGACAGCCGCCGCAGCGTATGCGCGGGCAGTGACATCTGGATCGCGACGTCGGCGAGCGTGTCGTTATATTCGTCCACAATCAGCGCCATCAGCCGGCGGATGTGCGGGGCGTCCGCGTGGAAAGGCCCCAGGTGCCGCAGGAAGAAGGCGTCGAGAGCGGGCTTCACGCCGCGATCACGGTCGGTGGCGGTTAGCGTATCGACGAGTTCGGCGGTGATCGCATGACCCATCGCCTCGCCGAGCGGGAAGATGCGGTCGCGACAGTCGCTCGCCGCATTCGGAAACAGCCGGGCCCAGCCGAGCGCGCTGATCCCGATCCCGATCATCGTACCGCCCCGTGTGACCGCCCGCATCGCCTGGCTGGTCGGGCCGAACAGGGTGGCCTGCGGCAGCGGCGCATAGGTGCGGCGACGGATCGTCAGATCGACCGGTCCTGCGTCCAGCGTCACGCGGATGTTGGCGGTGCCCGGCAGGAACCAGTCGACCCGATCGGCGGGCACGGCGGAGGAATAGACGTGATAACCTGTAATAGAATCGGCGATCGCGGCAGCGGGCGCATCGTACCGGATCGACAGGCCGGGCGGCATGATGAAGGCCTGCCGACAACCCCCCGGCACCGCTGTTCGCCCGGCGATCACGCGGCCTTCTTGCGCTCCTTCAATTCCTGATTGAGCATCTCGGCCAGAAGGAAGGCGAGTTCGAGGCTCTGTCCGGCGTTCAGCCGGGGGTCGCAATGCGTGTGGTAGCGATCGACCAGGCTCTGTTCGGTCACCGCGATCGCGCCGCCGGTACATTCGGTGACGTTCTGCCCGGTCATCTCGGCATGGATGCCGCCGGCAAAGCTGCCCTCGGCCCGGTGGACTGCGAAGAAGCCGCGGACTTCGGCCAGGATGCGGTCGAAGGGGCGGGTCTTGTAGCCGTTGGCCGCCTTGACGACGTTGCCGTGCATCGGATCGCAACTCCACACGACGGGATGCCCCTCGCGCTGCACCGCGCGGACCAGGCGGGGCAGCCCCGCCTCGATCTTGTCGTGGCCGTAGCGCGTGATGAGCGTCATGCGGCCCGGCGTGCGCGCGGGGTTGAGCGTATCGAGCAGGCGCAGCAGCGCATCTGGCTCCAGGCTCGGTCCGCATTTCATCCCGATCGGGTTGCCGATGCCGCGGAGGTATTCGACATGCGCCGAGCCTTCGAACCGGGTGCGATCGCCGATCCACAGGAAATGCGCCGACGTGTCGTACCAATCGCCGGTGAGCGAATCCTGCCGGGTCAGCGCCTGTTCGTAGCGCAGCAGCAGCGCTTCGTGGCTGGTGTAGAATTCGGTCTGCGACAGCTGCGGCACGGTGTCGGGGTTGATCCCGCACGCGGCCATGAATTCCAGTGCCTCGCCGATACGATCCGCGGTCTCGGCATATTTGCGCGCCCACGGGCTGCGGCCCATGAAGTCGTGGGTCCAGCGGTGGACCTGGTGGAGGTTGGCATAGCCGCCCTGCGCGAAAGCGCGCAGCAGGTTGAGCGTCGCGGCGCTTTGCGAATAGGCGCGGATCATGCGGGCGGGATCGGGCTGGCGCGCCGCATCCTCGAACGCCATGTCGTTGACGATGTCGCCGCGGTAGCTGGGGAGTTCGACGCCGTCGATCGTCTCCATGTCGGTCGAGCGCGGCTTGGCGAACTGGCCCGCCATGCGGCCGAGCTTCACGACCGGCAGCTTCGACGCGTAGGTCAGGACGACCGCCATCTGTAGGATGACGCGGAAGGTGTCGCGGATGTTGTTGGCGTTGTGCTCCAGGAAGCTCTCGGCGCAATCGCCGCCCTGGAGCAGGAACGCCTCGCCGTGCACGGCCTTGGCGAGATGCGCGGTCAGGTTGCGCGCTTCCCCGGCAAACACCAGCGGCGGGTACGTGCCGAGCTGGTCGCAGGCGGCATCGAGTGCGGCTGCGTCGGGATAGGTGGGCATCTGGCGCGCTTCGGCGCGCGTCCAGCTGTCTGGTGCCCAGTTGGCGGCCATGGGGCAAGATTCCGAATGTTGCGGTGGATCGGCCTGCCTCATGCGACGGATCAGACGCGCGATCAACGCCCTATTGTTGCGGCCCGATGATGCGGGCTAGGGGCAGCACATGTTCGGGCACATCATCTGGGCGGCGCTGGCGCTTGCGATTGCCGGCTCTTCGGCCCCGTCGGCGGGGCAGGGCGCGCCGGGCGGGTCCGCCGACCTGCGGCTCGCCTCTATCGGTTATCGGCTGGCGACCGCGAACGTCGCCTTGTGCACGGATCGCGCCCCGACGCCCGGCCTGGCAGTCCATGCGCTCAGTGAATACGATCCGCCGGTGCGCGCCGCGGCGCGCGCGAAGTTCGGTTTTGCGTTGCCGGTTGCGGTGGAGGGTGTGGTCGCGGGATCTCCTGCGGCGCGTGCGGGCGTCGTGGCGAACGATGCGCTGGCGGCGGTCGATGGCTTGCCTTTGCCCTTGACGCCCGCGACCGGGCTGGCGACGGGCGCCGACCGGGACGCCGTGCTGGCGCTGATCGCCCGCCGTCCCGCCGACGCCCCGCTGCGGTTGACGCTCGTACGAGACGGAGCCCAGCGCGTACTGACCGTGCCTCCATCGCCCGGCTGCCGCACCCAATTTCAGGTCGTCGTCGCGCCGCCGATGGAGGCGAGCGCGGATGGCGCGATCGTGCAGATCGGCGCGCGGTTTTTCGAAAATTATGCCGACGACCAAGTGGCGGCGGTCGTCGCGCACGAACTGGCGCACAACATCCTGCGGCATCGCGTGCGGCTGGATGCCGCCGGGGTGAAGCGCGGTTTGCTCGCCGAGATCGGGCGCAACGGACGGTTGTTCCGCCGGACCGAAAGCGAGGCGGACCTCCTTGGCGTCCACCTTTTGCGCAACGCCGGTTACGATCCGCGTGCCGCCGTGCGGTTCTGGCGAGAGCATGGTGGCGACGTGGACGGCGGATTGTTCCGCAGCCGCACGCATCCGTCGTCCGCTGCGCGGGCACGGGCGATCGAGGCGGAGATCGCGCGCATCCCCGCCGATGCGCCCCGGCCTTATGTTCCGCCGATGCTTGCTACCCGCGACGCGCCTCTCGAATGATCGCTCAGGCGCGCGCCCTGCGCATCCGCCGGGCGCGGCGCTCGGCGGCCAGCGGGCGCAGGCGCACCGCCAGGCAGATGATGGTGGGCCAGAACAAGGTGTTGACGACGTCCAGCAGCGTGTCGGGCCAGCGCCAGGAGCCGAAAAGAAGCCGGTCCATGATCTCGTTGAACGCCTCTGCGACCACGACGATGGCGAGCGGCACGAAGCTGCCCAGCGAGCGACCGGTAACGACCCGGGCCAGCATCAGGACGACCATGCCGGAATGGATGTGTAGGATCGTATCGGGCAGGCCGGTGCCGTCGCCGATCCAGTTGATGAAGGCGTGATAATGGGCGGCCATGCCGTGCATCGCGTTCGAGGCGTTCACGTCAATAACCCGCGTCGAGATCGACGGTGTTGCGCATCGCCCTCCCGCCCAGAAAAGCGTCGAGATTTTCGAGGAACAGCGCGCCGCCGCGCGCAAACATCTTGGTCTGGCTGCGCCCGGACAGGTGCATTGAGATCATGACATCGGGCGCTGCCCAGAGCGGATGCTCGGGCGGCAACGGCTCGGGGTCGGTCGGGTCGAGAAAGGCACCCGCGAGGCGCCCGTCGGCGAGAGCGCCGAGGAGCGCATTGTCGTCGATCATGTCGCCACGCGCGATGTTGATGAGCCAGGCGCCGGGTTTCATCGCGGCGAATTCCGCTGCACCGATCATCGTCTTGGTTGCATCGGTCGAAGGCGCGGCGAGCACCACCCAGTCGAACGCGCCGAGCCGTGCTTGCCACGCCTCGGGGGTCAGCGTGCCGTCGCGGCCCGATCGGGTGACGCCGGTCACCGCCACCCCGAAGGCGGTCAGGCGATCGCCGATGAGACGCCCAATCGCGCCATAGCCGATGATGAGCGCGTGCGTCTCGAACAGTTCGATCTTGCCCGGCGCGTCGCGGGGCCATTCGTGACGATCACGCAAGCGCACGACCTCGTCGAAGCGCTTGGCGGCGGCCAGGATGCCGAGCACCGCATATTCTGCGACGGCGATGGCGTTGATCCCGGCGCCGTTGGTGAGCCGAACCCGCTTCTCGCGCAGCAGATCGAGCGGAAAGGCGTCCAGACCCGCATAGATCGTCGACACCCATTTCAGCTTCGGGCCAGCCGCACGGATGGCATCGGCGACCAGCGCGGTCGGCTGCATGTCGACCCAGGCGATGTCGGCGTCCGCGATCATCGCATTCGCCTCAGCCGGCGTCGCGAACCACGCGGCGTCGAGACCGGGCGGCAGATGCGGTTCGAGCAGCGGCCGTGCGATGGCGGGCAGGACGGCCTTCATGCGTCGATTCTCCAATCCCAGCCAAGGGGGTCGCCGTCCATCACTTCGACCCCTGCGGCGGCCAACGCATCGCGGATGGCATCGGACGCCGCAAAATCCTTGGCGGCGCGCACGTCTCGCCGGGCCGAAAGCCGTTCGGCGATGCCGTCCTCGTCGATCGCCGCCGACGCGGGGCGGACGCGCAGGTCCGCACGGGTGGCAGTCACGAGATCCAGGCCGAGCACCGCGTCGAAATCAACGAGCGCAGCGATGCGATCGGCGGGCGCGACGCGCTTGTCGGCGAGCAGTTCGTCCAGCGCGAGGAGTGCGCGCGGGGTGTTGAGGTCGTCGCTCACCGCTGCGTCGAGCCGCTGGATGTAGGGCGCGACCGGCGCCGTGGTCGCGGCGGCGGGGCGCGCGCGCAACGCTTCGACGCCCTGAACGAGCCGCTTGAGCCTGGTCTGCGCCGCCGCGAGGCCTTCCCACGAGAATTCGATTTCCGACCGATAATGCGCCTGCAGGCACATCAGGCGGTAGGCGAGCGGATGAAAGCCGCGATCGACCAACGTGCGCAGTGTCGTGAAGGCGCCAGACGATTTCGACATCTTTCCTGATCGTTCGACGAGGAAGTTGTTGTGCATCCATATGTTGGCGCCGGTGTAATCGGCACCGGCACATCCCTGCCGCGCCTGATTTTGTGCGATCTCGTTAGGATGGTGAATCTCGCGGTGATCGACCCCGCCGGTGTGAATATCGAAGCGATCGCCCAGATACTGGCGGCTCATCACCGAACATTCGAGGTGCCAGCCGGGTGCGCCGCGCCCCCAGGGCGAATCCCACTCCATCTGCCGGTTGCCGCCGGGCGGGGACGTGCGCCAGATCGCGAAATCCTCGGGGTGTCGTTTGCCCGCGACCGCGTCGATCCGTCCCTCGCGCGCATCGTCACGCCGCCCCGCCAGGCCGCCGTAACCTGGCACGCTGGTCGTATCGAAATACAGCCCGTCGTCAATGCGATAGCAATGACCTTCGATCGACTTTGCGAAGTCAATCATGCCTTCGACGTGGTCGGTTGCCAGCGGAAATCGGCTGGGTGCGCGAATGTTGAGATCGCCCAGATCCTGCTTGAACGCCTGAGTATAATGGGCGGCGATCGCCCAGATATCGCGGCCCGACGCACGGGCCGCGGCCTCCATCTTGTCGTCGCCGGCGTCGGCATCCGACGTGAGATGCCCGACATCGGTGATGTTGATGATGTGGGTGAGCGGCCATCCCTTCCACGTCAGCACCCGCGAGAGGGTGTCCGTGAAGACATAGGCACGCAGATTGCCGATATGCGCGTAATTATAGACCGTGGGGCCGCAGGAATAGATGCGGACGTTGGCGGGGTCGATCGGCGCGAAACGCTGGAGCGCGCGGCCCAGGCTATTGTAGAGGGTCATAGGAACATCGTGCATAGGCGGCGGCTTAGCCGTCCGGCGAGCCGGCTCAAACCCGTTTCGACATCCTTTTCCGCGCCGTGGGTGATCCGGGCAGGGTTGAAAGCTCCCGATTACGCTGTTAGGGGCCGGGGTTCATGCGGCGCGGACCTGTTCGCGACGGCTATTTCTATTCGACCGGAGCTCTACGGGTTTATGCAGATCATCGTTCGCGACAACAACGTCGACCAGGCCCTTCGCGCGCTCAAGAAGAAGCTGCAGCGCGAGGGCGTATATCGCGAGATGAAGTTGCGCCGCCATTACGAGAAGCCATCCGAGAAGCGCGCACGTGAGCGTGCGGCTGCGGTGCGCCGCGCCCGCAAGATGGATCGCAAGCGTGCCGAGCGTGACGGCGCCCGGTAGGTGATCTACCGCCGTTGCCTTGCTGGCGTCGGCGGTGTCGTGTTTATCAAGCTCTGATCTTCAACCGGTGACGGCGGTCGATCCGGCACCCAAAGCTCCAGGTGTGCCCATGTCGACCGTTACTGCCGTGCCGATCCGCGCCGTGAAGCGCAGCTACATCGTCTACATCTGGATCGCGCTGGCGCTCGCGCTGGTATCGGCGTTTGCGCTCGCGCGGCAGGCCGATCCGGCGCTGGTCCGCGAGATGCGTGGCCGGGGGATCGCGACGACCGCGTCCGGCTTGCAATACAAAGTGTTGAAGGCCGGGCAGGGCGCCGTCCGCCCGACGGATGCCGACGTCACCCTGGTGAATTATCAGGGGCGTCTGCTCGACGGATCGACTTTCGACAAGTCCGAGCGGCCGACGCCGATGCCGGTGGGGCAGGTCGTACCCGGCTTCGCCGAAGCGCTCAAGCTGATGAACAAGGGCGCGAGATACCGCTTCTGGGTGCCGCCGGCGCTCGCTTACGGCGCGCAGGACAAGGGGCCGATCCCGGCGAACTCGACCCTGGTGTTCGATGTCGAACTAATCGACTTCCTGCCCGAAGCGGCGCTGCGGCAGATGCAGATGCAGCAGCAGATGATGCAGGGCGGAACGGCTCCGGGAATGCCGTCCGGCCGCTAGCGCGGTTTTCCAGATCTGATCTCAGTGGAGGGCGCGATGCTGCGGTATCGCAACCGACGAGCAGTGCCTTTTGACCATAATGCGGTTCACTGCGTAGGGGGCGTCGGCCTGCAAGACGAGTGACGTGCAACATGGCTGGAGACCGCACCAGACCTGCCTCGGCGACGGCCTGTCGATTGTCGTGAACGGGCCTTCGTTGCTGGCGAGGTGATCGGCCCCAGCGCGTTCTTGCGCAATATGCAGCGACGTCCCGCACGAATGTCCGCAGACGAGGACACGGGTCCGTTGCCGATCTCGACTGCACGAACCGGCCGATCTTGCCCGATACGCTTTTGAGGCAGCGTCCGCGTGTTCTCCACATGCGACTCCGCCGACCTTGGAGAACGCCGAGCGTCCCAAAGTCGAAAGGGTATCGACGTGGCAAATCGTTCTGACGATCAGCCCTTCATCCGCCGATAACAGACAAAAAAATAGCGGCCCGAAGACCGCTATTTTCCCAAATTACTTGCGTAACTCAGTTGCTGTCGGCGTTGTCATCGTTGTCGGCAACGATCACGATGCCCGCAACGACCGCAGCAGCGGCGATGATGGCAACAACGATCCCGCCACCGGCGAGCTCGTTCTTCTTTGCAGTGGCCGAGCCGGCGCGAGCCGACTTGGCAACCGACAGGCTCGCTGCCGGGTTGGCCGGAGCCGCCATAGCCGGAGCAACCGCCATCGTGGCGACTGCAGCAGCCATGAGATACTTCCCAAGACGCATAATGAAACTCCCTTCAGTGTCCGTCGAGCGGCGCAAATGCCATAATGGCCATGACCTTGCAACCGTTCCACGCAACCGATCCAAAAACACTGCCGCTGTTGCGGCGATGCAACACATCGGTCGCGGCTGTCATATCACCAAAAACGTCGACGGGAAGTGGTTAAACCGCTGCGATGCGGCAAAAGCGCATCAAGCCGTGTCCAGGTGCCAGGTCTCGCTTCCCTGAAGGCCCAGAGCGGTGAGCCTGCCGGTCAGATAGGCGCCGGTGTCGATGCCGATCCGGTGCGGCATGAACGCAACGGCGTCGCTGATCGAGTGACCGTGGACGACCATTTTCTCCAGCACGTCGCGATGATCGAGGAAGGTCTCGCGAATCCACCGGAGATCGGAGCCGCGCTGCTGATCGAGCGGAACGCCCGGTCTGATGCCGGCATGAACAAAGGCGTAATCGCCGATGACTTCCATCTCGGTGCCCTGCTCCAGGAACATGCGGTGCTCCGGAGGCACCGCGGCAGCAAGGGCGGCGGCCAGTTCGGGATAATCCATCGATTCGTAGGCGGCGGCTGTGATGCCATAGCTGAGCGCGGTCTCGCGCCCGCCGATGCGGCAGAACATGCGTAGCGCCTGCAGGTCGCCATCGAGCGCGGCCAGAAAGACCTCCTCGTGATTGCCCAGCAGGAAGCGGACGTCGGGGCGTTCTTTGCGCAATCGAATCACACGTTCGACGACACCGGCCGAATCGGGGCCGCGATCCACCAGGTCGCCGAGAAGAACGATCGCCGTCTGTGCAGGCGAGCGGCGCGCATCATCCGCGTCGATCGCGCTCAGCAATTCATCGAGAAGATGAAGACAGCCATGCACGTCACCGATCGCATACACCCGCTGCCCTTCCGGGATCGAAGCAGGATCGGAAGACGGCGCGGCACGGATGTTCAATAACTTGCGGAGCATGGCGCCATCGAATTGCGGAGCGCGCTATATAGGGATGCGCTCGAGGCCCCGCAACGGGCGCTAACTTGCGAGCCGCAGTCGTGCGTCGGGAAGTGCTGCGGGCTGGTCGGGCCAGATGCCCCGGGTGTCCAGCACCGTCGTGGATGCACGCTCCTGAAGCGGGATCGAGCGGAAGAGATCGTGGTCGACCAGGACGATCATGATTCCGCACGTCTCGATCGCGGCGTCGATGTCGGTCAGACGCGCGCCAGTGCCTTCGAAGACGGCAGGCAACGCGTCGGCATAAGGTTCGACGATACGGATGCGCGGGCCGAACCGCGCGGCGAGCGCGGACGCGATCTTCAGCGCGGGGCTTTCGCGGAAGTCGTCGATATCCGCCTTGAACGCTAGGCCCAGGC
The DNA here is from genome assembly GCF_036387595.1 of Sphingomonas sp. Taxonomy (GTDB): domain Bacteria; phylum Pseudomonadota; class Alphaproteobacteria; order Sphingomonadales; family Sphingomonadaceae; genus Sphingomonas. Next base: position 81,083 of record NZ_DASVTL010000085.1, read on the forward strand.
AAGCAGCGGATATCCCGGGCATCGCCTCGATCATCGCCGCCGCCTTTTCGATGACATGATCGGTCTTGCCGTCGTTCACCAAGCGGGCGGTGCGGATCAACGGCGTATGCTCCGGGTCCGCGGCGACGAGGAACCAGGGGTCGACCGCGATGCAATGGCCGCCGACGCCCGGCCCCGGCGACAGGATGTTGACGCGAGGGTGACGATTCGCCAGCCTGATGACCTCCCACACGTCCACCCCCAAAGTGTCGGCGACCAGGCTGAGTTCGTTGGCGAAGGCGATGTTGACGTCGCGGAAGGCGTTTTCGGTTAGCTTGGTCATTTCCGCCGCGCGCGCGGTGGTGGTGACGCAGGCGCCGCGCACGAATCGGCGATAGAAGGTCAGCGCCTTGCGCGCGCAGCGCGGAGTGATGCCGCCAATGACGCGGTCGTTGTCAATCAACTCGACCAGGATACGACCGGGCAGGACGCGTTCGGGGCAATAGGCGATGGCGATGTCGGCCTGCTCGCCGGTTCGGCCGGGAACGCGCAGGTCGGGGCGCAATGTCGCCAGCAGATCGCGGACCTGCTCGGTCGTGCCAACCGGCGAGGTCGATTCGAGGATGACGGTGTCGCCGGCTTTCAGCACCGCGGCGATGCTGGTCGCGGCTTGAAGTACATAGCCGATGTTGGGCTGGTGATCGTCGGCAAAGGGGGTGGGGACGGCGATCACGAAGACGTCGGCCGGTGCGACTACGCTCGCGGCGCGCAGGGTGCCGCGCGCTACGACGCCCGAGACCAGGCCGTCGAGATCGACCTCCTCGATATGGACACGCCCCGAATTGACGGTTTCCACGACCGACTCGGTGACGTCGACGCCGAGCACGCGCGCGCCCGTGCGCGCGATCACGGCGGCAGTGGGCAGGCCGATATAGCCAAGCCCCATGACGACGACGTTCAGTTCAGCGTCGGAGACCATCGGCGATAACCCCCCTTTTGATGATATCGGCGATCCTGCCGGCCGCATGGCCGTCGCCGAACGGATTGTGGGCGCGGGCCATCGTGGCATAGGCGTCGCTATCGTCGAGAAGCGTGAAGACTTCGGAAACGATGCGGTCCTCGTCCGTGCCGATCAGCTTGGCCGTCCCCGCCGCGACGCCTTCGGGCCGTTCGGTGGTTTCGCGCATGACGAGCACCGGCTTGCCGAGCGCGGGCGCCTCCTCCTGCACTCCGCCCGAATCGGTAAGGACGATGTGGCTGGCAGCGAGCGCGGCGACGAAGCCCGGATAGTCGAGCGGCGCGATGCGGGCGACGTTGGGGCGATCTCCAAGCAGCGTTTCCATGACGGCGACGACGTTGGGATTGGGGTGAACGGGGAAAACCACGCCGATGTCATTGCGATCCGCGACGCGGCCGATCGCGCGCGCGATCTGCGCCATGCCGTCGCCGAAATTCTCGCGGCGGTGGGTGGTGACCAGGACGATGCGCCGGCCGTCCATCATCTTCAGGACAGGCGCGACCGACGCCGCCAGCGCTGGATCGGCGGCGATGCGGTCACGGGTCCAGTGGAGTGCGTCGGTCACCGTATTGCCGGTGACATGGACCGACGCGGAGTCGATCGCCTCGCGGATGAGCGCGTCCGCCGCCGTCTGCGTCGGGGCGAAATGATGGCGCGCGATGGGCGCCACGATCCGGCGGTTCACCTCTTCGGGCCACGGGTGGTATATGTCCCCCGAGCGCAGGCCCGCCTCGACGTGCGCGACGGGCAAGCGACGATAATAAGCGGCCAGCGCGCCCGTCATCGCGGTGGCCGTGTCGCCCTGCACCATCACCATGTCGGGGCGCTCGGCGTCGATCGCTTCGCCGATGCCGACCAGCAGACGGGCGGTCAGCCGATCGAGCGACTGGCCGGGCTCCATGATGTCCAGGTCGCGGTCGGGCACCAGATCGGCGATCGCCAGCACCTGATCGAGCAACCCGCGATGCTGCGCGGTGACGCAGGTGCGGACACGCACGCCATCTGTCGCGGCAAGTGCCCGGATCACGGGAAAGAGCTTGATTGCTTCGGGACGGGTGCCGAAGACGACGAGGACGGTATAGGCCATCCGGGCATCTTAAGGCGCGGTGCTTACCGGCCCGCTAACCGTCCGACTTGCAACAAATGCGAAGGTCGCGCTTTACGCCGCAGGGCCAAGAACAGGGGACTGAGTAAAATGACGATCAAACCGCTGCGTAAAGCCGTCTTCCCGGTCGCGGGTCTGGGCACCCGCTTCCTGCCGGCTACCAAGGCTATGCCAAAGGAGATGCTGACCGTCGTCGACAAGCCCCTCATCCAATACGCCGTCGAAGAGGCACTGGAGGCGGGGATCGAGCAGATCATCTTCGTCACCGGACGCGGCAAGGGCGCGCTGGAGGATCATTTCGACATCTCCTACGAACTCGAAGACACGATGCGCGCGCGCGGCAAGTCGCTGAAGTCGATCGAGACGATTCGTATGAAGCCGGGATCGCCCGTCTATGTCCGTCAGCAGGAGCCGCTGGGGCTGGGCCATGCGGTGTGGTGTGCGCGCGAGATCGTGGGCGACGAGCCGTTCGCCGTGCTGCTGCCCGACGAACTGATGGTGGGCGGGTTCATGAAGCAGATGGCCGAGGCCTATGCCAGGACCGGCGGCAACGTCATCGGCGCGCTGGAAGTGCCCGACAGCGAAACCGACAAATACGGGATCATCTCGCCAGGTGACCGGTTCGACGATCGCACCCTGGAGGTCACCGCGCTGGTGGAGAAGCCAAAGCTGGGCACCGCGCCGTCAAACCTGATGATCCCGGGCCGCTACATCCTGCAGCCCGAGGTGATGCGCATCCTTGAGGGCCAGGAGAAGGGCGCGGGCGGCGAAATCCAGCTGACCGATGCGATGGCGCAGCTGATCGGCCGGCAGCCCTTCCACGCCTTCACCTTCGACGGCGACCGCTACGATTGCGGTGACAAGGCCGGGTATATCCAGGCGAACCTCGCGCTGGCACTGGCGCGCGAGGACATCGGGCCTGCGGTGCGTAGCTTTGCGGAAGAATTGCTGCGGTAGCGGCATGGCCGGCCGGAGCGATGTCGATCGAACGGGATCGCTCCCCCTCGTGGCATGATTACATCTCGGCGATGCCGAGGCAGACGTCATCATGCTCGGCCGACCTCGCCGCACGTCCTGCACGTCGGCTCCTTTGCCAGACGTATCGTGCGAAAGCGCAGTGCGAGCAGGTCGACCAGCAGGAGCGATCCCGCCGGATCGTCGCCGAAAGGCGTGATCGCGCGAAGCACCTCCAGCGCGGCCAGGCTGCCGAGCATACCCGCCACGGGTCCGAGGATGCCGTTGTCGGCGCAGCTGACGCCGTCGCGTGCCGGCGAATCGCCGACGAAGCAGCGGTAGCACGGCCTGCCCGCCTCCCAGCCGCGATAGACGCCGAGCTGGCCCTCGAACTGATCGATTGCGGCGGACACCAGCGGCAGGCGGGCCGTGAAGGCCGCATCCGCCACCGTTAGTCGCGTCGCGAAATTGTCGCAGCCGTCCAGCACGACGTCGATGCCGACCAACGCCTCGGTCACGTTCTCCGCATCGAGCCGGATGGCGCGGGGTTCGGCCGCGATATGCGGGTTGATCGCAATTGCCCGCGCCGCTGCGGCCCTGACCTTGGGCGTTCCCGAATCGTCGGTGGCGAAGATGGTCTGGCGTTGCAGGTTCGACGCTTCGACCAGATCGTCGTCGAATATCACGAGGCGCCCGACACCCGCTGCGGCGAGATACTGGATCGCGGGCGAGCCGATGCCGCCTGCGCCGATCACGGCGACGCAAGCCCCCTTGAGGCGCATCTGCCCGGCGCCGCCGAACTCGCGCAGCACGATATGCCGGGCGTAGCGATCCAGTTCGGCGTCGGAAAGCGTCATCGCCCGGTCGAGCCGAACCCTCCTGCGCCCCGCGCGGTATCGTCGAGCGAATCGACCTCATCAATCGTCGCGCGCAGCACGGGGGCGGGGACGAGCTGCGCGATCCGTTCGCCGCGGACGACCTGGAACGCGTCCGCACCAAGATTGGCCAGGATGACCTTCACCTCGCCGCGATAGTCGCTGTCGATCGTGCCCGGCGTGTTGAGGCAGGTAACGCCGTGCTTGAGCGCCAGGCCGGAACGCGGCCGTACCTGCACCTCATATCCGTCGGGGATGGCGATCGCGAAGCCGGTTTCGACCGCGTGGCGCTGTCCGGGTTGGAGAACCAGGGCCTCGGCCGCGACGATGTCGAGCCCCGCCGCGCCTAGCGTGGCATAAGCGGGCAGGGGCAGACCTTCGCCATGCGGCAGGCGCTTGAGAGCGATGTGAATCATGGCCGCCTCCTAATCATGTCGGTCGGCGGCGTGAACCGTGGGATCACCGCAGCGCCTCGGCGATGCGCAGCGCGAGCCGATCGGCGACGGCATCCTTCGATGCTTTCGGCCAATCTTCCACGCCGTCCGCCGTGACGAGGTGGACCGTGTTGGCGGTGCCGCCGAAAACGTCTGTGGAGACGTCGTTGGCGATGATCCAGTCCACCTGCTTGCGCGTGCGCTTGGCGGTGGCATGCGCGACCACCTGCTCCGTCTCCGCGGCAAAGCCGATCAACAGGCGCGGGCGACGATCGCTGCGTGCCAGCGTGGCGAGGATGTCGGGGTTCTCGGCAAGGGTCAGGGCGGGTGGCGTTCCACCCTTCTTGACCTTCTGCGCGGCCGATTCGACCCGCCAGTCGGCGACCGCGGCGACCATCACCGCGACATCGGCGGGAAGCGCCGCATCGACCGCGGCCGCCATCTCGCGCGCGGTTTCCACGTCCACACGGGTGACGCCGGCAGGCGTCGCAAGCGCGACCGGGCCGGCGATCAGCGTCACGCGGGCGCCCAGACCGGCAAGCGCGCGGGCGACCGCGAAACCCTGCCGGCCCGAAGAGCGGTTGGCGATATAGCGGACCGGGTCGATGGGCTCGTGCGTCGGCCCGGCGGTGACCAGCGCGTGGCGGCCGGTGAGCGGGCCGGCGCCGGTGCCAAGCGCGCGTTCGATCGCGGCGGCGATGGCGTCGGGTCCGGGCAGGCGACCGGGGCCGTATTCGCCGCACGCCATCGCGCCCTCGTCGGGTTCCAGGATCGTGACCCCGTCCGCGCGAAGCTGCGCCACGTTGCGTCGTGTGGCGGCATGCGCCCACATCCGCACGTTCATCGCGGGTGCGGCAAGGACCGGCTTGTCGGTGGCCAGCAGCAGCGTGGTCGCCAGATCGTCCGCCACGCCTGCGGCCATCCGCGCGAGCAGGTCGGCGGTTGCTGGGGCGACGACGACCAGATCGGCTTGGCGGCTGAGCTGGATATGCCCCATTTCCGCCTCGTCCTTCAAATCCCAGAGCGTCGTATAAACCTTGTCCTCGCTCAGCGCCGCCAGCGTCATGGGGGTGACGAAATGGTGACCGCCTGCCGTCAGGACGCAGCGGACGGAATAGCCGCGCTTCTTGAGCAGGCGTATGAGTTCGCACGCCTTGTACGCCGCGATGCCGCCGCCGACGATCAGCAGGATGCGCTTCATCGCGCCACTCTCTTGACCGTGATCCGCCGCTTGTCGAGCGCCGCGGCAAGAAGATCGCGTGCCGCGTCGGGCACGAAAGCGAGGCCGACCAGCAGGGTCGGCGCCACGACCAGTCCCCAGGAGGACGGGTCGGAGGAGCCCGCGATCCCGAAAAGCGCGGCGTAGAGCGCGAGGATGGTGAATGCGCGAAGCGCGAGCGGGTCTCGCCACGCTGCCCAACCGGCAAGCGCCAGGCCGACGAGCGGGGCGGCAAGCCACGATGGTATCTGCGCCAGCGGGGTCGAGACCGCCATCGCCCGTACGAAATAGCCGAAGCCGAGTATTCCAGCCCAGCCCGGCGATCCGGGGTCGAGCGAAGCCGCGTCGGGCGGAGCGACGACCTGAGCGACCGCATGGACATGCGCGGCGACCGCGATCGCGAACACGCCGACAGCGGCGAGCCAGCCAAGCGCTTCGCGCCGCTCGCTTTCGACAAAGGCCAGGCACGCCATCGCCGCGACATACAGGGCGGCGGTTTCCCGGATCAGCATCGCGGCCAGCCCGATCGCGGCCGCCTCCACCCAGCGTCCGGGCCTGCGCAGGCCGAGCGACAGCGCGATCATCAGCCCGGCCCAGATCTCGTGAATGGCAACCAGCGCCGGCTGGACGAGCATCGCCATGCCGGCCGCCAGCAGGATCATCGCGACGATCCGCGCCGGCATGCGCGCAAAGGCGGGTCTCAGCCGCGCATGCCAGACGACGACGACCGCAAGCGCCAGGCTCCACAGCAGCGCCAGGACCAACGCAGGCGGCAGCACCGCCTGCACTGCCGCCAGCGTCGGCAGACGGAGGGTGCCGAGCGGCTCGATCGGGTAATTGCCGCTGCGCAGCGCATCGGCCGCGACGGTGTAATAGTCGCCGCCGTGGCGCATGCTCTCGACGATCCCGTCATAAAGCAGGACGTCGGCCTGGTCCTCTGCGCCTCCCGGCGGCGGGCCGGGTGTGTCGAGCGCCAGGAAGGTCGCCGCGAGCAGTAGCACGATCAGCGCGAGCACGCCGCGCGCCGCCCCATGCGACAGCGCCGCGAAGCGGGTCGGGCGCGTGAGCCAGAGCGGGGGCTTCATGCGCCGCACGCGCGTCAGCCCGTCACCAGCAGGGTGGCGCCAAAGCTCGCGGCGGCGCTCAGCACCGCGACCGCGACATAGCGCCAGCCGCCGCCGATCCGCACGATCTGGATTTCCGCGAGCGGCGGGGCGGGGGGCTCGCCGCCGGGTGCCGGATAGCGCGCCTCGATCCGGCGGACGAGTTCGGGCAGGTTCGCCAGAGTCTTCACGTCCGCGATCAGCCGATCCGCGATCGCCGCCTCTGGACCGAGTTCGGTTCGGATCCATTCGCGCACGAACGGGGCGGCGGTGTCCCACAGGTTGATGTCGGGATCGAGGCTGGTCGCCACGCCCTCGACCATCACCATCGTCTTCTGGAGCAGCAGCAGGTGGGGCTGGGTCACCATGTCGAAATCGCGGGTGATCGAGAACAGGCTGTCGAGCATCATGCCGATCGACATGTCCTTGACCGCAAGGCCGCGCATCGGCTCCCCCACCGCGCGCAAGGCGGTGGCGAATTCGGCGACATTGTGGTGCGAGGGGACGTAACCCGCCTCGAAATGGATTTCGGCGACGCGTTTGTAATTGCCGATGATGAGGCCGTAGAGGATTTCGGCCAGCCACACGCGCGCGCGCCGATCGATCCGCCCCATGATGCCGAAGTCGATTGCCGCGATCCGGTTGCCGGAAACGGCGAACAGATTGCCCTGGTGGAGATCGGCGTGGAAGAACCCTTCTGCGATCGCCTGGCGCAGGAAAGCGTGGATCAGCGTCGTGGCCAACCTGGGCAAATCGTAGCGCGCAGCGACCAGCGCCGGGCGATCGGACAGCTTGATCCCGTCGATCCACTCGATCGTCAGCACCTTGGCGGTCGATCGCTGCCAATCGACCTTGGGGATGATGAAATCGGGTTCGGCGGTCATCGCCTCGGCGAGTTCGGAGGCCGATGCGGCCTCGCGCCGGAAGTTCAGTTCGCGCAGCGTCCAGCGGCGGAAATTCTCTACCGTGAGTCGCGGGCGCAGGCGGCGCGCCTCGATGCTCATCCCCTCCAGCTGCGCAGCTGCCCATTGATAGGTGTCGATCGCGCGCGCGAATTCCTCCTCGACGCCCGGGCGCAGCACCTTGACCGCGACGTCGCGCCCATCGGTGGTGACGGCACGGTGGACCTGCGCGATCGAGGCGGCGCCGACCGGGACTTCGTCGATGCGGGCGAACAGCGTCGCGGGGTCGCGGCCGAAGCTGGTGCGCATCGCCTCGTGGATCGTCGCATAGGGAATCGGCGGCAGCGCGTCCTGGAGGCGGAGCAGATCGTTGGCGGCGTCCTCGCCGACGATGTCGGGGCGGGTGGCCAGCGTCTGGCCGAGCTTGATCGCGGCGGGACCGATCGCCTGGAAGGCATCGGCGTAGCGCGGCACCTTCGGCACGCGGGCGCCGAGGCGGGCGATGCGGACGAGGCGGCGGAGCGCGGCAGGGGTGTTGGGATCGCGCTCGATCCCCGTGAGCGCGCCGTGGCGCGCGAGGATGCGGCCCCATTTGAGCAGCCGGGCGACGTGGACGATGGGGGTAGTCACTCTTCAATTCCTCCCCGGGACGGGGAGGGGGACCGCGCGCGGCAGCGCGTGGTGGAGGGGGATCGCGGCAGGGCGGTTCGCTTGCGGCGAGCCCGCTCCACCATCGCTTCGCGACGGTCCCCCTCCCCGCGCCGGGGAGGAACGAGAGTATTCAAATCTTCCATCCCGAATGGATCGCGACCAGGCCGCCGAGCAGCGGCTCGACGCGGGTGTTGATGAAGCCGGCGTCGCGGATCATCGCCTCGAACGTCGGCATATCTGGGAAGCGCTCGATCGATTCGATCAGGTAGCGATAGCTGTCGGCATCGCGGGCGAGCAGCTGGCCGAGCTGCGGTACGACCCGCCGCGAATAGAGCGCGTAGATGTCCTTGAATCCCGGCCATTGCGTCGTTGAGAATTCGAGACAAAAGAAGCGCCCGCCGCGGCGCAGGACGCGGTGCGCCTCGCGCAGCGCCGCGGGGATATCGGTCACGTTGCGGATGCCGAAGGCAATCGTATAGGCGTCGAAGAAGCGATCGGGGAAGGTAAGCGTCTCGGCATTGGCCTCCGTCCAAACGAGGCCGTCTATCCCGCGCTTGGCCGCGCGTTCGATGCCGACGTCCAGCATGGCCGGATTGATGTCCGCCACCGTGATCGCAGCGCCCGATTCCGCCATCCGGAACGCGATGTCGCCGGTGCCGCCTGCCATGTCGAGGATCTGTTCGCCGCCACGCGGCTTAACCCGGCGGACGAAGCGATCCTTCCAGACGCGGTGCATGCCACCCGACATGGCATCGTTCATCAGGTCGTAGCTGGCCGCCACGCTGGTGAAGACGCCGCCGACGCGGGCGGTCTTTTCGGCCGGGGCCACGTCCTCATGGCCGAAGGATACGGTGGCAGGCATCGTGTCGCTCATCCGCGTGGCTCTAGCCGGGCCTTGTGACAGGGGCAAACGCAACCTAGCTGGTCCCGGTGCCCGAACTCCCCGAAGTCGAGACGACCGTTCGCGGCCTTACCCCTGTGCTGACGGGCCAGCGGCTGACGACGGTCGAGCCGCGCCGCGCCGATCTGCGCAAGGCGATTCCTCCCGACCTGCGCCAGCGGATGACCGGTGCCACCGTCACCGCGCTAAGGCGGCGCGCGAAATACGGGATGATCGACACCGATCGCGGCGACACGATGATCTTCCATCTCGGCATGTCGGGGCGGTGGCGGGTCGACCCGACCGAGCAGCTGCTGCACGATCACCTGCTGATCGAGACGGGTGCGGGGCGCAGCGCCGTGCTCAACGATCCGCGACGGTTCGGATTTCTGGATCTTTGGCGAACCGATGCCATCCAGACCTATCCACCGTTCGAGGCGATGGGGCCTGAACCGCTGGGGCCTGACCTCACCGCCGCCTATTTCGCCGCCGCATTCGCCGGCCGCGCCGCCCCGGTAAAGGCGCTGCTGCTCGACCAGCGGATCGTCGCCGGTCTCGGCAATATATACGTCTGCGAGGCGCTGCACCTCGCACGGATCGCGCCGAACCGGGCGGGTGGGCGCATCGCGCTGCCGCGGCTGGCGCGACTGGTCGACGCGGTGCGCGAAGTGCTGACCGCGGCGATCGCGGCGGGGGGATCGACTCTGCGCGATTATGCGCGGCCCGACGGCGAACTGGGGTATTTCTCCAAGCAGTGGCGGGCTTACGGCCGGGAGGGCGAGGCGTGTGACTGCGGTGGCACCATCCGCCGGCGGGTCGATTCGGGGCGGTCGACCTTCTGGTGTCCGGGCTGTCAGCGTGGTTGACCCGATCGGCATCGGCGGGTAAGGGCGACGGCTTCAAGAGGACGGGCGCTTCGGTGATCGTCGCTCTTCCCTATGATTCCAGCATCCAGAGGCAATAATGGCGAACACGCCGCAGGCGAAAAAGCGTATCCGTCGCAACGACCGTCGCGCGGAAGTGAACGGCAACCGTGTCGGTCGTATTCGTACCTTCATCAAGAAGGTCGAAGCGGCACTGGCATCGGGCGACAAGACGGCGGCGAGCACCGCTTTGGCCGCGGTCCAGCCCGAGCTGATGCGCGGAGTCGCCAAGGGCGTTCTCCACAAGAACACTGCAAGCCGCAAGTTCGCGCGCCTGACGAAGCGGTTGACCTCGCTGGCGTGAATTGATCCGCCGATCGTCGGTTTCGAAAGGCCCGCCGGGATGTCCCGGCGGGCCTTTTCGCGTGTGCGCTGCAGCATCGGGAGAACGGATCGGGACCGTTCTTCGGGACTCACGGATTCCCCGCGATTCGACCCTTACCGTTGGCGAAAACACCAGCTAATATCTTTTTAAAACAAAGACTTGTCAGATAGTTTGACGGGATTCCGCCACCGGCATCGTGTCAATGGGGATATGACATTTTTGTTTCCTTGATCGACTCGCGCTTCGGCTCCTAACTGCTTTCCACGGCGCCGGTGACCACCGACCCGTTCATAGCGACTGGTATTTGCGCAGGGTGGCATCGGCCACCCCTGGGGGCATTCGACCATCGAAGATCAACGATCCGCCGCGCGAAACCCGCGAGCGGAAGCCGGAGAGGTGTGCGTGGCGGATTGGCAGGCAGCAACGGGTGCAGCGAGCGGGGCCGCCAAGGCCTGGGCCCGCGTGCGCGCTGCGCTGCGCGAATCAGCCGGCGCCCGGGTGTTCGATCAGTGGCTCAAGCCGATGACGCTGGTGGAGAGCGCGGAACCCGGTGACGAGGGCGATTCGATCAGGCTCGCGCTGCCCTCGGCATTCATGACCAACTGGGTGCGCAATCATTATGCCGACCGGCTGGTGCTGGAGTTTCGCGCGATCCTGCCGCACGTCCGCTCCGTGACGATCGAAACCCGCATCGCCGGTCCTGGGCCGACGACGATCGTAGCCCCCCCCGTGCAGGCCGCCGTGCCGATGCCCGTTCCACTGTCGGTCGATGCCGAACGCCCTTCGCTCGATCCGCGCTTCACCTTCGACGGGTTCGTGGTCGATACCTCGAACCGGGTGGCGTTCAACGCCGCGCAGGCAATGGCAGAGGCGGGAGCGCCGCGGTTCAGCCCGTTGTTTCTTCATTCGGGGACGGGGCAGGGCAAGACCCACCTGATGCACGCGGTCGGGCATGCCTTCCTGCGCACGCATCCGGGTGCGCGGGTGCTGTGCATGTCGGCCGAGCGGTTCATGTTCGATTTCGTGTCGGCGATGCGCGCGCGCGACACCTTTGCGTTCAAGGCGCGGCTGCGCGGGTGCGACCTGCTGCTGATCGACGATCTCCAGTTCATCGCTGGCAAGGATGCGACCCAGGAGGAGTTCTTCCACACCCTCAACGAGGTGATGGGCGCGGGCAAGCGCGTGGTCATCACCGCGGATCGCTGCCCGCAGGCGCTTGACGGCGTGGAGCCGCGGATCGTGTCCCGGCTGGGCGGCGGGCTGGTCGCCGATATCAAGCCGCCGGAATATCCGCTGCGCCGCGCCATCCTGGACCGCAAATGCGACGGCGTCGGGATCGCTGTGCCCGCCGACGTCCGCGATCTGCTGGCCGCCCGCATCCACGCCAATATCCGCGAACTGGAGGGCGCGCTGAACCGGGTCGTCGCTTATGCGCAACTGACCGGCGAGACCGTGCATCTCGACTTTGCGGTGGCGACATTGGGCGACGCCCTGCGGGGCAGCCAGCGCCGCGTGACGATCGAGGAAATCCAGAAGCGCGTCGGCGAGCATTTCGAGATGAAGCCGCTCGACATGGTCTCCGCCCGCCGCTCGCGTGCGGTTGCCAGGCCTCGGCAGATCGCGATGTATCTCGCCAAGCGGCTGACGACGCGCTCGCTGCCCGAGATCGGCCGCAAGTTCGGTGGCCGCGATCACTCGACGGTCATTCACGCGGTCAAGCGTATCGAGGAATTGCGCGACACCGACCGCGACGTCGATGCCGCGGTGCGGGTTTTGCTCAGCGAATTGGGGGGGTAAACTCCCTCTCCCTTTGGGAGAGGGAGGGAGCCGCCGAAGGCGGCGGAAGGGTGAGGGTAATAACACCCGCCGGCATCACCCCCCGGTGCTCCGCGCCTTGCCCCTCTCCTGGAAGGAGAGGGGACGTAGCGTCACACCTGCAATCCCATCGCCCGCTGTGCCGCCAGCAGAGTCGGCGCCGCCGTCGCCCGCGCCTTGGCGGCCCCCTTCTCCAGCACCGTGGCCACCGCGCCGCGATCGTCCAGCAGCCGGGTCAGTCGCGCGCGGATCGGGCCGAGCGTCGCGATCGCCAGATCGGCAAGCGCGGGCTTGAACGTGCCGAAGCCCTGGCCCGCGTGGCGGGCCAGCACCGTGGCGACCGGCTCATTGGCCAGCGCGGCATAGATCGTCACCAGATTGCGGGCCTCCGGGCGATCGGCCAGGCCGCCTGCCGAATCCGGCAACTCTCCCGCATCGCTCTTGGCCTTGCGCAATTTCTGCGCGATCGCATCGTCGCCATCGACCAGGTTGATCCGCGATGCGTCCGACGGGTCGGACTTGGACATCTTGGCGGTGCCGTCGCGCAACGACATGATCCGCGGCGCGGCGGGGGAGATGAAGGGTTCGGGCAGGGTGAACAGGTCGATGTCGAAATCGGCGTTGAACTTGGTCGCTATGTCGCGGGCGAGTTCCAGATGCTGTTTCTGGTCGTCGCCCACCGGCACATGGGTCGCGCGATAGGCCAGCACGTCGGCGGCCTGAAGGACGGGATAGGTGAACAGCCCGACGCTGGCACCTTCGCGGTTCTTGCCCGCCTTGTCCTTCCACTGGGTCATGCGGTTGAGCCAGCCCATGCGCGCGGTGCCGGCCAGCAGCCATTGCAACTCGGCGTGGGCGGGAACGCGAGCCTGGTTGAACAGCGTCGACCGATCTGGGTCGATGCCCGACGCGACCAGCGCGGCCGCCATCTTGATCGTGTTGCGCGCGAGTTCGGCCGGGTCGATCGCGACCGTCACAGCATGGAGATCGGCGAGGAAGAACAGGCAATCGTCCCCCGCCGCCATCGAATCCTGCAACGCCACCCACTGCCGGATGGCGCCTAGGTAATTACCGAGGTGAAGATTGCCGGTGGGCTGGATGCCGGAGACGACGCGCATTGCTTGGTCCTAGGATCGGCGGCGCACCAGCGCCCGTATGTCGGCGACGCGGAACGCTCCCGTCGCGAAGGTCGCCGCCGCATAGACGACCGCGCCCGTCCCCACCAGCGCCAGCATCGCGCCCCAGCGCTCGATCGCCGCGCCGGCGACATAGGGCTGGAACAGGCCGTTCAGCCCCCACATCACCGCGCCCATGATGATGGCGGCAAGCGCCAGGCGCCAGATGCGGCGCTTCAACTGCGCATCGGGGACGAATTGCCCGCGCTTGCGCAGCGTGCGGTACAGCAGCACCACGTTCAGCGTGCTCGCCAGCGCGGTCGCCAGCGGCGGTCCGACATGTTGCAGCGGCACGATCAGGACGAGGTTTAGCACCAGATTGGCGGCCATCGCGATCGTCGCATAGCGCACCGGGGTCCGCGTGTCGGCGCGCGCATAATAGCCCGGCGTCAGCACCTTGATGACGATGTATGCCGGCAGCCCGACCGAGAAGGCGGCGAGCGCCTGCGCGGTGAAGGCCGCATCCGCCGCGGTGAACTGCCCGTGGCGGAACAGCGCGCCGACGATCGGCACGCCGCACACGATCAGCGCGACCGTGGCCGGCAGTGTCAGGAACAACGCCAGTTCCAGCCCACGATTCTGGGTCTCCATCGCGCCTTTCTCGTCGCCGCGGCCCAGCGCCTGCGAGATGGTGGGCAGCAGGACGGTGCCCAGACCGATGCCGATCAGCCCCAGCGGCAGCTGGTTCAGCCGATCGGCGAAGTAGATGTATGATACCGAACCGGAGGGCAGCAGCGTCGCGGCGAGCGCAGTGGATACGACGAGGTTGATCTGCACCGCCCCCGATCCCGCCGCTGCCGGCCAGATGAGTTTCAGCAGCCGCTTGACGTCCGGGCTCAGCCTCGGGCGCTTGATGCGCAGCCGGATGCCCGACCGGCGGCAGGCATAGGCCAGCCAAGCCAGCTGCAGCGCACCCGACACGGTCACCGCGATCGCCTGATTGCGCGCGGTCAGCATCGGCGCTTCGGCATGAAACAGCAGCAGGGCCGCGATCAGGGTCGCGTTGAGCAGGATCGGCGCGGCGGCATTGACCCAGAATTTGTGGAGCGAATTGAGAATGCCGCCGAGCAGCGATACGAGGCTGATGAGCAGCAGATAGGGGATCGTCATCCGCGACAAGGCGACCGCAAAGGCGAATTGCTCGGCGTTCACCGCGTTGAAGCCGCCGGACAACAGCCAGGTTATCGGCCAGGCCGCTGCCTCCATGATCGCGATCATCACGATCAGCGCAGGCAGCAGCACCGACAGCGCGTCTTCGGCGAAGGCGATGCCGTCGGGAAGGCCGCGACCGTCGGGGCTCGCGACCTTGCGGTTGAACATCGGGATGAACGCCGCGGAGAATGCCCCCTCGGCGAACAGCGCGCGAAACATGTTGGGCAGGCGAAAAGCGATCAGGAAGGCGTCGGAGGCGAAGCCTGCACCCACGAACGTTGCGAAAAGCGAGTCGCGCACGAGGCCGAGCACCCGGCTGGCGAGCGTGAGCCCGCCGACGGAGCCGAGTGCGCGGACTAGGTTCATGGATCAGGCCTGGCCGAAGTCTCCGCTGGCCTGCTGAACTGCTGCCTCCTGCTGCTGGATATACAGCTGGCTGAAGTCGATCGGCTCAAGCAGCAGCGGCGGGAAGCCGCCGTCGCGCACCGCATCGGCCAGCACGCGGCGGGCGAACGGGAACAACAGGCGCGGACCTTCGCCGAGCAGGAACGGCTGGACATGCTCGTCGGGGACGTTGCGCAGGCCGAAAAGCCCGGCGTAGGTCAGATCGACGATGAAGGCGACCTGGCCTTCGGTCTCGGCGCGCACGTCGATCTTGAGGACGACTTCGTGGACTTCCTCGCCGACCTGCGCGGCGCCGATGTTGAACTGAACGTCGATGCCGGGCGCCGCCTGGTTCTGATAGATGGCGGGCGCGTTCGGATTCTCGAACGACAAGTCCTTAACATATTGCGAGATCAGTCCGGCTGCAGGTGCCGTATCGGCGCCGTTCGCCAAAGGCTGACCCGTTGCTTGATTATCCTGGCCGTCCATGGAAGCGTTCCTTGATGGGGAGTAGGTCGAAGGGGGAGCAAAGCCGCCGCGAAGGCGTTTGTTCGATTGTGCCGTCGCGACTAGCAGCGGCGTTCCCGCGTTTCAACGCGCGGATTTGTATCGTGCGGCGATCGGGCCTATATCGCCGGACTGGATCGGAGACGCCGTGTTCTACGTCATTCTTCTTGCGATGATCGCGGGCTTCCTTGCCCTGCGGCTCTATAGCGTGCTGGGCAAGCGCACCGGCCACGAGCAGCAGCCGTTGCCGCGCGCCGCCGAGGATCGGCCCGTGCCGGTCATCTTGCCGCGCACGATCGACGCCACACCCGAGGTTCGCGAGGCCGCCGATCGCAATATCGAAGCGCGCGCCGAGCCGGGTCTGCGCGCGATCGTGGCAGGAGAGCCGGGTTTCGATGTCGGCCAGTTCCTCGCCGGTGCGCAGGCCGCCTATCGCATGACGCTGGAGGCGTTCTGGAAGGGCGACGAGGCGACGCTCGCGGATTTGGTCGAGGACGATGTTCGTGCCAGCTTCGCCGAGGCGATCGCCGCCCGCCGCGAGGCGGGCGAGACGCTCGACAACCGCCTCGTGACGATCGAGCGCGCGGTGATTGCCGATGCGCAACTCTCGGGCCGGGACGCGCGCATCACGGTGCGCTTCGACGCCGACGTCGCCGCGGTCACGCGCGATTCGGAGGGCGTGATGATCGCTGGTTCGATGACCGATGCGGTCGAGACCCACGACGTCTGGACCTTCGCGCGGACCTTGCGCGCGGGCGATCCGAACTGGAAGCTCGCGGACACCGACGAGGCGTGAACCGCGGACGATGGGTCGTCGCGCTGGCGCTGTCGCTCGCCGCGTGCGCCGGCCGCATCGCGCCACCGGCGGCAGGATCAGGGCCGGTACGTGCCGGCGCGCCGAAAAACACTGCACCACCGATCGCGCCTGCAACGGCGGTGGCAGGCGCCGCGGCGCCCGCTCCGACGACGGCCGTCGCGACGGGCTTGCGCGCCGGGCCACCGGTCGCATCCCTTCCCGTCACCGAGGAGCAGGCGGAGGCAGCGCGGGTCGCCTTCATCGCGACCTGCCCCGCGCTGCTTCGCCGTGCCGACCTTTCCGGCCTTACCCGTAACGAAGACTGGCGCGCGGCATGCGACGCAGCCTCCGCCGTTCCGACGGGCAAGGCGCGCGCGTTTCTCGGACGGGTGTTCGAAACCGTGCAGATCGGGGACGGACGTGCATTCGCGACGGGCTATTACGAACCGGAGATCGCGGGATCGCGGGCGCAAGCCCCAGGCTATGCCGTGCCGATCTATGCGCGGCCATCCGATCTGGTCGATCTGGATCTGGGTGAGTTCGCCAGCGATCTGAAGGGCAGGCGGCTGCGTGGGCGGATCGAAGGCGGTACGCTGGTTCCCTATCCGGACCGTGCCGCGATCGAGGATGGCGCGATCGCGGGCCGCGCGCGGGTGCTCGCCTGGGCGGCGGACCCGGTGGAGATATTCTTCCTCCAGATACAGGGATCGGGGCGGCTGCGGCTGCCCGACGGGTCGATCATGCGGATCGGCTACGACAATCAGAACGGCCGCGAATACGTCGGGATCGGCAGCCTGATGCGCAGGCGCGGACTGCTCGCCGCCGGGCAGGCGTCGATGCAGGGGATCGTTGCCTGGCTGCGCGCGCACCCCGAGGAAGGCCGCGCGCTAATGCGCGAAAATCGCAGCTTCGTCTTCTTTCGCGAACTTGCCGATGCGCCGATCGGCGCGCTGGGCCAGCCCGTGACAGGGCGGGTGAGTGCAGCGGCGGACCCGAAGTTCGTGCCGCTCGGCGCGCCGGTGTTCCTATCGCTCGATCGCGCGGATGCGACGGGACTATGGGTGACGCAGGATACCGGCGGCGCGATCAAAGGCGCCAACCGGTTCGACACCTTCTGGGGCGCGGGCGAATCGGCGGCGACGACCGCGGGCGGCATGTCGGCACGGGGCACCGCCCTGCTGCTGCTGCCTGTGGGCACGCTGGCGCGGTTGAAGCCGATGGGCACCGATGGAGGGAGCAACGATGGCGGGACGATCGCTCCACCCCGATGAGGCGCAGCTCTGGGCGCGGGTGATGGCGACCGTGCGGCCGCTGCGCGCTGTGGCGATGCCGAAGGCTGTCGCGCCGCTGCCCGTTGCTCCTGCCGTCCAGCAGCCCGCCCGACCGCCTGCGCCCATGCCCAAGCCAGCGCCGCGCGCCAAGCCACGCGCTGCGCCGCCCCGGCCGGTACCTGGCACGACACTCGATGGTGGATGGGACCGCCGGCTGATACGCGGAGCCGTGCAGCCCGATGCGTCGCTCGACCTGCACGGACATACGCTGGCGTCCGCGCATGCGATGCTGGATGCCGGGCTGGATCGCGCCCTGTCGCAAGGCCACCGGGTGCTGCTGCTGGTCACGGGCAAGCCGCCGCGCCCCGAGAGCGAACGCCCGCATGCACGCGGGGCGATCCGCGCCGCGATCGCCGACTGGCTCGCGATATCCCGCCACGCCGCCAACATCGCCGCGGTGCGCGGCGCCCACCCCCGGCACGGCGGCGCCGGCGCCCTCTACATCATCCTGCGCCGCGAACGCTGACGCGCCGGCTGCAAACGGGCGGAAGAGCTGGCGGCGGATGCTTCCTGCCTCAACCTTGCCCCTGTCCTACAACCCGCGATCCGTGCCACGATGGCTGCGACTCAGGACACATCGTCGGCCGCTCTTTCTCATTCGTGCAGCGACATCAAGCGTTGGCGTGGTTGCGCGACTCCCCGTTCTTCTGCGAAAGCAGAAGCCCAGGGCGGCAGGGCGCATCGCTTGTGGCTCTGGACTCCTGCGTCCGCAGGAGAACAGATGCCGCGGACGCGATACCCGGTTGAACGTTGCCTCCCGCCTAGCAAAGATGCTCGCCGTTCGGACAGTGATTCACCCGTGTAGGATGTGACTTTCCAGTGACCTTTCGCATTCCAGGCCCTCGCCGGGCTTCCCAAATGCACCGCAATAGGAGCGGCCGGGGTACTTTCCTATCGACACGCCCGCGAGATGATCGCGCCGTAAATCGCGGTCAACGCGTGTAAATCCTCGATCGCCACCGCCTCGTCGCTGCGGTGCATGGTGGCGTTGACCAGCCCGAACTCGACGGTCGGGCATAGCCGCGAAAGAAAGCGCGCGTCCGATGTCCCCCCGGTGGTCGATAGTTCCGGTGTTAGCCCGGTCACGTCGCGGATCGCTTCGCCGACCAGGGTGGAGAGCGCACCGGGTGGCGTCAGGAATGCCTCGCCGGACACTTTTGCTCTCAGAATCGCATCTGGTGCGTGGCCGCGCACCACGGCCTCGATCCGCTCGACCAGCGATGCACCCGTGTGTTCGTCGTTGAAGCGGATGCTGAGCCGCGCGGCGGCGCGGGCCGGGATGACATTGGTGGCGGTGTTGCCGACGCTCAGATCGGTGATCTCGATGTTCGAAGGCTGGAACCAGGCGTTGCCGTGGTCCAGCACGATCGCTTCGACGGCGGACAGCGCCGCGATCAGGCGCGGGATCGGATTGTCCGCGAGATGCGGGTAAGCGACATGGCCCTGGCGGCCGGGAACCTCGATCCAGATGTTCACCGATCCGCGCCGGCCGATCTTCACCATATCCCCCAGCCGGGCAACCGATGTCGGTTCGCCGACCACGCACAGGTCGGGCGCGATGCCGCGTTCGGCCATCCGTGCGATCAGCCGGGGCGTGCCATAGGTCGCCGGGCCTTCTTCATCGCCGGTGATGATGAGGCAGAGCGCGCCCGGCGTCGTTGCGGCCGCGGCGGCAAAGGCGGCGACCGCCCCCTTCATGTCCACCGCCCCCCGGCCGTGCAGCAGGCCGCCGCGAATCTCTCCGCTCCACGGCGATCCGTCCCATCCCTCGCCCGCGGGAACGACATCGAGATGGCCCGCGAATGCAAGCTGGCGGCCGGGGCCGGGGCGTGTGGCCAGCAGGTTCTCGACCGGGCCGTCGGGCGCGTCCCCCTCGACGAACCGTTCCACGGCAAAGCCCAATGGGACGAGTGCGGCCTCCACCACATCGAACACCGCGCCGCGCGCCGGCGTCACGCTGTCGGCGCGGATCAGCGCTTGCGCCAGCCCGACGGCGTCGATCACGGCTGAACGGGCTGCTCATACTGCTGGATCACCCAATCCTCCTCCTGCGCGCCCGCGATCCAGTCCTGCATCCAGCGGTGCTGGAGAACCGCGTCGATATAGGGCGCCGCAAACCGCGCGATCGGCAGCTGATAGGTGATGATGCGGGTGCACACGGGCGCGAACATGATGTCCGCCGCGCCGAATGCGCCGAAGAGGAAGTCGCCCTCCCCCCCGAAGCGCGCGCGGGCCTGCGCCCAAAGCTCCATGATGCGTTCCAGTTCGGCCAGCACGTCGTCGTCGGGGCGTACCTGGGCGAAGATCTGCCGGACGTTCATGCTGTGCTTGCGCCGCAGGTTCTGGAAGCTGGAATGCATCTCCGCCGCCATCGACCGCGCCATCGCGCGCGCCGCATCGTCCGCTGGCCAGAACCGCTCGCGCCCCGTCTTGTCCGCCAGATATTCGACGATGGCCAGGCTGTCCCACACCACGGCGTCGCCATCCCACAGGATCGGCACCTTGCCCGACGACGGCGCGAACTCGTCGCCCTGACGGCGTTTGTCCCATTCGGCATCGTAGAGGGGAACGACGACTTCCTCGAACGCGAGGCCCGACTGCTTGCAGGCGAGCCAGCCGCGCAGGGACCAGGAGGAATAGGCCTTGTTGCCGATGATGAGTTTCATAGGCCCTGACTAGGCGAGTGCGTCCGGCGGAGCAATGTAGGCCGCGTTAACCGTCGTCATGCACGCCGCCGCAGGATGAGGGGGCGCAGACGGGTTTCCAGGATGGGACGACCGATCTGACGGAGACGATGCCATGCACGATCGCACGAACTTCACGCTGCTGCCGCAGACCGCCTCACTGGCGATGCCGGCCGAGGCGATGTACGCCGCGTTGTCCCCGCGCGCGCCCGCGTTCGTCCGGGCGCCGTCCTTCACCTTTACGCCGGCGCATCAAGAGCCGAGTCGTCTGGAGCTATTGCGCCGGCAGATCGTGGCCGCGCAGCAGATGCGCCGAACTGCCAAGAACTGGCACTGAGTTAGCCGATCGCCTCGATCACCGCGGCGCGCAACTCGGGTAGCCCCAGGCCGCCTTCGCTCGACGTCGCGATGATGTCGGGATGGGCGGCGGGGCGCTTGCGGGCTTCAGCCTGCGTCGCCTCGGTCACCGCGGTCAGATCGGTGGCCTTGATCTTGTCGGCCTTGGTCAGGACGAGGCGATAGCTGACCGCGGCCTTGTCGAGCATGTCCATGATCTCGCGATCGACATCCTTGATGCCGTGGCGCGAATCGATCAGCACCAAGGCGCGCTTGAGCACGTCGCGCCCGCGCAGGAAGTCGTTGACCAGAAACCGCCACTGGCGGACCATGTCCTTCGGCGCCTTGGCAAAGCCGTAGCCCGGCATGTCCACCAGGCGAAAGCCCAGCGGTTGACCGACATCGAAGAAGTTGAGTTCCTGCGTCCGACCGGGCGTGTTCGAGGTGCGGGCCAAGGCGTTGCGATTGGCGAGCGCGTTCAGCAACGAAGACTTGCCGACGTTCGATCGGCCGGCGAAGGCGACTTCGGGGACGATCGCATCGGGCAGATGCTCCAGCGCGGGCGCCGACTTCAGGAAGGTGATCGGTCCAGCGAACACCTTGCGCGCCAGTTCCAGCTGAGCGGGGTCGAACGGCTCGCTCATTTGGCGTCCTTCATCCTGGACGCGGGCACGACGCTAGCCTGCGCCAGTTCGGGATGGCGCGCATAGAGCAGGCGCTGCTGGAGGATCGCCAGGCAGTTCGATGTTATCCAATACACCTGCAGGCCGACCGCGAACGGCGCCATCACGAACATCAAAACCCAGGGCAGGATCGCGAAGACCTGACGCTGGGTTTCGTCCATCGCCTGTGGGTTCAGCTTGAACTGGAAGTACATCGAAATGCCGAGCAGGATCGGCACGATGCCGATCGCCAGGAATGACGGCGGCGTGAACGCCAGCAGGCCGAACAGGTTGACCGGGGTCAGCGGATCGGGCGCGGACAGATCCTTGATCCAGCCGACGAACGGCTGGTGGCGCATCTCGATCGTCAGGATCAGCACCTTGTACAGCGCATAGAAGATCGGGATCTGGAGCAGGGTGGGCAGACAGCCGGCTACCGGATTAACCTTCTCCGCCTTGTACAGCGCCATCACCTCCTGCTGCTGCTTGACCTTGTCGTCCTTGTAGCGCTCCTGGATCGCCTTCATCTTCGGCTGTACCGCGCGCACCTTTGCCATCGAGGCGAACTGGCGCTGCGCGATCGGATACATCAGGCCACGGATGGTGACCGTCAGTAGGATGATCGCGACACCGAAATTGCCGACCATGTGGAACAGCCAGGCCAGATAGGTGAAGATCGGCTTCTCGACGATCTCGAACCATCCCCAGTCGATCGCCCGGCCGAGCAGCGGGATGCCCGCGGCTTCGTAGCTGTCGAGCGTGCGAACTTCCTTGGCGCCGGCAAAGATGCGGCTGGTGGTGGTCAGCGCCTGGCCGGGTGCAAGCGTGCGACTGGGGAGAAGGGCGTCCGCCTGGAACACGTTGTCGGGCGCGCTGCGGAAGCCGGAGCGGACCTGTGCCGATTGATCGGGCGCAAGCGCGGTCAACCAGTATTTGTCCCCGAAACCCAGCCAGCCCCCGCGCGTGTCGAAGTAATTCTCGCCAGCCTTGGCCGAGGTGCCGAAGATTCGCGAGAAGACGCCGGGCGTGTCGCCGCGCAGATTTTCATAGCTGATGTCGTAATTCGCGCCTGCGCCGAAAGCGCCGATCGGCCCGACATGGTCGGTCCAGGTGCTGGCGTCCTTCGACACGCCGGTGCGCGAGATCAGCGCATAGGGCCGGATCGAGACTGGCGTGCTGCCGCCATTGCCGACGGTCTGACGCACGGTGAAAAGAAACTTGTCGTCCACCGCGATGCGCAGGCTGAACCGTAGCCCCTGAGGGTTGGTCCACGATAGCGTGACCGGCCGCGCGGGCGTGAGGATCGGCGCGTCGGCGGTGAACACGGTGTCCGCCCCCGGCGCATTCACGCCGTCACCCGACCAGCCGAAACCCGCAAAATAGGCGTCCGCCGCGCCCGACGGCGACAGCAGCCGGACCGGAGGCGAGTTCTTGGCGATCGTCTCACGGTAACCGCGCAGGACCAAGTCGTCGATCCGGGCCCCCTTGAGGTTGATCGAGCCGGCGAGCGCAGGCGTCGAGATGCGCACGCGCGGGGTCTCGCGCAGCACGATCGCACGATCGCGCACCGCGGCCGGCGCGGTCGACACTGCACCCGCCTCGGGCTTGGGCAGAACCTTGGTCTGGCCGGCCTCGATCTTCGTGACTGGCGGGTTCGCCGTCGGGAAGAAGCGCTGCTGAACGAGCGGAAACCCGAAGAGGATCAGCGCCGCGATCACCGCGAAGAGGACGAAATTGCGACGGTCTTCGTTCAAGAGTCTTGCCCCAGCATATCAAGGTACGGGATCGTAACCGTGGCCGCCCCAGGGCCGGCACCGCGCGATCCGTCGCACGGCGAGCCAACCCCCCTTGGCCGCGCCATAGCGGGCAAGCGCGGTGATTGCATAGGCGGAACACGACGGCGTGTAGCGGCAGGTGGGCGGCAGGATCGCCGACGGCCCCACTTGCCAGGCGCGGGCGAGAAGGATCAGGAGGCGCGCCGCGAGGGTCACCGCGGCGGCGCGACCTTGCGCAGCGCCTTGACCATCTCCGCCCGCAGCGTTTCAAAATCGCGTTCGATGCCGCCGTTTCGTCCGATCAGCACATGATCGGCGCCGGGCACACCGGCGATGGGCAGCAACTCGCGGGCGAGCGCACGCAACCGGCGCTTCATCCGATTGCGCACCACCGCATTGCCTATTTTCTTGGTAACGGTGAAGCCGACGCGGATCGTGTCCTCGCCATCATCGCGCACACGCACCAGCAGGACGAAGCCAGGCATCGGCGCCCGCTTGCCCGTATTCGCCGCCAGGAAGTCCTTGCGGCGGGTGAGCGTGGTTACGCCGACAGCTTCTTGCGACCGCGGTTGCGGCGAGCGCGGATCACCGAGCGGCCACCCACCGTCGCCATCCGCGAACGGAAGCCGTGACGCCGGGCGCGAACCAGGTTGCTCGGCTGAAAGGTCCGCTTCATCGTACATTCCTTGGTATTCTGAAATAGAAGACGGCCGCCACGGGGACGGCCTTGCTGCCGCGGCGCCTAGGCGAGACGGGCTCACAAGTCAACGCGCGCGGCATCGCGCCGTCGCCGCCGGAGCGCGCTAGATCGGCGCATCGCCCGGTCGAGCAACGCGCCGATCCGCGGATGGCGCCGCTTCGCGCGCGCGAAGCGCAGGCGTGCCCGGTGGGAGTTGCGCAGGACGAGCACCAGCCCGCCTGCGAAAAGGAACGTCGCAGCGGGACCGGGCAGCGGCGCGGTAACTGGCGCCACGATCATCAACACCATGCCTGCGACGAGCTGGGTCATCCGGGCGGCGGGGGATCGGGGCATTGCGGCCATGTGGCTCCAGTGTGTTAGGATTGCAAGACGCTCGTGCCTGCACCTCTCCGGGCAAGCGCCGGGGAGGACTGTTCAGGTCTTGCAAAGCGGGTATGAACCGGATGTTGCGGGGGGACTTGATGGCGACGATCGTGTCGACGGTGGCGTATCTGGGGCTGGAGGCGCGCGGCGTCGAGGTACAGGTGCAGCTGATCCCCGGCCTGCCTGCGTTCAACGTCGTCGGCCTGGGCGACAAGGCGGTGGGCGAGAGCCGCGAGCGCGTGCGTGGCGCCATCGCGGCGATGGGGCTGGCGCTGCCACCCAAGCGGATCGCGGTGAACCTGTCGCCCGCCGACCTGCCCAAGGAAGGGTCGCATTTTGACCTGCCGATCGCGCTGGCGCTGCTCGGCGCGATGGGCATCGTCGATGTCGAGACGCTGTCGGGTTATGTCGTCGTGGGCGAACTGGGGCTCGACGCGCGGATCGCGCCGTCGCCGGGCGTTCTGCTGGCGGCGCTGCACGCCAGCGCGGAGGGCAAGGGACTGATCTGCCCCGCCGCGCAAGGATCGGAGGCCGCCTGGGCTGGGTCGATCGAGGTTGTCGCCGCACCCGATCTGCTGGCGCTCATCAACCACTTCAAGGGCCACGGCCTGCTGCGCGCGCCCGAGCCGGGCGAGACCGACGACGTGGTCCACGGCCCCGACCTGCGCCAGGTGCGCGGGCAGGAGACCGCCAAGCGCGCGCTGGAGATCGCCGCGGCGGGGGGCCACAATCTCCTGATGTGCGGGCCGCCGGGGGCGGGCAAATCGCTTATGGCGGCATGCCTGCCGGGTATCCTGCCGCCGCTCGACCCGGCCGAGGCGCTGGAGGTGCCGATGGTCCAGTCGGTCGCGGGCACGCTGACCGCCGGACGGCTGACGCGCGCGCGGCCCTTTCGCGCCCCCCACCATTCGGCTTCGATGGCGGCGCTGACCGGCGGCGGGCTGAAGGTGAGGCCGGGGGAGGTCAGCCTTGCGCACCTCGGCGTCCTATTTCTGGACGAGCTTCCCGAATTCAACCGCGCGGTACTCGATTCGCTGCGCCAGCCGCTGGAGACCGGCACGGTCAGCGTCGCGCGCGCCAATGCCCATGTCACCTTTCCGGCGCGGGTGCAGCTGATCGCGGCGATGAACCCGTGCCGCTGCGGGCATCTGGGCGATGCGGCGCTCGCGTGCGCGCGCGCACCGCGCTGTGCGGCGGATTATCAGGCCAAGGTGTCGGGGCCGCTGCTCGACCGCATCGACCTGCATGTCGAGGTGGCGGCGGTGAGCGCGGCCGATCTCGTCCTGCCGCCGCCGGCCGAAGGATCGGCCGAGGTCGCGGCACGGGTGGCGGCGGCACGCGCCGTGCAGCGCGCGCGCTTTCGGGACACGCCGGCGCGGACCAATGCGGAGGCCGACGGGCCATTGCTCGATGCGGTCGCCACGCCGGATGAGCCGGGACGCAAGCTGCTGGCGCAGGCGGCCGAGGCAATGCGGCTGACCGCGCGCGGCTATACCCGCATCCTGCGGGTCGCGCGGACGATCGCGGACCTGGCGGGCGTCGAGGGCGTGGGCCGCATCCACATCGCCGAAGCGCTGAGCTATCGCCGGCAGCCGCCGCGGAATTGAACCGCTTGCCACTCTGGCAGGTGGCAGGCAGGATGCGGATGCCGGGCGAGGGGGCCGAGGCGTCGAGGGGAACAAGATATGCACTGGATGCTGATGCCGCTGCGCCGGTACGCCGAGTTCAGCGGGCGCTCGCGCCGCAAGGAATATTGGATGTTCGTGCTCGGATACCTCATCGTCGGGGTGATCGCGGGCGTTCTTTTCGCCATCCTGAGTGGCGGGATGGATGAGACGGGTCCGGGTACGGGCATGACCATCCTGTTCGTCATCGCCGGTCTGGCGTTGCTTGCGCTGTTCATTCCGTCGCTTGCGGTCCAGGTGCGGCGGTTCCACGATCAGGACAAGTCGGGTTGGTTCGTGCTCCTCGGGTTCATCCCCTATATCGGCGGCATCATCGTGCTGGTGTTCATGTGCCTGCCGGGCACCGTAGGCGCGAACCGCTTCGGTCCCGATCCCAAGGACGAGAATCTGAGCGATGTGTTCGCCTGACACGGTTGCGCGGGCCGCGGGCCTGGCTATAAGCCGGGTCGCCAGCGGGCGTGGTGAAATTGGTAGACGCGCGGGACTCAAAATCCCGTTCCGCAAGGAGTGTCGGTTCGAGCCCGACCGCCCGCACCACCATCCGAGATCACGCCGCTTGGCAACCGCTGCGCGGGGGTTGGGCGGATATGGCGCGACGTTCGGCGGTCGGCCGCGAACCAGCCCTCTCGAGGGGCTTGTCAGGGCGCCAGCACGACGCACGCTGCCCCGGCAGCTTTGGCGGAACCGCATGCCGTCTCCGCCGCCGCACGTGAGACGTAGCTGCCCGCCTGGAGTCGCGTCACGCCGCCGCCTTGAACATAGGAGGGTGAGACGCCGCGAAGACGTCCCGCCACTTGCTTCCAGAGCGATTCTGCATTCGCGCGGTCTCTAAACGCGCCGAGCTGAACCCGCCATTTTCCAGCTGCAGCAGCGACGATCGGTGTCGCGAGCGGGCGTTTCGGAGGAGGGGGAGCGACCATGTCGCGTGCTGGGCGCGTCGTGGCGAGCGCTGTCGTCCGCACCGGCTTTGTCCCGGCCTCGACCCGGGGGACGGGTCGTTCGGTAGCCCGCTCCGACGCTTGGGCTACGCGCATAGACTCCCGACCCGATGCGCGGCTTGGCACCACGGCGCGGCTCTGCGGCTCATACTGCCGAGCCAGCGTTACGCCGCGCTCGCGGTCCGCGGGAGTGATATATTGGTCCATCTGCGCCAGCGTCGCCGACGCTGATTGCAGGCCCGCCGCAGAGGCCCGCGCCATCAGGGCGTAAGCGCGTGGATAGTCTCGCTTCACCCCGTCGCCGTTGAACAGCATGGTGCCGAGCACCAGTTGCGCGCGCGGTTCGAACCTTGCCGCCGATTTCTCCAGCCACGGTACGGCCTCGGCTTTCTTGTCGCTCTGGAACAGGGCCAGCCCGTAATTGTCCTCGGCCTGCACATGTCCCTGCATTGCCGCCTTGCGAAACCAGCTTTCGGCCAGCGCCGGATCGACCGGCACGCCTCGGCCGAGCTTATAGGCCTGCGCCATGTTGAACTGGGCGTCGGCGTCCCCCGCCACGGCTGGACCACGCCATTCTTCGACGGCGCGGTTGAAGTCGCCCTTGGCCCAGGCGTCCACTCCTGCCTTCACGTCCGCTCCTGCTGGCAGCGCGACCAGCGTCGCGCCGAACGCCATCGCCATCGCAAGTCTTCGCATGTCCGTTCCTTCACAGATCGTCGGCGCGATCATGCCCGCAATCGCTTGCTCGGCAAAGTCCCCGTGCGCCAAGACTAACGCCGGGGTATTAACCGGTTTCTAACTTCCTGCTGCCAGACCGGATGGGCAAAGACGGGGAGTTCGGCCGACACCATGCGCGTTCTGGCGATCGCATCACAAAAGGGGGGATCGGGCAAGACCACCTTGTCCGGGCACCTTGCCGTTCAGGCTCAGCTGGCGGGCCACGGCCCGGTGGTGATGATCGACATCGATCCGCAAGGGTCGCTGGCCGATTGGTGGAACGAGCGCGATGCGGAGTTTCCCGCCTTCGCACAGACCACCGTGGCGCGGCTCGCCGCCGACCTGGAGGTGCTGCGCCAGCAAGGCTTCAAGCTGGCGATGATCGACACGCCGCCCGCGATCACGATGGCAATCCAGAGCGTGATCCAGGTCGCCGAACTGGTCGTCGTGCCCACCCGACCCAGTCCCCACGATCTGCGCGCGGTCGGCGCGACCGTCGATTTGTGCGACCGCGCGGGCAAGCCGCTGATTTTCGTCGTGAACGCCGCCACCCCTCAGGCGCGCATTACCAGCGAAGCCGCAATCGCTTTGTCCCAGCATGGGACGGTGGCGCCGGTGACCGTCCATCAGCGGGTCGATTTCGCGGCGTCGATGATCGACGGCCGCACCGTCATGGAGGTCGATCCGAACGGCAAGTCGGCTGCCGAGATCACCGCGCTGTGGACCTATATATGGGATCGCCTGGAAAAGAATTTCCGCCGCACCGTATTCTCCGTGCCCACGGCTGCCGCACGCCCTGCAAGTGCCGGCTTCGGCCGCCGCGTGGTCGCGTGATGTTCGCGTCGAAGCCCCTTGCCAGCCTGTCGTCGACCCTGCTCGCGCGCAAGGGCCATGCGCGCCCCGCCATGCGGCCGCAGGTCGGCGGGATCGACGATCTGGGGTGGAACGACATGGGCCAGAACGTACCCGCGGTGCTGGTCGAACGCGCTGCGCTGGTGGAAGAGGTGGAATCACCCACACCCGCCCCCGTTGTCGAAGCTGCTCCGATCGCCGTGGAAGTGGCCGACGTAGCTCCCCCGGAAGTCACCGCTCCGGTCTCACCGCCCGCAATGCAACCGGCCGTGATCGAACACATCAAGCGCCAAGTTGCCGCGCCGGCACTTGGGCGCAAGGCGGCATTCACCCTGCGGCTCGACGCCGAACGCCACATGCGGTTGCGGTTGACCTCGGCGGTCTCCAACCGATCGGCGCAGCAGATCGTGACGGAGGCGCTCGACGCGTTCCTGTCCCAGCAACCTGGCCTCGACGCGCTCGTCGACCGGCTCCCATCGCCGTCCCGCTAAGGATTTCCCGATGAAGACGCGCATGATCCTCTCGCTCGGCCTTTCGGCGCTCGTCATGGGTGGCACCATGGTGGGCTGCACCGCGACGCAGGGCGGACTCGCCTCTGCGGGTTCGCGCGAGGCCGCAGTCGCGGCCAAGCTGGCTGCACGCGATGCCGCGCGGGCATCGGCAGCACTTGCCGACAACGATCCGGCCCAGGCGGTGGCGCGGGCGGAGAATGCGGTCTCACTGATGCCGCAGAACGCGTCCTATCGCTCGCTGCTCGGCCAAAGCTATCTCAAGGCGGGTCGATTTGCCTCGGCCCGCACCGCCCTGACCGATGCCCTGAAGTTGGCACCTGCCGATGGCCGGATCGCGCTCAATCTGGCGCTGGCGCAGATCGCGACCGGGGACTGGAACGCCGCGCGCGCGATGCTGGACGAGAACGGCGGTACGATTTCTGCGACCGATCGCGGTCTTGCGCTGGCTTTGGCGGGCGATCCCGCCGGCGCGGTCTCGATGCTGACCGGCGTCGTACGCTCCGGCAGCGCCACGCCCAAGGCGCGCCAGAACCTGGCCCTGGCCCTGGCGCTCGGCGGCCAGTGGCAGGGGGCGCGGGTCGTGGCAAGCGCCGACATGTCCCCGGCCGACGTGGATGCGCGGATCGAGGAATGGGCCGTCTTCGCAAAGCCCGCGACGGCTTCGGACCAGGTCGCCAAGCTACTGGGCGTCCGCGCGGCGCCCGACCCCGGACAACCGATCGCATTGGCGCTCGTCGCTCCGGTCGCGATCGGCCCGGCGGAAGCGCACGGCAGTTCGCCGCTGCGGGTCTCCACCACGCTCAGCCCGGCTGCCGTCGATGTGCCCCTGGCGGTCGCCGAGGCTGCGGTCGCGGCATTGCCTACACCGCAAGCCAAGGCCGCCGACGTCAGCCTTGCCACGCGCGCGTTCACGCCGCGTCCGGTCGCCACACCCGTGCCGTTGATCCGGCCGGAACCGCGCGCGATGAAGGTTGCGCTCACGCAGGCGGTGCTACCGGCACCGAAGAGCGGCGACTGGTTCGTCCAGGTCGGCGCCTTCAGCAACGTCGCAATCGCACGCGACGGCTGGCGCCATGCGACCCGGCGGATGCCGGCGCTCGCCGCGCGCACGCCAACCAACGCGCGCTACGCATCGAAGAACGGAGCGGTCTATCGCCTGGCGTTCGGCGGGTTCGCGCGCGCGCAGGCCGATTCGATCTGCCGCAGCTATCGTGCGAGCGGCGGCGCTTGCTTCGTGCGTGCAGGGGCGGGCGACCGCGTCGCGTCCTGGGTTGCAAAGCGCGTCCAACTCGCCTCGCGATAGCGGCTCGCCGTCGCTCAGACCTCGCGACCACCCTTCCACAAGCGCAGCACCCGACCCTGTACGGGAAGTCCGTCGAACGGCGTATTGCCCGCGGACGCGTGCAATGCGTCGCCGTCGATCCGCCACGGCGCTTGCGCATCGAAAAGCATCAGATCCGCGGGGGCGCCCGGCGTAAGCGTTCCCGTGCCGACACCTAATACGCGAGCAGGATTGGCGGCGAGCAGCGCGAAGAGTCGATCTAAGGTAACCAGCCCGTCGCGCACCAGCATCAACGCCAGTGGCAGCAGCGTCTCTGATCCCGCCATGCCGGCACGCGAATCGACGAAGGGCAGACGCTTGGCCTCCGGTCCGTGCGGATCGTGGCCCGAGCAAAGGACGTCGATCGTGCCATCGGCCACCGCGGCCAGCGTCGCGCGACGATCCGCCTCGGCGCGCAGAGGTGGAGAGAGGTGCGCAAAGGTGCGAAAGTCGCTCATCGCGATGTCGGACAGGTGCAGGTGGGCAGGGGTGATGCCGCATGTCACCGGTACGTCGCGCCGCTTGGCTGCGCTCACCAGGTCCAGCGCCGCCGCCGTTGTGACCTGACGCAGGTGAAGCCGTGCCCCGGTCTCCTCCGCCAGCATGAGGTCGCGCGCCACCGCAAGCGCTTCGGCAATCGCGGGGGCTGCCGGAAGCCCCAGCTTGGTCGCGGTTTCTCCTGCGGTGGCAACCGCACCGGCGGCAAGCCCACCGTCCTCAGCGTGCGCGATCACCGCCAGCCCCAGATCGCGCGCATAGGCGAGGACACGGTGCATCACGCGCGAGTCGGCGATCCAGCCGCGTCCGGTGCCGACCGCCTTCGCACCCGCGGAGGCGCACACCGCCATTTCGCCCAGCGCCTCGCCGGCCAGCCCACGGGTAGCGGCGGCGATCGGGTGAATCCACAGGTCGGGCTTGCCGACGAGCGCGGATCGCTGGACGATGCCGGGATCGTCGAGCACCGGCGATTGATCGGGCATCAGCCCGACCCGGACGATCCCCCCTGCGCGAAACGCCGCCCGGTCGATCGCGAAGACGCCGAGATCGACGATGCCGGGCGCGAGCGTCTTGCCTGCGCAATCGACGGTCACCGCGTCCGACGGCACCTCGAACTCCCCCGTCGCAGCGATCGCTCCGCCGTCGATGAGCACGCCGCCGGGCCGAACGCCCGCCACCGGGCACACGACCCGCGCATTCACCAACGCCAGCATCACGCCCAACCCTCGACGCCGCGCGCGCGCCGGGTCAGCACGTCCAGGCAGGCCATCCGCACCGCTACCCCCATCTCGACCTGTTCGGTGATCGCCGATTGCGGCCCGTCGGCGACGCTCGAATCGATCTCGACCCCGCGGTTCATCGGTCCGGGGTGCATCACCAGCGCGTGCGGCAGGCGGGCGAGGCGCTCGGCGGTCAGGCCGTAGCGCAGGCGGTATTCGCGGGTCGACGGCACTTCGCCGCCGCTCATCCGCTCGGTCTGGACGCGCAGCATCATGACGACGTCGGCGCCGGCCAGTGCGGCGTCGAAATCGGTGAACGGCTCCACCCCCATCCGCTCGATCGCGGCGGGCATGAGCGTTGATGGCGCGCAGACCCGCACCTCGGCGGCAAGCGCGGTCAGCGCCAGGATGTTGGACCGCGCGACCCGGCTGTGCAGCACGTCGCCGCAGATCACCACGCGCCGATTGTGAATGCCGCCGCACCGCCGCCGGATCGTGAGCGCATCCAGCAGCGCCTGGGTCGGATGCTCATGCCACCCGTCGCCGGCATTGAGCACCGGGCAATCGACCTTGTCCGCGATCAGCCGCACCGCGCCGCTGGCCATGTGGCGGATAACCAATATGTCGGCGCGCATCGCGTTGAGCGTCTGCGCGGTGTCGATCAGCGTTTCGCCCTTCTTCACGCTGGATTGCGCCGCGTGCATGTTGACCACATCCGCGCCCAGCCGCTTGCCCGCGATCTCGAAGCTCAGCAGCGTGCGGGTCGAATTCTCGAAAAAAGCGTTGATCTGGGTCAGCCCTGCCAGCCGCTTGTCGGGCGCGGCATGGGTGCGATTCGCGTCGACCCAACGTTCCGCCTCATCCAGCAGGAACGCGATCTCATGCGGCTGGAGGCCGTCGATGCCTGTCAGATGCCTGTGCGGAAACACGGCGCCTCCGGCGATCCCGGTGGCGGGGCTGTGGCGCGATGCGGTCATCGAGGTGGCGGGTTAGCGTCATCGGCGGCACCCGACAAGCTGGGTTTGCCGCCCGCGCACGCTGGCCAGGTACGGGTGCAAAGTCTGCATGAACGGATGTCCGTTTTGCATGACGTTCGCGATCAATGACTTAGCGACAAGAGTATCCCGAATCAGGATCCCTGCAGATCAACTGTTGGTGTTGCAGCGCAGCAAAATGCCTTAAGTAAGTCTTAACGATCGATCGCGCTGCGCGATATCGGTCCGGGAGACGATGATGACTATCCATACCCACCTGTTCGCGTCCGCTTTGCTGGCGATGGTTCCCGTAACGGCGATCCAGGCCGCGGGACCAGGTGAGGGATCTTCCGGCATGTTGGGCAATCATCCCGCGGTTATCGCTCGCCTACGGGCCTTGCCGTCGACCGACGCCCCGCAGCCGGTTCCCGCCGCGCTTGGCGTGCACCCCGCGGTTGCCGCCCATCTGCTGATGCTCGGCGGAACCATCAACGAAGCGACCGCACCGCACGTGAAGACCGCGTTCACCCATGTCGATCGCACCCGCGGCGTTCACACGGCAGCGCTGGTCAGGAACTGACCGCTCAGGTTCGAACACCTGCCGATCCTTCAGACCGCGACGAGGGCGTCGATCGCTGCCTGAAGGATGTGCGCGGCCGCGAGATTGTCGATTCGCTCGGCCCGCTTGGCGCGGCTCATGTCCTGTTCGATCATCGTGCGCTCGACCGCCACGGTGGACCAGCGTTCGTCCCACAGCAGGATCGGCAGCGCGAGATCCTTGAGGTTTTGCGCGAACGCCCGCGTCGATTGGCTGCGCGGGCTTTCCGATCCGTCGAGATTGATGGGTAGCCCGATCACCAGCCCGCGCACCGCCTGCGCCGCGATCAAGGCGGTCAATGCGGCCTTGTCCTTTTGAAACTTGGTTCGGCGGATCAGCAGTGCGGGACTGGCGAACGACCAGCCGGCGTCGCACAAGGCGGTCCCGATCGTCTTCGTGCCGACGTCCAGCCCCAGCAGCCGCCCGCCATCGGGCAGGCTGCTGCGAAAATCGTGTTGGCTGGTGCCGATCACCGGAACGCGGCCAGCCGTCGTGCCGCATCGGCGCGGACGTTCGCCCAGAACAGGCTGTAGTCGTAGACGTGATAATTGTTGCCCGGCAGCAGATAGGGTCCGAGTTCGACCTCCCGATCCAGCATCAAGATCCCGCGCCCCGCGCACGTCGCTCCCACCCCTGCGGCGGTGATGCCGGCAGTCGACAGGTCGGCCGAGGGAACCAACGTGCCCAGATTCGCGGTCGCGGGGGCCGTCCCGTCGGCCGTGCCGGTCAGCGGATTGGTGCAGACCATCGGCGTGCGCTTGCGCGGTCGGCCGTCGAATCCGGTCGTCGTGTCGAAGGCGTCGAGGATCAGCGATGGGTCGGCAGGCGTGGCGAAGCTCTGCCACGACAGCAGACAGCTGGTCTGTGCCGATGTGCGACATTCCGGCAGCCCCATGCTCGCCAGATCGGTCGCCCGCGACACCGGCCAGCCCACTGCATAGGCGGCGACGATCCGCGCCTTCAGCGCCCTGTCCGGTGCGATCCTTTCCCGCAGCAGCCGGGTGAGGTGGAGCGAACCCTGGCTGTGTCCCGCCAGGATGATCGGCCGGTCCCCCGCCTGCATGAGGAAAGCATCGAACGCCGCCGCGACATCGCGATAGGCGAGGTCGAGGGCCTGGTTGGCCGCGGCGACATTGGTCAGGAACGCGCCGAACGTCGCCTGGCGATAGCGCGGCGCCCAGATGGCCCCGACCGCGTTGAACGCGCTCGCCTGACCGCGCAGGAACAGGGCGGTGCGGGCGTTTGTTTCCACATCGTCGAGCGCTGCATTCCACCGCGACGTGCCAAGAAAGGAGGTGGGATGGATGAAGAACACCGCGGCGCGGGGAGACTTGCCGGGTGCATAGCCGGCCGGCGCCCACAGGGCGGGGTTGCCTGCCATGTCCGGACGGGCGATCCACATCCTCGCATCGGCATACGCCTTGGGCGCGACGTCGGGCAGCAGCTGGAACTTCGCGCTCGGCACCGCCCACCAGCGGATGATCCGCACGCCCGCGACGCTGTAGGCCAGGGCGCCCGCGATCGTCAGCACGATCAGAGCCGCGACGACGTAGAGAAACTTGCGTGCCAAACCTCGTCCTTCCGTGCCGGCATAAGCGGTTGCGTGGGCGAGCCGCGCGGTGCTAGCCGCAGGCCATGTCAGTCGATACCCAAACCGTCAAACGGATCGCCGGCCTCGCACGCATCGCGATCACCGACGAGCACGCGGCCCGCATGGCGCCCGAACTCGGCCAGATACTGGGCTGGATCGAGATGCTGGGGGAGGTCGATACGACCGGTGTCGAGCCGATGACCGCGGTCATCCCCAACCATCTTCGGCTGCGCGACGACGTGGTGAACGACGGCGGCATCCGCGACCTGCTGATGAAGAACGCGCCCCAGGGCGAACACGGCTTCTTTACCGTGCCCAAGGTGATCGAATGACGGACCTGACCGAACTTGGCGTCGTCGCCATCCGCGACGGCGTGCGCGCAGGGGATTTCACCGCGCGCGAAGTGGCCGAGGGCTTCATCGCCAAGGTTGCGAAGGCCAAGCCTCTGAACGCCTTTCTGGTCGAGACGCCCGATCATGCGCTGGCGGCTGCCGATGCGGCCGATGCGGCGCGTGCAGCGGGCGACGCGCCCAGGCCGCTGGCCGGCGTGCCGATCGGCATGAAAGACCTGTTCTGCACGAACGGTGTCGCCACGACCGCGGCCAGCCACATCCTCGAAGGCTTCGTGCCGCCATATGAATCCGCGGTGTCGCAGAACCTGTGGGACGCGGGTGCGGGGATGCTCGGCAAGCTGAACATGGACCAGTTCGCGATGGGATCGTCGAACGAGACCAGCGCGTTCGGCAACGTCATCTCGCCGTGGCGGCGCGGGGATGGCGGCAACGCTGCGCTGACCCCCGGCGGCTCCTCGGGCGGCAGTTCGGCCGCGGTGGCGGCGCGGCTATGCCCTGGCGCGACCGGCACGGACACGGGTGGCTCGATCCGTCAGCCTGCGGCGTTCACGGGCATCAGCGGCATCAAGCCGACCTATGGCCGCTGCTCGCGCTGGGGCACGATCGCCTTCGCCTCTTCGCTCGACCAGGCAGGGCCGATGGCGCGCGACGTGCGCGACTGCGCGGTGCTGCTGGAAGCGATGGCCGGGTTCGACAAGCGCGACGCCACCTCGCTGCCGCTCGACGTGCCCGCATGGGAAGCTGGATTGTCCAGCGATATGAGGGGCAAGCGGGTCGGTGTTCCCAAGGAATACCGGGTGGACGACATGCCCCCCGAAATCGACGCTCTTTGGCAGCGGGGGATCGCCTGGCTTCGCGATGCGGGCGCCGAGATCGTCGACGTATCGTTGCCGCACACCAGATACGCGCTTCCGGCTTACTACATCATTGCGCCGGCGGAGGCCTCATCAAACCTCGCGCGTTATGATGGCGTCCGCTACGGCCTGCGCGATCTTCCGGAGGGTGCAGGGCTCCAGGACATGTATGCCGCGACCCGCGCCGACGGCTTCGGCGACGAGGTGAAACGCCGGATAATGATCGGCACTTATGTCCTCAGCGCAGGCTTTTATGACGCTTACTATACACAGGCACAGAAGATCCGCACGTTGATCGCGCGCGACTTCGAACGGGCGTGGGCGACTTGCGACGTGCTGCTCACCCCGACAGCGCCCTCGGCGGCGTTCGCGCTCGGTGAGAAGTCGGCAGACCCGATCGCGATGTATCTCAACGACGTGTTGACGGTACCCTCCAGCCTGGCCGGATTGCCCGCGATGTCGGTGCCCGGCGGGGTCGACGCCGGCGGACTGCCGCTTGGGCTGCAGATCATCGGCAAACCGCTCGACGAGCAGAGCGTCTTGAACGCCGGGCTGGCGATCGAGGAGCGGGCAGGGTTCGTGGCGCGTCCGGATCTATGGTGGTGATTGCGGCAATTGCGCGGAAGTGTTACCACTTGTAACACTTGGAGGATCGTATGAACGCCTATTCGCCGATCACTGAGGCCAGCGACGGCAACATGACCAGCAAGGGTCAGGTGCTCATTCCCAAGGCGGTGCGCGACCGCGTCGGGCTTGCGCCCGGTGCGCCGATCACGGTCGGCGTCAACGATCGCGGCGAAGCCGTGGTATTGCCTCGCGGCGCGGACGAGACGCCCGAGCAACGCCGCGTTCGTATCCGGGCGGCGATCGACAGCGTGGCGGGCACGATGAAGACGGGTTTCGCAACCACGGATGAATACATGGACTTCATCCGTCCTCATCGGCTCGATCCGGATTGATGTTCTTCGACTCGAATGTCCTTATCGACGTCTTGTCGCAAGACCCGATTTGGTCGGGCTGGTCGTCGGAACAGCTCGCTCGAGCCGACAAGATCGGCGGCGGCGCGATCAACATCATTGTCGTGGCGGAACTCAGCCCAGGCTACGATTCGGTCGAAGAACTCCGCAAGGTTCTCCAGCCTCTTTCTCTTCGCGTGATAGATGTGGCAGAGGATGCAGCTTTCGAAGCCGGCAGGGCTTTCGGCCGTTGGCGCCGGACGCGTTCGGTAGATGCCGGCAGGCGCGTTCTCGCGGATTTTCTTATCGGTGCGCATGCCACCGCGCTTCGCTTGCCGCTCGTAACGCGCGATCCGACCATATACCGGCGCATATTTCCCGACCTCCCCCTCATCACGCCAGAGACGCATCCATGACCGACACCAGCTACCGCATTCAGGGGGCCACCGGCGCGTGGGAGGTCGTGATCGGGCTGGAGGTGCATGCCCAGGTCACCTCCAACGCCAAGCTGTTTTCCGGCTCCGCCACGAAGTTCGGTGCGGAACCCAATACCCAGGTCAGCCTGGTGGATGCGGCGATGCCGGGAATGCTGCCGGTGCCGAACGCGGAGTGCATCCGCCAGGCGGTGCGTACCGGCATGGCGATCGACGCCCAGATCAATTCCTGGTCGCGGTTCGATCGCAAGAACTATTTCTATGCCGATCTGCCGCAGGGGTATCAGATCAGCCAGCTCTATCACCCGATCGTCGGCGAGGGCGCGGTGGATATCGCTCCCGATCCGAAGGCGCCCGAAGCGACCAAGCGGATCGGCGTCGAGCGGATCCATATCGAACAGGATGCGGGCAAGCTGATGCACGATCAGCACCCGACGCGATCCTATGTCGACCTCAATCGCTCGGGCGTCGCACTGATGGAGATCGTCAGCCGGCCGGACATGCGATCCCCAGCCGAAGCAGGGGCTTACCTGCGTAAGCTGCGTGCGATCCTGAGGTATGTCGGTAGCTGCGACGGCAATATGGAGGAGGGGTCGATGCGCGCCGACGTCAACGTCAGCGTGCGCAAGCCCGGGGAAGAACTTGGCACGCGTACCGAGACGAAGAACGTCAATTCGGTACGCTTCGTGATGGCCGTGGTCGAACAGGAGGCGAAGCGACAGGTCGAGGTGCTGGAGGACGGCGGGAGAATCGTTCAGGAGACCCGGCTCTACGATCCCGACCGCAACGAAACCCGGTCGATGCGATCGAAGGAGGATGCGCACGATTATCGCTATTTCCCCGATCCCGACCTGCTACCGCTCGTGCTCGAAGACGATTTTCTCGCCGATTGCCGCGCATCGCTTCCCGAGATGCCTGATGCCAAGCGCAAGCGGTACGAAGCCCTGGGCATCAGCCCGTATCAGGCAGACGTGCTGACCGCCGAGGTGGAGGCGGCGCGCTGGTTCGACGCGTTGCTCGATACCGGCGCCAAGCCGGCGGCGGCGGCGAACTGGACGACGTCGGAACTGTTCGGCGCGCTCAATCGGCTTGGTCGCGGGATCGACGACAGTCCGGTCGGCCCAAGCCAGGCGGCCGAACTGCTGTCGCTGATCGCCGACGGCACGCTGTCGAGCAGCCTGGCCAAGCAGGTGTTCGAAGTAATGCTGGAGACGGGAGAGGGGGCGTCCGCAATCGTCGAAGCGCGTGGGCTGAAGCAGACCAGCGACACCGGCGCGATCGAACGCGTGATCGCCGACGTCATGGCGAAGAACCCCGGCCAGCTGGAGCAATATCGCGGCGGCAAGGTTGCGCTGTTCGGCTTTTTCGTCGGTCAGACGATGAAGGCGATGGGCGGTAAGGCCAATCCCACCGTGGTCAACGCTCTCGTCCGCAAGGCGCTCGGCGAGGCG
This sequence comes from Sphingomonas sp., assembly GCF_036387595.1. Taxonomy (GTDB): domain Bacteria; phylum Pseudomonadota; class Alphaproteobacteria; order Sphingomonadales; family Sphingomonadaceae; genus Sphingomonas. The sequence goes on from NZ_DASVTL010000085.1 coordinate 119,584, forward strand.
TAGAGGAGCTAGGATCATGTTCGCATACGTGATGGCGGCGATCGCGCTTGCCGCTCCGCAGGTTCCGACGCCGGCCGCGACACCGACGCCCCTACCGACGCCGCTGACGGTCGATCCTTCCCTGCCGCGCGTCGCGATCGACACCGCGGAAGGGCGCTTCGTCATCGCGGTCGAGCTCAAGAAAGCGCCGCTGACCGCGGCCAATTTCCTCCGTTACGTCGATCAAAAGCGGCTCGATGGCGTCACGGTATATCGCGTATCCCATGTCGCGCCGCGCTTCGGCTTCATCCAGTTCGGGATGAACGGCGATCCGAAACGTTCGCTGCCGCCGATCAGGCACGAGCCGACCACGCTGACCGGGATCAAGCATCTGGAAGGCACTATCTCGACTGCACGGTTGGCGCCTGGAACCGCGCGCGGCGAGTTCACGATCATGCTGGGCGATCAGCCGGGTCTGGACGCCGATCCGATGAAACCGGGCGATAATCTGGGCTATGCCGCCTTCGGACGGGTGGTGGAGGGCATGGACGTGGTCGTCCGCATCTTCGACGCGCCACTGAATCCGGCGGCGACGGTGCGCGGTGCGTTCAAAGGCGAAGTGCCGGCCAAGCCCGTCCGTATTCTCACCGCGCGCCGGGTGAAGCCGTAAGGCTCCACCCGGTCCATTTCACTGCTGCGTGATGTCCTGATTGCGCACGACGCCACCGGTGCCGGCCGTGCCGGCATATTCGCCGGGGTCCGTCATCGGGGCAGGTTCCTTGCCCCCTTCGCCGCGTGCGACCGCGTCGGCACGGGCTTCGACAGCCTGCTGGAGGTCGCTGCGCTCGTCCTTGCGCGCGTCGGGCTGTGGTTGAGAGTTTTGCAATTCGCTTCCTTTCTGAATCAACGGCTGGTGCCGGCCAAGCCGCCGGTTTCCGAACCCATCGGGTCGGTGCCAGGGAGCGGCTCGGGAATGCCGTCGCCGCGCGGGCCGACGCGGCTCGATGGCGCTTCGCTGTCCGGATCGACGGGTGTGGTCTCGTCCACCGTCACCGGTTCGGTCGGCTCGGTCATCACGCGCCGCGCCTCACATCTGCAGCGGCTGGGCGGTGCCGGGCGACGGCTGATCGAAATCGGGCGCGGTGCCGGGAAATTCAGGGGGCGGCATGTCGGGCTGCACCGGCTGGCTATCGGGAACGGGGCTTTCGGGGGGAGGCTGGGTCGCCATCTTGGTCTCTCCTTCGCAGGCTCAACGCGTGATCGCGGCGAACGGTTTCGCCTGCCGCACGACGCGCATGTGCCGCAGCGCTTGCCCCCGCCCGCGCGACTGGTATAGACGCCCGCCTTACGGCTCGGCCGCAAGCGGGCGTGGCGGAATTGGTAGACGCAGCAGGTTTAGGTCCTGCCATCGCAAGATGTGGGGGTTCGAGTCCCTTCGCCCGCACCATTCCCGCCGCCGCTGGCGGGACGAGCACACACGAATTTCTCCTTAACGAAGGCTTCCAATGCAGACTGTCGAGACGCTGAACGAGGGGCTGAAGCGCGCCTACACGCTCACCATCACCGCACGCGACATCGACGCCAAGGTCGATGCCGAGCTGAAGCGGGTCACCCCGCAGATCCGCATGCCTGGCTTCCGCCCCGGCAAGGTGCCCGCCAATCTCGTCCGCAAGATGCACGGCCCCGCGCTGACGCAGGACGCGCTGAACACCGCGATCCAGGAAGGCGTGCAGGCGCTGATCGCCGAACAGGGCCTGCGCCCCGCGATGCAGCCTTCGGTGGCGCTCGGCGACGGCTATGAACCGGGCAAGGACGCCGAACTGACCGTCAGCCTCGAAGTGCTGCCCCAGGTGCCCGCGCCGGCGATCGACGCGATCAAGCTGGAGCGGCTGACCGTGCCGGTCGCCGACGAGGCGATCGACGCGCAGCTGAAGCAATTCTCCGACCAGCAGAAGCGCTGGGACGATGCCGGCGAAAAGGCGGCCGAGACCGGCGACCTCGTGACGATGGATTTCGTCGGCAAGACCGCCGACGGCGTCGCATTCGACGGTGGAACGGGCACCGACATGGCGGTCGAGATTGGATCCGGCCGTCTGATCCCCGGCTTCGAGGATCAGATCGTCGGCGTGACCGCGGGCGAGGAGCGCCAGATTTCGGTGACCTTCCCGCAGGACTATCAGGCCAAGGAACTGGCCGGCCAGCCGGCGACCTTCGACCTCAAGATCAAGTCGGTGAAGACCGCCGGTGAAAGCGCGATCGACGACGAGATGGCCAAGAGCCTCGGTCTCGAAAGCCTGGAGCAGCTGCGCGGGCTGGTGAAGGGCCAGATTGAGCAGGAGCACAACGGCCTCACGCGCACCCACATGAAGCGCAAGCTGCTCGACCAGCTGGCAGGCGACCACGACTTCGAAGTGCCCCCGTCGATGGTCGAGGCGGAGTTCTCCCAGATCTGGTCGCAGCTTGAGCATGAGGCCGGCCACGAGGCCGATCCCGAAGCCGCCAAGGCCGAGATGGAGAAGGAGCGCGACGATTACCGCAAGATCGCCGAGCGCCGCGTCCGTCTTGGGCTGCTGCTGTCCGAAATCGGCCAGGCCAATGGCGTCGAGATCACGACCCAGGAAATGAACCGGCTGATCGGGCAGGCGGCGCAGCAATATGGCCCCGACGATCGCCAGAAGTTCATCCAGTACGTCCAGTCCGAGCCGATGGCTGCCGCCCAGCTGCGCGCGCCGCTGTACGAGGACAAGGTCGTCGATTTCCTCTTCTCCAAGGCCGAGATCACCGACCGCGAGGCGACCAAGGAGGAGCTGGAGGCGGCGATCGAAAGCGAGGATGGCTTCGCGACGGGCACCCATGTCCATAATCATGACGATCATGACCATGCGGGCCACGATCACGCGGGGCACGATCACGCGCACGAAGCGGTAAGCGAGGAAGCGCCGGTGGAGGCGCCCAAGCCCGCCAAGAAGCCGCGTGCCAAGAAGCTGGCGCCGCCGGTCGAAGCCGAAACGCAGGTGCTGGAATCCTCGCCCGTCGCCGCCGAAGCGGCGGAGGGCACCGAGGCTGCGGATGCGCCGGTCAAGAAGCCGCGTGCCAAGAAGGCGAAGGCAGAAAGCGCGCAGTAGAACCGTTCGTCATGCCGGACGTGTTCCGGCCTCCATCGTGCCACGAGCAGCGGCGGTACTTGTGGAGCGATGGACCCCGGACCAAGTCCGGGGTGACGGATGAGGGAGTGGGGCGAATGACCGGACCGACCATCGCCGTCCTGCTGCCCTGCTTCAACGAGGAAGCCGCGATCGCGCAGACGGTCGCGGGCTTCCGCGCGGCGCTGCCTTCCGCGCGCATCTACGTCTATGATAACAACAGCACCGACCGGACGATCGCGGTCGCACGCGACGCGGGCGCCATCGTGCGGTGCGAGCGTATCCAGGGCAAGGGCAACGTCGTCCGCCGGATGTTCGCCGATGTCGACGCCGACATCTACATCATGGCCGATGGCGACGCGACCTATGATGCCGCCTCCGCGCCCGCGCTGGTCGCGCGGCTGCTCGACGACCAACTCGACATGATCGTCGGCGCGCGTGTGTCGGAAGCCGAGCTCGCCTATCGTCGCGGCCACCGTTTCGGCAACGCCTTGCTGACGGGGATGCTCGCGCGGCTGTTCGGGCGGAGTTTCACCGATATTCTAAGTGGTTACCGGGTGTTCTCCCGGCGGTTCGTGAAGAGCTTCCCGTCGCTGAGTTCCGGGTTCGAGATCGAAACCGAGATCAGCGTCCATGCGCTGGAGCTGAAGATGCCGTGCGCCGAGATCGCCACGCCGTATTTCGCGCGGCCGGAGGGGTCGGCGTCCAAGCTGTCGACCTATGGCGACGGCTGGCGGATCGGGCGCACGATCGTCACGCTCTATCGCATCGAGCGGCCACTTCTGTTCTTCGGCAGCATCGGGATGGCGCTGGCGCTGCTGGCGGTCGCGCTCGCGGTGCCGCTGGTGCTCACCTATATGCAGACACATCTGGTGCCGCGATTTCCCACGGCGATTCTGGTGACGGGGCTGGTCATCCTGGCCGCGCTCAACCTTTTCGCAGGGTTGATCCTCGATACGGTGGTGCGTGGGCGGCGCGAGGTGCGGCGGTTGGCGTATCTCGCCTACCCCGCGCCCGGGGTTGAACTCGCGGTGACAAGCGCCGATGTTGGCGGTTCCAGGGCATAAGAGAGACTTTCATGCACAATCCGTTCGAGACCGGTGATTTCGCGCGTCCGCTGGCTCACGCCGGCCTCGGCCTTCAGCAGACGCAAGGCGGACTCGTTCCCATCGTCATCGAACAGTCGAATCGCGGCGAGCGCTCGTTCGACATCTTCAGTCGCCTGCTGCGCGAGCGCATCGTGTTCGTGACCGGCGGCGTCGAGGACGGCATGGCCAGCCTCATCACCGCGCAGCTACTGTTCCTGGAATCGGAGAATCCGAAGAAGGATATCTTCATGTACATCAACTCGCCTGGCGGCGTCGTGACGGCGGGCATGGCGATCCACGATACGATGCAGTACATCCGGCCGCGCGTCGGGACGGTGTGCATCGGCCAGGCCGCGTCGATGGGCAGCTTCCTGCTGGCGTCGGGCGAGAAGGGCATGCGCGTGGCGCTGACCAATTCTCGGATCATGATCCACCAGCCGTCGGGCGGCGCCCAGGGTATGGCCAGCGACATCGAGATCCAGGCGCGTGAAATTCTGCGCATCCGGGTTCGGCTGAACGAATTGTATTCGCAATATACCGGGCAGCCGATCGAGGAGATCGAGCGCAAGATGGATCGCGATACCTTCTTGCAGGCCGACGAGGCAAAGGCCTTTGGCTTGATCGACGAGGTGTTCGACAAGCGTCCGGCGCCCACCGACGATACGGGCGCGGCAGCGGTGTCCGCCTCGTAAAATGTTGCAGGTTCACGCAATGTGGACGATTTGATTTGTAGGAATGGGGCGGTGCGTTACGGTGGCCCCCCTCCAGATGGCACGCGCTGCCCCAGGCGCGAGAGGTGATTGAATGACGAAGTTGAGTGGTGGCGACTCCAAGAGCACCCTCTATTGCTCGTTCTGCGGCAAGTCGCAGCATGAGGTGCGCAAGCTGATCGCAGGGCCGACGGTGTTCATCTGCGATGAGTGCGTCGAACTGTGCAACGACATCATCCGCGAGGAAACGAAGTCGGCGCTTGTGTCCAAGAAGGACGGCGGCGTGCCGACTCCGCAGGAGATCTGCAACGTCCTCGACGATTACGTCATCGGCCAGAAGCGCGCCAAGCGCGTGCTCTCGGTGGCGGTCCACAACCATTACAAGCGGCTGAACCACGGCGCCAAGGGGCAGGACGTCGAACTCAGCAAGTCCAACATCCTGCTCGTCGGGCCGACGGGTTGCGGCAAGACGTTGCTGGCGCAAACGCTCGCGCGCATCCTCGACGTGCCGTTCACGATGGCGGATGCGACGACGCTGACCGAGGCGGGCTATGTCGGTGAGGATGTCGAGAACATCATCCTGAAGCTGCTCCAGGCGTCGGACTATAATGTCGAGCGGGCGCAGCGCGGGATCGTCTATATCGACGAAATCGACAAGATCAGCCGCAAGGCCGAGAATCCGTCGATCACTCGCGACGTGTCGGGCGAGGGCGTCCAGCAGGCGCTGCTCAAGCTGATGGAAGGCACCACCGCCAGCGTGCCGCCGCAGGGCGGGCGCAAGCATCCGCAGCAGGAGTTCCTGCAGGTCGACACGACCAACATCCTGTTCATCTGCGGCGGCGCGTTCAGTGGTCTCGAAAAGATCATCGGCGATCGTTTGCAGGGCAAGTCCATCGGCTTCGGCGCTTATGTCGCCGCGCCCGAGGAACGCCGCACGGGCGAGATGCTGCGCCAGACCGAGCCTGAGGATCTGTTGAAGTTCGGGCTGATCCCCGAGTTCGTCGGCCGCCTGCCGGTGATCGCGACGCTCGAAGACCTGGATATCGACGCGCTGGTGAAGATCCTGAGCGAACCGAAAAACGCGCTGGTGAAGCAGTACCAGAAGCTGTTCGAGATGGAGCAGGTCGATCTGAACTTCACCGACGACGCGCTGGTGACGGTCGCGCGCAAGGCGATCGACCGCAAGACCGGCGCGCGCGGGCTTCGCTCGATCCTGGAGAGCATCCTGCTCGACACGATGTTCGACCTGCCGGGCATGGACGGGGTGGACGAGGTGATGATCGACAAGGACGTGATCGAGGGCCGCAAGGAACCGATCCGCGTCTATGCCGAGAAGAAGAAGACCGGCGACGCCGCCTGAAGGCTGGTGCCATTGGAGATGAGGCGGGCGTCGGGTGACCGGCGCCCGTTTTGCGTCCGCGCATCTGGTCGTTGATGTGTCGCAACGCGGGCAGACGCTTCTCAGCGCATGCGCAGCCGTGCTGCCAGTGCAAGCCCCGCCGCGCCCTGGAGCAGCCCATAAGTGCGTCGCCGTGCAGGCCGATCGGCGAACGGCCGCACCAGCGCGTCGACCGTGCGCACCGGGGAGCGCCACAGCGCAACGTGGCGGTGGGGTTGAAGCAGGCCCAGCAGGCCGTCGCCGATCATGAAGATCGTCGCCATCTCCGCGCTGCGCTTCAGCCCGACGGACAGGCCGCTTTCGTTCGTCGACACGGTGTCCGTCATGGTTTCTCCCTCTGCGCCGCCTGATAGGCCTGGAACGCCTCGATTGCCGGATTGCGCCGCAGGATGCGCGACGACGGGTCGATCACGACATGCGCGCCCGCCGGGATCGCGATTCTCTCGACGCCGCCTGCCATTTCCAGCCGCCGCATCTTGCCGTCGATCGCGATCTCGACGGGCATCGGGAAGGGCTTGGCCAGGGATGTCTTCCAACGGAACTCCACCATGCCGTCCGCCTGACGCGTGGTGACGATCTCGGGCAGGGGGGCCTGGCGCAGGTACACGTCGAAGAACCAGGCGTAATCGTTGCCGGTCACCTCGATTACGGCACGTTCGAACTCCGCGGTCGAGCCATAGCGCGGCGCGAAGTTGCCGGGTTTCGGATCCGGCCGCCCATAGACGACGCGCCGGGTCGCGTCGAAGAACGCCGCATCGCCGATCAGCCAACGCAGCGTATGGAGCATCCACGACGCCTTGAAATAGATGTCCTGCCCCGCACCGCCCTTGCCCGGCTCGTACACCTGTTCCTCGGTCAGGATCATGCCGCGGACGACCGGTGCCTTGTTCTCTATGCGGTTGCGCTGCGCCTCCATCATCACGGCATAGCGCGCCTCGCCCTCGCGCCATCGGCCGTAGAGCGGCTGCATGTAGGTCGCGAAACCCTCGTGCAGCCAGTAATCGTCCCAATTCGCTGCGGTCAGCTGGTTGGCGAACCATTCGTGCGCGAATTCGTGGTTGAACAGCCAGTCGAAGCCCTCGGGCGCCTTGGCGTAGGCGTTGCCGTAAGCGTTGATCGTCTGGTGCTCCATGCCCTTGTGCGGCGTCTCGACCACGCCGACCTTTTCGTCGCCGAACGGGTAGGGACCGATGACACTTTCGAAGAAATCGAGCGTTGGCGCGAATTCGTCGAACAGGCCCTTGGCCTTCTGCGCCTCGCCGGGCAGGTGCCAGTAGATCATTGGGACGGTGTTGCCGTAGCGGCTGCGATAGGTGCCGCTGACCTCCTCATACGGGCCGACGTTCAGCGCGACGCCGTAGGTGTTCGGGCGCTTCGCCCGCCAGTTCCAGGTCGTCCGCCCGTCCGCCAGCGCGTCGACGCCCAGCAGCACGCCGTTGGACGGCGCTTTCAGTCCCTTGGGCACGGTTATGTGCAGATCGACCTTGCCGGGTTCCCCGGTCGGGAAGTCGAGGCAGGGCCAGAACAGGTCGCAGCCATAACCCTCCGCGGTTGTCGCGAACCAGGTGCGACCGTCCTTGGTCTTCGACCAGACCACGCCGTCGTCCCACGGCGCGTTGACCGCGACGTGCGGCACCCCGCCATAGGTGATCCGCGCGACCAGTGCCGCGCCCGCCCGCGCCGGCGAGGGCAGCGTGATGGTCAACCGCCCGTCGGGGTTGGACCAGGCGGCGGGTTTCAGCGCCACACCGTCGATCGACACCGCCGAAACCGGAAGGTTGCGGTCCAGATCGATCAGCAGGCGCGACAGCGGCGTTTCCGCAGTGAACGTCAGCGTGGCCACCCCGCGCAGCCGCTTGGCCGCGGGCAGGATCTCGATCGCCAGATCGACCGCGTCGAAGCGCAGTGCCAGCTGCTCGGCGGGGCGTACGCCGCCGGAAACCTGGGTCTGCGGCGTGATCGGGGGCTTGCCCGCCGTCTGGGGCGCGGCCGCGGCAAGAAAGATCGCAAGGATCATGTCAGCGGGTGAGCGCGCGACGATTGATGGAGACGGAATTCTCCCCATATAAAGCAGGTATCAGCCCCTTGTTCGGGGTTGCCGGAGCTTTCATGACCCAAATCTACCCCGTTCTTCCGCTTCGTGACATCGTCGTATTTCCCGCCATGATCGTGCCGCTGTTCGTCGGTCGCGACAAGTCGGTTGCCGCGCTCGAAGCTGCGATGGCCGCGGATAAAGAGATCTTCCTCGTTTCCCAGCTCGACCCGGCCGAGGACGATCCCTCACGCGAAGACCTGTACGAGGTCGGCGTCACCGCCACCGTTCTGCAATTGCTCAAACTGCCCGACGGAACCGTGCGCGTGCTGGTCGAGGGCAAGGCGCGCGGCCGGCTTGATGATTTGACCGAGGGCGACGCGTATCTGACCGCGACCATCCATATGGTCGAGGATCTGGAGGCGGAGGGCAACGAGACCGAGGCGCTGATGCGTTCGGTCGTGTCGCAGTTCGAGAATTACGCCAAGCTCAACAAGAAGCTGCCCGCCGAGACCGCGGTTCAGCTGTCCGAGATCGACGATGCCGCGCGGCTGTCCGATGCGGTGGCGGCCAATATCCAGGTGAAGGTGGCCGACAAGCAGTCGCTGCTGGTCGAGACCGATCCCGCCAAGCGGCTGGAGATGGCGTTCGCGTTGATGGAGGGCGAACTCGGCGTCCTGCAGGTCGAGAAGAAGATCAAGAGCCGGGTCAAGCGCCAGATGGAGAAGACCCAGCGCGAATATTACCTCAACGAGCAGTTGAAGGCGATCCAGCGCGAGCTAGGCAACGATGGCGAGGAAGGCGAGGGCGACGAGATCGCTGAACTGACGCAGAAGATCGCCACTCTCAAGCTGTCGAAGGAAGCGCGGACCAAGGCGACCGCGGAGCTGAAGAAGCTGAAGACGATGGCGCCGATGAGCGCCGAGGCGACGGTCGTGCGCAACTATCTCGACGTGCTGCTGGGCCTGCCCTGGGGCAAGAAGTCCAAGATCAAGAAGGACATCGCGGCTGCACAAGCCGTGCTGGACGAGGATCATTACGCCCTGGAAAAGGTCAAGGACCGGATCGTCGAATATCTCGGCGTGCAGGCGCGCACCAACAAGCTGAAAGGTCCGATCCTGTGCCTCGTCGGCCCGCCGGGCGTCGGCAAGACCTCGCTCGGCCAGTCGATCGCGAAAGCTTGCGGGCGCGAGTTCATCCGCCAGTCGCTGGGCGGGGTGCGCGACGAGGCCGAAATTCGCGGCCACCGGCGAACCTATATCGGCTCCCTGCCCGGCAAGATCGTCACCAACCTCAAGAAGGCGGGGACGAGCAATCCGCTGTTCCTGCTCGACGAGATCGACAAGTTGGGTCAGGACTTCCGCGGCGATCCGGCGTCGGCGCTGCTCGAGGTGCTCGATCCGGAACAGAATTCCAAGTTCCAGGATCATTATCTGGAGGTCGATCTGGATTTGTCGGACGTGATGTTCGTCTGCACCGCGAACACGCTGAATCTGCCGCAGCCGCTGCTCGACCGGATGGAGATCATCCGGCTGGAGGGCTATACCGAGGACGAGAAGGCGACCATCGCCGAGCGCCACCTGATTGCCAAGCAGATTGAGGCGCATGGGCTGAAGGCGGGCGAGTTCACGTTGACGCCCGAGGGGCTGCGCGCGCTGATCCAGATGTACACCCGCGAGGCCGGCGTGCGGACGCTGGAGCGCGAAATCGCCAAGCTGTGCCGCAAGGCGCTGCGCCGCATCCTGGAGGGCAAGGCGACGTCGGTGACGATCACGCCGGAGAATCTGCATGAGTTCGCAGGGATACAGAAATACCGCCACGGGCTGAGCGAGACCGAGCATCAGATCGGCGCGGTCACCGGGCTGGCGTGGACCGAGGTCGGCGGCGAATTGCTGACGATCGAGAGCGTGACCGTGTCGGGCAAGGGCGCCGCCAAGCTGACCGGTACTTTGGGCGACGTGATGAAGGAATCCATCGAGACCGCATTCAGCTTCGTGAAGGCACGCGCCCCCAGCTACGGGATCAAGCCGAGTCTCTTCCAGCGCAAGGACATCCACATCCATCTGCCCGAGGGCGCGACTCCCAAGGACGGGCCGTCGGCCGGCGTCGGCATCGTCACCTCGATCGTATCGACGATGACCGGAGTCGCGGTGCGCCGCGAGGTGGCGATGACCGGCGAGGTGACGTTGCGCGGGCGCGTGCTGCCGATCGGGGGCCTCAAGGAAAAGCTGCTCGCGGCGCTGCGTGGCGGTATCGAGACGGTGCTGATCCCGCAGGAGAACGAAAAGGACTTGGCGGACATCCCTGCGAACATCACGTCGGGGCTCAAGATCATCCCCGTCACCCATGTCGATGAGGTGCTGCGCCTGGCGCTGGTCGAGCCGCTGGTGGCGATCGACTGGACCGACGCGGATGAACTCGCGGCGCTGCCGCCCCCCGGCGTTGCACCAGCGGGTGGCGAATTGCATCATTGAGGGGTGCGCCTTAATCAACATTAGTAGGCGGGCTTCGCCGATCGGACGTTGACTCAAGGGTGGGGGCTTGCCTTACTGATTGGCGAGGCTGCCCCGGCGTTTGCGAACGCCGTGGTCGCGGCGCGTTCCATTTGCCGGGGATTAGGAAAGCATGAACAAGCAGGAGTTGATCGCGACGGTTGCCGACACGTCGGGACTGGTCAAGGGCGACGCGGTCAAGGCGGTCGAGGCGGTATTCGACGCGATCTCTTCGAGCCTGAAGAAGGGCGACGAGGTACGACTCGTCGGATTCGGCACCTTCTCGGTCTCGAAGCGCAAGGCCTCCACCGGCCGCAACCCCCGCACCGGCGAGCCGATGACGATCAAGGCGTCGAGCCAGCCCAAGTTCAAGGCCGGCAAGGGCCTGAAGGATAGCGTCAACTGATCGCCTGCGGCGGCTTGCCCAACTGCTACTGGACAGCCCGGCAGGCGTTGCGTAGAGGCCGCCTTCCGGTTTTACCGGGCGCGTAGCTCAGCGGTAGAGCACACCCTTCACACGGGTGGGGTCACAGGTTCAATCCCTGTCGCGCCCACCAGATACACCCCCGTCCGGCCACGCCGCGGCGGGGGTTTTTGGATCTGCTATCCTCTCCGCACAGGATGCGCTCTACGATCCTCCCCGCCAGGCGGGGAGGATCAGGCTTCCCACCATTCGCATAACCGCAATCGCGGTGGCCACCGCTACCGCCGCTGACGCGCACCCCCGTGAACCCCCGACGACCGTCACACGATCGTAACACCGCTGTCACGCGGGAGTCGCCGAACCGTACCCCCGCTGTAACGAAGCGCCGCTAACCGCGGCGGCAGGGGGATCGGCGGGCAACCGGCTGACCCGCACCGACCATCGAAACGGGGGAATATCTCATGGCACGCACGCGTACCGGCTTGTACCTGATGACCACGGCCATGCTGGCCACGCTGTCCGCGTGCGGCGGCGCCGACGATGTCGCGTCGCCCGGTGCCGGCAGCATCACCATCGTGACGCCTCCGCCCGCACCAACGCCGCCGCCAACTGTGACGCCGGCACCTGTCGCGATCACTGCGGCGCAATTCGCGTCGGTAGCCGATCAGTCCGTGGCCGCGTCGGCCATCACCGCAGACGAACAGTTCGCCATCGTCAACACGGGCGCCAACAACAACGTCAGCGGCGTCGGCAGTACGATCAACGGCGTCTATCCGGCCAGCGCCACATCATTGACCGCTGCCTCCGATCCGTCATCGATCAACGCCTTTTTCACCAGCACCAACTTCGTCGGCGCGCTGAACGGCCCC